>NZ_QKZG01000002.1:0-658027 GCF_003254125.1 Pseudomonas sp. 478
TTGCGCAGGTCATCAAGGCTGATGCCGCAGTCCTCGACCACGTCATGCAGCACCGCGACGATGCGTTCTTCCAGCGTGTTGACCCGCAACATGACTTTCAGCGGATGCAGGATGTAAGGGCTACCGCCCTTGTCGACTTGGCCTTCGTGCGCGGTGGCGGCGATGGCAATGGCGCGTTCCAGTGTCTGGCTCATGGCGTTCTCGAAAATCCGGGTTCAGCCCAACAGATGCTGTGAAATAAGTTTGGAAATCTCGACCATCGACGTCCTTCCGGTGAATTCAAACTTCACTCTGCCCAGCGCCGAGAAGTAGATTTCCAGCTCAGAATCCAGGTCGAAGGTGCCCGAGGTTTCCACGGAGTAAGCGACGATGTTTTTGTAGGGCAACGAAGTGAAGTCTTTTTTGCTGCCGGTGATGCCTTGCACGTTCACCGCGATGATGCGTTTGTTGGTAAACACCACGCCGTCGCGCATGGATTTATAGGCATCAATGACCTGCTCGCCGTCCAGTAGCAGCGCGGTGACTCGCTCTGCGTACTCGTTGTTTTGCTTGAGTTTGAAAAAGCCTTTGTTGTTGAAATCGATCATCCGCCATTCCCTTCCTTAAAGAGTGTTCCCTGGATTGCCAGCGCGTGGCGCGGCGAGCATACCATCGGCCCTGCGCTTTTTTCGCCCTCGCCCATGGCGGATCTAAAAAACCAATGGAACCCCACGCGCCATCGCGTTTTCGAAACCCTATCAGCGCTGATCTTTGATCAAGCAAGGCGCCATTGGAGAGGAAATCCCGATGAACAGTAGACTGCTGTTTTTGCTGGCCAGCCTGAGTCCCAGCCTGGTCATGGCTGAAGGTTGTGACGTGCTGACCCGCTCTCAAAGCCCTTCCGTGCCGGTGGTCGAAACGCATAGCTGCTATGAGTACGAAGGCATGCCGGTGAACGCCATCGATTGGTCATGCAGCAACGAGAGCAAAGACATGCTGATCAGCACCAAGAAAAAAGTCGAACAGTGCGCCGATCATGCTCAGGCCACTTGCATCGCCACGTTGACCCAAGAATCGCTGGCCAATCCTCACTCCACCAGCAAGGACAAGAGCAGCACATCACTGAGTATTCCGAACAATGCTCAGGTCACTACGTATTACTACGACGCTGAGCATTTGAGTCAGGCGAAAATTGATTGCGAGTCGGGTGGAGGTCACTGGAAATCGCAGTAACCCCCAGCAGCGTGGGTTAACCCTTAACCGCCGCTTCAATCCCAGCGATGTCGATTTTTCCCATCTCCATCATGGCGTCGAACGCGCGCTTGGCTGCTGCTTGATCAGGATTGGCTATCGCGGCGCTCAGAACACGGGGTGTGATCTGCCATGACAATCCCCACTTGTCCTGGCACCAGCCGCATACATTTTCCTGACCGCCATTTCCGACAATCGCGTTCCACAAGCGGTCCGTTTCGGCTTGGTCGTCGGTTGCCACCTGGAACGAAAAAGCCTGGTTGTGCTTGATCCCCGAGCCCCCGTTCAGTCCGAGACAAGGGATGCCCATCACCGTGAACTCGACCGTCAGGACATCGCCCTGTTTGCCTGCCGGATAGTCGCCAGGCGCGCGAAGGACTGCGCCCACAGCGCTGTCGGGAAACGTCTTGGCGTAGAACGTCGCAGCGTCCAGCGCGGTGCCGTCGTACCACAGACAAATCGTGTTTTTGCTGATCATCTTGGTTCTCCAGAATCAAAACGGGTTCGTGCATTCTGGTACGGGTTCTCTCTTCGTGCACCTTGAAGGTAGAAAACCCCAAGCGCTGAGTGACGCCCATGCCAATCAGCGCGCCGCGTCCACCGGATGGATCACCAGGTAGCTGTCGACGGCATCGTCGATGGTTGGAAAGAACGCCGTTTCGCCAAGCCGCGCGAACAGCCCGAATCGCTTCAGCTTGTCCTTGACCGGGTCCTTCATCTCGGCCACGCACAACTTGATACCCGCCGCGTGCAAGGTGTCGTCCAGTTCAGCCAGCATGTCGGCAGAGGTCACGTCCACACTGGTGACGGGTTCTGCCGCAACGACCAACCAGCGCACGGGCGTAGGCGACGCTGCTACGGCGGCAAGCACTCGGTTATTGAACAGTTCGGCATTGGCGAAAAACAACGGCGCATCCCAGCGAAACAACACCATACCGGGGATAAGGCTCGCGTCGGGATAACGCTGGATGTCGTGGTAGCCCCTGACCCCCTTGGCTTGCCCCAGCACCGCGGAATACGGCCGCCAGCCATCCCACAGAAATTCGATGACGGCGATCACGATGGCCAGCCCGATGCCCTCGATCGCACCGAACACGGCCACACCGACGGTGCAGACGATCGACAACCAGAACTCCCAGCGCTGGATACGATAAATGCGTCGCAGGTCGGCGACTTCAATCAGGCCGATGGCCGAGGCGATCACGACCGCTGCCAGTGCGCTGCTGGGCAAACTCTGCAACAGGTTCGGCGCCACCATCAGCAGCAGGGCAACGGCCAGCGCGCCGACAACCCCGGTCAACTGGGTTTTGGCGCCTGCGGCTTCGGCCACGGGGGTGCGTGACGAACTGCTGCTGATTGGAAAGCCCTGGAAAAACCCCGCCGCCAGATTGGCAAAACCGAGCCCTGCCATCTCCTGGTTCGGATCGACATAGGAATGGGTCCGTGCCGCATACACGCGCGAGAGCACGCTGGTATCGGCGAACGACACCAAGGCGACGGCGAAACCGCCGATGAGCACGGGGACAATATCGGCGCGGGTGATCCAGGGGATGGCGAACGCCGGTAAACCTTGCGGCAGAGCGCCCAGGACCGACACACCCGCACGCGCGGCAAGGTCCAGCACACCGACGGCAATGGTCGCGCCTGCCACAGCGATCAAGATGCCCGGCACGCGTTTGAAGCCCTTGAGCAGCAGGATCACGACCAAGGTGGCTGCGCCAATCATGAACGCGGTCCAGTTGGTCTTTCCTTCCATCACCGCGGTGATGATCGCCCATATGTTTCTTAGCGGGCCGTCGGACTCAATCGAAAAACCGAAAAACTTGGGCAATTGACTGATCAAAACCGTCAGCGCGATGCCGTTCATGTAGCCGTAGCGGATCGGTTTGGAAAGCAACTCCGTGATGAAGCCCAAACGCATGATGCCCGCCAGGATGCACACAACCCCTGAAACGATCGCCATCATGCCCGCCAGGGCGACGGCGCGATGCGGGTCGCCGCCCGACAGCGGCAGCACGACTGCAAGGATAACGGCGGCCAGTGAGGAATCCGGGCCCAGCACCAGAATCCGGCTAGGCCCGAACAATGCGTAAGCGAGTAGTGGAACGATGGTCGCGTAGAGGCCATAGATGCCGGGTACGCCCGATGCCACGGCGTAGGCGATGCCGACGGGTACCAACATCGTGGTGAGCACCAGCCCGGCCATGATGTCGTGACGCAACCAGGCAACCTGATACCCACGCAGCGTGCGAAGCCCGGGAAGCCAACGGCTCCAGCCCGATTGCACGCCGGTATTGCGGTGTGCAATCCGGCCCGGTTCCGGGACGGGAGGTGAAGAATCCGAATCGCTCATAGAGCTGTGGCCTATAGGTGTACAGCGCAGATTCGTTTAAACGTGTCCGTCAGAATTTTTCGGGCACTCGCCGGTGCGGATAATCCGGGTCGCGATAGCCGCCTGCCTTCTGCCGTTTGGGCAATATCACCTCCTTGCGTTCGACTTCCTTGTACGGGATCCGGCTGAGCAAATCGTTGATGATGTTAAGGCGCGCCCGCCGCTTGTCGTTCGAGTTGGCCACCAGCCATGGGGCATGATCGGTGTCGGTTGCCTTGAACATGTCGTCGCGCGCGCGTGAATAGTCATACCAGCGGCTGTATGACTTGAGGTCCATGGGGGTCAGTTTCCAGATTTTGCGCCCATCCTTGATGCGCTCCTGAAGCCGACGGGTCTGCTCCTCTTCGCTGACTTCCAGCCAGTATTTGAGCAGGATCACGCCCGAGTCGACGATTGCCCGCTCCACCAGAGGCGTTGTCCGCAGGAAATTGGCCACCTGCTCTTTGGTGCAGAACCCCATCACCCGCTCGACGCCCGCCCGGTTGTACCAACTGCGATCGAAGATCACCACTTCGCCGGCCGCGGGCAGGTGCGGCAGGTAACGCTGGACATACATCTGGCTTTTCTCTCGATCACTCGGCGCCGTTAGCGCCACCACCCGAAAGACACGCGGGCTGACACGTTCGGTAATCGCCTTGATCGTTCCGCCCTTGCCAGCGCCATCGCGCCCTTCAAAGACGATGCAGATCTTGATGCCTTTGGCTTTTACCCACTCCTGCAACTTGACCAACTCGACATGCAGGTCGCGCAGTTGCTCCAGGTAATCCTTGTTTTTCAGCTTCAGGGTTTCAGCAGCATTACGCTTAGGGGCTTTCTTCTTGTCCTTTGCCATGACCAAGACCTCATAGATGCCAGTCGCCAATAGGTATTGAGCGTAGGTTGCTTTCTGCTCATCCGCCGAGCGCGATGATCGCGGTGATCAATACAGCGCCGATGACGGCCGTGGCAAGACCGCCTTGCCACGGTTTTGCGCCGGCGTACTTCGAGAGCATCCAACCGGCGATGAACAGCACCCCGAGTCCTATCAGGTTAGACAGGCGCACAGCGAGTGCCGTCTGGTCGAGCAACAGAAACGGCACCACCAGCGGGAAAGTCGAGAACACCACCAACAGAAATACGCCGAAAGCGCCCCTGAAATCGTCCCAACCGAGGCGCGGCTGTACCGGCATGGATGAATATTCGACCAGGCGGCGACGCAACGATTCCAGCTCTTCAGGGCCGGCAGCAGCGGCGAGACGCGGGGGTAACGCCTCGGCAATGAGCGCTTGCCCGGCGGCGGCGTCCGTCGCACCGACCAGGTTGGTGCAAAGCGTACGGTTGCGCGTGCGCTCGATCAGGGTTCGCAGCAAATACATCACCGCGTCGGCGAGTCCCCAGGCGAGGTTGCAACCCAGCGCGGCGATCATCATCGTGCGCTCCGCCTCCTGGCCTGACGTGGCCACGCTGATCGTCCCAGTGAAGGTCATTGCCATCAGCAGGCCGAAGATGACCTCCGTGACACGGTCGACCGGATCAAGAACACGGGCCCGCTTTTGCTCTCCAGTGCTTCGCATGCGCTCATCCTCGCCACGGCGGCTGTGTCAGCGTGGTTCTGGTTTTCAGCCGTGCCAAGCCCTGCATCCGCCAGCACACCGGACAGCTTAGTTCAGACTTGACCTGTCACAACGCGCCATATCGACAACGACTAGACTTTTGCGATTGAACCTTGTTTCCAAGGAGATTTCTTTGAGCGCCACTTCCCTGTCCGGACTCAATGCCGCCCTGCAGGCCGATGCCAGCGCCTAGCGTTTAAAGGGCGAGCCGCCAAACCAAACGCTCTGCATCAGTTATTTATACTCAAATGCCAGCTTAATAATATTTTACCGATACCAGGGTGATCCCTAGTCTTGACCCCAAGAAATGGCAGGCCGTTACCGACCTAAATCCAACTTCGAAGGGTATAGAGATGACCACTGAAAAAATAAAAACAGATACGCTGATTGTTGGCGCCGGTCAGGCTGGCGTGGCCATGAGTGAACACTTGAGCAAACTCGGCGTGCCGCACCTGGTACTGGAGCGCAACCGTATCGCCGAACGCTGGCGCACCGGGCGCTGGGATTCGCTGGTGGCGAATGGTCCGGCCTGGCACGACCGTTTTCCCGGTCTCGATTTCGACGACCTCAGCCCCGACGACTTCGCCCCGAAAGAGCGGGTCGCCGACTATTTCGAAGCCTACGCCAAAAAATTCAACGCCCCGATCCGCACCGGCGTGGACGTACTGAAAGTTGAGCGCAATGTCGGTCGCCCAGGCTTCACCATTGAAACCTCTGAAGGCGTGATCGAAGCCAACCGCGTGGTGGCTGCCACCGGGCCTTTCCAGCGTCCGGTTATCCCGCCAATCGCGCCGAAAGATCAGCCATTCACCCAGATCCACTCGGCCGAATACCGCAACCCGGCGCAACTGCCCGAAGGCGCTGTTCTGGTGGTCGGTGCCGGGTCGTCGGGCGTGCAAATCGCTGATGAACTGCAGCGGGCCGGCAAGAAGGTTTACCTCTCGGTCGGCGCCCACGACCGCCCTCCTCGCGCCTATCGCAACCGTGATTTCTGCTGGTGGTTGGGTGTGCTGGGCGAGTGGGATCAGGCGGCCATGAAACCCGGCCGGGAACACGTGACCATCGCGGTCAGCGGCGCACATGGCGGCCGCACGGTGGACTTCCGTGGGCTGGCCCATCGCGGCATGACGCTGGTGGGTTTGACCCAATCGTTCAACGGCGGCGTAGCGACGTTTCAACCGAACCTTGCCGAGAACCTGGCCCGCGGCGATGAGAACTATCTGGCGCTGCTCAATGCCGCCGATGCCTACATCGAGCGCAACGGCCTGGACCTGCCAGAAGAACCTGAAGCGCGCATGACCTTTTCCGATCCGGAATGCGTGACTCACCCGATTCTTGAGCTCGATCTGGCTAAGGCCGGCGTGACCTCGATCATCTGGGCCACCGGTTTTGCCACGGATTACAGCTGGCTCAAGGTTGACGCCTTCGACGACAACGGCAAACCGGCGCATCAACGCGGAGTGTCGAGTGAGCCGGGCGTGTATTTCCTCGGCCTGCCGTGGCAGTCCCGCCGCGGATCTTCGTTCATCTGGGGCGTTTGGCACGACGCCAAGTACGTGGCTGATCACATCGCCATCCAGCGTTCCTACCTCGACTACCACGACGCCGCGCAACGCGAGGCTGAAACCGTCCCGGCCGTCCATAAAGCAACTGTCAGCGCTTGAGCCATTTTTCTTTAGGAGCTTCAAATGTCCACGCCAACCCATACCCGTATTCGCATGTTCAACACCAAGGAAACCTACCCGAACCAGAGCCTGGACAATGACCTGTGCCAAGCCGTCCGGGCTGGCAACACCGTTTATGTTCGCGGCCAGGTCGGGACTGATTTCGAAGGCAACCTGGTGGGCCTCGGCGACCCGCGAGCGCAAACCGAGCAAGCCATGCGCAACGTCAAACAATTGCTGGAAGAGGCTGGTAGCGACCTTAGCCACATCGTGAAAACCACCACCTACCTGATCGATCCGCGTTACCGCGAGCCGGTGTATCAGGAAGTGGGCAAGTGGCTTAAGGGCGTGTTTCCGATTTCGACCGGGTTGGTGGTGTCCGCGTTGGGGCAGCCGCAGTGGTTGATGGAGATTGATGTGATTGCGGTGATTCCTGAGTAAGGAAGTAGACCGAGGCGCGGCCTTCGCGAGCAAGCCCGCTCCCACAGGGGATCTTCAGCGAACACATAGTGTGTGTGCGACGCAGATCAAATGTGGGAGCGGGCTTGCTCGCGAAGGGGCCCGCCCAGACACCCACTTTGCCAAGGCTAAACCAGGAGCAAAACCATGACATTCTCCATCGCAGCACGTTGCCCCGAAACCGGTCAGTTCGGCATTGCGATCAGTTCCTCAAGCATCGCCGTCGGCGCCCGCTGCCCCTGGCTGCTGCCGGGCGTCGGCGCCGTCTCCACACAAAACATCACCTTGCCGTCTCTCGGCCCGGAAGTCCTCGCCCTCATGGAACAGGGCCTTGCACCGGCTGAGGCACTAGACAAAGTCCTGACCCGCAACGGCTTCAGCCAATATCGCCAGATCACCGCGATTGACCACCTCGGCCGCACCGCACACTTCAGCGGCGCACAAACCCTGGGCAACCACAACGCCGTGTCCGGCGACCAATGCGTCGCTGCCGGCAACATGCTGGCGGACCGTTCGGTGATCGAAGCCATGGTCGAGGCGTTCGAGCATGGCGAGGGCCAACTGACCGACCGCCTGCTCGCGGCCATGAAAGCGGCCATCGCGGCAGGCGGCGAAGCCGGGCCGGTGCATTCGGCGGCGGTGGTGGTGGTCGGCGAATTGACCTGGCCGATCATCAACCTGCGGGTGGATTGGGCAGATCACGATCCAATCGGCCAGCTTGAGAAACTCTGGGACGCCTATCGCCCACAGGTTCAGGACTACATCGACCGCGCCCTGGCCCCTGACAAATCTCCTGGCTACGGTGTTGCCGGAGACGACCGATGAGCAACAGCCGCGATTTGCTGAAAACGTTGGTGGCGTTTGACACCACCAGCCGCGAATCAAACCTGCACCTCATCGAGTTTGTCCGCGACTACCTTGAACGCTTCGACGTGCCTTGCGAGCTGGTCTACAACGAGCAGCGCAACAAGGCCAACCTGTTCGCGACCATTGGTCCGGCGGACCGGCCGGGCATCGTGCTGTCGGGGCACACCGACGTGGTGCCCGTCGACGGCCAGCCGTGGACCGTTGCGCCGTTCGAACTCACCGAGCGCGACGGCAAGTTATACGGTCGCGGCACCGCAGACATGAAAGGCTACATCGCCTGCGTACTCGCGCTGGTCCCGTCGCTGGTGAACGCCACGCTGCGGCTGCCGGTGCACATCGCGCTTTCGTACGATGAGGAAGTCGGCTGCCTGGGTGTGCGTTCGTTGCTGTCGGAATTGGAAAAGCGTCCGGTCAAACCGATGCTCTGCATCATTGGTGAACCGACCGAGCTCAAACCGGTGCTCGGCCATAAAGGCAAACTGGCGATGCGCTGCGACATTCACGGTGAAGCGTGCCATTCGGCGTACGCACCGCTCGGGGTCAATGCGATTGAATACGCCGCCGAACTGATCGGTGAACTGGGGCGGATCGGCAACCGGCTCAAAGCGCCGGAGCATCACGACGCCCGTTTCGATCCGCCGTTCAGCACCGTGCAAACCGGCGTGATTTCTGGCGGCAAGGCCTTGAACATCGTCCCCGCCGATTGCCGCTTCGACTTCGAAATCCGCACCCTGCCCTCGCATGATCCGAGTGACGTTGCGCAGGAGCTTAAGACTTATGCCGAGCAACAGGTTTTGCCGCGCATGCGGGCGGTGAGTGAACAGAGCGAGATTCGCTTCAGCGAGTTGTCGGCGTATCCCGGTTTGGCGACCGATGCGCACAGCGAAGCGGCTGAATTGATTGCTGCGTTCTCCGGCTCCCGAGAGTTCGGCACCGTAGCCTTCGGCACCGAAGGCGGCCTATTCGACGCCGCAGGCATTGCCACCGTCGTCTGCGGCCCCGGCAGCATGGACCAAGGCCACAAACCCGACGAATTCGTCAGCCTCGAACAACTCACCGCCTGCGACACCATGCTCCATCGAATGCTGCAATCAATCAGCAAATAGCAAGGATTTTGAACCCCAAAAAATCCCCTGTGGGAGCGGGCTTGCTCGCGAAGGCGGAGTGTCAGCCAACATCATTGTCGACTGACACTCCGCCTTCGCGAGCAAGCCCGCTCCCACAGGGTTTTGCGGCGACCACACGACATACATTTTTTAGCGTCTATACCCACAAACTTACTAATTTATCTCTCACTCCCCACCGCACATCATCAACTCCAACAAGAAAAGCGTCGCCCCGTGCAGCGCTCACCGAAGTACGTCCACGTACTCAAATTGCCTTGGAGTCCGTCATGGTTACCGCAGCAACAACCTCCGCCCCGCTCATCGAAAAACACACCATCGGCTACGTGCCGCCCGAAGATCGCCACGGAAAAACCCGCGACCTGTTCACCCTCTGGTTCGGCGGCAACATCGCCCCACTGCCCATCGTCACCGGCGCCCTCGGCGTGCAAATGTTCCACCTGAACCTGGTGTGGGGCATCGTCGCCATCCTCGTCGGCCACCTGGTCGGCGGCGTGCTGATGGCGCTGCACTCGGCGCAAGGCCCGCAGATGGGCATTCCGCAAATGATCCAGAGCCGCGCCCAGTTCGGCTCCCTCGGCGCACTGCTGGTGGTGCTGATCGCCGGCATCATGTACATCGGCTTCTTCGCCTCCAACATCGTCCTCGCCGGCAAATCCCTGCACGGCGTAGTCGACAGCGTGCCGGTGCCGGTAGGCATCGTCATCGGCGCCCTCGGCTCTGGCATCATCGGCATCATCGGCTACCGCTTCATCCACGTACTCAACCGCATCGGCACCTGGGTGCTCGGCGCCGGCATCGTGCTGGGCTTCGGCTACATCTTCACCCACGTGCATACCGCCGACTTCCTCACCCGCGGCAGCTTCAACATCTCCGGCTGGCTCGCCACCGTCTCCCTCGCCGCACTCTGGCAAATCGCCTTCGCGCCCTACGTCTCCGATTACTCGCGCTACCTGCCCGCCAACGTACCCGTCGCCGCAACGTTCTGGACCACCTACCTGGGCACTGTGCTCGGCTCCAGCCTCTCGTTCATATTCGGCGCCGTCGCCGTCCTCGCCACCCCCGTCGGCATGGACACCATGGACGCAGTCAAACTCGCCACCGGCTCCATCGGCCCCCTGATGCTCGTGCTGTTCCTGCTCAGCGTCATCAGCCACAACGCCCTCAACCTCTACGGCGCCGTACTGTCGCTGATCACCCTGGTCCAAACCTTCGCCTACCGCTGGATCCCCACCGCAAAAAGCCGCGCCGTCCTCTCCATCATCGTCCTCGCCGCCTGCTGCTTCGCCGCCGTCGGCGCCTCCGCCAACTTCATCGGCCACTTCGTCGACATGGTGCTGGTGCTGCTCGTCGTGCTGGTGCCGTGGACCGCGATCAACCTGATCGACTTCTATGCGATTCACAAAGGTCAGTACGACATCGGCTCAATCTTCAAGGTTGATGGCGGGATTTATGGGCGGTACAACCCGCAGGCGTTGTTGGCGTATGCGATTGGGATTGTGGTGCAGATTCCGTTTATGAATACGCCGCTGTATGTCGGGCCGATTTCCGAGCACATCAATGGGGCGGATTTGTCGTGGTTGGTGGGGTTGTTGGTGACTTCGCCGTTGTACTGGTGGTTGGCCAGTCGGGACAGTGCTTATAAACGTCGATTGTCTGGGGGGAAACTGGCGAGCGCCGCATAAGGGATAACGCGCAATTTTCAAACGAAAAAACCCGCACGGTGATGCGGGTTTTTTTATTTTGTTCTGTCCGGGGGCACTGCACGAACACAATATCGTCGCTATAAGCGCCGTCCTATTTGGCAGCCAGCACTCATGTTAATATGCCATCACTCTTTCAATGAAGTACGCCCGCATGGATGCCACGTCCCACCCATTCAGCCTTTTTTCACTGCTCGCCGCTGCCTTGATCCTCTCCGGGTGCCAAGCGACAAATCCCCCGCCCACTCAAATCACAACACCTGAGGTCCTGCCAGGCCTTGAGGTTTTCAACAGTGTGATGTTCGAGACACCCGAGCCAAACTCGATCGTGCATGCGCAAATGGCTTACAGCAGCAAAGCGGGGATGTCTCTATTCGCCGTTAAACCGCGGGGGCGTTCAGAGGAGTCCTGGCAATTGCCTGCGGAACAAAAGAGCCAGTACCTGCAAAGTGCGCAGTTGAAGCAGGTTTGTGCCCAGACAACACCGCCTCAATGGCGTGTGTTCTTGGCACCCGAGCATCAGGATTGGCAAATGATCGACCGCAGCAGCTCGATGAGCGTCAGCTGGTTCAAGTGGCCTGTGGCAAACCGCAGTCGCTGGAGCAACACAAACAATTTGAAGGGCGTGAGCAGTCGCCCTTCGAAGCACCGCCCCCCGTCGTTGCCACCCCGGTGTTGAAAGCCATCGAGGCATTGAATATGCCCAAACCGGAGAAAAGCATTCAGCACCTGCGCCGGGTGTTCAAGGATAACTCCGAGCCAAGACAGTATTCAGATGAAGCCGTGCGGCTCAACGGGCGTGACTCGAAATACCTTTCTGACGAGACGAGCAAACAACTGACGGAGCGCTTTAAAGACAGAGGAAGTCAGTGGGCCAAAGTCACTTTCCGGGGTCTGATTGACCTGGCTGAAAGTGAATTCAACAATCATGCAGGTGAGATAACGATCGAGAATAAGGCGCTGACGAAACTCAGCTTCGAGGGCGATTGGGCGAACATGCCGGTCGGCGCCCTCCTGCGATACACGGCGCAGGATATGCAGCTTCTTTATACCAACGACGGGAAAGGTCCCAGAGCTTTGGTGCCGGTCGACGACAGATACAGCTGTGAGGTGCAGTCGCAGAAACCCGCCAGCACGTATCACCCGAGTTTGACCGGGACTGCCAAGGTACTCAGTTGCACAAGAGATGCCTACCAATACAGCACCGACATTTACGTCTACCTCGAAATGTATGGAATGTTTGTGCCGATCCAATACGTCACGCGGAACGTGCAGGGCGAATGGACGATTGAGGTGGTGGAATCTTGAGTTGCCTGGCCACTAGCAAAAACAACCGTTGAAGTGGAAGCACAATCTGCTTCCGCGTTTTCACATCAATGCCAACACCCGACAAGGAACGCACATGAATTTCTTTAAGAAGCTTCTCGACTCACTGAGAAGCCCTGCCACCCCAGCCCTCCGGGTCGAACCGCAAATCCAGGCATTCCACAAGCTGGTTGATATCGGTGAGTTGAACGAGGCTGAAGCGTCCAATCTGGCGGCGCGACTCGCCGGCGAAGCGTGCCTGGATCGTCATTGGCACTCTGTCGGCACCGTCGAGCGGGATGTCATTGCCTATATGATCAGTCCGAGTTTCAGGGGTGGCCCTGACTGGCCCTCGACTCGTCAGGCCTACCGGGTGGTCCGCCGTGGTGACTCGATACTCCTTGCCACCGACGGCTTGTCGGATCCATTCGATGGAGTTGAAGGGATGGGCAATGGTTTCGAGATGGAGTTGTTCATGGAAACAGCTGACATACCCAAGCACGCCCGTGGCGCCCTCGGTGAGGTCGACCCATTGAAAAACAGCTGGGCATTCGAACTGTTGGAGCACGTTGCCAAAACGGTGGCCGACGCTGGAGGAGTCACCGAACGGCTCGATCAGTACGGTACGCTCTCTCTCGAAATTCCCGGGTTCAGCTTGTCCCACCACATGAGCGATCAACTTCCCAGAAACTTTGTGACCGAAGACGACTGTACCGGCGTTCTGCTGGGCGCGCCTGAGCCGGATTTCCCGACCCGAGTGGATGACATGCCGTTATCTCCGGTCAGGTTGGTTCCGATGGTATTGATCACCGCATCGGAGCTTCAATACGTCCGAACGGGTGGGCGAGCAGCACGCGAAGATCTGGTCAGCCGTTTGAACGCCGCCGGCATCGGACATATGAGCAATCTGAATCGTGCTAGCGTTGTGTGAAAACCGAGCGGCCGCTTTCATGCGAGCAATCAGGAAAGGCACCGTACAGTGCGTTGCCCTACCAGGAGCGTTCACAAATGAAAACCTACTGCCCGATGTTCTGGTCTCTGGATCAGGGCATCGACTACAGCGCGCCGATACTCCACCTCAAAGACATCGTGCCGAGCGTTGGCAAAAGAACCTTCGCGTTCTTTGATAGCCATAACCGTTTGATTTGGACTTCCGAAAATCGTGTAGGAATTCACCCTTTGTGGCGAGAGGGCTTGCCCCCGTTGGGCAGCGAAGCGGCCCCAAAACCTGCCCCCGATTTCCTAAGGCACTCCGCACCTCCCGGAATGCCGCGAAACGCCCGCAAACAGTGGCAATCAGCCTTGCCACAACGACCGCGAAAGCGTCCTACAGCCCGGTTGTGAGCATCAAAATGGCCGCCTATATTCGACCCGTCGCTGACCGCAGTTAGCGATTGGGGTTTCGCAGCCCCGGAGAAGTGGTCACACCGCTAAATAACAACTGTGGCAAACTTTGCCGCCGTTACGTTTTATGGCGGCTGTGTGTGGGAGACCTTCGGGTCTGCCGGCTTTGATCTCTTCTCCGGTCTGCGAACCCGCACATAGCTGCCACCCATTTGTTTCGCAGCAGAAAGGTGGCTTCATAATCCTTTGAAGAGCTCATCCTTATGACAACGAACAACCCGCCTCGCCGCTTCACCCCCATGTCCCAATTCGCCACCGACTACCCCGTCCTCCTCATCGACAGCGACGCACCAATCCGCGAACTCCACAACTGCGTCAGCGAACGTCTCAGCGCCGTCCTCAAATACCTAAACCTCATGGCCTGCACCAGCCTCCCCGACTACGCCGAAAACGACATCAACACCGTCACCAACATCGCCCGGATCATGGTCCAGGATGTGAGCGATGTGTTTCGGGTGATTGAGCAGCGTGGGTTCGATGCACCAAAGAGTTCGTGATGCACATCTAGTCGAAATAAACGTAAGCGCTCTCTATGACCCTCACCTACTTCAAAATTGGAGGCTTGCTTTGCCAGCCTGATGCCATCGAGCAGCGCCACGGCAACAGCGCCTCGCAATCTTCAACCGAGGTCGCCTGCGGTAGGCGCTCCTATGCGTGGCGCAGCCACGCGTAGGACTCTTTGCCGTTGGGTTTGGCAGTCAAGATCAATCTGTAATGTTGAGCTGGCCGTCACACCTTTAAGCATGTCGCAGAACAACCGGTTCTTTCTGCTAATGACAAAGAGTCGGATCGTACGTTCGGCGGCTTTGCTACTGGCAATTAGTTCTCCAAATTTGGCCAGTTGCTCGACAGGTAGCCAACGGCTCTGCCCAAGGCATTCTCCGCGGCGACTTTTTGAAGTGCGCAGATTCAAAGCGCTTGAGCCAAAGGCAGAAGTCTTGTGCTCTCAATACAGAATCTTCACGGGTGTAGACTTTTTGAGGATGACAAAGACACTGAGGTCGAACACTGCGACTTTGCCGTCCAGTTCGTCCAGTTCGTCCAGTTCGTCCAGTTCGTCCAGTTCGTCCAGCGCGGACAGGCCATCAATGTATTTTCGAAAGTCGACAAGCTTGGGGACAGATAGTTTTTTTGACTTTTCATCGAATCACATCATGACGAGCTAGCTTCGGAAGGGAATCGGGAAGCACAGCATCTAGGATCCCTCAGTTGCTTTGAATGTGGCCTTCATGGAACGTTTCCAAAAATCTCGCTACAGCGCCCGAACGCATCGCCGGCAACAGCTAATAGTCGTAGCGCTAGAGCAGGAACTCGTCACAGTAAATAAGGACATAAACGAAGCACAAGATGAGAATAAAAAATAAATTAACAGCACTGCTGACTTGACCATACCGCCCTAGGAAAACTAGGGAATAAAATACAAATGCCCATTAGACGCTGGAAGCAAATTCAATGCGGCAGCCCGCTCCCGCTCGACCGGAATACAGATGCTCTGCTCAAACTCGATATCTCCAAGCAAGGCGAAACTAGCTGACGTTTCATGACTTTACGGGAGATCGAGACAGCCAATACGCGGGAAACGCTTGCCACCTAGCACAGATCACACCTTCAGAAAAAGCCCATTCACGTCAGTTTTTTATTAGCAATCTATGCAAAAAAACTAGTCGCTACCTTACCCACGGAACCTTCTGACGTTATAGTCGTCGCAAATGGCCACTATCGTAATTAAACGGAAATTTTCAGGTCGACAATCAGCGATAGGCCTACGGAAGGGTTCAGAATGAGTACGTCCAACTCGTCAATTTTTTCATTGACAAAAATAAAATCGTACAGCCATTCACATTGGCCCACGTCTCTCGATGGCCCAATTCCCAAAGACATTTTCAGCGATGAACATCTCCGCTGCGTTTTATTCGATCTTCTTCCCATTCGCTTTAACTTGCCGACTACAGTCATAAGGCAAGGCTTCAAAAACTACGTAAAGCGTACATCAACTATCGTCCCAAAGACTAACTCTAAAGACCAGTCGGAACGCGACCGGTCGATGGCAGTAGCACTAACTAATTGTCCGCTAGCAAGATCTAGAATAACAGAAATAGTTTTTATACCGGATTCAGCCCTCAAGGGTTTTTCAAGAAGGGGAATAAAAAACTCTACTTTCGAACCGAAAATGTCATTCTCTCTACTAATTTGGACTGCATACACACGCGACAATGAAATGGAAGATTTTACAGCGTGGTGTCTGGAAGTTGGCATACCTCGATTAGATATTAGTAGCGAAGGAACATACCTTACACGCTCAATACTAGAAAAAGCCTACGCAACTGGCGGATGTCCCGTACAAAGCGACAGCTTAGAATTCGCTAGAGCAGTACTACTGTTCGCCTCATTGCTTCCAGACTATGAACGACGCGAACTAATTAGTGGCGCGGTAGATCTTGGATGCCAAGTATTACGACAATTTACAGATCAGGACAGCCCTGTCGAAAGCTATGAAACTGAGGAAGCTGAAGATATAGCCTTAACAATAATACCAAGCATCGAACGACCTCAACTTAAAACACACAACAAAGATCATAATCAAAAAAAATGGAGCCCCTCTAGAGAGATTGAAAAGCTGCTCGCACACCAAAAAGACGCCTTGGAAAATTTAAACATATCCAAATATACAGCTATAGAGCTATTTAAGGAAGGAGCCGCCCCCTTTATAATATCAACACAAGAACGCTGGGAACTTGCAATAGAAGCAATTGAAGAAGCTCGGGCGACTCAAGAAAAAATAACGACCATCAATTCAGAAATAGAAACTGCTAGACATAATAGCTGGGAAACTATTTTAACCACAATTGGCATGGACCGCCCAATCGATCCAATTGAGATAAAATATTCAGAAAACTCTGTTTGTGACATACTAGAACTGAGTCAGATCAAAGAAGCCATTATAGACCTAAAACCGTCAGGCTCATCGTTAGATAAATGGCGAGCAGAGGCCCAACAACCGCCAACCATTAGTCAACTTAAAAAATTAATTGAATTATCCCTTCTCGAAGAGGCCGATGACAACGAAAGAAAAACGTTCAGAGACCAAGTCTTCATATACGCAAAATGCGTTTCGCCAGCTGAATTTACAGACTTCATTAGTTCCCTAAATACAGAAAGCATTGGCGCTCTAGTTCAAATCCTCAGCACAACGCCCTGGGTTATTGGCGGTGCAATTTTGCTATGCGGTTCTATTGACGCCTCGAAGGGTACCATACCAAATAGCGTACTTGACTGTTTGTTGTCTATCCACGACCGTGAAACCCGAAGATCATTACTACGCTTCGTACCCCCAACATCTAACGCTTTTGATAAGAACATATCTGCTCGAAGGGTTATTGCAGCAGAAAGATTAAGAGATATTCTCTACTTCGGACCGATAGCGCAATTATTTGATCCCGGATCAGGCCTTACCGATGTAAAAATAATTGGCCGCACTGTTTTCGATATCACCGAACTTATTTCAAGTAATCTCGGCATAATTTCAACCGGCTCAGAAATTGTTCGTATTTTACACCCCGGACAGGGCGAAAATAGAGCATCACTGGAACTAGTTAAATTCATATTAACTCCAGCCACCATGCGCGGAAACTTTAGAAGACTTAGAGAAAAAGCACGCGAAAGATATTTTCTACCGCTAATAAAAGACGGTGTTATTTCGATCAAAGCGTCAACGGATCTTGTTTGCTCTCTAGGAACCGAAAAGCCGGGAGATTTGATTTTTTACACCCTTAAAGAAGAGAGACCTGAAGATCACCTAGAACAACGTCACAGAGAACAATTAGATCGATACTTAGGTCAGGCGTTACGCCTCCTCACTGAATTCCTGGCTGAATCACAACATCGACCTGATACAAGACTAAGAGCATTTACCTCCAGTATTCGCAAGTTACAGCGGCAACTTAGGCAAGATGGTCCCATCGGATCAATTGCTTGGCTTGAGGGAGAAGTATCAGGAATACTAAGTAATGAATCCGCGCCACCACACACTAAAACTTTACTAGGTACAACTCACAATATATTCGATCACCACTGGACAAATGATGATACTAGCTGGGCGTCCGAACTAATCGAACTTCCAGAGTTCTACTTCGAGACACCACCGAAAGCCATCGATATAGCTGCAAATTGTTTGATATGCAAAATCATAGACAAGATACCAACCGAAGAAAGCATCGTTGAAACGTTACTTTTACGAAGTGAATACTCGGCGGCATGGAAAATCGCTGAAGACCACGCAAACCCTGAGTTAATTACGAGGGTCACAAGGGCAGTTGAGCCCGCCCTCACAGAGTTAAGGGCGCGCATAGAGTCACTATCTTCAAAGTACGGATCAGAAATAGTTCAATCCTTTGAGGAGTTCAACTTATTTGAGAGAGCGGTGCGGCAGTTCGAGATAGCCGAAGCCTCGGACAATATCGATTTACTGGAAATGGTTGTCGCCGATGCGAATGATGTCAGTGAAACAGGCAACAAACCTCGACAGAAGAAATTATTACAACTATTACAATCAGCAGACGCCGTACCCTCAGACAACAAGCTGTCTCTTGCTGAGTTAGAAACACTATGGGCTACGATTATAGACTCTCGTTCTGCCGAGCGCGCGCATTTAATAGTCATTGAAAAAGCATTCAATGGCATTGAAAATAGTTTGCCCGAGTTAGCACCCAAAATAGCTGCTTTTTTTCAAGGCAACCTTAACGCCGACAGATGGCTCTCCTGTGAATCAGCAAAAGATTTTGCCGATCTGGTGCAAGAAGCATCTTCTAAACTAGCTTCCTGGGGAGCAAATGCTCATTTATTTATTCGAGACGAGAACAAAGCACTTACCATACTTTGCAGTTGGTTTCTCGATTTTGTGGAGGAGCGCGCAAAATCAATACATCAACTTGACGAAATTGAAGCTGTAGCCACAGCGCTAGATAGACTATTGGAAGTAGCTTCTTGCATACTTGATGCGGAATCTCCTGCAATCTGTCTTGTGAAGTTACACGAAACTGGAGAGTGCCCAGAGGAACAACTAAATTCCGGAACTAGAACTACGCTACCCCTAGACCAACAATCACAATTAGAAAGCCGCTCTCAATTGGACGCAGAATTGCATTCGGCCGTGAAGGAAGAGCGTTGGGCTTTCATATTAAAATTTTACAAAAAAAACGCTAAAAACAACGACGATTGGGCGCAAAACACTCAGCTACTTGCAGACGTAGCGCTCGCCTTAGCTGATGATTCTCCAAAACCAGCTCCCGCTGCCGCAGATGTGATTATATCGGCAGCAGCATGGTTATCAACTGGGCTCGAAGCGATTTCACTTTTAACCGAATCCAGAAGAGTCGAATTAGCATTTAGGATTCTTTCTGGAGCTATCTCTATAGATGGCGATCAAAATATGCCTCGTAGTACAGCCTCTGGAGGATCATGGACTGAACTATTCAATAAATTGTCACCGTTTCGACGAATGCTCACTAGCGGATTACCTACACGAACGGGAAAAGTTCTCGAACTTTTAGTAACTGGACCGTTAGGTGTGTTTGTAGCAGAACGCATTTGGGATGCAGCCACCAATACGGGTGAACCTCAAACTACTAGGGCCCCCTTGTTGGCTTTGCTGTATGAGCACGAGGCATTCGAAGCTTTAGGGCGGCTAGCTGCAAAACACGAACCAAATATAGCATCAAAACTTTCCCAGCTGTTCGAACTAAGATCAGTAGCATCTAACAGACCGGACCTCGTTCCTGTAGCACAGTCTGCCGCGGACCAAATAGCGATCTCCGCCAAAAGTGCACCGTTTAGATTGTTCATTAAGTCCCTTCCCACAGCAGCCCAAATTACTAAACCGGCGTTGATTGTCGATATAGAAGGAGGCCTACAGCTTCGAACCACGACTAAAACCGATAGCATCGTAGAATTACCTATCGTAATTAGTCCAAAAGGATTGGTACCAATAAAATTAGACGTCATGCTTTTTCCAGAGGACGACGTTACATTCAACAATAACACTAGAAAATTCGAACTTTCTAACAAGGCTACATATTTTGCTAGCGACTTTACCTTACAGTTAAAATTTGGTGCATCTTGGTTCCAAAATCGTACAGCGGGATCACGTGACGCTGTACGTCTACGTGTAAGGGCCAGAACAGTTACCGATGATTTATTCCAAGAAGATGTCATCTGCACGATCAGAAATATGGATCTATCATCTGGCAATGGCCCGAGGTTAGACACTGATACTCTGTTAGATCTGTACCCTGGCGTTAGTAACACACCCGCCCTCGGAGACGCATTCATTGGACGCGTGGATGAGCTGGAACGTTTGAACCAAGTCCTTGTCTCCGCTCGTCGTCCAAGTCCTGTGCTTTTGACTGGTATGCGTCGCATCGGAAAGACATCACTACTTTTCGCATTTCACCGACGCTTCCGCCAACCAGGTAATTTGACAGCAATCACCTTCTACATTTCTCTAGCCGAGCGGAGAGTAGAGCTCGTAAACCCCGACAGTTCCGTTGCTGAGACAATTTTCAGAGCAATTTCCCATGGGCTTGTTAGACCGAATCTCACATCCACGGACCACAACTACCCACTATGTTCAAAAATTCGATCACGTTTCGACAACGACTGGCGTTCAGCACGCAAAGCAATTCAAGAGTGCTTTGACGAAGAAAGTCTAGCTGATTCACTCATCGCTCTCAGCAACAAAATTTTAGAGTGGGTTGGAGATACAGCTGAAAGGTTTTTATTGTTAATTGATGAAGCAGAAGCTCTGGTCGCGCCATATCAAGCGGGTGGTCGGAAGAAGCTCGAGTTAGAGCAGCTACTACAAAGTTTACGGGAGATCTCACAAACGACAGGTACCGTCGGAATCCTATTGTGTGGAAGCAATCATATTAATATATTCGCCAGGGAATATAAAAATGCATTCTTCGGTAGCAGTCAGCTCATAGAATTAGAAGGCCTAAAAAACGCTAAAGAAGCTTCAGCGTTAATCGCCCCCAAAAGAGTGGCAACGTTCATACAGTTTGACGCAGCAGCTATAGAGTATGCATTTACTCTTTGTGCAGGCATGCCACAATTTCTTTGGCAAGTTGGAGCAACCACCTCCCACATTGTTAGAAGTGGAATAGCTACACGAACTGACGTACGCATAGCGATAGCTACATTGATTGGAGAGGGCAAAGTAAATCTACCATTCAAATCATATGAAATATTGGAACCCATCGACAGTATGCTTTCTTTGGAAGATGCCAGAGAACGGGATCTTCTTTGGATGCTATTGTATAGGGTGGCTGATGCTAGTTCTCTCGTTGCCGAGGATGCGACAGTTTTATTTGTAATTGATCAGGTATTAACCGGAATCGACGATCGCCCCTCATGGAATCGTCGATTGCGATCTTTGGTAGATTTAAAAATCCTGAGAATGGATTCTTCCTCATCCATTCGATTTGAAGTTCCCCTTTTCGCGGAAGGCTTCAGAGCACCTAAAAACTGGCAGGAATTTAATATTCGATTACAAGAGGTGGCAGGATGAGACGCGGGTGCGAATGGTTCACGAATAGGGCGGAAAGCATATGGAAATCTCAACCTGGCAGATCCATGTTGCTTTTAGTCCCACAAGGGTGTGACGAGACGTCAGCAGCTGAGGAGGTTATCTCTTGGACTTCTCGAAACTTTAAACCTCCAAAAAAATACAATGCATATTTACCCATCTGTTTACGGGTCACATCGGACAGCATTGAGTCAAGTGAGCACTTTGCAATTACGATTGCAAGAAAAATATCTCGCAAGCTCAATATCCCACTTGAACTTGAAGATGGTGACTTCCCAAGTGATATTTTGCAAAATGCTGTAGAGGCTGCACTTAATAAGAGTTACTTCCCCATATTAATAATTGAGCGTTTTCACGCATTCGCGATGATACCGGATTGGGGCATGGGTTCGGTACTTTCGAGAATGCGATCCCTTGAGCACGCAGGGCAACTCACTACACTGACATTCTCTCCCTTTGGTTATGAGATGATCCGACGCTCAATGGACGCTGCTCAGCCATTTCTAAACTCAGTATATGGCGACAATCATGACCAGGCAGTAATGACTCCTCTTTCAAAATCAGATTTTCTACATACTGCTACAATATTAGGCGTAGCGGCGCCTCGGGCACATTGGCTATATGCTAAGGGCGGAGGCCCTGACATGGTGTATCGAGAACTTATCAATGCGGCATCAATGGATGACGATAAAATCATAGACCATTGTATTGCTCGAACGGGAGCAACAATCGATAAATTCTTAGAGCGCTCTTTTGCAGAGGCTGGCGTGGATCGACAACTTCTCCTTGCCGCATTAGCACTAGGTCGCTTAGCTAAGCCTCAGGAAGCCTTTCTTTTAAACAATCCACTTTCAGATTTCGTCGCAAAGAAGAAAGAATCCGGAGAACTCACCTGTAGCAGCCAAATTATTGCACGAAGGATATTGCAAGGTAATCAGCCAAAATGGGCGTTATACGGTCAATGTCTAGAGGCGTTCTCAGAAGGTGATCTAGCACGAGCTGGCGAACTTGCAAAAATGCTCGACGACGAAGCTATTAGGCTTGTTGCTTTTAGGGGACTTATAACGCTACTATCGGCCGTTACATTTCAATCAGGCAGAGGCCTGCTAGGAATCGAATGGGATACTGCATCAAAGATATCCAAACAATTAATCGAAATCTCTGACGTCTGCTTAGAACCATTTACTGATTGGATCCAGAGGATGTTTGAGTGGTCCAAGGTCATTCTAAATACCAAGGGTGCAAATAGCTCTCGCCTCCAAGCAGACGCTTTCACTAAAATGGCTGCAGATCGTGAAACACGTTTAATCTTGCTGTTCATGATGTCATCTCTCGTCAAAGCAGCCGAGCGTTTAAATACACCTTTAGAAAGAGTCATGACACTGGTAAATATACCAGAAGCAATACTTCAATCATTGGCAGCTGGTTTTTGCGGCATTGATTATTCAAACGCTCCCAATGAAACGCCAGCAGCGGACTATAGCGAATACTTCGGAAGTTCAGGACAATTTAATTTTCCGACACCTGGAAAGAAAATCGCACTATCATCTTTGCTCGTAATAGTACCCGCAATTTTAAAACAAAAGAAAACAAGATTTACGGGGCGCTTAATCGATACTTCTTACATAAAACCGCTTCATCAGAAACTTATCGATTATGTACGAAACCCTGCATCTCATACGTTTGTGGCTTTTTCCGAAAAAGATGCCAACTTCCTATTACCACTATGTAATGAATGGATAGAGACATGGTTGAAAATGGAGGGTTTCAATCGAATCGAGGATTTGCCTGGTGTATATGACGCCCCCAATTTACAAAAAATGTCAGAAATATTATTTGGGTAAGAACTAATCAATATCCTCGATATATGTGAGCATCTCTCAAAACATCTTTCACGTATTGCTGCTGCAGTAGTGTGATTTAGGATGAAATTTGGTGTAGCGCTGGGAGTTTTCTATTTCCATGGATAAGCTCTCAGCACTACACCAGTAACACTTTTTCCTTCCTTGGCTAGAATGACCGTAAGTGCTCCATAAACCCCACTGACTTCAAGATGGTTAGCGCGCCTAGCTAGGCGATGTAGGCGAGTAGCTCCACGGCAACAGCGCTTCGCAATCTTCAACCGAGGTCGCCAGTGGTAGCCGTTCTAATGCGTGGCGCAGACACGCATAGGGCTCTTGGTCGTTGGCTTTGGCAGATTCGACCAGGCTGTAAATTCGAGCACTTGCCGTAGCGCCTTTGGGAGTATCGCTGAACAACCAGTTCTTTCTTCCGAGGACGAAGGCCTAATCGAGCGTTCGGCAGCGTTGTTGTCGTTGCCATAAAGCTTTTGATCAGGTTAAGTGCGCTCTTAGCGCGTCCCGTCTTGCTTTTCGGCTTCACTTTTTGCGCCTCAACAAGCTAGCGCCTTACGTGCGCCTGAGTTTGTTTCAGTTACTCGCCAAGTAGCTGATGGCTTTGCCCGGGGCGCAACCGTTCTCATCAAGTGTTGACGCCGCTGGTTTCGTCCAACGAATCTCGACACCGACCGGACGGAAGAAGGTCTGTTTTTGATGGGGTCGTAAGCTTCGTTAATCAGTATCACTCCGTCATGAGGGAAGATGCAGAGTGCGAGAGGCCGCTACAGGTAGCGTCCGTTTTAGCTATCAAAAATTCGCCGGCGTATTAGCACTAATAATCTCCGCCTCATCCGCCCCAATATTCCGAAACCGATGCGGCAACGTCGTCGGAAAGTAGTACCCATCCCCAGCATTCAGCACACTAATCTGCCCATCAACCGTCAACTCAACCGTCCCCCGCGTAACCAGCCCGCACTCCTCCCCTTCCGAATGCACAATCGGCTCTTCCCCCGAGCTCGCCCCAGGCGCGTATTGCTCGCGCAAAAGGCGCATCTGCCGACTCGGCACCGAAGCGCCAATCAGCAACAACCGCAGCCCATGACGTCCAAGATCCGGCTGTTCATTGGCGCGGAACACGTATTGGTGCTCACGCGGCGGCTGATCAAAGGTGAAGAAGTCCGCCAAAGACATAGGAATGCCTTCGAGCAGTTTTTTGAGGGAGCTGACGGAGGGACTGACGCGATTTTGTTCGATCAGGGAGATGGTGGCATTGGTGACGCCGCTACGCCGGGCCAGCTCGCGCTGGGAGAGTTTGTAGCTTTCGCGTACTAGTTTGAGTCGTGAGCCCGTGTCCATGACAGCCTTATGCGAAGAATACTTAAGGGTTATGGGGGTGGATGGCGGGCGACTTTTGGCCGCGAAAAACACCGCTTCCCTGTCCCGGAAATTTGAAAGGCGGGTATTAAATCACGTTTGGTGGTGTTGCTCAGCAGGTTCGATAAATGGTTGGGTAAAAAGGTTGTTTTGGCCTGGGGTTGGGTGGTTTGGCTGTGCAGACTGTGGATGTGATTGCTGTGTGTCAGTTGGGATTGATGGTGGCTGGTAGGGCCTCTTCGCGAGCAAGCCCGCTCCCACAGTTTGGTTTTGGTTGGTCTCAGATTTTGTGTATGCCATGGCGGTGCGACGATTCGACTTGCTCGCGATGGCGGTGTGTCAGTCGACATCAATGTTGACTGTGCCGCCGTCATCGCGAGCAGGCTCACTCCCACAGTTTTGGCGTGGGCGATCATAGGTTTGTGCCCATCATCGATCTGCTGTGGGAGTGAGTTTGCTGGCGAAAACGGTGTGTCAGCCACTTTAAATGGCGGCTGACAGTGCCCTTTCGCGAGCAAGCCCGCTCCCACAGTTGATCAGTGGTGTTTCCACAGTATCTGCATAGAGGTTAGATGCCGAAACGGTCACGCAGTGCGTAGTACGCGGCGCCCATGGCCGTGAGTGGGGCCTGGAAGGTGCGGCCGCCGATCATGGGCATGTGCGGGAGCGAGGCGAAGGCATCGAAGCGTTCGGCGTCGCCGCGGATCATTTCCGAGATCAGTTTGCCGGCCAGGTGCGAGCAGGTGACGCCGTGGCCGCTGTAGCCTTGCATGTAGTAGGCGTTTTTTTCGATGCGGCCGAATTGCGGCATGCGTGACATGGTCAGCAGGAAGTTGCCGGTCCAGCGGTAGTCGATTTTCACGTCCTTCAGTTGCGGGAAGGTCTTGAGGATTTTCGGCTTGATCAGTTGTTCGATGTCGTCCGGTTCGCGGGCGCCGTAGACCACGCCGCCGCCGTACAGCAAGCGGTTGTCGGCGGTGAGGCGGTAGTAGTCGAGCAGGTAGTTGCAGTCTTCGACGCAGTAGTTGTTTTTGATCAGGCTGCGGGCAACCTTTTCGGACAACGGTTCGGTGACGACGATTTGCGAGCCGCACGGCATGCTTTTGCGCGTGACGCGGTTGTCGAGGTCTTGCGGCAGGTAGGCGTTGCCGGCGATCAGCAGGTATTTGGCGCGGACCACGCCTTTGGCGGTGCGTACGGTGATCGGTTCGCCGTAGGTGATTTCCACTGCGGCCGATTGTTCGTAGATTTTGCCGCCCAGGCCGATGATGGCCGAGGCTTCGCCGAGGGCCAGGTTCAGCGGGTGGATGTGGCCGCCCTGCATGTCGAGCAGGCCGCCGACGTAGTTGTCGCAACCCACTTCGCGCTTGATGTCTGCCGCGTCGAGCATTTTCAGGTTTTTGTTGCCGTAGCGTTCCCAGCTGCTTTTCTGCTCGGCCAGGCCTTTGAGTTGCTTTTTGTTCAGCGCGGCGAAGATGCCGCCCGGCTTGTAGTCGCACTGGATATCGTAGTGCTGGATGCGCTGACGGATGATGTCGGCGCCTTCGAAAATCATGCTGCCGAGGACTTCGGCGGTTTTGTCGCCGTAGCGTTCTTCGATGACATCGACGTCGCGGCTGTAGGAGTTGACCAGTTGGCCGCCGTTGCGACCGCTGGCGCCGAAACCGACTTTGGCGGCTTCGAGCACGGTCACGCTGTAGCCGGCTTCAGCGAGGAACAGGGCCGAAGACAAACCGGTGTAGCCGGCGCCGATCACGCAGACGTCGCATTCCACCAGTTCTTCAAGCACCGGGAAGTCGCCGGTGAAGTTGCGGGTGGCGGCGTAGTAGCTGTTTACATGTGTTGTTTGCTTCATAGGTTTCTCCGATGGCCGCTGGCACCTGCCGGCGACCGTCGCTTTTTTTATAGGTGTTAGAGCTTGATCCAGGTCGCTTTGAGTTCGGTGTATTTGTCGAACGCGTGCAGCGATTTGTCCCGACCGTTACCCGACTGCTTGTACCCGCCGAACGGCGCGGTCATGTCGCCGCCGTCGTACTGGTTGACCCAGACGCTGCCGGCGCGCAAGCCGCGGGCGAAGGTGTGAGCCTTGCTCAGGTTGCTGGTCCAGACGCCTGCGGCCAGGCCGAAGATGCTGTCGTTGGCGATGGCCAGCGCTTCTTCCTCGGTGTCGAAGGTGATCAGCGACAGCACCGGGCCGAAGATTTCTTCTCGGGCGATGGTCATGGCGTTGGTCACGCCGTCGAAGATCGCCGGTTCCACGTACAGGCCACCGGTGGCTTCGAGGGTGCGGCTGCCGCCGGCGATCAGTTGCGCGCCCTGGTCTTTGCCGACCTGGATGTAGCGCAGCACGTTGTCCAGTTGGCGCTGATCGACGACCGCGCCGACGGTGGTTTCCGGATCGAGAGCGTGCCCCGGTTTCCAGGCTTGCAGCGCTTCCACCAGCAGCGGAATGAACTGCTCGCGAATCGAACGCTCCACCAGCAAGCGCGAACCGGCGGTGCAGACTTCGCCCTGGTTGAAGGCAATCGCACCGGCTGCCGCTTGTGCTGCCGCGCGCAAATCCGGCGCGTCGGCGAACACCACGTTCGGGCTCTTCCCCCCTGCCTCGAGCCAGACGCGTTTCATGTTGCTTTGGCCGGAATAGATCAGCAGTTGCTTGGCAATCGCGGTCGAGCCGGTGAAGGCCAGCACGTCGACGTCCATGTGCAACGCCAGCGCCTTACCGACGGTGTGACCGTAGCCCGGCAGGACGTTGAACACGCCTTTCGGGATGCCCGCTTCCAGCGCCAGTTGGGCGATGCGGATGGCGGTCAGTGGCGACTTTTCCGAAGGCTTGAGGATGAACGAGTTGCCCGCCGCGAGGGCTGGGGCGAACTTCCAGCTGGCCATGATCAGCGGGAAGTTCCACGGCACGATGGCGGCGACCACGCCCGCAGGTTCGCGGGTGATGAGGCCGAGTTGATCGTGGGGTGTGGCGGCGACTTCGTCGTAGATCTTGTCGATGGCTTCGGCGCTCCAGCGGATCGCGTTGGCGGTCGCTGGAATGTCGATGTTCATCGAGTCGTTGATCGGTTTGCCCATGTCGAGAGTTTCGAGCAGGGCGAGTTCTTCCTGGTTGGCCAGGATCAGGTCGGCGAAGCGGATCAGGGTGCGCTTGCGTTCTGCGGGTGCCAATCGCGCCCAGATGCCGGATTCGAAGGTGCGGCGTGCGACGGCGACTGCCGCATTGGCGTCGGCTTCGTCGGTGCTGGCGACGTTCGCCAGGAAGCGACCGTCGACCGGGCTCATGCATTCAAAGGTGTCGCCGCTGAGTGCCGGGCAGTATTGGCCGTCGATGAATGCGCGGCCTTCGAGTGTTAGGGACTGGAAGCGTTGCTCCCAGTCGCTGCGAGTGTTTGTCATGGTTGTGACTCGACGCAGAGGAATAAGTAGTGGGACTGAATGCCGCCCAACCAGGGAGTTGAAATGCAGCCCCCTGTGGGAGCGGGCTTGCTCGCGAAAGCGGTGGATCAGTCAACACCGATGCCGCCTGACACACCGCCTTCGCGAGCAAGCCCGCTCCCACATTTGATTGGTGGTGTATGCAGAGAATGCGTACACCACTTGGCTCATCAAACCGTATGCAGATACCAGTTGTACTCAAGGTCCGAGATGGAATTCTCAAACTCGGCCAGCTCGCTTTCCTTGCACGCCACGAACACGTCGATGTACATCGGGTCGATGTAGCGCGACATGACTTCGCTGTCGTCCAGCTCGCGCAGTGCATCGCGCAGGTTGTTCGGCAGGCTCTGCTCGTTCTGCTCGTAGCTGTTGCCTTCAACCGGTGCGCCCGGCTCGATTTCGTTGGTCAGGCCGTGGTGAATACCGGCCAGGACCGACGCCATCAGCAAGTACGGGTTGGCATCGGCGCCCGCTACGCGGTGTTCGATGCGCACGGAGTCCGGCGAACCGGTCGGCACACGCACTGCAACGGTACGGTTGTCGATGCCCCAGCTCGGCGAGTTCGGCACGTAGAACTGCGCGCCGAAACGACGGTACGAGTTGACGTTCGGGCAGAGGAACGCCATCTGCGCCGGCAGGGTCTCGAGCACACCGCCGATCGCGTGACGCAGTGCGGCGTTCTGCTCGGGATCCTCGCTGGCAAAGATGTTGTTGCCTTCTTTGTCGAGAATCGAAATGTGCACGTGCAAACCATTGCCCGCCTGGCCCGGATACGGCTTGGCCATGAAGGTGGTGTCCATCTCGTGGTCGTAGGCGATGTTCTTCACCAGACGCTTGAGCAACACCGCGTAGTCGCAAGCCTTTATAGGGTCGTTGACGTGGTGCAGGTTCACTTCGAACTGCGCCGGGGCGCTTTCCTTGACGATGGCGTCAGCAGGGATGCCCTGCTCTTTCGCGCCTTCGAGGATGTCTTGCAGGCAATCGACGTATTCGTCCAGGTCGTCGATCAAGTACACCTGAGTCGACATCGGACGTTTGCCGGAGACCGGCGAGCGTGGCGATTGCGGACGACCGTTCACGTTGTCCTGGTCGATCAGATAGAACTCGAGTTCGAACGCGGCGCAAATGGTCAGGCCCATTGCATCGAACTTGCTCACGACCTGACGCAGCACTTCGCGAGGGTCAGCGAAGAACGGCTGGCCTTCGAGTTCGTGCATGGTCATTAACAGTTGCGCGGTCGGGCGCTTCTGCCAGGGCTCGATGCTGAGGGTATCGGGGATGGGGAAGCAGATTCGGTCTGAGTCACCGATGTCCAGACCCAGGCCGGTGCTTTCCACCGTAGAACCGTTGATGTCCAGAGCAAACAGTGACGCCGGGAGATTGATGCCTTTTTCGTAAACCTTATGAAGACTGGTGCGTTCGATGCGCTTGCCGCGCACCACACCGTTCATATCCGCAATCAGAAGGTCGACGTACAAAACCTCAGGATATTTCTTAAGGAATGCGTTTGCTTCGTTGAGTTGAACGGTACGCAGAGGGACCGACATGATGCACCTATTAGCTGTTAATTATTATGTTCACTACCTTGTTGCGAGCCCAGTCAACCCGAACGGCAAAGTGAAGTCAATAGCGAACACCTGGCCTCTCAACCTTTATTTTTGGGCCTTTCTTGGGCGCGAGAGTGCCAAATCAGTCTTGCGCCCCGTGTAAACCCTGAAGATCGGACGTGCGGCGTTTAGAATTTTTTACATGAGAGTTGTTAATTAAAATCAACAAGGCTAAGCTCCGGAAAAGCTCGTTCAAGTGTGAAACTTCGAGGTGATAAAAATGGCACTCAAGCCATTGATCGGCGTTACAGCGTGCGTCAAACAGATTGGCCTGCACCCCTACCATGTCAGCGGCGACAAGTACTTGCGTGCTGTCAGCATCGCGGCTTTGGGGCTGCCGGTCATCATTCCTTCCTTAGGCGACCTGACCGAAATCGATGACCTGCTCGCGCAGCTCGACGGTCTGCTGCTGACCGGCTCGCCCTCGAATGTGGAACCCTTCCACTATCAAGGCCCCGACAGCACCCCCGGCACGGATCACGATCCGCAACGGGACGCCACCACCCTTCCTTTATTGCGTGCGGCCATTGCGGCGGGCGTTCCGGTGTTCGGCATCTGCCGGGGCTTTCAGGAAATGAACGTGGCGTTCGGCGGCAGCCTGCATCAGAAGGTCCACGAACTCCCGGGCATGCTGGATCACCGGGAAGCGAATCATCCGGACCTGGCGGTGCAATACGCACCGGCGCATGCGGTCAGCGTGCAACCGGGCGGTGTGTTCGAGGCGCTGGATTTGCCACAGGTGTTCCAGGTCAATTCGATTCACAGCCAGGGCATCGACCGACTGGCGCCCGGCCTGCGTGCCGAAGCCGTCGCGCCGGATGGTCTGATCGAAGCGATCTCGGTGGAACACAGCCCGACCTTCGCCGTTGGCGTGCAATGGCACCCGGAATGGCAGGTTCTGTCGAATCCGCCCTACTTGAGTATTTTCCAGGCGTTCGGTGATGCATGCCGGCGACGGGCGGCGCTACGTAACAAGCGCTGACTTAACACTCGATTAATCAATTTACTGCCCCCGAGAGTCAGGCGGGCGTGCCTTTGCGCGCCGGTCCCTCACGACACCAACAAACGCGATAACAACAAGTACCACCAGGCAGCCAGGACGGCGGCGCCGAATAAGCCCAGGCCGGGCGATGCCAGTGAGTCAAACGCCCCCCCCCTGTGGGAGCGGGCTTGCTCGCGAAGAGGGAGTGTCAGTCGACATTGATGCTGCCTGATACACCGCTTTCGCGAGCAAGCCCGCTCCCACAGGGGATCACCGTTGAATTGACTGGCGTCGTACGGATTGGGCTTGCAATCAACTATTAAGTCAGGCCGCGTTGGCCCGACGACTGAAACCTGTTGGGAGTTTCACATGGCAAACGCCTCCAGCATCTACAGGAAGGCTCTTGAAGGTCACCAGTCACCGAAAAAGGTGCTGGTGAAAATCGACCGCGTCACCAAGAAATTCGACGAAACCACCGCAGTGGACGATGTCTCGCTTGAGATCCATCAAGGGGAAATCTTCGCCCTGCTCGGCGGTTCCGGTTCGGGCAAATCGACCCTGCTGCGCATGCTCGCAGGTTTCGAGCGCCCGACCGAAGGGCGGATTCTGCTCGACGGTGTCGACATCACCGACATGCCGCCGTACGAACGGCCGATCAACATGATGTTCCAGTCCTACGCGCTGTTCCCGCACATGACGGTGGCGCAGAACATTGCGTTCGGGCTGAAGCAGGATCGTTTGTCCACCAGCGAAATCGACGCCCGCGTTGAAGAGATGCTGCGACTGGTGCACATGACCCAATATGCCAAGCGCAAACCCCATCAGTTGTCCGGCGGTCAGCGTCAGCGTGTGGCCTTGGCTCGCTCCCTGGCCAAACGTCCAAAGCTGTTACTGCTCGACGAACCGATGGGCGCGCTGGATAAAAAGTTGCGTTCGCAGATGCAACTGGAGTTGGTCGAGATCATCGAACGGGTCGGCGTGACCTGCGTGATGGTGACTCACGATCAGGAAGAGGCCATGACCATGGCCCAACGCATCGCGATCATGCACCTCGGCTGGATCGCACAGATCGGCAGCCCGGTGGACATTTATGAGGCGCCGGTCAGCCGCATGGTTTGCGAATTCATCGGCAACGTGAACGCCTTCGACGGCACCGTGGTCGAGGACCTGGAAGGTCACGCGATCATTCACAGCCCGGATCTGGAGCAGAAGATCTACGTCGGTCACGGCGTCAGCACCTCGGTGCAGGACAAGTCGATCACTTACGCCATCCGCCCGGAAAAACTGCTGGTCAGCACCACCCAACCGGATACCCGTTACAACTGGTCCAGCGGCAAGGTGCATGACATCGCCTACCTCGGCGGCCACTCGGTGTTTTACGTGGAATTGCCTGGCGGCAAGATCGTGCAGTCGTTCATGGCCAACGCCGAACGCCGTGGCGCCCGTCCGACCTGGGACGACAAGGTCTACGTGTGGTGGGAAGACGACAGCGGCGTGGTACTGCGCTCATGAAAACACTCAATCAGCAGTTTATGCGGCTGATGCCGAGTGGTCGAAAGCTCGTCATCGGGGTTCCTTTCCTGTGGCTGTTCCTGTTCTTCATGTTGCCGTTCTTCCTGGTAATGAAGATCAGCTTCTCGGAAGCGGCCCTGGCCATTCCTCCTTACTCGGAGATCTACACCTTCGCCGAGCAGAAATTTCAGCTGTTGCTGAACCTCGGCAACTACTCGCTGCTGACCCAGGATGAGTTGTACATCTCGGCGTACTTCGGCTCGTTGAAGGTGGCGTTTTTAAGCACGCTGATGTGCCTGGTGATCGGTTTCCCGATGGCCTATGCGATCACCAAAGCGAGCAAGCAAACGCAAAACGTTCTGCTGCTGTTGATCATGATGCCGACCTGGACCGCGATCCTGATCCGCGTTTACGCGTGGATGGGCATCCTCAGCAATAACGGTTTGCTCAACGCGTTTTTGATGTGGACCGGGCTGACGGATCACCCGATCGAGATCCTCAACACCAATACCGCCGTGTACATCGGCGTGGTGTATGCGTATCTGCCGTTCATGGTGTTGCCGCTTTACGCCAACCTGGTCAAGCACGATCAAAGCCTGCTGGAAGCCGCTTCGGACCTGGGTTCGAGCAACTTCAACAACTTCTGGAAAATCACCGTGCCGCTGGCCAAAAACGGGATCATTGCCGGCTGCATGCTGGTGTTCATTCCGGTGGTCGGTGAGTTCGTGATTCCGGAACTGTTGGGTGGTCCGGAGACGCTGATGATCGGTCGCGTGCTGTGGCAAGAGTTCTTCAATAACCGCGACTGGCCGGTGGCGTCTGCCCTGGCGGTGGTGATGCTGTTGATCCTGATTGTGCCGATTCTGCTGTTCAACCGCAGCCAGGCCAAAGAGATGGAGGCACGGGGATGAAACGCTTCGGATTTTCAAAGTTCATGCTGATTTTCGGCCTGTCGTTTATCTACCTGCCGATGTTGATTCTGGTGATCTACTCGTTCAACGCCTCGAAGCTGGTGACCGTATGGGGCGGCTGGTCGTTCAAGTGGTACGCCGGCCTGCTCGATAACTCGCAATTGATGGGCTCGGTAGTGCGCTCGCTGGAAATCGCTTGCTACACCGCGATTGCCGCGGTGGCGCTGGGGACGTTGGCAGCGTTTGTGCTGACTCGCGTCACGCGCTTCAAGGGCCGCACGTTGTTCGGTGGTTTGGTGACGGCGCCGCTGGTGATGCCGGAAGTGATCACCGGTCTGTCACTGTTGCTGCTGTTCGTGGCGATGGCGCAGTTGATTGGCTGGCCGCAGGAACGTGGCATCGTCACCATCTGGATCGCCCACACCACGTTCTGTGCAGCGTATGTGGCGGTGGTGGTTTCGGCGCGCTTGCGTGAGCTGGACCTGTCCATCGAAGAAGCGGCCATGGACCTCGGGGCGAAGCCGTTCAAGGTGTTTTTCCTGATCACCATTCCGATGATCGCGCCGTCACTGGCGGCCGGCGGCATGATGTCGTTTGCCCTGTCGCTGGATGACCTGGTGCTGGCGAGTTTCGTGTCCGGCCCGGGTTCGACGACCCTGCCGATGGAAGTGTTCTCGGCGGTGCGTCTGGGCGTGAAGCCTGAGATCAATGCCGTGGCCAGCCTGATTCTGCTCGCCGTATCGATCGTGACCTTCATGGTCTGGTTCTTCAGCCGCCGCGCCGAAGCGACCCGCAAACGTGCGATCCAGGAAGCGATGGACCAGACCGCCAGCGAATCCTGGCAGCAACCTGAAAAGCAAATGGTAGAAGCGACGGCCTAGTGCCATTGCCGATGGGTTAAGTGAGCATAATCCCGTGGAGTAACCCAAAACCTGTGGAGTGAACACAAAACCTGTGGTGAGGGGATTTATCCCCGTTCGGCTGCGCAGCAGTCGTAAAACCAGTGAATGCGGTGTACCTGATACTCCGCGGTTGCAGGTTTTGGGGCTGCTTCGCAGCCCAACGGGGATAAATCCCCTCGCCACAGAGTTTGGGTTTACTCCACAGGTTTTGGGTTTACTCCACAGGTTTTGGGTTTACTCCACAGGTTCTGGGTTCACTCCACAGGTTCTGGGTTTACTCCACAGGTTCGGGGTTCACTCCACAGGTTCTGGGTTTACTCCACAGGTTTTGTGTTCACTTAACAGGTTTTGGGTTTACTACACAGATTGTGTGTTCACTGCATTTTTGCTGTGTGATTTTGAATAAAAAGAGAAATGGAGTTGTACCGATGAAAATGTTTGGCAGGACTCTGCTGACACTGTCCTTATTGGGCGCGATGGCCACCGGCGCCCAGGCCAATGACAAGGTACTGCGCGTCTACAACTGGTCGGATTACATCGCCCCGGACACCGTCAAGAAGTTCGAAGACGAGACCGGAATCCGCGTGACCTACGATGTGTTCGACAGCAATGAAACCCTTGAGGCACGGCTGCTCGCCGGCAAATCCGGCTACGACATCGTCGTGCCGTCCAACAGTTTCCTGGCCAAGCAGATCAAGGCCGGCGTCTATCAGGAACTGGACAAGTCGAAGCTGCCGAACTGGAAGAACCTCAATCCGGTCCTGCTGAAAAACGCTTCCGCCAGCGATCCCGATAACGGCCACGCCTTCCCGTATATGTGGGGCTCGATCGGCATTGGCTTCAACCCGGAGAAGGTCAAGGAAGTGCTCGGCAGCAACGCGCCGACCAATTCCTGGGACTTGCTGTTCAAACCGGAAAACGCCGCGAAGCTGAAAGCCTGCGGCATCAGTTTCCTGGATTCGCCGACCGAGATGCTCCCGGCCGCCCTGCACTATCTGGGTTACCCGGTGAACTCGCAGAACAAGGATCAGATCGCCGAAGCGGAAGCGCTGTTCATGAAGATTCGGCCGTCGGTGGCGTACTTCCATTCGTCGAAATACATCTCCGACCTGGCCAACGGCAACATCTGCGTGGCGGTCGGTTACTCCGGTGATGTGCTGCAAGCCAAGGCGCGCGCTCAGGAAGCGGGCGATAAGGTGAAGGTCGATTACAGCATTCCCAAGGAAGGCGCGGGCAGTTTCTACGACATGGTCGCGATCCCCCGGGACGCGGCGAACGTGGAAAACGCTTACCTGTTCATGAACTTCCTGATGCGCCCGGACATCATCGCCGAGATCACCAACAACATCGGCTACAGCAACGCCAACGCGGCGGCCACGCCGTTGGTGGATGAAGCAATTCGCGACGATCCAGGTTCGTATCCGTCGCAGGCGGTGATGGCGACGTTGTATGCCATTCCGGACATGCCGATTGGTACTCAGCGGGTGATGACTCGCGGGTGGACGCGGGTGAAGCTCGGTAAGTAATTCACTCGGATTTTCCGTTGAACCTGAAATTGCCTTCGCGAGCAGGCTCGCTCCCACAGTGGTCCGTGGTGGAACACAGATTTGTTAACGACGCTGATCCCTTGTGGGAGCGAGCCTGCTCGCGAAGAGGCCATGACATTCAACATAGATATCAGTTCTAACCTTTTCCGTTCACGTAGCGCCTTACCACCGCTGCACTCCTGTCTGTAGAACGGCCTCACCTGGCTTCCTCGGTTAAGGTGAATTTGGGCGCCCTCCTCGGGCGCCTTTTTTTATGAGAGGACGAGCGGCCACTCGGCCAGCGCTCGGTAGCGGCCCTTATGGGATTCGAACAGGGTGAAGTGATCGGCCCGCAGATAGAACTCGGGCGGCGTCGCTGACTCTGGCACCGGCACTCGGTAATCACGCATCAGCGTCAAGTGCGGGCGAAACTCCTTCGGCGAATCCTCAAACCCGAATGGCAGCATTGCCTGCTCAAGCGCATACACCAGCCGCAGCAACTCCGGTGATGCCTGCTCCGGCGCGAGCACCAGCACCCCTGCCCGGCGCCAGACATCCAGCCGATCAAGCGCCACCCTCAAAGGCACACCCGGCGTTCGAATGTTGGCAGCGGCCGCGCAGATATCGGCGATTTTCGCCACTTCGACAGCCCCCAAAAACTTCAACGTCAGGTGAAAGTTTTCCACCGGCACCGGGCGTCCGCTCCTGAGTTCAAGTGCGCTGCGCCATTGGGCGATGGCCCGACGTTGCTCGGGTGTGCAGTTCAGGGCAAAAAACAGTCGTTTTAACGGCTCATGGGATTCGTCGCTCATCGCTGGCACCTCCTGACATCCAAGTTATAGTTCATGCAAACGATTCAACTGGAGGGGCCATGCGCGAGATCATCAGCAAGGAACCGTGGTGGGCCGTGCCACCGAAACCCGGTCAGGATGAGTCCGAGCTGGAATGGGGCTGGCTGGTTCATTACAACGAAGGTGAGCCGCGCTTCGAGTTCATCAAAGAGCGGCCGACGGACAGCGAGATTCGTAATCGCAAGAGTTGCAGGACCACTCCGACGCCGGAGTGATCCTGCTGTTGATTTCAGGCTTTGACGATCATTTCGAACCCGCCAAAAATCAGCCTCTGACCATCGAATGGCATCGGGTTGACGTCCGGTTGCATGCGCGGATCGTTCATGAGTTTTGCCATGCCTGCATCGCGGGTGGTCTTGTCCGGCCAGATGATCCAGGAAAACACTACGGTTTCGTCTTCCTTGAGTTTTACTGCCATCGGAAACGAGGTCACTTTGCCATCAGGGACGTCGTCGCCCCAGCATTCAGCGACGCTGAGGGCGCCGCTTTCCTTGAAAATGACCGCGGCGGTTTCGGCGTGCTTCTTGAATTTTTCGCGGTTGGCGGTGGGTACGGCTGCGATGAAGCCATCAACGTAGGACATGGTCGTTCTCCTTGGGTTATGGGGCGATCTGCTGGTTAGTCGATTCCGTCGGTGCCCAATCGACAGATCCACCGCCCGAACTGACCGACGGTACTTCGGCGCTCCCCGCCAGATTGCCCTCGATCTGCGCCGCCATGTAATACGTGCCGGCCATCACGCCGGTGGTCGGGTTTTGCACCAGTTTCAGCCAGGCCTTGTCAAACGTATTACCCAGGCTGTTGCGAATCAGTGCCTCGCTGTCAGGCCTATCATTGGCCTGGATAATTGCGCGGACCCCCGCCACACCCACGGAAATCAAGCCCCCGACCAATTTACCCGCTGCAGCGGCCACGGCACTGGCGGCACCTCGCGGGACCATTTCGGCTTCCATCCGCTTGCTGGCGCGCTTGGCCACCGGGGCCATGGCGGTGTCTGTCGAAGCCACCCCCTTGTCACCGCCGGCCTTGTGGATTTTCTCGATCAGCGCTGCATAGGCCGGCAGCGTATTCAGTGGTTGGGTGTGCACCACTTGATACAGCGAAGCGTCGCGGGCAGGCGGTGGCCCGAGGGCGATGGCGGGGATTTTCTGGATTCGGCCATTGAGCTGAGCCATCGGCACGCCGTGGCGCTGGGAGATTTTTTGCAGTTCTTCCTGAAGGATGTCGACGTAGAACGCCGTTGCCTGGCCGAGAATCGCATCGGGATCGATTTCCACCGCGACCGGTGCCAGCACGCGCTGTTGGTATTGCTCCAGCAGATAGGCTGCCAGGCGCTTGGCCGAGGCATCCTGCTCGCCCTTGGCGCTGATGGTGTACCAGCTGACCTTCATCGACAGCCATTCCTGGGTCCAGTAACTGCTGAACCAGGGAATGAAGTTCTCTTCGGTCAGTTGATAGACCCGCGTTCTCCAGTAATCCATGGCACCGCGCGCGTAGATTTTGGTCTGCTCGGTGGCCGATTGCGACGCTGCGACAATCTCTTGGTCGACCATCTGCCAGGTGCTTTGGGGAACAACCACCGGCACCACTTCCACCGGGGCACGCGCAGTCGTGACGCATCCCGCCAACACCACCAACACGGCGACGATCAGCGAACGCACGTTCAAGATCGCGGTTCCTACAGACTTGCCCGAACGGGATGTCCGGTGGTTCAAAGGTCTATTAATTTGAGTATAGGTGTCGGTGTTTGTTCGCTTGGGGTTGAGGGTGTTCTTAAGGGCCTCTTCGCGAGCAAGCCCGCTCCCACATTTAACCGAGTTCTCCCGGATGAATGCGGTCGAATGTGGGAGCGGGCTTGCTCGCGAAGAGGCCGGATCAGACGGCGAAGATCCCACCATCACTTATGTCGATATTCACCATCGCCGCGAATGCCTTCCGCTCAAAAACCGTCAGCGTAGGATCCGCCTTAACCCAACGCAAAACCCCGCATCGGAGGGGCAAATCATGATTATCCATCTCCTGACCTGCCTGGCCCTGACGGCCATGACACTGAGCATTTTTTCCTGGTACGTCCTGTCCGAGGAGCGCACGTCATGATTCACTCCGTGACCCTGGCCGTAAGCTTTGCGGTGTTTGGCAACAACTACTATTCCCAGTCATTCGTTTCGCGCAAAACGTTCGAACTGGTGTTCGACAAAAACTTCGAGACGCTGCTGATGCCGTCCGCCGCCAATCACTTCAACAATGAAGTGATCGGGCTCAATGATCAGTTCCGGTTCCTGAGCGATGTGCTGGAAGAGCACCTGCTGGCGACTGAGCTCGCCGCTACCGCCCCCCGGAATCAATACTTCTGAGCAACTGCCCCAGGCCCTCGCTAAAACAGGTCGGTGAGTTCAAGGAAAAACGCTCAAGCAGGCGACTGTTGTCGGCTCGCGAATGTTTGATATCCCCGGAACGCGGCGCGTCGTAATTCAATGTCAGCGGCCGCCCCAAAAGCTCGCTTAACGTCGCCGCCAGTTCGTTAACGCTGGTGGATCGGTTAAACCCGACATTGACCGGCTCGTTAATCGGCTCTGGCTCGCCGACTGCCTGTACCAGGATCTTGACGAGGTCATTGACGTATACAAAATCCCTTGTTTGCTCCCCATCACCGTAAACCGTGATGGGGAGTTTTTTTTGCGCCCTCTCGCTGAAAATGCTGATGACACCGGAGTAAGGCGATGAAGGGTCCTGACGGGGTCCGTAAATATTGAAAAACCGCAGAATGACCGGTTCAAGACCATGCTGACGGCGATAGAAATCGAGGAAATGTTCACTGGCCAGCTTGTCGGCGGCATACGGCGTCAGTGGCTTCTTGGGCGTGTCCTCGGTAATCGCCATGCCCTCGCCATTGTTGCCATAGATCGCCGCACTGGACGCGTAAACCACACGTCTTACGCCTGCCTGGCGCATGGCTTCGCAGATATTCAGCGTGCCGACGAAATTGCTTTGGTGAGTGGCGACCGGGTCATCGACCGACGCCTGCACCGAGGCCACCGCCGCCAGATGCACCACCGCGCTACAGTCTTTCATCGCCCGCTCCACCGTCGGCGCGTCGGCGACATCCCCCACCACCAGGGTCAAATGGCAGCGATCAATCGGTAAGTTCGACAATTTTCCACTGGAAAGATCGTCCAGAACCCGAACGCTATAACCGCTTTCCAGCAGTGCTTCGACCAAGTGCGAACCGATGAAACCGGCACCGCCCGTCACAAGAATTCGTTCAGCAGTCATGATTTATTTACTCCCCGGTGCAGTGGTGGGTGTTTTATCCATTGCAATGAAGTCGCCTAATTGCGAAATCAGTTCACGGCTGTCACTGAGCATTCGTTGCCAGTCGGTGGGAAAGCGAACATTCAACGGCAGTTGATCGATTCTCCAGCGCGGCGACAGGGGGCGATCAAACCGGGCGGCGACCTGCAAGCCCATCTCGCTGGCAGCGAACGGCCCACGCAACACCGTCGGCGTACGACCGGCGCTGTCGACGGCCTGGACAACATGGGCCGGCAACCACTCGCCATCGGGCATGCGAACGCGCAGCGGCTGGCCAATCGCGGCGTAGCTGATATTCAGCGGTTCCAGATAAATCCACAGCAGAGGCTCTTCCAGCCGCTCAAGGCGCATCAACAACGTACCCGCACCGACGTTCTCGCCGGGCGTGACCAACACCTCCGCAATGCGACCGCTCTGCGCAGCCTTGATCGACAACGCGGCGAGGCGCGTTTTCAACCATTGTTGCTCGGCGGTCTGTTGAATGATTTCGCGCTCCACGCTCAATGGCGACTGATGAGCCAGTTGATCGCGGCGCTCGAACGCCAACAGGTCCGCTTTAAATGCGTCAAGTTCGGACTGGGCGGCCAGCACTTCTCCACGAGACACGGCGCCTGATTCAACGAGGCCTTCAAGCACCTGCACGCGCTCCTCCGTCCTGCTCACTCGGGTCCTGAGCAACTGACGCTCCCTCGTGTCCAGTTTGGCGTTGGTGACGGGCACTGATTTCTTCGGCATTGCGGCAAGCTGCGAGAGCCGCGCACGCCATTCGGGATTGTCGAGACTGACCAACGGCTGATCGATCTGGACCTGCTCCCCGGCCATGACGAACAGCTGATCGACCCGACCGGCATCCCGTGCGCGGACCTCAAGAATCGGCAGGCGCAATTGCGCCGGCGCGTCGATCATCACCAAGCCATACGTCAGCTTCGCCCCCAGCCAGATCAAGGGGCTCGCGACCAGGAACAGGATCAGATACCAACGCGCGCGAAACGCCATGCGTTTGCCCGGCGCGTAGAGCACAGTCAAACCCTGCTCCTGGGTGGGGTTCAGTTCTTTGCGACTATCGAATCGAATCTTCATGACGGCTCACCGTTTTGGAAAGTCTCGCCAGGCTTGCCAGTCAATACCGGCAATCCCCCGTGGTTGCAGCTGTTCGCGCCAGACACGGGTCTGGTGCTGCAACTGCTCAGTCGACGCGCCGGCCCAGGATTCAGTGGCATCCAGTTGCGGCTCTGTGCTTTGCGCCAGGCGAAATTGCAGATCAGGCCAGCGTTGGGCGATCTGCTCTGCCATGCGTGCGCTGTTTTTCGGATTACGGGTGTAGATCATGAGGCTGACCTGACGCACGCCCGCCTCGGGAAGCGCGCACGGCAGGCAGGTTTTCCCGGGTTTTGCCTCTGCAAACCAGCGATGGTGGCTGGAGATTTCTACCGGCCAAGGGCTGGCGGCTGAGGCTGCGTGCAAGGTATCGAGCAAATCCTTCAAGCGCTGATCCGGGACTGGCACGCCCAGTTGTTCGAGTTCCAGGTCCAGGTGCAGGCTGGTGAATGAAAGCCCCTTCAGCTTCGCCAGTAAGTCAGTGAGCTGATGGCGGTCCTGCGGCTCCATCCAGGCCGGATCACCGAGCAACAGGCTGACTTGCACCCCCTTGCCGGCCGCGTCCTGTAGCAATTGCGCCAGCCGTTGGCGCGTGGTGGCAAGGTCTTTCAACTGGGAGGACTTGAGGCCAAGGTAGATCTTGTCCATCCCGGCCTTACGCAATTGCTCGAGTTCCGCCTTGCGTTGATTGGGATCGAGCAACGCTTCGCTGTCCCAGACATAACTGGCCTGGGACCAATGGCTCGACGGCGCCACCGCTGCCTGAGCCGGCAAGGGTTGTGCGGCCAGTATCATCGGGGGCAACGACAGCGTCAGCAGCAGAAGTATCGATCGCATCATCAAAACCTCGTGGCTCGTTTAAGCACCCACCACGGCGCCATAGAGCTTTCTTCGTGGCCCCGGCGAAAGATCTCGTTGAGCATGGCCACTGCGCTCCAGCACCGCAGGAGAAGCATGAACAGCGGGAAGAAAGGCACCAACAATCCCAGGACAATGTCCTTTGCAGGTCGGTCGGACACCATCAACAACATGGCGGCGAACAACATCGCGGTGATCATCAGGTACAACGAATAAATCAGTACGAACAGAAACAACAGCGTCTTGCCCGGCAAAACAAATAGTGCCAGCAAGGTGTAGCTGAAGATGAGAAACGGCAGCACCAGCTGAAAAAAGAAGCCGCTGAGCAGGATCATCAGAAAGCTCGGCCAGCCCAACAACCTGGGGTTGATGTTGTGGTGGTGCTTGCGGATGTACAGAAAAAACAGGTCGCCATCCCAGCGCAAGCGCTGCATCAGAAACTGACTGAGGGTCGACGGTGCGTCGGTGTGTCCAATCGCTTCCGGCTCGAAGGGAATCCTCAAGTCGTGTCGCTTGAAGTAACTCTTGATGCGCAACGTCAGGTCCAGATCCTCCGCGGTATGCGTGTTCCAGCCACCGATTTTCACCAGGAAGCTGCGGCGGAATGCCCCGAAAGCCCCCGAGACGTTATTGACCAGGTTCCATTCGGCCAGACCGATTTTCGACATATGGATGGACAACAGGTATTCCAGCGCCTGCATCGCGGTCACCCACGAAGCCCAGACATTGCGCACTCGCAGGCTACCGGCGACCGCAGGCACCGTCGGGTCCTCGAAATGGCGCACGATGGAGCTGACCATGTTGTTGTCGAAGGACGTATCTCCATCGAGCGCCATCACGATTTCACCGCTGGCAAGCGACAGGCCGGCGTTCAATGACGACACCCGCCCGCCCCTCTGCCATTTGGCGATCGGACGCAAATGGCGTCTGGGGTACAACTTCGGGTCCACGTTGAACTTGCGAACGGCGCTGAGCGTCGGCTGGTTCACCGTGGCCCCGTCCACCACCGGAATCATCTCGATGTGGCCGGGGTACGTCTGCTCGCACAGGCTTAACAGCGTGGTCTGAACGTCCATTCCTTCGCTGTAGCAGGTAATGATGCAAGAGACCTTGGGCCGATAGACACTGATCTTCGGGACACGGGAACGCCGACGTGCGAACCAGCGCAATACCCCCAGCATCACCATGATCATCAGGGGCAATTCAAAGATCAGAAACAAAGGAAAAAGCATGAAAAACACCCGGCTCAAACCATCCGGCCCCATGAGCCCGCCGAGTACGCTGAGGAGTTGCTCCAGAAAAAGGCTCATGGCGGTCACGCCAACTCACTGGCCAGACGGGCCAGTAGTAGTTCGCCATCTTCCTGCTCGAGCAGGTCCTGGGGCGCAGTGATGCTGACGACACGCAAGGAAATGTCGCTGACCTCCGGCGCTGAAAACAATTCGGCGACCCGGCTCAAGCGTTGTTTGACGGTTTCCAGGCCCTTGTCATCGGTATGCGGAAGCATGATCCAGAAATACTCTTCGGTACTTCGAGAGCAGCGGTCCGTTTCCCTGACGGCTTCTTTCAAACGCTCGGCCACGCTATCGATGAAGGCATGACCGTGATGTTCACCCAGGCGGGACAACGTACCGGCCAGGTTGACGAAGCGCAGACCGAGCAGTGAGAAGGCAGGCGTCTGGTAGCGGCGTACGACCTGCATCTGCCAGGTCAGCAGATCATAGAAATCCTTGCCGCCTAACAGATTGAGTCGACCGAAGTGATGGACCGTCTGATCGCTGAACTCCTGACGGCAGCGGAAACGGCCGGCCTCGGCCAGGCGGAAATCTCTGACCTCGCGTACTCGCAACTTGTCAGGCGTGTGTGACAGGCCGCAATCCAGGCAGCGCGCCTGCACGTCGGCATCGACAAAAAACGCCTGACATGACCGACAGCGATAGTTCTCCATAGGTCGGTCGTAATCACTGCCGATATGGCGCAACCGGTTCAAGCAGTTGGGGCACAACAACACCCCGTCTTTGAGAAAGTTTTCCTGTGGCCCCACATGCCCACAGGTAAAGCAGTGCAATGAAGGCTGCCGTGAAATGTCCAGGGCCTGGCATTCGGCACACACATCAATGTAATTGAGCCGGCCCGAGCCACACTCCGAACACAGGCGAACGCGATCGACCAGGACCCCCTCTTGCAGCCAGTCCTGCTGCACCATCAAGCTGAGCCAGACAAACGAGTTGACCTGCTCGTTATCCGCCAGGGCGTCCAGCAACGGATAGCGATAATGCTGAGGCACCTCCGGGTCTCGAAGGGCATAGATGTGCGCGTTGTCGCGCAACCACAACCACGAAAGCACCCGACTTTCAAAACGCTCGGGGGCAGAACCCTGTTTGAACAACCTGTAGCGTTCTTGCCACACGCTCCAGAGGGTTCTGATTTCGTTGGAATCGACAGGGCACCCACCATCACCCAAGGCTTCACACCAGCCGTTCTGATCACGGCAACAGTAAATGAGGCTGTAGCGATAAGGGGGAATGACGCGCAACTTTCGAAGCACCCGCCCTGCGTAAGCGGCCGGCAGGTCCAGCAGCACGACATCGAAGGTGGGGGCAGCCAACAGGCTGGCTATATCGGCAAAGTGTTCAATATCTGGACTGTTCAAGCTGGGAGCTCTAATGCCCAGTATTGCAATCCTTGGAGTTGGAGTCGGCATGACGCATGGCCTCTGCAGACAGACAAGTACGTTTAAGAGGAGTTAGAAACACTAGCACCGCATCGGAAAAACGTCAGTATTATTATGAAGTTATTTTTTGATATATAGACCGCCAATATTTCGCCATCAACGTCAATTGGATCCCGCCTTGCCCGCCGAGTTTCGGCGCAACAAACCGCCTAATCACAAGCAATAATTATTTCTTATATTTCATCGTGTTACACACACTAAATAATTTAATAGTTACAACTAAACTCACTACTAGTTAATGGCCACTATTGATAGCGCTACGCCATTTAACGGCATCAGCAGTTAATTCCCATTTGCGACAAAACCTTTAGCTACCGCCTCAACATTAATAAGTTCAAAGTGTTTTTATACCAAAATGACTTACAAATAGAACCAGGATAGTCATGCAAAGTTACATGAGTGAAACACCCCTGTTTCAACAATGAACATTAGATCAAATCTGACAACTTTCTTACTCGGCACAAACATCCCGAAGGCAACCCCGCAACCAGCGATGCACAGGATCGGCATCCAGCCGCGGATGCCAGAGCATGGCGACGGTGAATGCCGGCAGAGACAACGGCAGCGCAAAGCTGTGCAGGCCGGTGCGCAGGCTGGCGGTGTGGCGTTCGGGAACGCTGGCGATCAGGTCAGTGACCCGAGCGAGCGCCAGCGCAGTGGAGAAGCCTGCAACGATGGTTGCGATGTGCCGCTCCAGTTCCAGGAGCTCAAGGGCTTCATCAATGGGTCCCTTGTCGAGCCCCCGCCGAGAGACGCTGATATGGTTGCCCGCCGCATAACGCGCGGGGGTTATCTCGCCTTCGCTCAGCGGATGCCCCCTTCGCACGACGCCAATAAAACGATCCCGAAACAAGCCTTGGGTACGCAACTCCGGCCCAGTGGCCTTCCCCACCACACCGGTTTCCAGATCGACCGTCCCATCGCGCAGTGACGCGCTGTCTTTGTCGGGTTTGTGCATGAAACGCAGCCGCACGCCTGGGGCTTGCTCGGCGACGCGGGCAATCAGGTCCGCGCCAAAATTCTCGACAAAGCCTTCACTGGTGCGCAGCGTGAACGTGCGGCTGAGCTGTTTGAGGTCGGGTTGCTCGGCAGGCCGAAGGACCGCTTCTGCATCCTGCACCAGCTGACTGACCCGCTCGCGCAGTTCGAGCGCGCGCGGGGTGGCAACCAGACCCCGTCCGGCCCTGACCAACAGCGGATCGCCGGTGGTTTCACGCAATCGCGCCAGCGCCCGGCTCATGGCCGACGGGCTCAGGCGCAAGCGTTTGGCGGCGCGCGCCACGCTGCCTTCGGCGAGCAGCACATCAAGGGTGATCAGCAAGTTGAAATCGGGAGTGGACATGCGGCGCCCCGTGACAGAGTGATATGGCGTTGAACGCACGTATCAAGTGCAAACCGTGCGCCTTCCGCCATGTTAGGCCGGGACGTACCTTTCTGATAGCTCCGCTTCGGGAGTGGCCAGAAAAGAGGAACAGCATGAAATCAATCAGCGCAGTCGCAGAGCGTGCACAACAAACACCGTCGGTTCGGTGGGCGCTGGCCAGTCTTTCACTGTCGATGCTGCTGTCCTCGCTCGGCACCAGCATCGCCAATGTGGGGTTGCCGACCTTGGCCCAGGCGTTCAATGCCTCCTTCCAGCACGTGCAATGGATCGTCCTCGCCTACCTTCTGGCGATTACCACCCTGATTGTCAGTGTCGGGCGGCTCGGTGACATCACTGGCCGTCGGCGGCTGCTCTTGGCCGGCATCGGCGTTTTCACCCTGGCGTCGGCCCTGTGCGGTTTGGCGCCCTCGCTCTGGATGCTGATTGGCGCCCGGGCCCTGCAGGGAATCGGTGCGGCAATCATGATGGCGCTGACCATGGCCTTTGTCGGCGAGACGGTGCCGAAGGCAAAAACCGGCAGCGCCATGGGCTTGCTCGGGACGATGTCGGCGATTGGCACCGCGATGGGGCCGTCGCTCGGTGGCCTGCTGATTGAAAGGCTTGGCTGGCAGGCGATCTTCCTCATCACTGTACCGCTGGGCTTGCTGACGCTGGTGCTCGCGCATCGTTACTTGCCCGCCGATCGCCAGAAGCCCAAGACCGATAGCGCCGGCTTCGACCCGCTGGGCACGTTGCTGCTGGCATTGACGCTCGCCGCTTATGCGCTGGCGATGACCCTTGGGCGAGGCAGTTTCGGTCCGTTCAACATCGCCTTGCTGTTGGCGGCGGGCGGCGGCGCCTGCCTCTTTGTGTTTACCGAGGCTCGAGTCGCCTCACCGTTGATTCGATTGGCGATGTTCCGCGATCCCGTGCTCAGTGGCTGCCTCGCCATGAGCCTGCTCGTCGCGACCGTGATGATGGCGACGCTCGTGGTCGGCCCCTTCTATCTCGCGCATGGGCTGGGGCTCGATGCCGTTCTGGTTGGACTGGTCTTGTCGGTCGGGCCGTTTGTCGCGGCACTGACGGGTGTGCCCGCCGGCCGTATTGCCGACCGCGTTGGCGCCCAACGCATGACCGTCGTCGGCCTCGCGGCAATGGCGACTGGATGCCTCACGCTGTCAGTACTGCCGGAGTCGTTCGGCATCGGTGGCTACCTCTTGCCGATGGTCGTGATAACCCTTGGCTATGCCCTGTTCCAGACAGCCAACAATACGACGGTCATGGCGGATGTTCAGCCGGACCAGCGAGGCGTCATCTCCGGCATGCTCAACCTGTCGCGCAATCTGGGGCTCATCACGGGGGCCTCCGTCCTGGGCGCGGTGTTCGCGCTCGCATCGGCCTCGGTCGACATGGCAACGGCGCGCCCCGAAGCGGTTGCCAGCGGTCTGCGGATCACCTTTGCCGTGGCGCTGGTGCTGATCGCTTTCGCACTGGCCATCGCGCTGGGAAGCCGCGCGCTGGCAGTGCGTCGTGATCGCCGGTAAGCCGGTCGTTTACTTTTCCAGCACGACCAGTGGCGTGTCTTTCTTCACAATGTACGTCGCCAGCTCAGACGCTTTGCCTGCGCCGACGTTCTTCGCCACGTGCGCGGTGCCTGCGGGGATGTACAAGGAATCGCCAGCCTTGAGCGTTACAGGAGGCTGACCTTCGAGTTGATATTCAAACGTGCCTTCAATGACGTGAGCCACTTCCACCCCGGGATGAGAATGCTTGGGAGACACCACACCCGGATCGAAATCAACGAGGACCTGGATCACTTCACGCCCGGCGACGTCGAGGTCCTGGCGCAGCAGATCGGTGCGGTGAAGACCCGCCTGCCAGCTTTTTACAGCAGGCGCCTCTTGTGCTTGAGAGAGGCCCGCGAAAGCGGTGAGTGCCGCGGCAACGGCGACGCCGAGCATGCCAGCGCAGATACGGTGGTTGAAACGGGACATGGCATTTCTCCAATCAATCAATGCGCGGGAATGCGCGCGGAGCTTGCCGCGGATGCGGTGGCGCTATTGGGAGGCCGCCGTGTATCGCGCAAGTGTCGCCAATGCCTGGGTTTTGTATGCGAAGGTAGCTGCAGGTGCGCGGGATACGTTGCGATACAAACGGATCTCGCGGACACGAAAAAGCCCGCACAAGGCGGGCTTTGTAAATCGAGTAGGTGGCCGGCGCTGGTCTCCGGCTTACAAGGTTTATCAGGCCTCCCACAGAACAGTTTTGTGCTGTCCTGCTTCACACGGCATAAGGGCTGGATCTCAGCGCGGAGATCTTTCTAACCGTGTACCCTTCGGAACGCGCCCCACGTTTCCTCGCCATCCGCTTGCGCATCAGTCTGCGTCTTCACCTACAACTTCAAGACTAGTACAAACTCCAAAGCGCAAGGGAGACTTTTTAGAACGATTTTGCCCTGTAGGAAGCGCGGCAGGATGGAAAAACACTAACACCCTGATGCGATCGCGAATTTCCTGAAGGGCATCACGAAAAGGCTCATGTCGCTGGCCGTCGTCGAAGCAAGGTTGCTACGGGCTGCTCAGTGTTTACTCATCAGACCATGCAGAACGCCGAACCTCAGACCCGGTTCGGAAGGCGTCATCTGCGAGACACCAAACACCTTGAATGCCGCCAGCATGAGCACCAGACCGCCAGGCAAGATGCTCTGGCGATGGGTTTGCAAGCCCGCCAGGCCGAGCTGTTTGACATGCCCCACTTCAAGCAGGCGCAACGACAAACGCAACAGGCCGCTGTAGGTGATACCGCTTTCGCCATGGTCGTTCAGCCCGTTGGCCTTGAGGACTTTGGCCAGCATCCGTGCAGTGCCCGAAGAGCCAATCACCTGCTGCCAACCCAACGTGCGATAACGACGTGCCACTTTTTCAAATTGCACAGTGGCGACACGCTCAGCTTCCAGGAGCGCCTGAGCCGTGATACAGCCACCCTGAAAGTAACGCGCGCCGAAGGTGCCGCTGCCTATGGCAAGACTCTCGGTCATCAAGGGCCGAGCGCCCTGCCCCAGAATCAATTCAGTGGAACCGCCACCGATATCCACGACCAGTCGCCTGTTTTCGGTACCGGGTATCGTATGGGCAACACCGGCGTACACCAGTCGCGCCTCTTCATGCCCAGAGATGACGTCAATCCGAAACCCCAAGTGCCGCTCCGCGCTGGCTAAAAACAGTTGCGCATTGTCGGCTTCGCGCACGGCACTGGTCGCCACCGCCCGCACACGACCGGCCTCGAAGCCGCGCAGCTTTTTGCCAAATCGCGCGAGCGCTTGCCAGCCCCGATCCAGCGCCAACTCGTCCAGCGCACCGCCTTGAAACCCCTCCGTCAAACGGACAGGTTCACGCAGGGTTTTCACTTCCTGGATCACGAACCCCTGACGCCGTCTGACTGACTGGCCGATCATCATGCGAAACGCATTGGAACCAAGGTCAATGGCTGCAAATAGAGAGGCGTCTCCTTTCATGGGGATTCCTTGCAAGCTGGGCGCGCTAGGCGGTTTGCGAGGATCTTGCCATGGGGACGATGACGCTAAGATGACACCCTCTTTCCTTTACGGGTCAGTGCATCCGACCGGTCGTACATTGAATCAACGCCCCTCGAGAGATCGTACCTGGCACTCCTTCCAGACCTTGCGCATCAACTCCTTCAGCATCAACGCCTCGGCCCAGCGATCGGTAATATCGCGTCCGTCGGCCCCCGTAATGGCATACGGCGGCGGGCCGAGTTCACAGGTGAAGGACAGGCTGGCGGGTGTGTTCGGTCGGGCCAGCCAATCCTCAATCCCATAGCGCCACCAGCCCAGGAAACGCTCCAGCCAAGGTCGATGTTGGGCGAAGCTCAAAGGCACCTGGACCTGTTCGCCATTGGCGACGCGACCATGGAACCCCCAACTGTGACGCAGGATGGTGTGGATCTGCTCGTCGTCCTCAGCAGTGGCTGGCTCTGGCAGTTCGCGGCCCACGACATAGTGGGACAAATCGGCCAACAACTTGAGATCGGGCATTTCAGCGAGGATGTCGAGGGTAAACAACAGGTCGCTGGTGAGGCGATAACGGTGGGTTTCCAGCAGGATGGGAAAGTCCACCTGTTCGGCCAGACGCTGCCAGCCTTCGATCAGCTTGATTGCTTGCGCCAGCGTGCGCGGCTTGACGTCGGCTTGCAGCGTGAGGTGGTGGCAGCCGTAGCGGGAGGCGACATCAATCGCCGCCGCCAGATCATCCACCGTGCGAGGGAACAGCTGACCTTCGATTTGCAGGCCCTGCGCCTTGGCGGCGGTACTCAGGCGTTTGGCCTGTTGCGCGACCCAGAAATGGTCGGTGATCCCGTCGTAGCCAGCGGCGGCGATTTTCTCCAGCTGCGCTTCCAACGGAAGGTCGCATTCGCCGTGCTGATCTTGCAGGGCCCACAGGGACTGGAATACCAGAAATTCACGCATGTCAGCTCCTGAGCAGTTGTTTGAGCGGCACACCGGCATCGGCCAGCGTGTCCACCGAAAGGTGGTTATGGTGGGCGATCAGCCGTTCGCACAACTTGATGTCCTTGGCGACGCTATTGCCCTGGCCCCAACCGCAAGCACCTTGCAGACGTTGTTCGGCATCAAGGTAGAACAACAGGGAACCGCCCCCCGGGGTTGTCCGGATCGCCGTGGGTTCGGCGTTCGAAATCACGCCCACGATCTGCAGTCCCCAGTCGTACTGATCAGACCAAAAACCGGGAATGACCTCAAAGGGCTGCTCGCCGCCTAATAGATTCAGAGCGGCGTGATGGCCTTGGGTCTCGGCGTTGCGCCAGGTTTCCTGACGCTGGAAAACGCCTTGCGGGTGCAGCTGAAACTCACAGACATCGCCCGCCGCAAAGATGTCAGGCGCGCTGGTGCGCAACTGAGCATCGACACGGATGCCCTGCCCGACCTCGATCCCAGCGGCGGCGGCCAATTCAATGTTGGGTTGCATGCCGATGCCCACTACTACCAGGTCGCAGGGCAGAAGCTGACCGTCGACCAGTTGCACCGCCTCGACGCAAGCGTTGCCTATCACCGTCTCAATAACCACGTTCAAGCGGACATCCACGCCCTGGCTGCGATGCAGTTCCAGCAAAACGCTGGACAACCGATCCGGCAACACCCGACCCGCCAGACGTGGTCCGGCCTCGAGCAACGTCACCGAGCAACCCAAGGCACGGGCGGTCGCGGCGACTTCGAGGCCGATGAAACCGCCGCCGATGATCACCAACCGGGCACCGGGCCGCAACGAAGCGCGCAGTGCCAGCGCTTCGTCGTGGGTCCGCAGATACAGCACGTTGCCCAGATGCTCGGGCACAGAGGCCAGTCGCCGCGAGCGCCCTCCCGTCGCGAGCAACAGACGCGCATAGGTCAGCCAGCTACCGTCAGCCAACTGCAAACGATGCTGCTGCGGGTCCAGGTTTTTTACCGGATTGCCGGCCAGGTGTTCGATCTCCATTTCGGCAAGTCGAGTGCTGTCGCACAAGCTGTAGCCCGCCAGATCTATCGTGCCCTGCAACAGTCCCTTGGACAGCGGCGGACGTTCATACGGAGGGTGGGACTCATCGCCGATCAGAATCAGGCGACCGCTATAACCTTCAGCACGCAAGGTCAGGGCCGCTCGGCCGCCCGCATGCCCGGCGCCAACGATGACCAGTGGAGCATTGGCAGAATTCATGGCACAGACTCCCTGCAATTAAACCGTGATGGCCAGCAGGACACGCCCCGCCTCGACCCGCACCTGATAGGTCTTGAGGTTGACGCACACCGGTGCGCCAAGGGCTTTGCCGGAGCGGTAATCGAAACGTCCGTTGTGCTTGGGGCACTCGATGACATGCTCCATCACCAGGCCATCGGCCAGGTGAATGGACTCGTGGGTGCACAGGCCAGCGGTGGCGAAGAACTCGCTGTCGGCGGAACGGTAGACGGCATAGGTGTGCTGGCCATGGTCGAAACGAATGACGTCTTCTTCATTAATCTCGCCCACGGCACATACATCGATCCATTGATCGGTCATGGCGCTTTCTCTTGTTAGTGGTACAGACAGGAAGGTGTCAGGCCGGCGTTGATTCAGCTTCTGCCCGGCCGGTTGCGGCAGGCTCTGCGCGTTGTGGCAAAGGACGACGAATGAAATAAGTCGGGTCTTTGCGCTGCTTCCAGATGGTCGGGAGGATTTCTTTGAAGGCCTCGAACAGACTGGTGTACGGCGGCGGACAGTCGTCGCGGATCTCTTCGTGAAGCTGCGCCAGCGCATGAAACGGCACCATCGGATACATGTGATGTTCAAGGTGATAGTTCATGTCGAGGTACATAAAGCGCAGGACCGGGTTCATGTAAATCGTGCGGCAGTTGCTGCGGTGATCGAGCACGTCCTCGGCCAGGCCGACATGCTGGGTCAGGCCGAACAGGTAGGACAGCCAGCCGCCGTACAGGGTTGGCAGACCGATAAACATCAGCGGCAACCAGCTTTGCAGATACAGTGCAGCGCCCACGACAAGCCCATAAATCACCAGCCAGACGCGCGCGTCTCTCGCCACCTTGGGCCACTCGGATTCCGGGATGAACGTCTGCTCCTCTTCATCCATCCGCCCGACTGCATGCCGGCAGACCGACCCCATCGTCTTCAACGCGTAGGGCATCCTGAACAGGCTCAGCACCATATTGATCAGGCTCGGCGGACGCGGCTCGACGATCTCCGGATCGCGACCGACGATGATGGTGTCGGTGTGGTGCCGTGCGTGGCTCCAGCGCCAGACCTGAGGTTCGAACATGAACATGAAGCTCGACAGCTGGTAGACCGCATCATTCATCCAGCGGGTTTTGAACGCCGTACCGTGACCCGCTTCGTGCCAGCGGGCATTGGACGCCGTGCCGTAAAACAGCCCATAGACTAAGAAGAACGGAACGCAGGCCCAGGAGCCCCAGAACCAGTAACCGCCGAAGCCGGTGACGACCATCGATAGCAACCAGATCGCGGTATCGCGCAAGGCCGGGCCGTCGCAGCGCTGCATCAGTTCCTTCATGCGTTTACGGGAAATGGGCGATTGGTACCAGGTGGCCGACACCAAGCCTTTTTGCGCCGCTTTGGCGGCTTCGGGACCGATCAATCGATAATCCCGAGGCACGGGTTTATCGCGGTTTTCATAGGCTGCGTTTTGTTCAGGCATTTTATTGTTCTCCGCAAGCTTGATGGTTTTAGGCACTTGCATCGATGCGGGATCACATCGTTGGAGAAAAGATAGAGAGCCCAATGATTACCCTCAAGCCCTTGAATACATTCCCTATCAAGCTATCATCCAGGCCCAGCAAGGCTTGATAGTTTTCTATCAAGGCGTTTTCGGGACTCGCCATGAACCACACTAAACGCCCCACCATTGCCACGGTCGCCGAGCACGCTCGCTTGAGTGTCGCCACCGTGGACCGGGTACTCAACGCCAGAGCACCGGTCAACCCGGCCACTGCCGAGCAGGTATTCCAGGCCGCCGAAGCCGTCGGTTATTTCGCCGCCCGGCTAATCGGTCAGCGGATCCGCGAACGGCGTCCCAGCTATCGTTTCGGCATCCTCTTGCTCGGCACCGCCCAGGCGTTCTATTCCAATGTTGCCGCCGCCATCACCGAGGCGGCGCAGCGTCAGACCGGCGCCAACCTGAGCTGTCAGTTCGAGTACGTATTCGATCGCACACCGAGCGCCATCGTTGCCCAGATCGAGCAACTGGCGGTGCAGTGCGATGGCCTGGCGGTGGTCAGTTTCGCCCACCCGCTGATCAATGCCGCCATCGCCCAGATCAGAGAGGCCGGCGTGCCGGTGATTGCCCTGCTGTCCGACATCGATGAGGCCGCGAATGAGCCTTACGTCGGCCAGAATAATCATGAGGTCGGGCGCACCATGGGCTGGCTGATGGCTCACACCTGTGGCGCGCGCAAAGGCAGCATCGGGGTCCTGCTCGGTGGCCACCGCTTTCTCGGCCATCAGGCTCGGGTGGAAGGGTTGCGCAGTTACCTGGCGGAGCGTGCACCCGGGTTGCGGCCGCTTGAAGCGGTGATCAATCTGGACAACTGCGACATCACCGAAGAGGCGACCCTCGAACTGTTGGCACGGCATGACGACTTGCGCGGTTTGTGCGTGGTCGGCGGTGGCGGCGACGGGATCATCAGTGCCCTGTCGCAGCTACCGAAGCAGCCGTCGCTGTGCTGCATTTTGCAGGAGTCGACCGAACTGTCGCGCCAGGCTTTGGCGCAGGGTTTGATCAGTTTGGTCATCGATTCCCAGCCGCGACTGCTGGCGGCGGCGCTGGTCGATTTGCTGGTGGAATTGCAGACCGCGCCGGACTTCGATCCGGCCCGGCATCGCATCCATATTCCCTTGCAGATCGTCACCTCGGAAAACGCCCGACATTAAACCTTAAACCTGTGGCGAGGGAGCTCGCTCCCGCTGGGGTGCGTAGCGCCCCCAATAGGGCGATCTCAGTCTTTCAGATAGAACTCAATGATCGGTTCTGGCGCTGCTGCGCAGCCCAACGGGAGCAAGCTCCCTCGCCACAAGGTTGTTTTTCAGTCAGCAACAGAGTGGTGAATTCCGATGCCCATCAGAGGTTCGGCCCTGAACGAAAAGCCTCGGCACTCAGCCCGAACCGACTCATCTTGTTGTACAACCCACCACGAGAAACATTCAGCTGTTTGGCGGCCAAACGGATGTTGCCGCGGGTATCCTTCAGGGCTGCAATGATCGCATTCATTTCATGGGCGCCAAGGTCCAGTGCGGCCCGGGGTTCGGGCACATTTCCCGGCGCCGACGGCCGCTGCCTTTGCTTGATTTCAAGCGGTAGATCACCCGGCTGGATCAGTTCGGTCACGGCGAGGTTGGTCGCCCGTTCAATGGTGTTTTCCAGCTCGCGAACGTTACCCGGCCAGTGGTAGGCCGACAGAATATCCAGCGCCTCTGGCGAGATGCCTTGCACCGATTTGCGCAGTGAGCGGGCGCAACGGCTGAGAAAATGTCGCGCCAGTAACGGCACATCTTCGTGGCGCATCCGCAGCGGCGGAACCGTCAGGTTCAGGACGTTGAGCCGGTAGTAAAGATCCTCGCGGAAAGCCCCCTCGGCCACCGCCTGGCTCAGGTTGCGGTGAGTAGCAGCGATGATGCGCACGTTCACCTGTTGCGATTTTTTCGCGCCCACGCGCGTCACCTCGCCTTCTTGCAAAACGCGCAGCAAGCTGACCTGGGCATCAAACGACATGTCACCGATTTCATCGAGAAAGATCGTTCCGCCATCGGCCAACTCGAACTTCCCGGCAGAGCCTCCGCGCGCGGATCCGGTGAAAGCGCCTTCGACATGACCAAACAGCTCGCTCTGCACCAGATCTCGCGGAATGGCCCCGCAATTGACGGCCACAAAAGGACCGCTGCAACGGTCACTGGCGTTATGGATCGCCTGGGCGAATAGCTCTTTGCCGGTGCCGCTTTCACCCAGGATCAGCGTGGTCGAATCACTGCGACTGGCGATTCGCCCCAGGTGCAACGCGTCCTGTATGGCGCGCGAACTGCCCTGAATGGTCTCGAAGGTGTAGCTGGCTTGGGTGCCGATGATCCGCCGGGTAATTTCCCGGATGCGCCGGTTCTCGCGCAACGAAACAATGCGTCCACCCTGCTCCAGTGAACACACGGAGACCAGGCACGCCAGTTGACTGCGATCATGCAACTCGAAGGTGCAATCCAGGTCTCTTATCCCCTCATACTGCTGCCCTTCCCCGCCGCGCAGCAGAATCTCATCGGTCAGTTCGCTCTGGCCCAAGCGCTGGAACGGGCTGCCCAGCAGCTCCCGGCCCACGCGGAACAATTGGCGGGCATAACGGTTGAGCGCCTTGATGCAGCCCCGCTCATCCAGCACCACCAGCCCTTCGTTGAGTACTTCAAGCACGGTTTGTTGTTCTTCCAGCAATGCTTGCAGCGCCATCTGCCGCGAGACCGCCTCGGCCGCTGCCTGCACGGTGCCCAGCGTATGGAAATGAAACCAGCCCGGCTCGGCGGTCAGGGTCAGCATGGCCAGTGTCCGGCCCTGCGCATCCCGGATCGGCGCGGCGGCACAATGCATGCGCCGCCGACGCAGGCCGATCCCGAAGTTCTCCTCGGCCAGCACATACACCAATCGGTCCTCGGCAAGCGCCAGCCCCGTGCAGTTGGTGCCCTGCACCGACTCCAACAGCCGGCTGCCTACCGGGGTGAGATCGAGGCCGCAAAAATACAGCGTCGTCCCTTTGGCATCGGTCAGATTGATATGGCCTCTGGGATTGTAAGCCAGCAACCCTCGCATCACCTCCGCTGCCGCCGTGATCAACACACGATTGGCCGCCAGCGTTGCGGCCAGCACTTCAGGGGCGACAAAACGGTATTGGCCATCATCCGGATCGAGGCCGGCACCGACGCTGCGCAGCCAGGAGTCCCAAATAATCTGCCTGACCCCGATAGGTCGATCGGTGCGACCGTTCAGGCACGCCAGCCAGGCCTGCTCCAGCTCAGCAATCGGTCCTTCGTTCAACGACGCTGGACCGAGCGCCGTAATGTAATCGAGGTCTTGCACGCTGAAGGCCATTGGCTGTGGGATCACCGCTCGCTCCTATGTTCATATTTTCGACATGTCAGTATAGACATGTCATTGAAGTGAACACTTATTTCAAAGATCTTTGAATACCTCCTTAAATATCAATGACTTAAAAATTGGCACAGCCCTTGCTCTCTGCTTTGTACCAGCGAGGACATTCCTGCTGTCGAGTCATTGAACAACAATAAAAGGGAGTCATTTCATGAGTATGTCCAAGATCATCCGCCTGGGTCTCATCGGTGCTGGCCGCATGGGCAGCTTTCACGGCCTGACGGCCGCCCGGCACATTCCCGGCGCCTGCCTGGCCGCCATCGCCGACCCGACTCCCGGTCAAGCCGCCCGCCTTGCGGCAGAGTTGGGTGTGCAGCGGGTTTATACCGATCCACAGCAATTGCTCGATGACCCGGAAATCGACGGCGTGTTGATCGCCGCCCCGGCCCGCAGCCACGCCGAACTGGTGATCAGTGCAGCCCGCGCCGGCAAAGGGGTGTTTTGTGAAAAACCCATGGCCATCACCCTCGACGAGGCCGACCGCGCCATCGCTGCGGCTGCCGACGCACGGGTGACGCTGCAGGTCGGTTTCAACCGGCGCTTTGCCAAAAGCTTCCGCGCGGCTCATCTGGACGTGATCGCCGGTCGGATCGGCACGCCGCAACTGTTGCGCTCGCTGACGCGCGATCCGGCGCTGAACAATCCGGCCGCCTCGCCGCAGTGGGTGATTTTCCTCGAAACCCTGATTCATGACTTCGACACCCTGCGCTACCTGAATCCCGGTGCCGAAGCGGTCGAGGTTTTTGTCATGGCCGATGCTCTGATCGCACCGGACTTCAAGGACAAAGGCTTCCTCGACACCGCCGTGGTCACGATCCGTTTCGACAACGGCGCCATCGCGACGGCCGAGGCCAACTTCCAGGCAGTCTATGGCTACGACGTTCGGGGGGAAGTGTTCGGCAGCGCTGGCATGCTGACCATGGGCAGCGTCAATGACTCCGACTTGGTTCGCTATCTGGCCAATGGCATCCAGACCGACACCCAGCGCCTGGACACCGACCTGCTGCGTGATGCCTATGTGGCCGAGCTCAACCACTTTGTCGACTGCCTGCGCACCGGCGAAAAACCCCTTGCCAGCGGCGAAGATGCCCGGGCTGCATTGGCCATTGCCCGTGCGTGTATCGAATCGTTCCAGCAAGGCAAAGCGGTGCGCGTGCAAGGAGCCCGTTCATGAGTTTCATACCGTTCAAACTGGCGATCAGTGCCGAGATGGTCTTCCTCGACCTGCCGTTCACCGAACGCGTCAAACGGATTCACGCGCTGGGCTTCAGCGCCGAACTCTGGGACTGGACGCAGAAAGACATTCCAGCCCTTGTCGCCACGGGTGCTGATTTCACCTCGATGACGGGTTACATCTCGGGCAACCTGACCGATCCCGAAGACATCCAGCGCCTGCTCGACAGCGCACGGGAATCGCTGGCCGTCGCCGCCCAATTGAATTGCCCGAGCCTCAACTTGCATGGCACTGGCCTGGGCGACAAAGGCTTGCCGGTCAAACCCGTGGCCCTCACCACGGGACGCATGTGGTTGAGCGCCTGCAAGACCCTGGAAAAAATCGCTCGCCTGGGCGAAGAGGCAGGCCGGGTATTCTTGCTGGAGAACCTCAATACCGAGGTGGACCACCCCGGCACCCCTTTCGCTCGCGCCGACGATACCCTGGCGCTGATCGAGGCCGTGGGCAGCCCGCATTTGAAGATGAACCTGGACCTTTACCATGCGCAAATCGGTGAGGGAAACCTGATCGAACTGATCCAGCGCGCAGGCAGCGCCATCGGGGAAATCCAGGTCGCCGATGTGCCAGGCCGCATGGAACCGGGTACCGGTGAAATCCATTATCCGGCCATTGCCAAAGCGTTGTTCGGCATGGGATACACCGGGGTCGTCGGACTTGAGGGCTGGGCCAGTGGCGACAGCGAAGCGGCACTCGAACGCTTCCGGCAAGCCTTCACGCTGGATTGAGCCTAATGCCAGCTGCAAAGAGTGCATTGCGGCTTGGCTGACTGATCTTGATGAATGTGGACTCATAACAACAAAAGGAAAACCATCATGCGTCGTTGCACACTGCTATTTGCCACGCTGTTATTACTCTTCAGCCAATGGGCCGCCGCCAGCTATCGCATCGGCGTCAGCATTGCCAGGGTCGACGACAACTTCATGACCTACGTGCGTAGCGGCCTGGAAGACGCCGCCAAGAAGGAGAATGTCCAGATCCAGTTCGAGGACGCCCAAGGCGATGTGGTTCGCCAGCTCAATCAGATCGAGGGCTTTCTTAGCCAGAAGGTGGATGCGGTCATCGTCTTGCCCGTGGACACCGCTGCCACCGCCAACATGACGCGCGCCGCCGTCGAGGCGAAGACACCGCTGGTCTACGTCAACCGCCACCCGGACGAGCGCGTCTTGCCCAAAGGCGTGGTCACGGTGGCGTCCAATGACGTTGAGGCCGGGCAACTGCAGATGCGCTACCTGGCCGACAAGTTGGGGGGCAAAGGCAACATCGCGATCATCATGGGCGACCTGGCGCAAAACTCCACGCACGACCGTAGCGAAGGCGTGAAACAGGTGCTCAAGGACTATCCAGGGATCAAGGTCGTCGAACAACAAAGTGCCGAGTGGCAGCGCAACAAAGGGATGGACCTGACCAGCCACTGGCTGCTGGCAGGTACCCGTTTTGATGCCATCGTTGCCAACAATGACGAGATGGCCATCGGCGCCGCTATGGCATTGCAGCAAGCCGGCAAAGCCAAGGGCGAGGTTGCGATTGTCGGCATCGACGGTCTGCCTGACGGCCTGGCGGCCATCAAGCGCGGGATGCTCGTGGCCTCGGTATTTCAAGACCCCAAAGCGCAAGCGACGAGCGCGCTGCAAGCGGCCATCAAAATGATCAAGGGGGAGCCGGTGGAGGCGGATGTCTGGGTGCCCTTCCAGCTGATCATGCCGGAGCAAGTGGCCGTCTTTGAGCAACACTACAAGTAACGTCAAACGAGCGAATGACCTGCCGACGGAAAGTCAGCAGGTCAATCGTCGTTTACAGATCAGTGATTTCCTTATGGCGTGGCACCAGCGCCTTCATCACGCTCCACGCCACCAGATAGGCCAGCGCACAGATGGCGAACATGATCATGTAGCCGGTATGGATATCGCCGATCAGTTTGTAATGGTCGATCACCCAACCGCCGGTCTTGGTCATCACGACGCCGCCCAGGCCGCCGGCCAAACCGCCAATGCCAACCACCGACGCGATGGATTTTTGCGGGAACATGTCAGACACGGTGGTGAAGATGTTGCACGACCACGCCTGATGCGCCGATGCGCCCACGCCGATCAGCAGCACCGGCACCCAGAAACTGATGTAACCGAATGGCTGCGCCAGCAGTACCAGCAACGGGAAGAAAGCGATCACCAGCATGGCTTTCATACGACCGTCATACGGCGCATCACCGCGTGACATGAAATAGCTCGGGAACCAGCCGCCGCCGATACTGCCCACCATGGTCATGCTGTACAGCACGGCCAGCGGCAACACGATGGCCTGGCCCTTCATGCCGTATTGCGCAGACAAATAGGTCGGAAGCCAGAACAGGAAGAACCACCACACGCCGTCGGTCATGAATTTGCCGAAGGCAAAGGCCCAGGTCTGGCGGTAGGTCAGCAACTTGAACCACGATACTTTTTTGGCAGCGGCACCCGAGTCTGTGCCGGTGAGTGCTTGCGCGCCCTGATCGCTGCGGATGTAGGCCAGCTCTTGCACCGACAGGCGTTTTTGCTGCTCCGGTTTTTCGTACAGCGCAATCCACACCGCCACCCAAACGAAGCCCAACGCACCGATCACGATGAACGCCGCTTCCCAGCCCCATAGACCGGCGATCAGCGGCACGCTGATCGGCGCCAGGACTGCGCCCACGTTGGCGCCGGAGTTGAAGATACCGGTGGCGAAGGAACGCTCCTTCTTCGGGAAATATTCGGCAGTGGCCTTGATCGCAATCGGGAAGTTACCCGCTTCGCCGATCGCCAGCACGGCGCGCGCCAGCATGAAACCTGCAATCGAAACCGGGATGACGGCAAGGCCCAAGGCGCTGCTGATGCCGGCAATACCCTCGCCCATCGGCTCTGCAAAGGCGTGCATGATCGCGCCGGTCGACCAGATGCCGATCGCTATCACATAGGCCTTCTTGGTGCCGATCTTGTCAACGAAGCGGCCGGCGAACAGCATGGAAATCGCGTACACAAACTGAAAGACAGAGGCGATGTTCGCGTAATCGGTGTTACTCCAGCCAAATTGCGTCGACAGATCCGGCGCCAACAGACTCAGTACCTGGCGGTCCAGGTAATTGACGGTGGTAGCAAAAAACAACAGCGCGCAAATCGTCCAGCGGTACTTGCCAACGGCCTGGCCGACTCGTTGCGCATTGATGGGCTCGTTCAGATTCATGGCATCACTTTATTGTTGGTTTATGGTGATGATCTCTCGGTTTCAAGCGAGATCAATGGTGTCGTGATGGTCCACGCCACGGTATTGCGGGCTCGAAAATGGGTACTCCATGCACAGCGGCAGAAGTCGGACATTTGGCAAGAGCTATCGGGCGTTGGGTGGGACAGTTGTATGTGACTGGCCTGACCGTGGGGATGGGCAAGCAGTCGAGGTCGAACCGTAAGAAGCGGCATTCAGGGGGATGCGCAGGCGGGTGGAATTCATGATGGGCCGACACTCGTTTTTATTTTTAGTGTTTAACAGTCGATATTCGTCTGTCGTCGTACAACCGTGTCTTTTATATCGAGTTCACTACCGGGCTGTCAATCTGAAAAAACAGCCGTTCGTCTCTACAAGGACCGCCCATTAACCTTGCGATTTGTGCGCGAGCCATTGGTTGTGGGGCCATTAGCCTTTTGACGTTTCGGGTGTTAAACGCAGGCATGAGTGATTTGATGATTGAGCATCGTTGTACGACAACGCACTTCACAAGCCATGACGAGAGACATCGATTGCGGCCATCTCGTCAGCGTGCTTTTCGACTGGCAGATCGGCGAAGACGAATCAGGACTTCGCAGCCGGTTTGCTGCGAGCGGCCGCTCGTGTCGAGGTGTTGAGCGCCACGGCGGCGAGAATCAGCGCCTTCAACGCGCGCTCATCAAGCGTGTCGCCCTCATGCAAATCAATGGCACGTCGGGTGTTGCCTTCGAGACTGGCGTTGAAGAGGCCGGAAGGGTCTTCCAGCGAGGCGCCCTTGGCAAATGTCAGCTTCACCACCTGCTTGTATGTCTCGCCAGTGCAGATGATTCCGGCGTGCGACCACACTGGAACGCCCCGCCACTTCCATTCCTCGACCACGTCGGGGTCGGCCTGGCGGATGAGCGTTCGGACCCGAGCGAGCGTCTCGCCCCGCCAATCGCCCAGCTCGTTGATTCTCGCATCGATCAGCTGAGAGGCCGAATCGCCCCCCTCTTCTCTTGCACCGACCTGCTCTTTGTTCATGGTGGTTGTCGCCTTCTTCATGAGGGTGTCCAAAACCGGGCTTTACAGCGTTTTTTGACTGTTGCCGAGGGTCTTGGCCTTTTCGATCCCCCAGTCAAAGGCAGCCTCCATGTCCAGCAGGTGCGGTTTTGGATCGTGGTCCTCAAAAATGGCCGTGCCGTCCGGTCGGTAAACACCAATGAACATCCCCAGTGAGCCGTCCTTCAATATCTCGGCTTTGACCTCGATCTTGCATCCGTTCGACAGCGTTTCCTTGTGGTGCATATGGCGTTCAGTCATGGCTGCATTTCTCCCGTCGTTGAAGTCCGAGTAGCGCATTTACCCATTGGCCATGTTAGCTCAGTGCGGCTCACTCAAAGGCCTGCCAGGACAGCGGCGTAATGCCACCTATACTAGAAGCCACCGCCCCCTCGGGGTCTGCACTCCCAACAATAAAAAGCAGAGGTGGAACATGGTCTGGCAGCAAATCTACGATCCGTTCGGTAACCCGATACTTTCAACCATCATGGCAGCGGTGCCGGTCGTGGTCATGCTGGCGGCCCTGGCGTTTTTCCATGTCAAAGCGCATCTGGCCGCCTTGATGGCCCTGGCGTCTGCGCTGGTGATCGCGATCTTCGCCTTCGGCATGCCGGCGAACATGGCCGGCTCGGCCGCCCTGTACGGCGCCGCCAACGGCTTGCTGCCCATTGGCTGGATTGTGCTCAACATCATCTTCCTGCATCGGCTGACCACCGAGAACGGCTCGTTCAAGGTGCTGCAGGATTCCCTGGCGCGCATCACCGACGATCGACGCCTGCAATTGCTGCTGATTGCTTTCTGCTTCGGTGCGTTCTTCGAAGGGGCAGCCGGGTTCGGCACTCCGGTGGCGGTGACCGGGGCGATTCTGATCGGGTTGGGCTTCTCGCCTCTGGCTGCGTCTGGCCTGGCGTTGATCGCCAACACCGCGCCTGTGGCGTTCGGTGCCCTGGGCACGCCGATCATCACCCTGGCCAAGGTGACCGGGCTGGATGAAATGGAACTGTCGATGATGGTCGGCCGGCAATTGCCGTTCTTCTCGGTGATCGTGCCGTTCTGGTTGATCTGGGCCTTCGCCGGTTGGCGCAAGATGCTGGAAATCTGGCCGGCGATTCTGGTGGCCGGGGTCAGTTTCGCCGTGCCGCAGTTCCTGGTATCCAACTACCACGGACCGATGCTGGTGGACGTGATCGCTGCGCTGATTTCCATGGCTTGCCTGACCGGTTTCCTCAGGGTCTGGAAACCGGCCACCGTGCACACCTCCGCCGCGCTGTCTGGACGCGTCGACAACTCCAAAATTGCCGAAGAGCATGACGAAAAACCCGTCGCCAGCGCGACCTTTGCCAGCGATGCCAAACCTGCGGTGATGCGCGCGTGGATGCCGTGGATCATCCTCACCGTGTTCGTGTTCGCCTGGGGCACCCAGGGTTTCAAAAACATGTTCGATACCCGTCCGGCGATTGATCCGGCCACCCATTCGGCCAAGCTCGATCCTCAGGGCAAACCGATGCGCGAAGCGAACCCGATCTTCGCTCCGGTCGTGACATTCACCACGATCCACCAGCAGATCGAGAAGGTCCCGCCGGTGGTCCCAGCGCCTAAAACCGAGGACGCGGTCTACAAGTTCACCTGGTTCACCAGCACCGGCAGCGGCATCCTTCTGTCGGCGATCCTCGGCGGGTTGCTGATGGGTTACTCCATTCCGCAACTGATCAAACAGTACGTGCGAACGCTGTGGGTGGTGCGCTACTCACTGATCACCATTACCGCCATGCTCGCCCTCGGTTTCCTCACCCGTTATTCGGGCCTGGACGCCACCATGGGCCTGGCCTTTGCTGCGACGGGCATCTTCTACCCCATGTTCGGCACCCTGCTCGGTTGGCTCGGTGTGGCGTTGACCGGCTCGGACACGGCGTCAAACGTGCTGTTCGGCGGCTTGCAACGGGTAACCGCCGAGCAATTGGGCCTCAGCCCGGTGTTGATGGCGGCCGCCAACAGTTCCGGCGGGGTCATGGGCAAGATGGTCGACGCGCAGTCGATCGTGGTGGCCTCCACCGCCACGCGCTGGTATGGGCATGAAGGGGAAATCCTGCGTTATGTGTTTTTCCACTCGATCATCCTGGCCATTCTGGTCGGGGGGTTGGTGACGTTGCAGGCGTATGTGGCGCCGTTCAGTCATATGGTTGTTGGTGGGCATTGATTGATGTAGTTCGGGGTGGGATGGGGTGCATATCCGTTTCTGCGGGAGTGGGCCCCTGTGGGAGCGAGCCTGCTCGCGAAGGCGGATTTACATTCAACATTGAAGTCGACTAACAGGGCCTCATCGCGAGCAGGCTCGCTCCCACAGGGGAATGCGTACGCCTAAAGACCCGGGCATTACGCCCACCCCTCAAGTCGCAACGTGGCCCGAACCAACCGTTGTTCCTCGCTTTCGATTTCCTTGAGGTTCTCGCAGATGCTCTGAATATGCGCAATGGCAGCCTTGCGCGCCTGTTCCGGCATACGACCGGTGACAGCGTTGTAGAGCCGCGCATGTTGACGGTCGATCTGACGCTTCTGCGGCTCGCGGTGATAAAGGTTGTTCACCGAAGCAAACACCGTGTTCAGCAGCAAGTCCGTCAGCGAGCGCAACGTCTGCACCAGCACCGGATTATGCGAGGCCTCGCAAATCGCCAGGTGAAACGCATGATCGAGCCGGGCGTGTTCGGACGCCTCCAGCGAACGGCTATGGGCGTCGATCAACGCCTCATAGCTGCGGGTGATGAGCACAAAATCGGCGTCGGTTCCGCGCAACGCCGCCAAGCGTGCGGACTCGCCTTCAAGCAGGCTGCGGACCTCGAACAAATCGTAGAGCGTGCGGGGTTGCGAGCTGAACAAGTGCATCAGTGGTGATGCAGCACCGTGCCCTGAAAGATCGGCAACAAATGAACCTTTGCCCTGCTCTGTCTTGATAATCCCCCGAGCGCGCAACAGCTTCAGCCCCTCGCGAAGTGCCGTGCGGGAAACACCGAGCTTTTCGGTCAGACGACGCTCCGACGGCAACAGTTGCCCGGTCTTGAGTACCCCGTCCACGATCAGCCGTTCTATGCGTTCACAGACCACGTCTGCGACTTGTGGATTACGGCTCGTTTCTGCCCTTTCCATCGACTCTCCAACTGGTATGACCAGCCTCGCTGCCAAAACCACAAACGTTCAACCACATACATAAACTTATGTTTTAAAACAGTTTTTTTTAACAAGTGAAAAACCACCGAATAAAAAACTGGTTCGACCAGCCAAACAACACATAGACAGTAGAACGCCTCAGGCCAATGATGCAAGTCAGTGGTAAACGGACACAGACCTCCTATAAAAACAACTGAGGGTCGTCAACCGACTATGAACATTCTTTACGATGAACGCGTCGATGGCGTCCTGCCTGATGTCGACAAAACTGCCTTGCTACAAGCCCTGCAAACACAGTGGCCGGATCTGGAAGTCCTGCATCAACAGGAAGAGCTCAAGCCGTACGAATGCGACGGACTTTCTGCTTACCGCACCACGCCCATGCTGGTGGTGCTGCCGCGCCACATCGACGAGGTGCAAGGCGTGCTCCGACTCTGCCATGAACGGCAAGTCGCGGTGGTCGCCCGCGGTGCCGGCACCGGTTTGTCCGGCGGTGCATTGCCGCTGGAAAAAGGCGTACTGCTGGTGATGGCTCGCTTCAACTCTATTCTGCACATCGACCCCGCCGCCCGCACCGCTCGGGTTCAGCCGGGGGTGCGCAATCTGGCGATTTCCCAGGCTGCAGCACCGTTTGGCTTGTATTACGCGCCAGACCCTTCCTCACAGATCGCTTGTTCAATCGGCGGCAATGTGGCGGAAAACGCCGGTGGCGTGCATTGCCTGAAGTACGGGCTGACCGTGCACAACCTGCTCAAGGTCGACATCCTCACCGTCGACGGCGAACACCTGACCCTGGGTTCCCAGGCGCTCGATTCTCCGGGCTTCGATCTGCTGGCGTTGTTCACCGGTTCCGAAGGCATGCTCGGTGTCATCACCGAGGTCACGGTCAAACTGCTGCCCAAACCGCAGACCGCGAAAGTGCTGCTGGCGGCGTTCGACTCCGTCGAGAAGGCTGGCCGCGCGGTGGGGGACATTATTGCCGCTGGGATTATCCCCGGCGGCCTGGAAATGATGGACAACCTGGCCATTCGCGCCGCCGAAGACTTTATCCACGCCGGCTACCCGGTCGACGCCGAAGCCATTCTGCTGTGTGAGCTCGATGGCGTTGAAGCCGACGTTCATGATGACTGCGACCGTGTGCGCCAGGTGTTGGAACAGGCCGGCGCCACCGAAGTGCGCCAGGCCCGCGATGAAGCCGAACGGGTGCGCTTCTGGGCCGGGCGCAAGAATGCCTTTCCCGCGGTGGGCCGTCTCTCACCGGATTATTACTGCATGGATGGGACGATCCCGCGCCGCGAGCTGCCCGGTGTGCTGCAGGCGATCGCCGCGCTATCGGCCGAGTACGGCCTGCGGGTGGCCAATGTTTTCCACGCCGGTGACGGCAACATGCATCCGCTGATTCTGTTCGATGCCAACCAACCGGGTGAGCTCGATCGCGCTGAAACCCTGGGCGGCAAGATCCTCGAATTGTGCGTGAAGGTCGGCGGCAGCATTACCGGTGAACACGGCGTGGGCCGGGAGAAAATCAATCAGATGTGCGCGCAGTTCAATAGCGACGAATTGACCGTGTTCCATGCCGTGAAAGCCGCTTTCGATCCGAGTGGTTTGCTTAACCCCGGCAAGAACATTCCGACGCTACACCGTTGCGCCGAGTTCGGTGCCATGCACGTTCACATGGGGCAGTTGCCCTTCCCTGAACTGGAGCGTTTCTGATGCGCAGCGAACACGATATCGACGACAGCGCCTCGCTGCTGGAACAGGTCAACCAGGCGCTACAAAACGCCACGCCGTTGCGCATTCAAGGCTCCAACAGCAAGGCGTTTCTTGGGCGCATCGTGGCGGGCGAAGTGCTCGACACGCGCAGCCACCGAGGCATCGTCAGCTACGACCCGACCGAATTGGTGATCACCGTACGCTGCGGCACCCCGCTGGCAGAACTGGCGGAAGTGTTGGACGCGGCACAGCAGATGTTGCCCTGCGAACCGCCCTCCTTCGGCGACGGCGCCACGGTCGGCGGCATGATCGCCAGCGGGCTGTCGGGGCCACGGCGTCCCTGGTCCGGCTCCGTCAGGGACTTTGTCCTCGGGACACGGGTCATCACCGGCCACGGCAAGCATTTGCGCTTTGGCGGCGAAGTCATGAAAAACGTCGCCGGCTACGACCTGTCGCGGCTGATGGCCGGCAGCTTCGGCTCGCTGGGCGTGGTCACCGAAGTCTCGCTCAAGGTCCTGCCCAAGCCGCGTCAAACCTTAAGCATCAGCCTGGAAATGGACAGTGACCGCGCCTTGCTGCGCCTCGCCGAATGGGGCCAGCAACCGTTGCCGATCAGCGCTGCGTGCCACGATGGGGAACGCCTGCACCTGCGACTTGAGGGTGGCGAAGGTTCAGTGGCAGCGGCACATGACCGATTGGGCGGCGAGTTGCTCGACGCTTCGTATTGGGAGGATCTCAACGAACATCGATTGAGTTTCTTCGATGAGGACCAGGCGCTTTGGCGCCTGTCTGTCCCTCACAGCACGCCTCGGCTTTCCCTGCCTGGCGGTCAGTTGCTCGATTGGGGCGGTGCGCAGCGCTGGCTCAAATCCGACGCAGAGGCAACGTTCATTCGCTCGATCGTCGAAGAAGTCGGCGGGCATGTGACCTGCTACACCCATGGCCTGATCGACAGCCCGTTTCAACCGTTGCCTGACGCATTGATGCGCTACCACCGGAACTTGAAGCAACAACTCGATCCCCGGGGCATCTTCAACCCCGGACGCCTGTACGCGGAGCTTTGACCCATGCAGACCACCTTGAGCGAACAAGCCCGCCAACTGCCCCGCGCCGAAGAAGCCGAAAGCATCTTGCGCACCTGCGTGCACTGCGGTTTCTGCAATGCCACCTGCCCGACCTATCAATTGCTCGGCGATGAACTGGACGGACCGCGGGGTCGCATTTACCTGATCAAGCAGGTTCTGGAGGGCAACGAAGTCACGCAGAAGACCCAACAGCACCTGGATCGCTGCCTGTCCTGCCGTAACTGCGAAACCACCTGCCCTTCCGGCGTCGACTATCACAACTTGCTGGACATCGGCCGGGCGGTGGTCGATGCGGCGGTGCCGCGTCCACTTGGTCAGCGCTTGTTGCGTGAGGGCTTGCGTAGCGTCGTGCCCAATCCGGCATTGTTCAAAGGGTTGGTCAGCAGTGGCCAGGTGTTCCGGGCGTTGTTGCCCAACACCTTGCAGATAAAGTTGCCACGCCGCATCTATCCAGCCAAGCCACGCCCGGTCACTCGCCACACCCGGCAGGTACTGATGCTCGAAGGCTGCGTGCAACCGAGTCTGTCGCCCAATACCAACGCGGCCGCTGCGCGAGTACTGGATCGACTGGGGATCAGCGTCATCGCGACCCGCGAGGCCGGATGCTGCGGCGCCGTGGATTATCACCTCGACGCTCAGGCAACCGGCCTGGATCGCGCCCGCCGCAATATCGATGCGTGGTGGCCAAGCATTGAAAACGGTGCCGAAGCCATCGTGCAAACCGCCAGCGGTTGCGGTGCGTTCATCAAAGATTATGGTCACCTGCTCAGCACCGACCCTGCCTATGCCGGGAAGGCGAAAAAGGTCAGTGCGCTGGCCAAGGATCTGGTCGAAGTGCTGCGCGACGAGCCGCTGGAAAAGCTCGGTATCCACAGCGCCCAGCGCCTGGCCTTTCATTGCCCCTGCACCTTGCAGCACGCGCAGAAACTGGGGGGTGCGGTGGAAGCGATTCTGACGAGTCTGGGCTTCAACCTCACGCCGGTTGCCGACAGTCACCTGTGCTGCGGCTCGGCGGGCACCTATTCGCTGACCCAACCCGAGCTGTCCCGGCAACTGCGCGACAACAAGCTCAATGCGCTGGAAAGCGGACATCCCGAAGTCATTGTCACGGCCAATATCGGCTGTCAGTCCCACCTCGACGGTGCGGGCCGAACCCCTGTCAGGCACTGGATCGAACTGGTCGAAGCCGCCTTGCCCTAACCGAGTACTGGAGTATCCCCATGAAAAGCAAAGCCGTACTGAGCCAGACCGAAGTCAGCCAAATCCTCGCGGCTGCACGCACCGAAGCGCAGAACAACCAATGGGCCGTGACCATTGTGATTGTCGATGACGGCGGCCATCCCCTGGCCCTCGAACGCCTCGACGGTTGCGCTCCGATTGGCGCCTACATCGCCACCGAAAAGGCCCGCACTTCGGCCTTGGGTCGGCGCGAATCCAAAGGCTATGAAGAGATGGTCAATGGCGGGCGCCACGCCTTTTTGTCCGCGCCATTGCTGACATCCCTTGAGGGCGGCGTGCCGATCATCGTCGACGGCCAGGTGATCGGCGCGGTCGGGGTGTCCGGGGTCAAAGCCGAGCAGGACGCGCAGGTGGCCAAGGCCGGGGCGCAATGCCTGAACTGAACAGGGGCGTTATCCGCGCTCAATAAATTCTGTGTGATGGAGATGCAAAAAGTGACCGATTTCGTGAACTGCCAAGGCCTCAAGGTCGCGCCTGTCTTGCAACGTTTCGTTGATCTGGACGTGCTGCCGGGAACCGGCCTGGACTCTCAAGCGTTCTGGAGTGGTTTCGCCGCACTGGTGCATGAACTCGCACCTATCAACCGCGCGCTGCTGGCTGAACGTGATCGCCTGCAAACCGAACTGGACACCTGGCACCGCGCCCACCCGGGACCGGTGACGGACATGGCGGCTTATCGCAGCTTCCTCAGCGGTATCGGTTACCTGCAACCGCAACCCGCAGACGTCAAGGTCAGCACCGCCAACGTCGATACGGAGATCAGTGTGCAGGCCGGACCGCAACTGGTCGTCCCGGCGGTCAACGCGCGTTATGCGCTCAACGCAGCCAATGCGCGCTGGGGTTCGCTGTACGACGCGCTCTACGGTACCGATGTGATTTCCAATGACGGCGGCGCCGAACCGGGCCGGACTTACAATCCTGTGCGCGGGGCGAAGGTCATCGCGTTTGCCCGTGGCTTCCTGGATCAGGCATTCCCCTTGAGCAGCGGTTCCCATGCCGAAGTGGCGCGTTACCGAATCGACAACGGCACACTGCAAGCCTCCTTGAAAGACGGCAGCCAAACCGGTTTATCGAACACCGCGCAGTACGTCGGCTACCAGGGTTCCCTCGCTGATCCCACGGCCATTCTGCTGAAAAACAACGATCTGCACGTCGAGATTCAGATCGATCGGCAGAGCGTTATCGGCCAGGCTGACGCCGCTGGGGTCAAGGACCTGCTGATTGAAGCAGCGCTCTCGACCATCATTGATTGTGAAGACTCGGTGGCGGCGGTCGACGCCGATGACAAGGTGCAGGTGTACCGCAACTGGCTGGGTTTGATGAAGGGCGACCTGAAAGAGGACCTGGAGAAAAACGGTAAAACCATCACGCGACGGCTGAACCCGGACCGCGAGTACACTGCGGCCGATGGCCGCTCACTGTCGCTGCACGGGCGGTCGTTGCTGTTCATCCGCAACGTCGGACACCTGATGACCAGCCCGGCGATCCTCGACAAGGATGGACTGGAAATCCCGGAAGGCATTCTCGACGGCGTCATCACCAGCCTGATTGCCCTGCATGACCTGCAACGTCGCGGTAACTCCCGCACCGGTAGCGTCTACATCGTCAAACCGAAAATGCACGGCCCCGCCGAAGTGGCCTTCGCCGAGCAGTTGTTCAGCCGCATCGAAGACTTGCTCCAGCTCGAACGCCACACCCTGAAAATGGGCATCATGGACGAGGAACGGCGCACCAGCATCAACCTCAAAGCCTGCATCGCCGCAGCTTCCTCACGGGTCGCGTTCATTAACACCGGTTTCCTGGATCGCACCGGCGACGAGATGCACACCGCCATGGAAGCGGGCGCGATGCTGCGCAAGGGCGACATGAAAAATACCCCGTGGATCGAGGCCTACGAGCGCAACAACGTGCTCGTCGGTCTGGACTGTGGATTGCGTGGGCGGGCGCAGATCGGTAAAGGCATGTGGGCCATGCCGGACCGGATGGCCGATATGCTCAAGCAAAAAATCGCCCACCCACAAGCGGGCGCGAATACCGCGTGGGTGCCCTCGCCGACCGCTGCGACCCTGCACGCGCTGCATTACCATCAGGTCAACGTGCGCTCGGTGCAGGCGTCCCTTGAAACAACCGACTTCGGTGCCGCCAGCCCGGCACTTCTGGACGGCTTGCTCAGCGTGCCGGTCGTCACCGCCCCATCCTGGTCGGCCGATGAGATTCGTCAGGAAGTCGAAAACAATGCACAAGGCTTACTGGGCTATGTGGTGCGCTGGGTTGAACAAGGCATCGGCTGCTCGAAGGTGCCCGATATCCATAACGTGGGGTTGATGGAAGATCGCGCGACCTTGCGCATCTCCAGTCAGCACATGGCCAACTGGCTGCGACACGGGGTGATCACCCAGGATCAGGTCATCGAGATATTGCAGCGCATGGCGCGGGTCGTTGATGAGCAAAACGCCGGAGATCCGATCTACACGCCGATGGCGCAGGACTTCGAGCAGTCGGTTGCGTTTCAAGCGGCCTGCGCACTGGTGTTCGAGGGATGCACACAACCCAATGGTTATACCGAACCGCTGCTGCATAAATTCCGGCGCGCGTACAAGCAGTCGAGGGTGTAAACAGGGGTGCAAAAGAAGAGGCTCCGGCCTAATGCAAGTCGGTTAACGTAGATTTTGAGTCTGGTAAACACCCTGTGGCGAGGGGGCTTGTCGGAACGCCGCACCGCCCCGTTGGGTCGCGAAGCGGCCCTAAAATCTGCCTCCGAGGTGCACCAAATACACCGCATGCAATGGTTTTACGACTGCTGCGCAGCCGAACGGGGCGATGCGGCGTTCCGACAAGCCCCCTCGCCACAAGTTTTGTGTTCACCGCCTCCTTTTCTTACCTGATCAACATTAGAGGCTCCGGCCTCTTTTTTTATTGAGCGCCTACGCTCGATAGGTATCGCTCACCGACCCGCCAAAGAGGAAGCGCACAGACGCCCCGTCTCACTGCGAAAGACTTTGCTCCGGAACTGCTCGAACTGTACGACTACTACGCCCACGGCAAGATCAACCGGCGAGATTTTCTGGATCGGGCGGCGTTGTTCACTTTGGGTGGTTTGACCGCCAGCGCGCTCCTCGCCGCCCTGAGTCCGAATTATGCGCTCGCCGAGCAGGTTGAATTTACTGACCCGGACATCGTTGCCGAATACATCACCTATCCATCCCCCAAGGGCAACGGGCAGGTCCGTGGCTATCTGGTGCGCCCGGAGAAAGCCACCGGCAAGGTGCCGGCGGTGGTGGTTGTGCATGAAAACCGCGGGCTCAACCCGTATATCGAAGACGTCGCGCGGCGTGTGGCCAAGGCAGGCTTCATTGCCCTCGCCCCTGATGGCCTGGGACCGAACGCTGGGGTGGTTTCGGCGGTATCTGGCTTAATGATGAGGTTGCTCGCCGGTTGCTAAATAGAGTTGGCGGTACGCGCCCACCAGTTGATCAAGCGTGAACGCGCGATTTCGCCCACTGGGATTGGGCAGGATCCATACCGAAGCATTGCCGAAGGTCTTTGGCTGAAGCCCCCATGCAATGTCTCGTTGACCGGATAGCGCGCAATACGCCGCTTTACCGAGAAACGCCACAAAGCGCGGCGCATAGCGCAGGATTTTTTGTTCAAAATCCGCAGCGGCAGCGATGAATTCATGGGCAGACAGCTGATCCGCTCGGGCCGTCGGCCGTTCCACCACGGCCGTTAATCCACACTGATACTGCAAGATCGTCCGATCGTTTTCCGGGCGCACCTCCTCAGGCGTAAACCCCGCGAGATGCAGCGTGCGCCAGAAGCGATTGCCCCTGCCCGCAAAATGGTGGCCTTGGGCAGCGGCCGTCATGCCTGGGTTGATGCCACAAAAAATCACGGCCAGCTGTTCGGCAAGAATATCGTCGAGTCCTTCACTCACCGAAAACCTCACCCACCGCAGATCACGTTGACCGCGCTGCGCACAAGCTCGGTCAATTCAGCGCGGGATTTGCCCGCCCGCGCACGTATCGAAATGCTATGCAGCAGGGATGACGCGAGTACGGCAAGGGCCGCCGGGTCGACATCGCCTTTCAATTCACCAGAACTGATGGCCGTTCGCAGACGCGTTTCGAGATCGGCATCGAGCCTGCTGAGCCGGTCCGACAGCACGTCTCGTATTTCAGAATCCTCGACGGCTTCGGTCGTCGCTGTGCCAATCGCAAAGCAACCACGCGGCTGGCCGTCACCCGAGAAGTAGATCGACAACTGCCCTTCATAAAACCGCATCAATGCCTGGTTCAAGGTCAGTTCGTTGTCTGTCAGCGCCTCCTGCATGGCCGCAGCGGCAAACTCCCAATACTGCTCCAGCGCTTTTATATAGAGCGCGTGCTTGTCACCGAATGCCGCATAGAGGCTTGGGCGATTCATGCCCGCCGCCGTGGCGATGCTGTCCAGGGAAGCGCCGGAATATCCGGTACTCCAAAAAACATCAAGTGCCTGCAACAGCGCTGTCTGCGGGTCATACGCGCGCGGGCGGCCGCGGCCTTTGCCCTCTGTAATCTTTTTTTGTGCCATGTCGTACAAAATCCTTGAATGAAGGTGAGCTTGAGGGATATTCTTACACCATCGCACAAAATTAAGGAACCAGAAATTCCTTGGCTTTGAGGTTTGTTGTAGCGGAGCTCGAACTGGGTATTGCGGCGACGAAACAGAGGCGGCGGAGCGATCCTCCTGACCGCACACGGTATGGCTGTTTTTGCGGGTGTTAGCCCGACTTCCCGGTTAATAGGTGCAATCGATCATGACCAAACAGTTCGACATCCCAGCTACACAGACCTTCGAGCATCCAGGGCCGAACCCGTCTGACTCACCGATCAAGAAGCCGCTTAAAGAGAAAATTCGGCCATTGCTGATGGTGGGGTTCCCTGTCCTCTTCGCTGCAGTTGGGTACGCCCACTATGTCGCGGGTGAGCCCTTTGTTTCGACCGATAACGCTTACGCCCGAGTGGCGAAGGCATCGGTCAACGCGCGCATTTCCGGGCAAGTCGTCGAAATCGCCGTCGAAGACAACCAGCCTGTTCACAAGGGCCAGATTCTGTTCCGGATCGACCCGAAACCGCTGCAGATCGCGGTTGACCGTGCACAAGCGCAATTGAGCGTCGCGCGGCTGCGCATCGATGGCCTCAAGGCCAGCTACCGCCAGCAACAGGCTGAACTGCAATCGGCTAAAGAGTCGGCCGATTTCGACCAGCGGGATTTTGCCCGCAAGAAGGCGCTGGTCGCTACAGAGTTTGTCTCGCGCTCGATTTACGAGCGCGCCGACACTGACGTTAAAGTGGCCCGGCAACGAATCGCGTCGGTCGAACAACAGATCGCCAGCACGATCGTTGCCTTGAACGGCAATCCAAACATCGAAGCCGATAGTCACCCGTCGGTTCGCGAGGCCAAGGCTCAGCTCGACGAGGCGCAGCTGTACCTCTCGTACGCGACGGTGTATGCGCCGGACGATGGCATCGTGGCCAAGGTCGACGACTTGCAGGTGGGCAACTATGTGAACAACGGTGCGCCAGCCTTTGCACTGCTGTCCGATCGCGAGATCTGGGTTGAGGCCAACTTCCGCGAAACCGACGTGACCCACATGCGTCCAGGCCAGGACGCGACCATCAGGATCGATACGTATCCTGATCGCGTCTTCAAAGCGCACGTGACCAGCATGAGCCCCGGTGCCGGGTCGGACTTCGCCCTGCTGCCGCCGGAAAATGCGACCGGCAATTGGGTCAAGGTTGTGCAGCGGGTGCCGGTCCGACTCGAACTCGACGAGATGGACCCTGCCCTACCGCTTTTCTCGGGTACCAGCGCCACGGTCAAGGTCGATACCGGTTATCGCACGCCTTGGTGGCATCCGCTCAAAGCCCTGTTGTCCGCAGGTAACTTCTGATGAACGCCAGACTTGCCGGACCTCAAGGTGCGCGGACATTAAGGTTCGCCGCATTGCTCGCCACCTATATGCAGTCGGCGAACCTGCCTTTGCCAAATGCGGTTCTCAGGTTGATTCAGGGCAGTCTGTCGATGACTGACGACCAGGCTGGCTGGATATTCACCTCGTACCTCGCGGCGAGCGCCATCACGATGCCGATTGCGCAATGGCTCGCCGGGCGCTATGGCTTGAAGCTGGTTTATCAAGCCGCGCTGGCCTTCTTCGTCCTTGGCTTGCTGCTCGCGACGCAGGCAACGACGCCGCTGGAGTTCGTTGGCGCACGCATTATTCAAGGCCTGGCGAGTGGCGTGCTGGCACCGCTGTCGATGGCGATTTCCCTGGAGACATTGCCCCTCGAGAAGCGTGCGAAATTTGGCGCGACGTGGACGGCCATCGTGCTGTTCGGCATCGTCAGCGGCCCGAGCATCGGCGGTTGGCTCGGCGAACATTTCGGATGGCGCCCGATCTTCTACATCAGCCTTCCGCTGTCGGCGTTTATCTTCCTGGTGATGGCGCTGTTGCTTGCCGAGAAAAAGGCCGAGAAACGTCCGTCGTTCGACTTCTTTGGCTTCGGCAGCTTCACGCTGGGTTTGATCAGCCTGCAAATGTTGCTCGACCGTGGTGAACGCCTGGACTGGTTTGCCTCGACCGAAATCTGGCTGGAAGCGATCGGCTGTGCACTGGGGCTCTACCTGTTCGCTGCGCATGTGCTGACCACGAAGGTGCATTTCCTCAACAAGCGTTTGTTCAATGACCGCAACTTCGTGCTCTCGACGGTCATCTTTTTCGCCGTGGGTTTCGTGCTGTTGTCGACCATGGCGCTGACCTCGCCGATGCTCGACGAGATTCTCGGCTACCCGCCTGACACCACGGGTTCCCTGACGATTCCGCGCGGGATCGGGCTGGTCGGTGCGTTCCTGTTGATGAGCCGTGTTCCCGAGCGTTTCGACCGTCGGTTGTTCGTGGCGGCAGGCGTCGCCGTGGTGATTTATGCCAACTGGTTGATGCTCGGCTATTCGCCGTTGATGGACTGGTCGCCCGTGGCGGTGGCGGGTGCGATCCAGGGCATTGGCATCGGCATCTTGATGCCGTCGCTGACCAAGGTCGCGTTCAGCACACTCGACCCGACGTTACGCCCGGAAGGCACCGGTCTGTTCAACCTGTCACGCGTCTACGGCAGCACCCTGGGCGTTGCGATTGTGCAGCTGTTCTTCTTCAACAACACGCAGGCGATGCACATGGCGCTGGCCAGTAACCTGACGCCGTATCGCGCCGCTGCGCATTCCGCGCCGACGTCCCTGCAAGCACTGGCGGGGCTCAACGAAATGATCACCGGCCAGGCCGCGTTTATCGCGGTGGTCGACCAGTTCAAGATTTTGATGTTCGCGATGCTGGTGGTCAGCCCACTGGTTGTCTTTCTTCGCAAGCCCGTTCCGACCAACTAGTTTTCGTGGAGTTTGCCAAATGAAATTCCCTGCACGCTTCATCAATAGACAAATGTTCAAAACCACGTTCGGTGCGGTGTCGGCGCTTGCGTTCCTGACCGCCTGCACCGTCGGCCCTGACTATCAAATACCGCCACCGAGCCTGTCGCAGCACTACGATCAACAGGCCGAGCAACGTCTTGGCCAAGGCGGCAACAAGCCCGGTGAACAGCGCATTGACCTGGGCAAAAAGGTCAACGGTGACTGGTGGTCTGCGTTTCGTTCGCCGAAGCTCGACAAGCTTGTACGTCGCGCCATTGACGGCAATCTTGAGCTCGTGGCCGCAGACGCGACGATCCGGCAAGCGGCTTCCTCCGTCGCTGCGGCGGAAGGTGCGCTGTATCCGCAGGTCGATTTTGGTGCCCAGGCTGGCCGCCAACGGGTGCACAACGCGAAAGAACCTTCCACCTCCAACTTCTATGCGATTGGGCCGCGGGTTGGCTTCGACCTTGACGTTTTCGGCGGTAACAAACGGCAGGTCGAACAACAGCAAGCGTTTACCGATCTGCAGACGCATCGCTACGAAGCGGCGTACCTGACTCTGACGGGCGATGTCGCGAGTCAGGCGTTGTTGCTGGCCTCTGCCAGCGCACAGATGGCAGCCGTCGAAAAGTTGCTCGCCAATGACGCAAAGAACCTCGAACTGGTGCGCATGGCGCACGCCAATGGCAGCACCACGCAGATCGATGTTTCACTGGCCGAAACCCGGCTCGCCCAGGACCGCACGCTGTTGCCCCCCCTCGCCCAGCAGCGCGACTCGGCACGTCACGCACTCTCGATTCTGACGGGCAAAGGCCCGGCTGACTGGATCGCACCTGACTTCACGCTCGCCGAGTTTGTCTTGCCGGCAAACGTGCCGGTCAGTCTCCCTTCCGAAATGGCCCACGATCGGCCGGACGTACGACAAGCAGAGGCAGAACTGCACATGGCCAGCGCCGCGGTTGGCGTGGCGACCGCCAACCTCTATCCGCATGTCGAACTGTCCGCGTCGCTTGCACAAGCGGCTTCAGGCAATGGCGGCGCCGCACTCTGGGGCTTCGCCGCCGGGCTCACGGCGCCCATCTTCAATGGCGGAACGCTGAAAGCCGAACGCCAGGCCGCCGTCGACGGCTACAAGGCAACCCTCGCCGGCTACCAGCAAACCGTCATTAGTTCGTTCGGTCAGGTCGCCGACACCTTGCAGGCGATCAATCATGACGCTGAGGAAAACCTGGCCCAGGAGGACGCGTTACGAGCGGCTGAAACGAGCTTTCGGTTGAACCAGCAAGCCTACGCGCAAGGCGAGAACAGCATTCTCCAGGTGTTGGAGGCGGAACGTGCTTATGAGCAAGCGTTACTGGGTCAAATCAGAGTGAAGACTGCGCAGTACCTCGACACGGTGCGGCTGTACGTGGCACTCGGCGGTAATTCCGTCGGTGTGTTTGAGCAACGAGTGGCCAGTCGCGAAGAGCAGAAACCTTCCTATCAATAGAGCCCGATATTGGAGTAAAAGCTATGCCTTACGAATCATTTCACGATGCACTTCGCGATACCCGATTCCCTCTGATACACGGTTCGGGTGAGATGCCGGCCGTTGGCTTTGGCACGTTGTTTCGGGATCTCAGCGTCACAACTCAAGCGGTCAAAGACGCGCTGGAAGCAGGATTTCGCCATTTCGACTGTGCAGAACGTTATCGAAATGAAGAGAGGGTCGGCATTGCCCTGCAGGAAGTGATTGAGGCGGGTAAGGTCCTGCGCGAGGACGTGTTCATTACCACCAAACTGTGGAACACCAACCATCGTCCCGAGCGCGTCGAACCTGCTTTCGAGGCCAGTTGCCGACGGCTTCAAGTGGATTACATCGATTGCTATCTGATCCATACGCCGTTTGCCTTTAAGCCCGGTGATGATCAGGACCCAAGAGACGAGCACGGTCGAGTTATCTACGACGCCGGCGTGACGTTAATTGAAACCTGGCGGGCGCTTGAGCGCCTGGTGGATGAAGGCCGCTGCAAGTCCATCGGCTTGTCTGATATCACGCTGGAGCGGTTACAAGAGATTGTGGCAGTGGCCCGGATAAAACCCGCCGTCGTGCAGGTTGAATCCCACCCTTATTTGCCTGAATGGGAACTGCTTGATTATTGTCAGCAGCACGGAATTATCGTCCTTGCCTTTGCGCCACTCGGGCATGGCATGGAGCCGAACGTATTGGAAGACTCTGTGATTACAGGGATCGCCAAGCGCATACAGAAAACTCCGGCTCAAGTAGCATTGGCCTGGTCGGTCCAGCGGGGAGTCGCTTTCCTGACCACGTCTGCGACGCCGAGCCATATTCAGGAAAACATTGATATTTCTACCCTGCCGCACAGGGCCATGCGTGAAATCCGGGAAGAGATTACGACCCGGGTTCGATTCAACTCAGTCGTGGAAACGGGTGTACCTGGATTTATTCCGCAGAAAAAGTAATACACCACGAGGGGGCGGTCTTTTTGCAGGGCCGCCCTCTTTATCCATACCCTTGAGGTGGAAACGATGGACGTTTTCCAAACCATGCGTTTTTTTGTTGCGGTCGCTCAGAGCGGTAGCTTTACCGCGGCGGCTGAGGTGTTGGACACCACAACAACCAACGTTTCCAAAGCGGTCTCCAGCCTGGAGGCCAGGCTTCAAACACGCTTGATTAACCGCACAACCCGACGCCTGGCGCTGACCGAAGCCGGTCTGCGCTACTTGCAACGCTGCGAGAAAATTCTTGAAGAAGTGCGTGAAGCGGACGAAGAAGCAGGCACGGCTCATACCTTGCCCGTTGGCCGGCTGAAGATTCACGCGATGTCAGCCATTGGCAACCATTACGTGATCGATGCCATCGCCCGCTATCGAGAGACTCATCCCTCGGTGATGTTTGATCTGACCCTGACCAACCGGCTCCCTGACTTGCTGGAAGAAGGCTATGACATGTCGATTGTCTTGGCGCGGGATTTACCCGATTCAGGGTTTGTCGCTCAGCGGCTCGGCATGACCTACAGCATCCTCTGTGCCTCGCCTGCGTACCTGAAGAAACGCGGACACCCGGAGTCCCCGAGTGCACTGGGCTCACATGATTGTCTGAGAATTGTGAATACCGTCATGCCGGCTGAAAACTGGGCATTTGAAGGGCCCGAAGGCATGGAAACCGTCAACGTCCCGCTGTCGCCGTTGCACATCAACACCGCCGATGGCATGACCATCGCGATTACCAACGGAATGGGCATTGGCATTCAGCCGATTGCTTCGGCAGTCGACGGTCTCAAGGCGGGTACGTTAGTGCGGGTACTACCCGACTATCATCTTGAAGAGTTGAATCTATTTGCAATCTACCCATCACGAAAGTTCGTGGATGCAAAGATCAAGACATGGGTGGAATTTCTTAAAAGTTACATTCCAGCCTTGTTGGCATCCGATGAAACAATCACCGGTTCACCCAGGAAACGATAACAACATTTGAAATCGTCAGTGCGGCAGGCATGGAGTGTCGACCCTCCATCTTCCACACGCGACTCAACCATTTGAACAGCCAGTTCCCATGACTTGATACTGCAGGATATGCCGTTGACCCTGAGAGTCTTCATACGTCATTTGCGCCGGGACTGGCCCGCACTGGTCAGGAATATCTGACACTGTAATGACTTTCTGGATATCCAGCTTCATGTCGTAAGTGTACGTGTCTACAGGCGTCTTGCTGTCCGCGGCAGTTGACTGGCTTTCGCCTGCAAAGGCCTGTGTACCTAAAACGCCAAGCGCAAGAACCATCGCAAGTTTTGAAATTTTCATCGTCTTCACCCTATCGTCAAAAGTTAACCTCGTGAGCGAGTTGACACTGACGCTATTGGCTCACTCGGTAGAGACGATGCTAGGTGTTTACCCCTCCCTCAAACAGCGACCCACTGGACAAACACTGTTGCCAGATTCCACATGAATGGAGGATTTCGAACAGACAACGCCAGGAAGACGACGAATGAGCTATACCCGCTAATCTCCCATTGCAGTTCTTCACCGCAGGAGGTTGGCAATGAAGCGTAGAAACTCACTTGCAGCGCTATTGGTCACCGCAAGCCTTTTCGGCTGCACCACTTCATCAAACCATGGCGTGAGCGTTCCTTTGGTTGCCACCCGGCAAAACACCGGTCAGATCGGCAATGTAACGTTGGCCGACTGGGGCAAAGAGACCGGGTTCAGTTTCTTCATCAGTGGTGCTCCAAGCGGAGCGTCTCTGCCCTTGCGCCTCTTCACCTTCATCAATAAAGGCAGCTGCCAGCACCCCGGGCCAGTCGCTTACGCGATGAATGATCATGTCACCACCGAACGCCAGGCCATACGCGGCTGGGCTTTCTCAAGAAGCGCACCTGTCGCACTGCCGGTCCTGCTTTCAGGCGAGTACTCCATCGTCGTGCGAAGTGCGCCGGACAGTGGCAACGTCGATATTTTTTGCGGAGATATCAGGCACAAAGGCCCGGGGAAATAGCCTCGGTTCGACCTGCTCCGGAGATTTTCGCTGGTCAGATCATCCCCTGGCGGTTTCTGGAAGCTTGGCGATCACCTTGATCTCGAACTGGTAACCATAGAGCCACGTGACGCCGACGCCGGTCAGTGTCGGGTGCGGCGCGTTACCCCAGAACTCTGGCACAACCTTCCAGATCGTCTCGAACTTTGATTCGGGATCGACGATGAAAACGGTGACGTCAATCACATCGTCGAAGGTGCAACCGGCAGCGACCAGGATTGCATTCAGATTGTTGAACGCGAGTCGGACCTGGGCCTCCAGGTCGGGTTCGGGCGAGCCGTCTTCCTGACTGCCGACTTGCCCCGACACGAATAAAAAGCCATTGGACTTGATAGCCGGCGAATAGCGATTGCGTTCATAAAGCGCCTGGCGTCCAGGTGGAAAAACAACATCACGCTGCGTCATAAGTGCCTCCATCAATGGGTCAAAGCCGACCCGAAGCTAACGATGGAGAGACTGTAAGGACTTGTGCCTGGGCGATAAACAAGCAACCTTGGCTATCACTGTTTGTGAAATCCAAACAATCTGATCGATAGCGGGGGCAGCAATGGACCGTTTTGATGCTATGCAGGCATTTGTTCGAGTGGTGGAAGCGGGCAGCTTCACCAAGGCAGCCGAAACACTGCATAAGACCACCGTGACACAACTGGTGCAGCAGCTGGAGGCTCGGTTGCGCGTTAAATTGCTTAACCGCACGACTCGCAAAGTCAACGTCACTGCCGATGGTGCCGTCTATTACGAGCGAGTGCTACGGCTGCTGGCCGACATGGATGACGCTGAGACTAGCCTGTCCGGCGCCTCGGCGCTGCCCAGGGGCCGGTTGCGAGTGGATGTGCCGAGCCCACTGGCCAGCATGATTCTCGTACCCGCATTGCCTGCATTTTACGAACGGTACCCAGACATCCAGATCGACATGGGCGTAAGCGATCGTATCGTGGATATGATCGATGAAAACGTCGATTGCGTGGTGCGCGGCGGCGAGCTGACGGATCAATCGTTAATAGCCCGGCGGGTAGGCGAACTTCAGCTTGGCGTTTTTGCAGCGCCGAGCTACCTGGCACGCGTTGGTATGCCCGCGCATCCGCGGGAGCTGGAAAATTCGCATCATCGTATCGTCGGCTTCTTGTGGGCGCGCACCGGCAAAGCCGTGCCCTATGCCATGCGCAACTCCGTTGAGAGTGTCAAGATCAAAGGCCGCTACGCGCTGGCAGTCGACGATGGCAACGCCTATCTCGCAGCCGGCCTTGCCGGATTGGGTGTGCTTTGGCTGCCAAAGTACATGTCCAGGACCTTCGAAGCGCGCGGCGAGTTAGTGCCCCTGTTCGAGAACTGGAGCCTCGATCCAATGCCCATCTACGTGGCATTTCCCCCGAACCGGCATATCAGCATCAAGTTGCGCGCGTTCATCGATTGGGTCGCTGAGCTGATGGCACAACTTGCGCCTGTCAGCGACCGACATGATTCGTGACTACCGCTTTGCGGGGCTCGCTGATGATCAAGGCGACCGGCGCCCTGCCTGCCAGCGAACTCGTTCACGTCTCAATCACATCGTCCGCCCAACTGATGGCCGCAACGACGGTGGGGAAACCGATCGTGCTGGTCAGGGAGATCAACGTGTGACGGATCTGCTCTGGTGTAGCGCCCGCCTCCAGTGCCCGTCGGGTATGGCTGTGCACCGCGCCCTCAGAGCGGATGGCCGCCGCGGCACCGAGCTGGATCAGCTGGACAACGATCTCTTCCAGTGGGCCGGTATGACACACCGCCGTCCCCAAGGCCTCCACGGCGGCCAGGTAATCCGGGTACTGCTGTTCGAGACGTTGGTAGGTGTTGTGCGCTTTCTTCTTTGTCATGTTTGTTTCCTCGCGTTGGAGGGCGATCAATTCGCGCCTTTGCGCTCGAGTCATCAGGCTGCGATTGGCGAAACTTGCACACTGCAACAGTAGGCTACGCTTACAGCAGCTTATTGCACACGATGCTCGCGTCTGCAGGTTTTGGTTGGTTCTGGAGAGCGTCTGCAACAGCTATTTCAGACAGGCCCAAACAATTCACGCAGGACTACGTGATGACCGAGCCCCTCCTCAGTTTTGATCAACTCAAGCGTGCCGCCGCGTCCGGCGAGATCGATACCGTGCTGGTCTGCATGGTCGACATGCAAGGCCGACTGGTCGGCAAACGATTCCAGGTCGAGTTTTTCATCGACAGCGGCCATGAAGAAACCCATTGCTGCAATTACCTGCTGGCCGACGACATCGACATGGAGCCGGTGCCGGGTTACGCCGCAGCCAGCTGGAGCAAAGGCTATGGCGACTTTGTGCTCAAACCCGACATGGCCACGTTGCGACGGGTGCCCTGGCTCGAGTGCACGGCGCTGGTGCTCTGCGATGTACTCGATCATCACCATCGGCGCGACCTGCCGCACAGCCCCCGGGCGATTCTGAAAAAGCAGGTCGAGCGACTGCGCGAGCGCGGTTACACCGGCATGTTCGCCTCGGAACTGGAGTTCTATCTGTTCGACGAGAGCTACGAGGCCATCCACGAGCGCAACTACCACAAGCCGAAGACGGCCGGTCATTACATCGAGGACTACAACATCTTGCAGACCACCCGCGAAGAGCCGGTGCTGCGGGCGATTCGAAAACATCTGCAGGCCAGCGGCATTCCCGTCGAAAATTCCAAGGGTGAATGGGGGCCGGGTCAGGAAGAGATCAACATCCGTTACGCCGACGCGCTGACCATGGCCGACCACCACGTCATCATCAAGCACGCCTGCAAAGAGATCGCGCAACTGCAGGGCAAGGCGATCACGTTCATGGCCAAGTGGCGTTATGACGCCGCCGGTTCCAGCAGCCACATCCACAATTCGCTGTGGGACAAGAACGGTAAAAAGCCTTTGTTCTTCGACGCCAAGGCGGAGTTCGGCATGTCGAAACTGATGCGCTCCTGGGTGGCCGGGCAGCTCAAGTACGCCAACGACATCACCTGTTTTCTCGCGCCCTACATCAATTCCTACAAGCGCTTTCAGGCCGGCACCTTTGCCCCGACCCGGGCGGTGTGGAGTCGGGACAATCGCACCGCGGGCTTTCGTTTGTGCGCAGAAGGCAGCAAATCCATCCGCATCGAATGTCGCATTGGCGGGGCCGACCTCAACCCCTATCTGGCCTTCGCCGCCTTGATCGCTGCGGGACTGGCCGGTATCGACGAGAAGCTCAGCCTCGCGCCGCCCTTCGAGGGTGATGCCTACGTCGACGAACACTTGCCTGAAGTATCGAAGACCCTGCGCGAAGCCTGCGCCGCACTCCAGGGCTCAACCATGTTGCGCGAAGCGTTCGGCGATGAAGTGATCGACCACTACGTGCACACCGCCGAATGGGAGCAGAAAGAGTACGACCGGCGGATCACCGACTGGGAACTGCAGCGCGGGTTTGAACGCTATTGAGATCGCCATCATGACTTCAACCATTCAACTCATCTCACCGGTCGATGGCCGGGTCTATGCCGAACGCCGCTGCGCCGATGCGGCGCAAATCGACCAGGCGCTGGCGGCGGCCGAAGCTGCCCAGGCGCAATGGAAACGCCGGCCACTGAGCGAACGCGCCGCCTTCTGTAGTGCCGCGGTAGACGCGATGCTGGCCATGAAGGCCGACATTGTGCCGGAACTGGCCTGGCAAATGGGCCGTCCGGTGCGCTTTGGTGCTGGCGAACTGCGCGGTTTCGAAGAGCGTGCCCGGCATATGATCGCCATTGCGCCTGAAGCCTTGGCAGCGATTGAACCCACGCCTGTTGCCGGTTTTCGACGCTATATCAAACGCGAACCGTTGGGTACGGTGTTGGCCGTCGCCCCTTGGAATTATCCCTACCTGACAGCGGTGAATACGATTATCCCGGCGCTGATGGCCGGCAACAGTGTCATCCTCAAACACGCGTCGCAAACATTGCTGGTGGGTGAACGGTTCGCCGAAGCGTTTCGCCGCGCCCATCTGCCCGAAGGACTGTTCCAGAACCTGCTGCTGAGTCATGTTTATACCGGAGCGATCATTGCCTCTGGACGCGTGCAGCAAGTGAACTTCACCGGCTCGGTCGAAGCCGGTAAATCCATGGAACAGGCTGCCGTCGGAAGTTTCCTCGGCGTAGGCCTGGAACTCGGCGGCAAAGACCCGGCCTATGTCCGCGCAGACGCCAACCTCGAACACGCAGTGGAAAACCTGGTGGATGGCAGCTACTTCAACTCCGGACAAAGCTGCTGCGCGGTCGAACGGATCTATGTCGATGAAAAAATCTACCCGGCGTTTGTCGAGCGCTTCGTCGCGCTGACCCACCAATACGTGCTGGGCAACCCACTGGACGAAGCCACCACCCTCGGCCCGCTGGTGAATCCGGGAGCCGCTGAATTCGTTCGGGGTCAGATCGCCGAAGCACTGTCAAAGGGCGCCAAGGCGCTGATTGATCCGAAGACCTTTCCCGCCGACGCACCGGGCAGCGCCTACCTCGCGCCGCAAGTATTAGTCGACGTCACCCATCAAATGTCGGTGATGCGCGAGGAAAGCTTTGGTCCCGTGGTCGGCATCATGCCGGTGGCCTGCGACGACGAAGCCATTGCCTTGATGAACGACAGTGAGTTCGGGCTCAGCGCGTCCATCTGGACGCAAGACCTTGCCGCCGCCGAACACCTGGGCAACGAGATCGACACCGGCACCGTGTTCATGAACCGCTGCGATTACCTGGACCCGGCCCTGGCCTGGACCGGGGTGAAGAACAGCGGACGCGGCGTCACGCTGTCGCGCCTGGGTTATGAACACCTGACCCGCGCGAAATCCTTCCATTTGCGCCACGAGATCTGAGCCATGAGCCTGACCGCGAACTGGAACTACCCCACAAGCATCCGCTTCGGTGTCGGCCGCATCGCCGAGCTTGCCGAGATCTGCCGCAGCCAAGGAATCCAGCGACCGTTGCTGGTCACCGACAGTGGCCTGGCGCGTGCCCCGATCACCCTTTCAGCGCTGGACGCCTTGCGCGCCGCCGGCCTTGGCGTCGCGCTGTTTTGCGACCTTAAACCCAATCCGGTCGAAGCCAATCTGGCGGGCGGGCTCGACGCCTGGCGCGCCGGCAAACACGATGGCGTGGTCGCCTTCGGCGGGGGCAGTGGCCTGGACATGGGCAAACTCATCGCCTTCATGAGCGGCCAGACCCGACCGGTGTGGGATTTCGAAGACATCGGCGACTACTGGACCCGTGCCGACGAAGGCAGCATCGCCCCGATCATTGCGGTGCCGACCACAGCGGGTACCGGCTCCGAAGTGGGTCGTGCCGCGGTGATCATCGATGAGCGTACGCACACCAAACGCATCATCTTCCACCCGAAGATGATGCCGCGCGTGGTCATCAGCGACCCGGCCCTCACCGTCGGCATGCCGGCCAAGGTCACTGCGGGCACCGGCATGGATGCGTTTGCGCATTGTCTGGAATCGTATTGCGCTCCCGGCTTTCACCCCATGGCCGAAGGGATTGCGGTGGAAGGCATGCGCCTGGTCGCCAATGCCCTGGTGCGAGCCGTACACACCCCCTCGGACCTGGAGGCGCGAGCGGAAATGCTCGCGGCTGCCGCGATGGGCGCTACCGCTTTCCAGAAAGGGCTGGGCGGGATGCACGCCCTCTCACATCCGGTGGGCGCCCTGTACGACACCCATCACGGCATGACGAACGCCACGTTCATGCCCTATGTCCTGAAATTCAATCGCCCGGCCATCGAGGAACGCATCACCCGCCTCGCCGCTTATTTGCGTCTGCCCTCGCCCGGCTTCGACAGTTTTCTGGCCTTCGTCCTCAAGTTGCGCAAGGACATCGGCGTGCCCCATACGCTGGTTGAGCTGGGGGTGGATGACCGGCAGGCCGACCTGATCGCGGACATGGCGATTGTCGACCCTTGCGCCGGCGGCAACCCGCTGCCATTGACCCGAAATGGCGCGGCAGAAATTTTCGAAGCGGCGTACCACGGCCGTTTGTAGGAGCAGTTGACTGTCCATGGCCAAGGTGCGAACGCGCAGCATGGACGGGGTTTATCCGTTAGCAACAGGAGCAGTACGACAAGGGGTTGAAGGCCAGCCCGTCCGGCAACGTAAACCCGGATGGATGCGTATCAAAACCTGAAGGGGCACACAATATGAAGCCAACAAGCCAGCCCGGCACGAGCGCGCCGCAAGACGATGACGTCAAGGTGCTGCACAGCATGGGCTACGCCCAGGAACTCTCGCGACGCATGGGCGTTTTCTCCAACTTTGCCATTTCCTTTTCGATCATCTGCATCCTCTCGGGTGGCATCAACTCACTCGCCCAGGGCACCTCGGGGGCGGGCGGTGCGTCAATCGGCATCGGCTGGCCGATCGGTTGCCTGATCTCCGGGGTTTTCGCCATGGCCATGGCGCAAATTTCCTCGGCTTACCCCACCGCTGGCGGCCTCTATCATTGGGGTTCGATTCTCGGTAATCGCTTCACCGGCTGGCTGACCGCGTGGTTCAACCTGCTGGGGCTGGTCACCGTGCTCGGCGCAATCAACGTCGGTACTTATTATTTCTTTTTCGGCGCCTTCGGACCGTCCCTGGGAATGGAAGACACCACCACGACCCGGGTGATTTTCCTGGCGATCCTGACCGGTATCCAGGCCTTGTGTAACCACCTGGGTATCGGCCTGACCGCGAAACTCACCGACTTCTCGGGGTATCTGATCTTCGCCACGGCGCTCGCGCTGACCATCGTCTGCCTGATCTCCGCGCCCAGTTATGAGTTCGCCCGGTTATGGACCTTCAGCAACTATTCCGGCGAGGCTGGCGGCAGCGTCTGGCCACAGGTGTCGAACGGCTGGGTTTTCATGCTCGGCCTGCTGCTGCCGATCTATACCATCACGGGTTATGACGCCTCTGCGCACACCTCCGAAGAGACTCGACAGGCAGCCATGTCCGTGCCGCGTGGCATGGTCACGTCGGTGGTCTGGTCGCTGCTGTTCGGCTGGGTCATGCTCTGCTCGTTTGTGCTGATGCTGCCGAACATGGATGAGGCGGCGAAGCAAGGCTGGAACGTATTTTTCTGGGCCATGAACACGCAGGTCAACCCAACCGTGAAGCTCGCGCTGTACGTGGCGATTTTCATCTCGCAGTTCCTCTGCGGGTTGGCAACCGTGACCTCGGTTTCACGCATGATCTTCGCGTTTTCCCGTGACGGCGGCCTGCCCTGCTCGAAAGCACTGGCCTCGGTGTCGCCGACCTATCGCAGCCCGGTGGCGGCGATCTGGACCGGTGCCACCCTGGCGGTATTGTTCGACTGGGGATCGTCGGTGATATCGGTCGGCGCAACGCCGGTCTATACCATCGTGGTGTCCTGCACGGTGATCTTCCTGTTCTTCTCCTTCATCATTCCCATCGTGCTGGGCCTGTTTACCTACGGCACGTCGAAGTGGCCGACCATGGGGCCGTGGAACATGGGACGCTTCTGGTACTCCGTGTTCGCTATCCTCTCGATCCTCTCGATGGTGATCATTTTCGTCATCGGCATCCAGCCACCGAACGATTGGGCGTTGTACATCACCATCGGCTTTCTGGTGCTGACGGCCATCGTCTGGTTCGGTTTTGAAGCCCGACGTTTTCAGGGGCCGCCGATTGGCGACATGATTATCAAGCGTCAGGCTGAAATTGCGGCGGCGGAAGAGGCGTTGAATAAACGGGCCGGGAGCTGATTGCCGCAGTCATGAACGAACTGGGAGCTGAGCAAACTGTGGCGAGGGAGCTTGCTCCCGCTGGCTGCGCAGCGGCCCCAAAAGATCGCAGCCTTAGGCTGCGATCTTTTAACGCAGTGAAGTCCTCTCTCACTCCCTAGGCTTCGTGCGCCAACCTCTGCCATCATTGAAGAACTTACCAGCCGAGCAGAAAACATGAATCGTCGTAAAAAAATACAGCAGTTATTAAAGGCTCACGCAAAAAAGGCCAGTGCCAAATTGGCACCGGCCAACAAGTCTAAATACATTAGTAAAGCTGACCGATTGAAGCTCGCGGCTGAACCTGGTCTAGACTCGATCATTTCCCCGGAGAGCTGATCTATTTACCTTAAACACCAGCGCAATTTACACATCTGTTTGGGCCAGGTATTCCTATGGCTCGCACCGTGAGGACGCAGCCTGACAATGCGCTCAACATCGCTCTCTTCGGTTGCTGGACGTTACGCGATAAAACCGGGACCGTGCCGCGCTCCCTTAACCAAACGTCAGGCACTTATCCAGCCTTACCGTTACGGAGCATATAAGACATGTCAAACATCGTCGCATGGACCCTGTTCGCCTTGGGCGTCTTCCATATTCCATTCGGTATTATCAAGTTCAAAACAGCATTCGCCGCCGCTGTAGACTCTGGCTTCGTTGACCAATTCAGAGCGCACGAAGATCGGCGCACTGCCCTCTGGTTTACCATGCTGGGGCCGCTTTTTATGCTCGCAGGGCAGACAGCGATTCACGCCGTAGCCGTTGGCGATCTCGCGCTACTTAAAATGGTTGGCCTCTATGTGTTGATGATCTCGATCATTTGCGTCATTGCTGTTCCAAGATCGGGGTTCTGGGCAACGCTGCTGGTTTCTCCGCTGATCATTGCGGCAGGGTATGGTTTGTACGCCTGATTCAGCTTGAGAATCGGCCTCTTTGGAGTCTCGCATGCCCCGTCTCTGCACCCTCCTGCCTCTGCCCTCCTCGACACTGTTTTCGCTGCGTTCGCGCAGCCTGCTCACGCGGCACTGGCGGCGATGGATCCTGTGCCTGAGCATTGTCGTGCCCGGCATCGCCGGTGCAGAGACACGACCCGAGAGCATGGTGTATCTGCGTACGATTGATCCGGGCATCGAGCAAGACATTCGCTATGCCAGCGCTCACAACTTCACCGGGCACCCACTCGACGGTTACGCCGCGCCACAGTGTCTGTTATCGCTGGACGCCGCCAAGGCCCTCGCTCGGGTACAAACGGCCTTGCGGGCGCAGGGCTACGGTTTGAAGGTGTTTGACTGTTATCGACCCAACCGTGCCGTTGCCGATATGGGGCGTTTTGCGTCGGAGCCGGGTGACCCGCGCAAGGCCGAGTTCTATCCACGTGTGGACAAGCAGGACTTCTGGCGCCTGGGTTACGTGGCCCGGGTGTCGAACCACTCCAAAGGCTCAACCGTGGACCTGACATTGACCGGCCCGGATGCCCTGCCCGCCGAGACCTGGACGCCTTCAGCCGGGCAAGTCGATTGCACGGCCGCCTATGGCCAGCGTTGGCGCGACGGCGCGCTCGACATGGGCACGGGGTTCGATTGCTTCGATGAGCGCGCGCATACCGACAACCCGACGATCAGCGCTGCCGCCAAAGAAAATCGCCAGAAGCTCAGCAGGGCCATGGAGAAAGAAGGGTTTACCGGGTACTCGAAGGAATGGTGGCACTTCACCTACAGCGGGGAAGGTTCGCCGAAGAACGTCATGGACTTCCCCATCACGCCGCTGGGTGCACGCGATGTTCTCGACACCGCCAATCAGCTGATTGTGGTCACCACAAAAAACTGGACTGACATCCAGGGCACGGCCCAGCGTTATGAACGGCAGGGCAACACCTTTCGTAAATACGAAGGATCGTTTCCGGTAGTGGTCGGCAAGAGCGGGCTGGCGTGGGGCAAGGGTCTGAGCAGTGTTGAGCAACGCGAAGGCCCGCTCAAACATGAAGGCGATGGAAAAGCACCTGCCGGGGTGTTCAAACTGGGAACGGCGTTTGGCTACGACAGCACGGCCGACACCAGACTGCCTTACCTGGCACTCACCCCAACCATCGAATGCGTGGATGACAGCCACTCCGCACGCTATAACGAGCTGGTCGATGGAGCGACTGTTTCAAAAGACTGGAACAGCTCCGAACGTATGCGTCGCGATGACGACATGTATCGAAAAGGCATTTTCATCGAGCACAATACGCCGGCGTCCCCCGCCTCGGGCTCGTGCATTTTCTTCCACATCTGGCGCGGCCCCGCCTCGCCGACGCTGGGCTGCACCGCCATGGACCCAGCGGATATTTCTCGCTTGTTCAATTGGCTGGATCCTCGCCAGTCCCCTCTGCTCGTTCAAATGCCTGAGGCGCAATACGAACAAATCCGCGAAAGCTGGAACCTTCCCGAACGTTGATGGCTGGCAGACGGTGGCGGGAGGTCCTGACCATCGCCGAAGACCACCCAGTGCAAATTCGTATACCCTATCTGCAATTCAATCCTGATGATCACGACCGTGGCCCTGACAAAACTCAACGCTCCCGACCTTGGCAATTCGCCTTCGACGTCGGAAATCATCACCCGTCATCTGCGTGACGCCATCGTCGCCGGGCATTTTGCCGAGGACGAGCCGATCCGCCAGGACGACATCGCCCGTCAGTTCAACGTCAGCAAGATTCCGGTGCGCGAAGCCCTCAAGCGCCTGGAGGCCGAAGGCCTGGTAATGTTCCAGCGTAATCGCGGGGCGATGGTCACCCGGGTTTCCGATGCAGAACTGGCGCAGATGTTCGAAGTGCGCATGCTGCTCGAAGACAAGGTGCTGCGCCTGGCCATTCCGAACATGACCGAAGACACCTTCGCCCGTGCCGAACGCATCTGCCAGGAGTTCATCGGCGAAGATGATGTGGGCCGCTGGGCCGAGCTCAACTGGGAACTGCACGCTTGCCTCTACGAGCCGGCGCAACGACCGTTTCTGGTCGGCCTGATCCGCTCGGTCAACGACAAGCTGGAGCGCTACCTGCGCATGCAGATGAGCCTGTCGGCCGGCAAGGAACGCGCCGATCACGAACACCGGGAAATCCTTGCGGCCTGTCGCGCCGGTGACGTGGACCTGGCGGTGAAGTTGCTCGACGAGCACATTGCCGGGGTCTGCAAGACCCTGTTCGAGCACCTGCCCCACCACCACTAACCGCTCGCCGCACTGTGCCGATTTCGTCATCGGCACTGGATAAAACCATCAAGCCGGCAAGCCCTCGCACAGGCCACTCTTTCGTTCACTCATCTGAACGGACGTGGCCATCCCATGAAACGCATCACCGTGATCGACTCCCACACCGGCGGCGAACCGACCCGCCTGGTGACCGCCGGTTTTCCTGACCTGGGCAATGGCAGCATGGCCGAGCGTCGGCAGCGGCTGGCCGAACAGCATGATCAATGGCGCGCCGCTTGCGTGCTGGAACCACGGGGCAGCGATGTGCTGGTCGGCGCCCTGCTCTGTGAGCCGGTGGACCCGAGCGCCTGTGCCGGCGTGATTTTCTTCAACAACAGCGGTTACCTCGGCATGTGCGGCCACGGCACCATCGGGCTGGTGGCCTCGCTGGCGCATCTGGGCAAGATCGGCCCTGGGGTGCACAGCATCGAAACCCCGGTGGGCACGGTGCAGGCGACGCTGCACGAAGACCATTCGGTCAGCGTGCGCAATGTGCCGGCCTACCGTTACCGCAAAGCGCTGTCGCTGCAGGTGCCGGGGATCGGTCAAGTGACCGGCGATGTTGCCTGGGGTGGTAACTGGTTTTTCCTGATTGCCGAGCATGGCTTGCGCATTGCCGGCGATAACCTCGATGCACTGACCGCCTACACCTTCGCCGTGCAGCAAGCACTGGAAGCTCAGGGTATTCGCGGCGAAGACGGCGGCTTGATCGACCATGTCGAACTGTTCGCCGATGACGTGCAGGCCGATAGCCGCAACTTCGTCCTCTGCCCCGGCAAGGCTTACGACCGCTCGCCCTGTGGCACCGGCACCAGCGCAAAACTGGCTTGCCTGGCGGCCGACGACAAATTGCAGCCGGGACAGATCTGGCGTCAGGCCAGTGTCATCGGCAGCGAGTTCGAGGGTTCCTACGAAATTCAGGGCGAGCGCATTGTGCCGACCATTCGCGGCCGCGCCTTTATCAGCGCCGAAGCCAGCCTGATCATCGAGCAGGACGACCCGTTCGCCTGGGGCATTCGTCCGTGAACGAGGGCCGGGTGGCCGATGTGATCGTGATCGGCGCCGGCATCATCGGCGCCGCTTGTGCCCAGGCGTTGGCGGGACGCGGCTTGCGCGTGCTGGTGCTGGACGCCGGCCTGCCCGGCGCTACGGCGGCGGGCATGGGCCACTTGCTGGTCCTCGACGACAACCCGGCCGAACTGGCCCTCAGCCAATATTCCCTGCAACGCTGGCGCGAACTGGCGCCGGCCCTGCCCGACGGCTGCGCCTACCGGTGCAATGGCACCCTCTGGCTGGCCGCCAATGCCGAAGAAATGGTCGTCGCCCACAGCAAATACCTGAACTTGCAAGCCCAAGGCGTGGCCTGCGAATTGATCTCCAGCAGCGCCTTGCACCAACGCGAACCGGAACTGCGCGAGGGCCTGGAAGGCGGACTGCTGATCAATGGCGACGGCATTCTTTATGCTCCGGCGACCGCCAACTGGATGCTCGACACACCGAACATCAGCCAACGCCGGGCGCGGGTCAGCGAAGTCGACGGCAACCGCGTGCGACTCGACAACGGCCACTGGCTAAGCGCCGAAGCGGTGATTCTGGCCAACGGCGTCCAAACCAATGAGCTGTGCCCGGAATTGCCGATCGAGCCGAAGAAAGGCCACTTGCTGATCACCGACCGCTACCCCGGCAAAGTCACTCACACCCTGGTGGAACTTGGTTACGTCACCAGCGCCCATAACGCCACAGGCCCATCGACGGCATGCAATATCCAACCTCGACCGACCGGGCAATTGTTCATCGGCGCTTCACGACAATTCGGCACCACCGACCCGCAGGTCGAGGGCTGGATGCTGGCGAAAATGCTCCGGCGTGCCACCGACTACATGCCGGGTCTGGCTCAGCTCAACGGCATCCGCGCCTGGACCGGTTTTCGCGCTGCCAGCCCCGACGGCTTGCCGCTGGTGGGTCAGCATCCGCAACGCAAAGGCTTATGGCTGGCGGTCGGTCATGAGGGCCTCGGCGTGACGACCGCCCCCGGCACCGCCGACCTATTGGTCGCGCAGCTGTTCGACGAAACGCCGCCGCTGGCCGCGCAACCGTATCTGCCGCAACGTTTTCTCGGAGAGTCCGTTTATGCCTGAATTGATGCTGGACGGACGTGCCCTGCGGGTTGCCGAGGGCACCAGCGTCGCCGCTGCACTGGCGCTGAGCGGCGACGGCTGCACGCGCACCTCGGTCAGTGGCCAACGTCGCGCACCGCTGTGCGGCATGGGCATTTGCCAGGAATGTCGGGTGACCATCGACGGTCGGCGACGACTGGCCTGCCAGACGCTGTGCCGTGACGGCATGCACGTGGAGACTCAAGCATGAGCGAATACGCCGACCTGCTGATCATCGGCGCCGGTCCCGCCGGCATGGCCGCTGCGCTCGCCGCCGCGTCAAGCGGTGCGCGCATCGTCCTGCTCGATGACAACCCGCTGCCGGGCGGACAAATCTGGCGCGATGGACCTCAAGCCAAGTTGCCGAACCCGGCGCGTCAGATGCGCGAGCGATTGGAGGCGTGCAGCACCATCCGCCGTCATTCGGGCACTCGAGTGATCGCCTGCGCCGGGCCGAAACAACTGCTGGTCGAAGACGCCGATCGAGGCTGGGTGATCGGTTACGACAAACTGATTCTGTGCACCGGTGCTCGCGAATTACTGCTGCCCTTCCCCGGCTGGACGCTGCCCGGCGTGACGGGTGCGGGTGGCCTCCAGGCATTGATCAAAGGCGGGCTGCCGGTGCAGGACGAACGCATTGTGATTGCCGGCAGCGGACCGTTATTGCTGGCCAGCGCCGCCACCGCAAAACACAACGGCGCCCGGGTACTGCGCATCGCCGAGCAAGCCTGCGCGGCCGCCGTTGGCGGTTTCGCCGCGCAACTGCCACGCTGGCCCAACAAGCTGATGCAGTCGGTCACGTTGTTCGACCGCCATTACCGTACCGGAACCTATGTACTGGCCGCTCTGGGCAGTGAGCGACTGGAAGGTGTGCGCCTGCAACAGCAAGGGAAAATCATCGAACTGGAATGTGATCGCCTGGCCTGTGGCTTTGGTCTGATCCCTAATACCCAACTCGGCCAGGCTCTGGGCTGCGAACTTGAGGATCAGGCGATTGCCGTCGATGCCTGGCAGACCACTCGCCGCGCCGACCACTACGCGGCCGGTGAATGCACCGGTTTCGGTGGCAGTGAACTGGCGTTGGTCGAAGGCGCCATCGCTGGCCACGCCGCCGTCGGTGACCTTGATTCGGCCCGAGCATTGTGGCCGCGTCGTGCGCGCTGGCAGGGTTTCGCCAACGCCCTCAACAAAGCATTCACCCTCAATCCGCAACTCAAGTCGCTGGCGCAACCCGACACCCTGGTGTGCCGTTGCGAAGACGTGCCTTACGGTTTGCTGGCCGGGCATGCTGACTGGCGCGAGGCCAAACTGGCCAGTCGCTGCGGCATGGGCGCTTGCCAGGGCCGGGTGTGTGGCGGCGCGTTGCAGCACCTGTTCGGCTGGCAACCTGCGGCGCCACGCCCGCCCTTCAGTCCGGCGCGGATCGAGACCTTGCTGTGCCTGGACGACACCCCGCCCGCCTGAATGCTGGCCCGGGGCTTTCGGCTCCGTCGCCGAGTCTTTATGATCCGGGGCATTGCCTCCAGACGCCCAGCGCCATGTATGCCTCGCTCACTACCTTCAAACCCTGCGACCTGCCCACTCTGCTGAGCAGTCTGCAGCCGATCGCGGCGCTGCTCGACACCCTGTCGGACGTGGTGTTTTTCATCAAGGACAGCGAGGCCCGCTACGCCTTCGTCAACCAGACCCTGGCCCGGCGCTGCGGCTTCAAACACAGTGACGAGCTGCTCGGACGCACCGCCGACATGGTCTTTCCCGAGCGTTTCGGCCCGCTGTACACCGAGCAGGATCGACGGGTGCTGTCCACCGGCCGCGAACTGGCCGACCAACTCGAACTGCACCTGTATTACGGCAACCAGCCGGTCTGGTGCCTGACCCACAAACTCGCGTTGCGCGACCTGCAAGGTCAGATCGTCGGTTTGGCCGGCATTTCCCGCGACCTGCAAGCGCCACAGTCCAGTCATCCGGCATTCCAGAAACTTGCGGCGGTGGACGCGCATATCCGCAGCCATTTCGCCCGGCCGATCAGCCTCGCCGAACTGACCGCAATCGCCGGGTTTTCCGTGGCGCAACTGGAGCGCCATTGCAAACGGGTGTTCCAGCTCACCCCACGGCAGATGATTCACAAGGCGCGGCTGGAAGAAGGCTCCCGGCTTTTGTTGCACACCGACCTGCCCATCACCGAGATCGCCCTGCGCTGCGGTTACACCGACCACAGCGCGTTCAGCCGGCAGTTCCGCGCCTTGACCAGCCTGGCGCCAAGTCAGTATCGCGAAAGCCGTCGCTGAAGCCGGGCGAGTGTTCCTTTAAGGCGCGCCCGCCGTTCCCACTGCTCCCTTCTGTAACACCGCCTGATACGGCCCGCCGAGGCGCTCTTTTCCTACGCCCTGTTCCCACAATCTTGTAAGACCTTTAGCTCAAGGCTTGGCGATTAATTCTCGTCTCAGTTCGGAAACAGGCACGCTCATTGCTAATCTAATATCGTATACGAAATTCACAATACGATATCCAACAGCACTTTCCGACAACGAGGCCTCTATGAAAAACCCCGCATTTGCCGTAGCCCTCAGCGCTGTTCTCAGTACCTCCTTTATCGCCACCGCCCAGGCCGACAAGCTCGACGACATCATTGGTTCGGGCAAGCTGCGCTGCGCCGTGACCCTGGACTTCCCGCCGATGGGTTTTCGCGATGAAGGCAACAACCCGGCCGGTTTCGACGTGGACTACTGCCGCGACCTGGCGAAGATCCTCGGGGTCGACGCCGAAGTGGTTGAAACGCCCTTCCCGGATCGAATTCCGGCACTAGTCTCCGGGCGCGCAGACGTGATCGTTGCCTCCACGTCCGACACCCTCGAACGGGCCAAGACCGTCGGCCTCACCGTGCCGTACTTCGCCTTCCAGATGGTGGTGCTGACCCGCGACAACACCGGCATCAACAGCTTCGCCGATATCAAAGGCAAAGCCCTGGGCAACACCAGCGGCACCTATGAAGCCATTGCTCTGGAAAAAGACGTGAAGAACTGGGGGACCGGCACCTTCCGCGCCTATCAGTCGCAGAACGACACGCTGCTGGCGGTCGCCCAGGGTCACATCGACGCCACCGTGGTCACCAACACCGTGGCCGCCGCCACGATCAAGTCGGGCAAATACAAGAACCTGAAAATCGCCGGCAACGCGCCGTACACCATCGATTACGTGTCCCTGGGCGCCAAGCGTAACGAGTATGGCTTGCTCAACTACCTCAACCTGTTCGTCAATCAGCAGGTGCGCAGCGGCCGCTACAACGAGTTGTTCACCAAATGGGTCGGCACCGAGATTTCACCCACCGACCTGACCGTGCCCAAGGTCTATTACTGAGGTGTCCGGCATGCCTAGGCCAACCTCTCTGACCGGTCGCAGCCTGGTCGCCGGCGCCGCCCAAGGCGCCCTGCTGTTTGCCGATGTGGGCTTGAGTTTCTGGGGCGGGGTCGATCCGTTTAGTGGAGAGATCATCGACCGTCACCACCCGCTCAGCGGCGAACATCTGGCCGGCCGGGTGCTGGCAATCCCCAGTGGTCGCGGCTCATGCACCGGCAGCAGTGTGCTGATGGAGCTGATCAGCAACGGTCATGCGCCGGCCGCACTGGTGCTGGCCGAACCCGATGAGATCCTGACCCTGGGCGTGCTTGTGGCACAGACCATTTTCGAGCGTTCCCTGCCGGTGCTGTGCATCGGCCGGGAGGCCTTCGCCGCCTTGCGCGGCCAGGCCTTTGCTCGGGTCGAAGAGTTAACAGTGACCCTGTTCGAACACCTGCCGGGCGATGCCTGGCAGGCACTCGACAGTCCGTTGCAGACAGCAGAAAAAACCACCGCCATCGAACTCACCGAACACGATCAGGCACTGCTCGACGGCGAGCATGGCAAGGCCGCCCAAGTGGCGATGCAGATCGTCCTGCGCATGGCTGAACTGCAAGGTGCGCGCAGTCTGGTGGACGTCACCCAAGCGCACATCGACGGCTGCATCTATACGGGACCTGCGAGCCTGCGCTTCGCCGAACAACTGGTGCAGTGGGGAGCCAAAGTGCGGGTGCCGACCACCCTCAATTCGATTTCTGTCGACCAACGCCGTTGGCGCGAGTTGGGCATTGATCCGGCACTCGGGGTACCGGCCAGCGCTCTGGGCGATGCCTACATGGCGATGGGCGCACAGCTGAGTTTTACCTGCGCGCCCTACCTGCTCGACAGCGCGCCGAAGGCCGGCGAGCAAATCGTCTGGGCCGAATCCAACGCCGTGGTGTATGCCAACAGCGTGCTCGGCGCACGCACCCTGAAATACCCGGATTACCTGGATATCTGCATCGCCCTGACCGGCCGCGCGCCTCTGATCGGCTGCCATCTGGACGCGCAACGTAAAGCGAGACTGCAAATCGAATTGCCGGTTTTAAGTGACCTGGACGATGCCTTTTACCCCCTGCTCGGTTACCACATCGGGGCCCTGGCCGGCAGCCGGATTCCGCTGGTGCTGGGGCTGGAACAGAGCAGGCCGAGCCTGGACGATTTGAAAGCCTTCGGCGCGGCTTTCGCCACCACCTCTGCCGCGCCGCTGTTTCACATCGCCGGGGTGACCCCGGAAGCACTCGACCCGACGCAGGTGCTGGAGGCGAATGTCCCCGTGCCGGTGGAAAAAATCCGCCTGAAGGATTTGCTGCTCAGCTGGCGCGAACTCAACAGTGCCCGCGACAACCGGGTGGATGTGGTCTCGCTGGGCAACCCGCATTTCTCCCTCAGCGAATTCGCGCATCTGGCGCGGCTGTGCCGGGGTCGGCACAAACACCCCGAAGTAGTGCTTGCCATTACCTGCGGTCGTGCGGTGCTGGAGCAGGCCCGCGAGGCGGGACATATCGCGGTGATCGAAGCCTTTGGCGCGACGCTGGTCACCGACACCTGCTGGTGCATGCTCGGCGAACCGGTGATCCCGCTGGCCGCCAAAACCTTGATGACCAACTCGGGCAAGTACGCCCATTACGCACCCGGCCTGGTGGGCCGCAAGGTGCACTTTGCCAACCTCGCCGAATGTGTCGACGCCGCCTGCAGCGCCACGGCCAGTGGTCGTTTGCCGGCCTGGCTGCAATCGGCCGCTTCTCTGGAGAGCCCCGCGCATGTTTGATTACACCTTCCAATGGCGCGCGACCCTGCGCGCCCTGCCGGACATGCTCGCCGGCGCCTGGGTCACCTTCGAGACCGCTGCACTGTCGATGATCTTCGGCGTGCTGATCGCCCTGGCCCTGACGGTGATGCGCGAAACCAAACAACCGTTGTTGCGCGGCATCGGCAACGGCTGGGTGTCGATCGCCCGCAACACCCCGTCGCTGTTCCAGATCTACGTTCTCTACTTCGGCCTCGGCTCGCTGGATTTGCATGTCAGCTCATGGTTCGCGCTGCTGGCCGGGATCACCTTCAACAACGCCGGTTACCTGGCGGAAAACTTTCGCGGTGGCCTCAAGGCTGTGCCCGGCACGCAGGTGCGCGCCGCGCGTTCGCTGGGTATGAGTGCCTTCCAGGCTTACCGGATGATCATCGTCCCGCAGCTGCTGCGGATCGTGTTCTATCCGTTAAGTAACCAGATGGTCTGGGCGGTATTGATGACGTCGCTGGGGGTGATCGTCGGACTGAACAATGATCTCACCGGCGTGACCCAGGATTACAACGTCAAGACGTTCCGCACCTTCGAATACTTCGCCATCGCCGCGGCGCTGTATTACCTGATTGCCAAGGCGATCGTCGCCGTCGCCCGGCTGATGGCCTGGCGACTGTTCCGCTACTGAGGAGGTGAGCATGTTGACCACCAGTTTTTCCTGGAATGACCTGTTGTTCTTGCTTGATGGCGCCTGGGTCACTCTGAAACTCACGTTCTGGTCGATCATCCTCGGCTCCTTCGCCGGGTTGCTGTTCGGCTTGCTGCGGGCGTTGTTGCCGCGCGCCAGTCTGCCACTGGCCTGGGTGCTGGACGTGTTTCGCAGCGTGCCGTTGCTGATCCAGTTTGTGTTGTTCAACTCACTGAAAAGCATCGTCGGCTTGAACATCAGCGCCTTCAGCGTCGGCTGCATTGTGCTCGGGGTCTACGCCGCCGCGTACTTCACCGAGATCGTGCGCAGCGGCGTGCTGTCAGTGCCGTTCACCGTGCGCCGGGCCAGTCGCTCGCTGGGCCTGAGCTTCCTGCAGGACTTGCGCTGGATCGTCCTGCCGATGGCCACGCGCGTAGCCTTTCCCGGCTGGCTGAACCTGGTGCTCAGCGTGATGAAAGACACCGCGCTGGTGATGTGGATCGGCATCGTCGAACTGCTGCGCGCCTCGCAAACCATCGTGACCCGCATTCAGGAGCCGCTGCTGGTGCTGTGCATTGCGGGCCTCATCTACTACGTCATGAGCCTGGTGGTCGCTCGCCTCGGCGCTCGTCTGGAAAGAAGGTGGCAAGAAAATGATTGAGATCGACAACGTACACAAATCCTTCGGCAACCTCGAAGTGGTCAAGGGCGTCAACCTGACGGTGAACAAGGGCGAGGTGGTGTCGATCATTGGCGGCTCCGGCTCGGGCAAATCGACCCTGCTGATGTGCATCAACGGCCTGGAGCCGATCCAGAAAGGCAACATCCGCGTCGACGGTGTCGAGGTCCATCACAGCGCCACGGACCTCAACCGTCTGCGGCAGAAGATCGGCATCGTCTTCCAGCAATGGAACGCGTTCCCGCACCTGACCGTGCTGGAAAACGTGATGCTGGCGCCGCGCAAAGTACTGGGCAAGAGCAAGGCCGAAGCCGAGGAACTGGCGGTGAAACAACTGACCCACGTCGGTCTGGGCGACAAGCTCAAGGCCTTTCCCGGCAAGCTCTCCGGCGGTCAGCAACAGCGCATGGCGATTGCCCGCGCCCTGGCCATGTCGCCGGACTACATGCTGTTCGACGAAGCCACTTCGGCCCTCGATCCGCAATTGGTAGGCGAGGTGCTGGACACCATGCGCATGCTCGCCGAAGACGGCATGACCATGGTGTTGGTGACGCATGAGATTCGCTTTGCCCGGGATGTGTCTGATCGTGTGGCGTTCTTTCGCAATGGGCTGGTGCATGAGATTGGCTCGCCGGATCAGGTGATTGGTAATCCGGTGCATGCCGAAACTGCGGCGTTCCTGAAATCAGTGAAGTAGCGGATGGCCCCTTCGCGAGCAAGCCCGCTCCCACAGTGATTTTGTGTACACCATCAAACCCTGTGGGAGCGGGCTTGCTCGCGAAGGGGCCCTAACAGACAAAACAAGGAGCAGACCATGCGCTCATCGAAAGTCATCCATGTAGTCAGCTGCCACGCCGAAGGCGAAGTCGGCGACGTGATCGTCGGCGGCGTCGCGCCACCACCCGGGGCCACCGTGTGGGAACAGTCGCGCTGGATTGCCAAGGATCAGACCCTGCGCAACTTCGTCCTCAACGAGCCGCGCGGCGGCGTGTTCCGTCACGTCAACCTGCTGGTGCCGGCCAAGGATCCTCGGGCGCAGATGGCCTGGATCATCATGGAACCAGCCGACACACCGCCGATGTCCGGTTCCAACTCACTGTGCGTGGCCACCGTGTTGCTCGACAGCGGCATCCTGCCGATGACCGAACCGCAAACCCGGCTGGTGCTCGAAGCACCGGGCGGACTGATCGAAGCGGTGGCCGACTGCCGTGACGGCAAGGTCGAACGGGTGGAAATCAAGAACGTGCCCTCCTTCGCTGACCGCCTCGACGCCTGGATCGAAGTCGAAGGCGTTGGCTCATTGCAGGTCGACACCGCATATGGCGGCGACAGTTTTGTGATCGCCGATGCCAAGCGCCTGGGCTTTTCCATTCGTCCTGATGAAGCGGCGGAGCTGGTCGAGGTCGGGCTGAAAATCACCCGCGCGGCCAACGAACAACTGGGCTTCATCCATCCGCTGAACCCCGAGTGGTCGCACATTTCCTTCTGCCAGATGGCTGCGCCCCTCGTCTATGAAAACGGCATCTCCACCGGCGCCAACGCGGTGGTGATTCAACCCGGCAAGATCGACCGTTCGCCCACCGGCACTGGCTGCTCGGCGCGCATGGCGGTGTTGCAGGCCAAGGGCTTGATGCAGGTCGGCGAACGTTTTATCGGCCGTTCGATCATCGGTTCCGAGTTTCACTGCCGCATCGATTCGCTGACCGAAGTGGCCGGACGCCCGGCAATTTACCCGTGCATTTCCGGCCGGGCCTGGATCACCGGCACTCACCAATTGCTGCTTGATCCGAGCGATCCGTGGCCACAAGGCTATCGCCTGTCTGACACCTGGCCTGGGGCCTGAGCACGGCCTTACAAACCCTGACCAAAAAACTCTGACCAACGGCTAGTAAAAAAACCCTCGTAACTGAAAAAAGCACTGGCCGAGTCTTTTCACTTGAAATATCGTATACGAAATACAATTAACGAACCGGAGGCAACAATGAGCAAGCGCATTAACTGGAGTGGTGTCTTCCCCGCGGTGACCACTCAATTCAACGACGACTTCTCCATCAACCTGGAAAAAACCCACCAGGTGATTTCCAACGTGATCCGTGACGGCGTGTCGGGCCTGGTGGTGTGCGGTTCGGTGGGGGAAAACACCTCACTGACCGCCGAAGAAAAAATCGCCGTGACCGAAGTCGCGGTCGACGCTTCCCGCGGTCGCGTGCCGGTGATTTGCGGTGTGGCTGAATTCACCAGCATTCAAGCGGCCAAGGTGGCCAACGCGGTGCGCCGGGTTGGCGTTGACGGGGTCATGCTGATGCCGGCGCTGGTCTACGGTTCCAAGCCGTTCGAAACCGCCGAACACTACCGCTACGTGGCGAAAAACGCCGACGTACCGCTGATGGTTTACAACAACCCGCCGATCTACAAAAACGACGTCACCCCGGACATCCTGATTTCCCTGGCCGACTGCGACAACGTGGTGTGCTTCAAGGATTCCTCCGGCGACACCCGTCGTTTCATCGACGTGCGCAATGAAGTGGGCGACCGTTTTGTGCTGTTCGCCGGCCTTGATGACGTGGTGCTGGAAAGCATCGCCGTGGGGGCCGAAGGCTGGGTCTCGGGCATGTCCAACGTATTCCCGAAAGAAGGCGAAACCATCTTCCGCCTGGCCAAGGCCGGTCGCTTCGCCGAAGCCATGCCGATCTACGAATGGCTGATGCCGATCCTGCACCTCGACGCCCGTGCCGACCTGGTGCAGTGCATCAAGCTGTGCGAAGCCATCGCCGGTCGCGGCAGCGCCCTGACCCGTCCACCACGCCTGGCCCTGCCGGAATCCGATCGGGTTTTCGTCGAGCAGATCATGGCCAAGGCCTTGGCCAACCGTCCGGAACTGCCGGACGTCGGTCTCTGAGTGATTGCCGGGCGGGTCCTTGAGGACCCGGCCCGGCTGCCTGTCTCTGCGCCTCTACAGGAAACGTCAGCATGCCCACTCCTCACAGCATCTCTCGCGCAACTACGCCCTCGGGACTCAAGCGTGTCGTGGCCGCCGCCATGGCCGGCACCGTCGCCGAATGGTATGAGTTCTTTCTCTACGGCACTGCCTCGGCACTGGTCTTCGGCCAGCTGTTCTTCCGTCAAACCGACAGCCCAATCGACGGCATCCTCGCCGCCTTCGCCTTGTATGCCGTTGGCTTCCTCGCCCGCCCATTGGGTGGCCTGGTGTTCGGTCACTACGGTGACAAGTTCGGCCGCAAACGCTTGCTGCAACTGAGCCTGGTGGTGGTCGGTATCACCACGTTCCTGATGGGTTGCCTGCCCGGCTTCGACCAGATCGGCTACGCCGCGCCCGTGTTACTGGTGCTGCTGCGGCTGATCCAGGGTTTCGCCTTCGGCGGTGAATGGGGCGGTGCAATTCTGCTGGTGTCCGAACACTGCCCGGACAATCGCCGAGGCTTCTGGGCCAGTTGGCCGCAAGCCGGTGTCCCGGCCGGTAACCTGGTGGCGACCGTCGCGTTGCTGCTGTTGTCGTCGAACCTGTCGGAGGAACAATTCCTCGCGTGGGGCTGGCGTGTAGCGTTCTGGTTCTCGGCGGTGGTGGTGGTGATCGGCTACTGGATTCGCACCAGCGTCGATGACGCGCCGATCTTCAAAGAAGCCCAGGCCCGTCAGGCGCAAAACAAGCAACAGCAATTGGGCGTGGTCGAAGTGCTGCGTCATCACTGGCGTGCGGTGCTGGTCGGTATCGGCGCGCGGTTTGCCGAGAACATTCTTTACTACACCGTTGTAACCTTCTCGATTACCTACCTGAAATTGGTGGTGCACAAGGACACTTCAGAGATTCTGTTTCTGATGTTCGGCGCGCACCTGCTGCATTTTTTCATAATCCCGCTGATGGGTTATCTGTCCGACCTGGTCGGACGCAAACCGGTGTACCTCACGGGTGCGATCCTCACCGCGTTCTGGGGCTTCATCGGCTTCCCGATGATGGACACCGGCAACAATTGGCTGATCATCGGGGCAATCACCCTGGGCCTGGCGATCGAGTCGATGACCTACGCCCCCTACTCGGCGCTGATGGCGGAAATGTTCCCGACCCACGTGCGCTATACGGCGTTGTCCCTGTGCTACCAGGTGGCACCGATCTTCGCCGGCTCGTTGGCGCCGCTGATTGCCCTCACCCTGCTCAACAAGTACCACAGCTCGACACCCATCGCCTGGTACCTGGTCGGCGCCGCGCTGATCTCTATTGTCGCCGTCGGCCTGACCCGGGAAACCCGTGGCAAGTCACTGCACCTGGTGGATAGCGAATCTGCGGCGCGGATCGCTGCCCTGGACAACGCCGAACCCGCCACCGCTCGCCGGGGTGATTCGCTAGCTTGAGCCTGGCGATCAATTGTGGCGAGGGGACTTGTCCCCGTTGGGTCGCGAAGCGGCCCCAAAACCAGTGATCGGCTGCGTCAGGCACTCCCCATTCGTTGAATTTGCGACCGCTACGCGGTCGAACGGGGCGATGCGGCGTCCCGACAAGCCCCCTCGCCACAGTTTTGTGTCCGGCGCGCCTTTGCCTTTGCCCCTTTTCGACAGGAGTTTTTCATGCCCCACATCATCGGCCACAACTACATCGGCGGAGCGCGCAGTGCCGCTGGCAACATCACCGTGCAAAGCCATGACGCCAGCACCGGTGAAGCGCTGCCCTACTCGTTCACACAAGCCACCGTTGAAGAAGTCGACGCCGCCGCCCAGGCCGCAGCTGCCGCCTACCCAACCTTCCGCAACTTGCCGGCGAGCCGGCGCGCAGAGTTTCTCGAGGCCATCGCCGCGCAACTGGATGCGCTGAACGATGAATTCGTTGCCCTGGTCACCCGCGAGACGGCGCTGCCAACCGGGCGTATTCAAGGTGAGCGCGGGCGCACCAGCGGCCAGATGCGCCTGTTCGCTCAGGTCCTGCGCCGTGGCGATTTCTACGGTGCGCGCATCGATCGCGCTTTGCCCGAGCGTCAGCCGCTGCCTCGTGTGGATCTGCGTCAGTACCGCATCGGCGTGGGCCCGGTCGCGGTGTTCGGTGCGAGCAATTTCCCACTGGCGTTCTCCACCGCCGGTGGCGACACCGCTGCCGCCCTGGCCGCCGGTTGCCCGGTGGTGTTCAAGGCCCACAGTGGGCATATGGCGACTGCCGAACGGGTGGCCGATGCAATCCTCCGCGCCGCCGAGCAAACCGGTATGCCCAAGGGTGTGTTCAACATGATCTACGGCGCGGGTGTCGGCGAAGCGCTGGTCAAGCATCCGGCGATCCAGGCGGTGGGTTTTACCGGTTCGCTCAAGGGTGGACGCGCCCTCTGCGACATGGCCGCCGCACGGCCTCAACCGATTCCTGTGTTTGCCGAAATGAGCAGCATCAATCCGGTGCTGGTGTTGCCCGAAGCCCTGAAACTGCGCGGGGATAAAATCGCCAGTGAGCTCGCCGCGTCAGTGGTGCTGGGCTGTGGCCAGTTCTGCACCAACCCCGGATTGGTGATCGGCATTCGCTCCCCCGAGTTCAGCGCATTTGTTCAATCGCTCAGCGCGGTAATGGCCGACCAGCCGGGGCAAACCATGCTCAACGCCGGCACGTTAACCAGCTACGCCAAGGGCGTGCAGGCGCTGCACGCGCATCCGCACATCAGCCACCTCGCCGGCCGCGAACAACAGGGCAAGCAGGCCCAGCCGCAGCTGTTCAAGGCCGACGTCAGCCTGCTGCTCAATGGCGATCCTCTGTTACAGGAAGAGGTTTTCGGCCCGACTACCGTGTTGGTGGAAGTGGCCGACAAGGCCGAACTGCAACGGGCGTTGCAGAGTTTGCACGGTCAACTCACGGCCACCCTGATTGCCGAAGCCGGTGACCTGCAAACCCATGACGAGCTACTGCCGCTGCTTGAACAGAAAGTCGGCCGGGTACTGTTCAACGGCTACCCGACCGGCGTCGAAGTCTGCGATGCGATGGTGCATGGCGGGCCCTACCCGGCCACCTCCGATGCCCGTGGCACCTCGGTCGGCAGCCTGGCCATCGAGCGTTTCCTGCGTCCGGTGTGCTACCAGAATTGCCCGGATGCGCTCCTGCCCGACGCGCTGAAAAACGCCAATCCGCTGGGCATTACCCGTCTGGTCGATGGCAACAGCCATCGCGAACCGCTGTAAAACCACCCAATCGAACAGCGACCTCCTGTGGGAGCGGGCTTGCTCGCGAAGGGGCCATAACATTCAACATTTCTGTCGACTGTTACACCGCTTTCGCGAGCAAGCCCGCTCCCACAGGGGGATTGGTTGCCCTCCGTTTCAATCCAGCAGGGCTTTCAAGTCGTTGTACAAGGCTTCGGGAATCTGCACGCCCTCCACCAGACTGCGCGCTCGCGCCTCGTAACGCCGTTGCGACGGCAAGCGGGCGCCCTGCCCTTGTATGCTCTGGAACATCACTTCGGCACGAGCCAGATGCTGCTCGGTGGCCTCGCCGAGAAAGCGTCGCGGATCGAGGGCGATGATCAGCTCGCCGTGGTATGGCGACGACTTGCTGCCGGCGTCATAGGCCAGCGACTCGGCACTGGTCAGGTCACCAATCAACGGCCCGGCGATCAACTCCACCATGGCGGCCAGCGCCGAGCCCTTGTGCCCGCCGAACGTCAGCATCGCGCCGGCATCGAGTACCACGTTCGCATCGGTGCTCGGCTGCCCGTCTGCATCGACGCCCCAACCTTCGGGAATCGCTTTGCCGGCACGTCGATGCAACTCGATCTCGCCACGGGCAATCGCACTGGTGGCGAAGTCGAACACAAACGGATCCTTGCCCGAACGCGGCCAACCGAAGGCAATGGGATTGGTGCCGAACACCGGCTGACTGCCCCCCGCCGGCGCGACCCAGGCATGGCTGGGATTACACGCCAGCGCCACCAGGCCGGCAGCGGTCAATTGCTCGATCTCGACCCACAGGGCGGAAAAATGCACACAGCGATTGATCGCCAGGGCCGCAATCCCGTTTGCCCGGGTTTTCTCCTCCAGCAATGGCAGACCCGCCTGAAACGCCAACTGGGAGAAACCACCCGCCGCATCGACCCGCACAATCGAAGGTGCCTGGTCGATCACCCGTGGCTCGGCATCGGCCACCACCTTGCCGGCCCTGAGCGAATTCACACACCCCAATACCCGATACAAACCGTGGGAGGCGCAGCCATCGCGCTCGCCGGCAATCACCGTGGCGGCCACCGCCTGAGCGTGGGCAAGGTTGAAACCGTGGTGCAGCAAGATCGATTCGGCCAGCTCGCGAGCTTCGGCCAGGGACAGTCGTTTCATCATCAACTCCTTGGACAGACCGTCCAGACTGGCCCAATCCAGACGCCACGGCTTGATCGCTTTAGGCCCGGTCGACGACGAATTCGGCATATCCCGCCAACAAGCCATTCGTCGGCTGGACCGCGCACCACCCCTTGACACCGATTGAGCTCTGCGCGAGTATTATTTCCATCGCATACGATACAAACGTATACGACAGACAAATACCACCTATTGAAACGTTGAGGATTCATCCCATGAGCAAGATCGAAAAAGTACTGGTTACCGGCAAGACCCACACTACATTCAGCGACGCCACCCGTGCCCACGGCAAGCTCGACATCGAGCTGTCATCGCCAAGTGACGCGAAACCGGCCCACGTGTTCGCAGCCACCCAAGCGCACCCGACCGCCGAGCAACTGTTCGCCGGTGCGTGGTCGGCCTGCTACATCTCCGCCATCGAACACATAGCCAAGGCGAAAAAAGTGGTGCTGCCGGCCGATGCATCTGTCGACATCGAGATTGATCTGGGCCAGACCGGTCAGGCTTATTTCCTCCAGGCTCGATTCTTTGTCCGCTTGCCGGGCGTGGCACACGACGTCGCCACCGCGCTGGCGCACGCCGCCCACGAACTCTGCCCGTACTCGAAAGCGACGCTGGGCAACATCGACGTGGCGCTGAACGTCCTGACGGCGTGAAGATCGCTTTAATTTATTAAACATATCGCATGCGATATAAGCGCATACGAAAACAGTAAACACTCAGGAAATCATCATGAGCAAGATCGAAAAAGTACTGGCCACCGGCAAAACCCACACCACCGTCAGCAGCGCTGGCACTACCTCGCGCGGCCATGACGGCAGCCTCGACATCACCCTGTCAACGCCCGGCATCGCCAAGCCCGCCCACGTGTTCGCCGCTACCCAGGCGCACCCGACTGCCGAGCAACTGTTCGCCGGTGCCTGGTCGGCCTGCTACACCGCCGCCGTCGGGCTGGTGGCCGGTGAGATGAACGTGGTGCTGCCGTCGGATCTGTCCGTCGACATCGAAGTCGATCTGGGTCAGACCGGTCCGGCTTATTTCCTTCAGGCTCGATTGACTCTGCGCGTGCCGGGTTTGTCCCACGATATCGCGACGACACTGGCGCACACCGCCGATCAAATCTGCCCGTACTCGAAAGCGACGCGGGGTAACATTGACGTGGCCCTGAACGTCCTCACGGCTTGACGCACCGCGCGGCGTTGCTATCGATCAGCATTGTCGATATGCCACATATGACGTATGCGCTTTAAGCGCATACGAATCACAAACCCAACAACACGTTGAGGACTCAACCATGAACAAGATCGAAAAAGTCCTGGCCACAGGCAAAACCCACACGACATTCAGCGACGGCGCCAACTCTTCCCGCGGCCTCGCCATCGAGCTCTCGTCGCCGGGAAACCCTCGGCTGGCACACGAGTTCGCCGCCATTGTGCCGCACCCAACGGCAGAGCAGTTTTTCGCCGGCGCATGGTCGGCCTGCTACACCGCTGCCGTCGAGCTGGCGGCGAAAAATATGCAGGTGACGCTGCCGCCCAATCTGGCCATTGATATTGAGGTCGATCTGGGTCAGACCGGTCCGGCCTACTTCCTCCAGGCCCGGCTGACTCTTCGCGTGCCAGGCTTGACGCAAGCCGTCGCGACGGAGCTGGCGCACGCTGCAGACCAAATCTGCCCGTACTCGAAGGCAACGCGCGGCAATATCGACGTGGTCATCAACGCCCTGACCGCATGATGCACCGTACGACCGGTTCGACTTTCGCCGTCGAGCCGGTCGCCACCGTCAGTTAGAGTCGTTCCGACACAATCGCATACGAGGTATATTTCACTTTTTGCGAGCCACCCGTCTTTGGCCAACGAGGAAGCACATGAAACCCACAGACAACACCCCTGCTGATCTAAAGCTCTCCGAATTCCTGTGTTTTGCGGTCTATTCCACCAACCTGGCCTTCGGCAAGGCGTACAAGCCGATACTCGAGCAGCTTGGGCTGACCTATACGCAATACATCACCATCGTAGCGCTGTGGGAGGAAGACCATCAGACCGTCGGCAGCCTGGGGGAGAAGCTGTTTCTGGAATCGAACACCCTGACCCCGATCCTGAAGAAGCTGGAAGCGATGGGCTTTTTGCAAAGGCAACGCGACCCCGAGGACGAGCGCCAGGTACGGATCAGCCTGACGAAGAACGGTCGACAGCTGCGCGAAAGCCAACCGGAAATGGGCCTCGCCGACGCGACGGGCCTGACGCTCGACGAGTTCACGATTTTGCAGAAGGCGATCGTGAAGTTGCGCGGCAATCTGATCAAATCGACAAAAGCCGGGGAATGAGCCGGCACACCGATCTGGACATTTTCGTGCGCGAACTAGCGCACCGCCTCATCCCCCACCACCCCGCGCTCCTCCAGCAAGCGCACAAACATGGTCAGGCTTTGCGACACCGTCCCTCGGCGCCACACCAGCCAGGTGCGCAAATAGCGGAACGATTCCGATAGCGGCCAGACGCTCACCGTGGTGCATCCGGGCATGCTGTTGAGCATGCTGCGGGGCATCAGCGCCAGGCCTGCACCAGCGCTGACGCACGCCAGCATGCCGTGATAGGACTCCATTTCGAAAATCTTGCCGGGCACCGCCGCGTCCTTGGCGAACCAGCTTTCGAAGTGATGGCGGTAGGAGCAATTGGAGCGGAAGGCGTAGATGTTTTCGCCATTAACATCCCGCGCTCGATGGATGGGGGAATGGTTGAGCGGTGCGATTACCACCATTTCTTCCTCAAACGCCGGCACGCCTTCCAGTGCCGGGTGCAGCACCGGTCCATCGACAAACGCTGCCGCCAGTCGGCCCGACAACACCCCGTCGATCATCGTCCCCGAAGGCCCGGTGGACAGGTCCAGCTCAACCTTGGCGTACTTCTGGTTATACGCAGCCAACAGCTCAGGGATGCGCACCGCAGCGGTACTCTCCAGTGATCCCAACGGAAACGAACCCTGCGGTTCTTCGCCCGCCACCGTCGCGCGAGCCTCCTGGACCAGGTCGAGGATGCGCCGGGCATAGTCGAGAAAACTCCAGCCCGCCGGCGACAGGCGCAGACGGCTCTTCTCGCGGATAAACAGGTCCACGCCCAGATCCAGCTCCAGCTGCTTGATCCGCGTCGTCAGGTTCGACGGCACCCGATGGATGTGCTGAGCCGCCGCGCTGATGCTGCCGTGTTCGGCGACGGCCTTGAAAATTTCCAGCTGAACCAGATCCAAGTCATTCTCCAAACGTGAACGATATGCTCAGTATTATTCAGTTTCCAGAAAACAAACGCCACCGTAACCTGAGCGCATCCCCACCTCGCAGGACGGTGCCATGACTCAAGTTTCCAGCCTCACCCATGCCATTTCGATCAACCCCGCCAACGGCGAGCAGATCGGCCACTACCCTTTCGAATCCGCATCAGCACTGGACGCCGCCCTGTCCCGCGCCGCTGCCGGGTTCCGCGCCTGGCGCAGCAAACCGGTTGATCAACGCTCGCAGTTGTTGATCGCTCTGGCTCGGGCATTGCGCGACAACGTCGCCGCGATGGCGAACATGATCACCCTGGAAATGGGCAAGCCGATCACTCAGGCACGCGGCGAAATCGAAAAATGCGCGCAACTCTGCGAGTGGTACGCCGAACACGGCCCGGCGATGCTGAGCGCTGAACCGACGCTGGTGGAAGGTGGAAAAGCGCGCATTGAATACCGCCCACTCGGCCCGATTCTCGCGGTGATGCCATGGAACTTCCCGATCTGGCAGGTTCTGCGCGGCGCCGTTCCAGCGCTGATCGCCGGCAACACCTACGTGCTCAAACATGCGCCCAACGTGATGGGCAGCGCCTATCTGTTGCGCGAAGCCTTCAAGCAAGCCGACTTTCCCGAAGGTGTCTTCGAGGTCATCAATGTCACGCCGGACGGCGTCTCCAGCGCAATCGCCGATCCCCGCATCGCGGCGGTGACCCTCACTGGCAGCGTGCGAGCCGGCATGGCCATCGGCGCTCAAGCCGGCGCGGCGTTGAAGAAGTGCGTGCTGGAACTGGGCGGCTCCGATCCGTTCATCGTTCTTAACGATGCCGACCTCGACGAAGCGGTCAAAGCCGCCGTGATTGGCCGTTATCAGAACACCGGGCAAGTTTGCGCAGCGGCCAAACGCTTGATCGTCGAGCAAGGCATCGTCGAGGAATTCACACGTAAGTTCGTCGAAGCCACGCAAAAACTTGCAGTCGGTGATCCACTGGCCTCCGACACCTACATCGGCCCGATGGCCCGCTTTGATCTGCGTGATGAACTGGATCAACAGGTGCGCGACACCCTGGAAGAAGGTGCGACGCTGTTGATGGGCGGCAAGAAGGCTGAAGGCCCTGGCAACTTTTACGAGCCCACGGTGTTCGGTGATGTCACCGACCAGATGACCTCGTTCAAACAGGAACTGTTTGGCCCGGTGGCCTCGATCATCACCGCACGCGATGCGGCCCATGCTCTGGCACTGGCGAATGACAGCGAATTCGGTCTCGCCTCAACCATTTACACACGCAACGTCGAGCTTGCCGAGCAGATGGCCAATGAACTGGAAACCGGTGGCGTGTTTATCAATGGCTATTGCGCCTCCGATCCGCGTGTCACTTTCGGCGGAGTGAAGAAAAGCGGTTTTGGTCGTGAGCTCTCGCATTTCGGTGTGCGCGAATTCTGCAATGCCCAGACGGTGTGGCTGGATCGGCACTGATTGCATAACGATGCCCGGGAGCCCTTTGGCTCCCGGGCTCACGTGCTATTCGTTCAGGTAATACAGTTTGTTCACAATCATCCAGCGATAGTTGATGTTCAGTAGCGACAGATAATCGGTAAAGCGCATGCCGAGATATTCATCAATGACTTTTACCGCGGCGGCATCGCCCGTGATATCGATGCTGAGTACTTCCCAAAATGGTTTGACCTCTTTGGGTGCCGGTCCTTCGGCCTTGATCGCGCCGATAAATTCCTCCAGCGATAACCATTCAAGCTTGTCTTCGTAATGGCCGATGATGCGGCAAGCAGGATGAAAGGCTTGTCGCAGCAAGGCTTCATCGGCGAACACCATGCCTTCCACATAATTACGGACCACCACGTTGATGTGTTCTTTAGCCAGCGATTGAGTCGTCATGTCATACCTCCAGCGTTCTCGTCCTCGCACCGCCGGATCAGGTTGTTCGATCGTCTATTCCACCCTGAAAGTCTAGCACCGCGCGCCTGGCCGTCCTGGACGGCGACTATGATGATGAGGGTCACCTGCCTTTCGAGGAGCTGAGAGATGTCGCTGACTCTTTATCACCATCCGCTGTCGTCGTTCTGCCACAAAGTGCTCATCGCGCTCTATGAAAACGCTGTCGACTTCGAAAAGCGGATCATCGATCTCGCCAACGATGCAGACAGAACAGAGCTGCAAGCGCTGTGGCCGTTCGGCAAGTTCCCGGTCATCCGCGACCATGCTCGCCAACGCAACGTGGCGGAGACCACGATCATCATCGAATACCTGGACCGATTTTATGCGGGTGAACATCCACTCGTTCCCAACGATTGGGACACCGCGCTGGAAGTCCGTCTGTGGGACCGAATCTGCGACCACTACCTGCAAACGCCGCTGCAACAGATCGTGCTCGATCGCATCCGCGACGCTCACGGCGATTTGACCAGAGAACGTTCCACACTGCGGACAACGTACGGCATGCTCGACCACCAGATGGCGTCGAGAATCTGGCTCGCCAGTGCAGATTTCAGTCTGGCCGATTGCGCCGCGGCCCCGGCGCTTTTCTATGCCAGCACGCTCGAGCCGTTCCCCGACGACTATGGCCACTTGAAAGCCTATTTCGACAGACTGACAAGCAGACCGTCCGTCCAGCGGGTCATCGACGAAGCCAGGCCCTGGTTTTCGTTTTATCCATTTGAAGAGGCGATCCCGAAGCGATTTCGCCAGCCGCCGGACAACACCTGACCGGCCAAGAAAGTTCGCCCTACCCCACCACGTCAATCAACTGCTCGCGCTGCGCCCCCGTCAGCATCGGACCAAAACCGGCACCGGCATTTTCCGCCATGTAACGCGGGTTGCTGGTGCCGGGGATCACGCAGGTCACCGCCGAATGCGTCAGCAGGAACTTGAGCGCCAGTTGCGGCCAGCTGCTGATCCCCACTTGCGCGGCCCAACCCGGTAGCGGCTTGCCCTTCAAGCGGGCGAGCAAATCACCGCCGCCGAAGGGCCGATTGCAGATCACCGCCACGCCCCGCTCGCGACACAGCGGCAGGATGCGTTTCTCGACGCCACGATCGTCCAGGGCATAGTTGATCTGCAAAAAGTCCAACGGCTCGGCCTTGAGCACCGCTTCCACCTCGTCATACGCCGACGCCGTGTAATGGGTGATGCCGATGTAACGAATGCGCCCTTCTTCCTTCCATTTGCGCAGCGTGGGCAAATGGGTTTTCCAGTCCAGCAGGTTGTGAATCTGCATCAGGTCGATCCGGTCGGTCTGCAGCAGCTTGAAAGACTGTTCCATCTGCGCGATGCCTTCTTCGCGGCCACGGGTCCACACCTTGGTGGCCAGAAACGCCGGTGAGCGCGGCTCATGAATCGACAGCAGCTCACCGGTCGTCTGTTCGGCGCGACCGTACATGGGCGAACTGTCGATCACCTTCCCACCCTTCTCGAACAACGCGCGCAGCACCGCAGGCAGTTGCTTGTAGGCCGGACTTGAAGGCACGACATCAAAACCGCGATACGTGCCCAGCCCAACGATCGGTAAGCGTTCGGCGCTGGATGGAATGGTCCGGGTCAGCATGTTCTTGCCTCCTGTTTCGGTCGACGGCGTGGATGCTGCAAAAGCCGGATCGAAGGTGAAAACCACCGAAGCACCGGCAGCCAGCGTGAGTATTTTTCGACGCGTGTAGCCATCAGTGTGGCTCATGAAATTGCCCTTCCACATTTTTGCTGTCAGCCACGGTCCACTGCACGTCTCGCGCCGCACGCACGAGGCTGGCCACATCAGCATAGCTACCGGCGACTGCGCCGCTTTTTCCGACGGCAGGACGTTGAGCCATTTCACAGCGACGGGCATGGGTGCCCCTCCCGGTGCGTCGCGCGATCGGTCTACTACACTCTGACAGCGATCAAGCGATAGCCGTCTTCAGGCCAGAGCCGCCAATGCCGCCCACTAAAGTTAGCCGAATGCCACGCATCCTGGTGTCAACCGTCGTCATCATCGCCGTCGTGTATCTGGCGCTCTGCGCTGCGCTGTTCGTGTTCCAGCGCGCCCTCATCTACTTCCCGCAACCCCGCGCCGTCGGCACCTCGGCAACGCTGCTCACGCTATCGGTCGACGACGCGCAGGTGCTGGTGTCTGTCAGGCCTCACGAGGGGCCGAACGCGTTGATCTATTTCGGTGGGAATGCCGAAGATGTCTCCCGGAGCCTGCCTTCGTTTTCCGCAGCCTTTGCCGATCACGCCGTCTACTTGCTGCACTACAGAGGCTACGGTGGCAGTTCCGGATCGCCCTCCGAGGAGATGATTTCGCGCGACGCCCTGACCTTGTTTGATCTGGTCTACGCCACCCATCCACACATTACGGTGGTCGGTCGCAGCCTGGGCTCGGGCGTCGCCGTGCGCCTCGCCAGCCAACGCCCGGCGGCGCGTCTGGTGCTGATCACGCCCTACAACAGTGTTGAAGAACTCGCCGCCCGGCAGTTCCCCATTTTCCCGGTGAAGTGGTTGCTCAAGGACACCTTTGAATCCTGGAAATACGCCGCCCACATCACGGTGCCGACGCTGTTGATCGCGGCGGAGCACGACGAAGTGATACCGCGTTCCAGCACCGAGCGGCTCTTCACGCATTTCGCCAAGGGGGTGGCGTCGCTGAAGGTCATACCGGGTACGGGGCACAACTCGATATCCGAGAGCCCCGAATACCTCAAGGTGTTGGGCGCTGGTTTGTAAATGGCGGCGACTAGCGCAGCGACCGGAACGCAGTGCGAAGCTCCTCGGTAAACAGCTGCGGCTGTTCCCAGGCCGCAAAGTGGCCGCCCTTGTCGGCCTGATGGAAGTAGATCAGGTTGCTATAGGCGCGCCGGGCCCACGACTCCGGCGGGCAGTAGACATCCTCTGGAAACACGGTGACGGCCACCGGCAGCGAAATCTCGGTGGTTTTCTGTGCGGCCGAAGAAAGCGGGCTTCGTCCCATGTTCTCCCAGTAGAGCCTGGCTGCCGAGGCGGCGCTATTGGTCAGCCAGTAGAGGGTGATGTCGTCCAGCACTTCATCCTTGGTCGGCAACTGTTGCGGGTCGGCGCCGTATGTCCACCGGGCAAAGCCTGGATGCACGAGCATGAGCGCGGCGAGGAAGGCCGGTGAATCCGTCGCGCCGTAACCGATCATCTGTGGCCGCGCGGCCATCATCGCGCTGTACGCCAGGTTCCCCTGTTTGACGAGCGTGGCGACGGCGTCATAGGTCGCGCGTTCCTTGTCGGAAAATCCCGCCGGTGCCGGTCCGCCGACAGCGAGCGCCGCGCTCGCTTCCGCCGGTATCGTGGCGGGCAGGTTAAGGTGAATGCCGCGCAACCCGGTCGGCGCCTGGCGCGCCATCGCGCTGGTAATGGGCGCGCCCCAGTCGCCACCCTGGGCGACGTAGTGGGTGTACTTGAGGCGCTGCATCAGTTGCGCCCAGACCCGCGCGATGTGGTCCGGATCCCAACCGATACCACTCGGTTTGCCGGAGAAGCCGTAACCAGGAATGGAGGGAATCACCACATCGAAGGCATCTGCCGCATTGCCCCCGTGCGCGGTCGGGTCGGTGAGCGGACCAACGACCTTGATGAACTCGAATACCGAGCCTGGCCAACCGTGGGTCATGATCATCGGCAAAGCGTTCGGATGCGGGGAGCGCACCCAGATAAAGTGGATCTCGACCCCGTCGAGGGTGGTCACGTACTGCGCCAGATTATTGAGCTGCGCTTCGGCCTTGCGCCAGTCGTAGTCCGTGCCCCAATAGCGAACCAGTTCCTGCAGCTGTGCCAGCTGTGCGCCCTGTGATCGATCGGAAACCGTCTCTTTGTCCGGCCAGCGGGTCGCCGCGATACGGTTGCGCAGATCGGTGAGGTCCTTGTCCGCAACATTGAAGTGGAAGGGTTGAATGGCCTGGGGATCGGCGGCGGGAGCGGCGCTGGCGAGGGCCGAGACACAAAGCACGAGGATAGCGATAGCAACCGCGAATAGGGGCTTCATCTTCATTACCTCAGTTGAGGGTCACGATAAGTGATGAGTTTGCGCTTATCGGTCACCGAAGACGCTTTACCAGCCGGTCAGAGAACGCATTGGGTAATGCCATATCGCAAGGGCGAGAGCTTCGCCACGCGTCAGGGCGCTTGCGTAATCTGCGGCGGACTGGACCTTTCAATATAGATGGCGGTGGGCGACTTCGGGCTATGAATAGGCACCAATCACCCACTTCACTTTTTCCAGCGCCTCCCGCAGTGCGCCCATCTCTGCCGACCCCAGCGCCAAGCGAATTGCATGCGGTACATGGGCAGAAGTCGCAAAAGGCTCAGCGGTTGAAATCGCGACTTTTTCACGCAGCAGCGCCGCGGCGATCTGGTCGGCCCTTGCATCTTCAGACAGAGGCAGCCAAAGAAAATAGGACGACGGGTGGCGAATGCACGGAAGCCCCGCCAGCACTTCTGCGGCGATGGCTTGCCTGGCCTGCGCATCCTGGCGTTTTTCAGCTTCCAGTTGCATGACGGTGCCATCGTCGAGCCACGTGCTCGCAATCGCCGTCAGCACACCCGGAGTATTCCAGGTGGTTGCCCTGATCGTGCGCTCCAGCGCGGGGACTTTTTCGGCCGGGGCGGCGACGAAACCTACGCGCAGTCCGGTGGCCACACTCTTGGAGAGTCCTGAAACGTAAACGGTCCGCTCGGGTGCGAGTTGCGCTATCGGTACCGGCGGGTTCTCGGCAAGGAACGCATAGGCGGCGTCCTCGATGATTTGCAAGTCATGCTTGCGCGCAATCGTCACCAGCGAATCGCGCTGATCGGCACTCATCACCCACCCCAGTGGATTGTGCAGCGTCGGCATCGAGTACACCGCCCGCACGCGGCGACTTCGGCACAGACGGTCCAGCGCCTCCAGATCAGGCCCCTGTTCGGTCACGGGAATGGGCACGATTTCAAGGTGCAAGGCTTCGGCCAGCACGATGAACCCTGAATAGGTCAGCGCATCCGCAGCAATCACATCACCGGGTTGCAGCAGCGCCATCATCGTCACGGCCAGCCCATGCTGAGCGCCACTGACTATCAGCACTTGCTCGGCCTCCACCGTCAGCCCTCGGGCGAGTAAATGACGCGCCACCGAGGCGCGCTCATGCAGGCGCCCGGCGTGTGGCTGGTAGCGCAACAGGGATTCCAGATCACCGCCCGAGGCGAGTTGGCGCAGGGCATTTCGCAAGAGTTCTGCCTGCCCCGGCAGCGAGGGATAGTTGAAGTTGAGGTCGGTCATTCCCACGGCAACGTTTTTCTGGTCGATGCCCAAACCCGGCGGCAAAGACGTCTCCCGCACGAACGTGCCTCGCCCCGTCTCGCCGCTGACCAGGCCCATGGCTTCGAGCTCTGCATAGACCCGGCTGGCGGTCACCAGCGCCAACCCTTCTGTCGCCGCCAGTTGGCGATGCGTCGGCAAGCGCGTGCCCGGCAACAATCGGCCTGACCGGATGTCAGCCGCCAAAGCATCCACTAATGACTTGTACCGTGAGCGAGGCATGTCGAGATGTATCCATGACAATTTTTTGATTGTAGTGATCATCGACCATACGATGGATCTCTGCAAATTCAGAGAGCCCTCACATGGAACGGACCCTGCAAAACCCAACGACGGAAAAGACCGCGAGCGGATGGCTCAACGGGTTCATCGGCGTGCTGATTTTCAGCGGCTCGCTGCCGGCCACACGGCTGGCCGTGCTGGAATTCGATCCGGTGTTCCTTACCGTTGCCCGAGCGGCGATTGCCGGGCTCCTGGCCCTTTGCATGCTGGTGCTGTTTAAAGAAAAACGCCCCGCCAAGCATCAGCTTATGCCTTTGGCGATCGTGGCAATGGGCGTTGTAGTAGGGTTTCCGCTGCTGACGGCGCTGGCGCTGCAGTACGTGACGTCGGCGCATTCCATCGTCTTCGTTGGCTTGTTGCCACTCGCCACTGCGGTGTTCGGCGTGTTGCGCGGCGGGGAGCGTCCACGGCCGGTGTTCTGGTGCTTCTCGGTGCTGGGCAGCGCGTTGGTCGTGGGATTTGCCGTCTCCCAAGGCCTGACCGCTTCGCCGACCGGCGACATCCTCATGCTGCTGGCCATCCTCGCCTGCGGGCTGGGTTATGCCGAAGGTGCGAAGCTTTCAAGAACCCTGGGAGGTTGGCAGGTGATCTCTTGGGCATTGGTCCTGTCGCTGCCCGTCATGATCCCGTTGAGCTGGTTCATGGCCCCGGCTTCGTTCTCGGGAATCACCCCATCCGCGTGGTTGAGCGTGGCTTACGTGTCGCTCTTCAGCATGCTGATCGGCTTCGTATTCTGGTACCGCGGGCTGGCCCAAGGAGGGATTGCCGCCGTCGGCCAGCTGCAACTGCTGCAGCCATTTTTTGGGTTGGCGCTGGCGGCCACGCTGCTTCACGAGCACGTCAGCATCGGCATGCTGGGGGTTACCGTCGCGGTGATCCTTTGCGTGGCCGGGGCGCGAAAGTTTTCGAGGTGAGTGGGCGCGACAAGCGTTGTTGCCAGTTTCCGCCATTGGCGCGCTGGCAGGCTTCTTCAGAATCGAACTGCACATGGGCCGATACCGGGCTCACGAGAACGTCCGCTTCGCTTAACGCAATGGCAGTCAACTCGAGCATGCGCTCGCCCTGCCCGCTGGCCAGCGCCTGATCTTTATTGGCCTGCGTATCGAAGACCCAGATGACCCGCAGACTGGAGGGAAACAGGTCGTAATCGACCTCGTGGGTCAGCCAGCAGAACCCGACGATGTCCGCCTTGGCCGTCTCACACGCCTCGGTCAGGGTGGCAATCAGGCGACGCTCGATCTGCGCCTGATCGCGTTTGCTTAACGGCATGGGTGATCCTTGTGACGGGTAAAAAGGAGCCATCATACGACACTGCTATGTCCTCGTTAGCGGACGCACTGCGCCCAGCGCAAATATGTCTCTTTCGCCCGTGAACCTTGTGTTGAAGCGCCAGTCATAGCCGAGCCGTGAATTCCACTTGCCCGCTCAGAGCTATTCATCCATGCGCCAAACCCGCCCGTTCGTTCGCGTTGCCTCGCTCTGTTTCATTCCTCTGTTTTCCCTGTTCGCCAACTCCGCCCACGCCGGTGCCGAAAGGCAGTTGGTGGAAGCCATCAACGACTACCGCGCTCATCCCGATCGCTGCCTGGGGCGCGCGGGTCGTGCGTTATCGCCGCTGGCGTTGAAGTCGAACCTGGCCTTGCCGATCGGCTATGGCGGCGGTTTGCGCGATCGATTGAAAGCATCGGGTTATCAGGCAGTGACGGTGCGCACGATTCGCGTGGTCGGTGCGCAGGATGCCGATGAGGCCTTCGACATGCTCCAGAGCGATTACTGCGGGGCGTTGCTCGATACCCAATATGCCGACATTGGCGTCAGTCGCGCCCGGAGTGAATGGCAGGTGGTGCTGGCGCAGCCCGTGCTGGACAGTCGTGTGGGTGATTCGCGAGCCGTCAGCAAAGCGTTGCTGGCACAGGTCAATGCGGCACGCTCCACGCCGCGACTTTGCGGTCGTCAGCGCTTCGCCGCCGCACGGCCATTGGCCTGGAACGCAGCCCTGGGCGCAGCGGCGCAAGGGCACAGCAAGGCGATGGCCTACGGCAACTACTTCGCCCACAAGGACCCCGACGGTGACATGCCCGCAGACCGGGCCAGAGCCGCAGGTTTCCGTGGTCGGCAGATCGGCGAGAACATCGCCGCCGGCCAAGGTTCACCGAGCAAGGCCATGTCGGGCTGGCTAGCCAGCCCGGGACATTGCGCCAACCTGATGAACCCGATGTTTACCCAGATGGGCGCAGCCTATGCGGCGGATGCGCGTAGCGATGAAGGCGTTTATTGGACGATGTTGTTTGGCGCGCCTTGAGTGATTGAGCGGCGCCTTATTCAGGGCGCCGCACCGCCCTCACCTTCCCACTGCCACCACCGCCGCAGAAAAACTGATCGCCGCCGTCCGATTCAAGCCCCGACACCCCGACGCCAGCCGGCAGCTTCACACTCTCCAGCACCTCGCCGGTGGTCGAATCGATATGGCGTAACTCACTCTCGTCTTCTTCCCAGGTGCCATGCCACAACTGACCGTCAACCCAGGTCACCCCGGTGACAAAGCGGTTGGATTCAAGGGTGCGCAGAATCGCGCCGGTCTCGGGATCGATCTGATGAATCTTGCGATCCCGATACTCGCCGACCCACAGCGTCCCTTCCGCCCACGTCAGCCCTGAGTCACTGCCGCCAGGCGCCGGAATTGTCCCGAGTACACGGCCGGTCTGCGGGTCAATTTTCTGGATGCGGTCCTCGGCGATCTGGAACAGGTGCTGGCCGTCGAAGGCGGTGCCGGCATGGGCAGCGACATCGATTGAACGCAGTGTCTTGCCGCTCGCCGGGTCCAGGGCGTTGAGTTTGTCGCCGGTGGCAAACCACACGTGCTGGCCGTCCCAGGTGACGCCGTGCACCTTGTCGACACCGGCAAAGGGTCCATATTCACGAACGATTTTGGCTGCTGACTGTTTCATGTTGGCATTCCTCGTTTCGGGTGGGTGACGTTCATCCTAGTCACCCGGCAGAGGCACCGGGAGTAACAAGGTCGTCGCGAAACCCGGCACCGGCGGGGTCATCCAGCGACGCGCCCGACCACGACCGAACGACTGCACCTTGCCCGCGCGGGCCAGTTCGTCGAGCGCCCGTTGCACCGTGCGCTGGCTGGCGCCAAGGGCCAGCGCCAGGGCCGAGCTCGACCACGACTCACCATCGACAAGAAAAGCGAACACCGACCCGTGCTTCTCTTCGACGTGTTGCGCCAGCACCACAACGTCGGAGGCAACCAGCGACACCAGGGCAAACCCGCGTTGGGTAGCCGTCACGCCGGCCAAGGGTTTCAGCGCCGCGCGCAGTCGCCCGACTTCGACTCTCAACCGCGCGCGAAGGGACTCATCGGCATGCTTCAAACGAAAGGCCCGGGCAATCAGCATTTCCCTCGACACGTCGGCTGGCCACGCTTCGGCCAGTGCCCGTGCGAGGGCGAACAAGACCGGGCGTGTGGCGAGGGAGACCGACATGCCGGCGCCACGCACCACGTAGCGACACGCATCCACGACCAGCGACGTCGACGCTAGCAACGCTTCAACCTCCTCCAGCAACAGAGGCCGTTCTTCGCCATGGGCAATCAAACGCGCGACGGGCGTGTTCAGGACAAGGGCAGCGTTTTCCACCTCGGCCGTCAGCGCAGGAATATCGGCATCGCGCGCGGCGTGCTCGGCCCTTGTGAGTGCAGACCGCGCCTTGTTCGTCTCGAGTCGTCGCATCGCGATCCCCGCCACGACCAGTTCATGGGCGGCGCGCAATGCCGGCGGCAATGGCGCGGGGTCAAGCTCGGCGAGCAGCACATCAGCCTCTTCGAGATGCCCGATCAGCAGCAAACGCCGAATCTGCAGATACCGCGCATGGGCGGCGTTCACTCGATCGCCGTGCGTCTCAAGCGTCACCCGCGCTGACTCGAGTGCCTTCACCGGCCAGCCCAACTCCCGGGAGGCCAGCGCGATCTCGGCCTCGGCGACCACACAGCGTGCTCGAGACAAGGCTTCCTTCGGTCCGAAGGCCCGCGCCGCCCTCTGCACCAGCGCCTTGGCTCGCACCAGATCGCCGAGTTGCGCCATCGCAATCCCGCGCAACGCCAGCGCCGGCGCATCGTCGCGCAACGCGACCCGGTTCAGCGCGCCGAGCGGATCACCCGCTGCCAGCGCCTGCGCTGCGGCCGTGATCAGCGAGTCCATCGCAATCCCGCCACCGTTGTCACTCCCACTGTCGGATGTTCGCTGTTGAGTCTATCTCACGATGCACCATCACGAGGGCGTGACTCTAAAGCCGCAAGTGCCTGCCTCGCCGCTGGGAAATCCTTAAGCGGGTATCGGTTTTTCTTATCGGGTGATTTAAAACGGTTGCTCAGCCTGAGGAACGGCGCGTTTTTGCTTGCACAGCAAAACCACACACTCGCTGACGAAGGCGCCGACCACCGCCAACGCCATGTCTTTCTGTGAATCCCAGGGATCGTTCTGCGCACCGACGAAGGCACGCGAAGTGTCGTCGCCGAGGTAGGCGCCGCCGATCCATTCCACCATTTCGTAAATGGCCGACGTCGACAGAATGATGTTCAACGCCATAAACACCAACCAGAAACCCCGCAACGGCGTCAGGCGCACCAACACTTCTCGAATGGGATAAACCATAAACAGCCCATAACTCAAATGGACCAGCCGATCAAAATGATTGCGATGAAACCCCAGCGTTTTATCGAGGCTGACCCCGGTCAAAGCTGAACACCATTGGTCGTACGGCACCTTGGCGTAGGTGTAGTGAGAACCGAGTTCGTGAATGCACAGGAAAACGAATACCAGGCTGATGGCAACCGCCGACAGGCGAAACCGGCCAGAAACCGCCACCAGTGTGCCCACCAGGAACAGCACCAAGAGGTTTTCCAGTGCCCAATCCACTCGGCTGCGGGGTGAATAACCCGACACCACGACGATCAACACAAACAGCATCAGCAGCGTCAGGTCGTATCGCTGGTGTGCCTTGGGCTGCATGGTTTGAGTTCCTCAGTCGGAGAGTGACGACGGCTCCCGGGGCCTTCTATATTGATCAATTGATCGCGAGTCCGGTTCAGGCACACCGACTAAAGGCAGCCCTCGCAACCTCATCGTCCCACCGAGCGCAGGCCGGCGGTGTTCAGTGGCAACTGATACGCCGTCGTAAAGTCCCGTGATGTAAGCGCTTTCGCCTGCGAGCCGCGTCTATGGGTCCAGATAGACGCGGCCCCGCCCCGTGACGCCAGTAAAAGACTCTGCCTATCACGACCCAATACTCCCCCTATTAGCTGACTTCCCAACTGGGGTCTAACCTTATTCGAGCGCCGGCACCATAAGCCGGCCGGTCAAGAGCTGATAAGGAGATAGGAATGGGTCAGAAACCTGACTAAACCTGCCGTAGGCCACCGTGCAGGCAACTCGATTGCCGCTGTTCAGAATTCCCCTGTGATCAAAACAATCAGTTGATCAAACTGCTGGCCCTGCAGCCTGTGTCATTGGTTTCGCCCGTTGCTGTTTAACGCCCACGTTGGGCCGGATAGCCGGATGAATACGACCAAAGGTAGCTCACACATGGCAAACGAATCGAAATGCCCGTTCATTAGCGCCGCTGGCGGTGGCACGACAAACCGCGACTGGTGGCCGAACCAACTGAATCTGAAAATCCTCCATCAGCACTCGTCCCTGTCCGACCCCATGGACAAGGACTTCAACTACGCCGAAGCCTTCAAAAGCCTGGACTTTGAAGCGGTCAAAAGAGACCTGACTGCGTTGATGACCGATTCCCAGGACTGGTGGCCGGCAGACTTCGGTCACTACGGGCCACTCTTCATTCGCATGGCCTGGCACTCCGCCGGTACGTACCGCACCGGTGACGGTCGTGGTGGCGCCGGTTCCGGCCAGCAACGCTTCGCGCCGCTCAACAGTTGGCCGGACAACGTCAGCCTCGATAAGGCACGTCGGCTGCTCTGGCCGATCAAGCAAAAATATGGCAACAAAATTTCCTGGGCTGATCTGATCGTCCTCACCGGCAACGTCGCCCTGGAGTCCATGGGCTTCAAGACCTTCGGCTTTTCCGGCGGTCGTCCGGACGTTTGGGAACCGGATGAGGACGTCTACTGGGGCTCGGAAAACAAGTGGCTGGGCGGCGACACCCGCTACGGCAAAAAAGACGAGCCCATGCAAGAACCCGGCGAAGGCCCACTTGTAGCTGAGCCAGGGGAAAACGAGGCAAGCCGCACTGAACAGGGGCGCAACCTGGAGAACCCGCTCGCCGCCGTGCAAATGGGCCTGATCTACGTCAACCCGGAAGGCCCGGAAGGCAACCCGGATCCGGTCGCTGCGGGCAAGGACATCCGCGAAACGTTCGGTCGCATGGCGATGAATGACGAAGAAACCGTGGCACTGATCGCTGGCGGCCACGCCTTCGGCAAGACCCATGGCGCCGGACCTGCCGACAATGTCGGGGCCGAGCCCGAAGCCGCTGGCCTCGAAGCCCAAGGCTTTGGCTGGAAGAACAGCTTTGGCACCGGCAAAGGCGCAGATACCATCACCAGCGGCCTGGAAGTGACCTGGACCACCACGCCCACAAAATGGAGTAACAACTACCTGGAGAACCTGTTCGGCTTCGAGTGGGAACTGAGTAAAAGCCCGGCCGGTGCGAACCAGTGGATACCGAAAAATAACGCCGGCGCTGGCATCATTCCGGATGCTCACGATCCGTCCAAGCGTCGCAATCCGACCATGCTGACCACCGACCTGTCGCTGCGATTCGACCCGATCTATGAACCGATTTCGCGGCGTTTCCTGGCTAATCCAGACCAGTTGGCCGACGCGTTCGCCCGCGCCTGGTTCAAGCTGATCCACCGCGACATGGGTCCCCTCTCCCGCTACCTCGGCCCGGAAATGCCGAGCGAAGAGCTGCTGTGGCAAGACCCGATTCCAGCGGTCGACCATGCCTTGGTCAACGACAGTGACGTCGCCGCGCTCAAGAGTAAAATCCTCGATTCTGGCCTGAGCGTCTCGCAGCTTGTATCAACGGCTTGGGCGGCGGCTTCGACCTTCCGCGGCTCCGACAAACGCGGTGGCGCCAACGGTGGGCGTTTGCGTCTGGCCCCGCAAAAGTTCTGGCAGGCCAACCAGCCTGAGCAACTGGCGAGCGTGCTGGCGAAACTCGAGGGTATCCAGAGCGAGTTCAACAACAGCGGCAAGAAAATCTCGCTGGCAGACCTGATTGTGCTGGCCGGTAATGCCGGCGTCGAACAGGCGGCGAAAAATGCCGGTCAAACCGTGACGGTGCCTTTCTCACCTGGGCGGATGGATGCCTCCCAAGAGCAGACGGACGTGGAATCTTTCGGCTTCCTCGAACCCATCGCCGATGGCTTCCGCAACTACCTCAAAGGCAAATACAGCGTCCCGGCCGAGCATCTGTTGATCGACAAGGCGCAACTGCTGACACTCACCGCGCCAGAAATGACCGCGCTCATTGGCGGCATGCGGGTGTTGAACACCAACGTCGGACAAACCAGGCACGGTGTATTCACCCAACAGCCGGAAGCATTGACCAACGACTTCTTCAAAAACCTGCTGGACATGGGCGTGGAATGGAAACCGGTGTCGGAGGCTAATGAGGAGTTCGAAGGGCGTGATCGCAAAACCGGCGAATTGAAATGGACCGGCACCCGCGTCGATCTCGTGTTCGGCTCGAATGCGCAGTTGCGAGCGTTGGCTGAAGTCTATGCAACCGCTGATGCGCAGGAAAAGTTCGTGAAAGACTTCGTCGCCGCCTGGGCCAAAGTGATGGACCTGGATCGCTTCGACCTCAGGTAACACGAGCGGTATCGCTGAAACTGCAACGCCTCCCACGGTGGAGGCGTTGTGCTTTTTGTCACTTGACGCTTCACGCCGTTAAATGGGAAAACGTGCGTGGCCCGGATGCAAGCGTTGGGTTCAACATGAATCAAGGAAGACTCATCAAACCATGAAAACCCTATTGTGCTTGCTGATCGCCACCGGCGTCGGCACCGCGTTGCAATATGCCGGTCTCCCTCATGGCCTGTTGCTCGGCTCAATACTCGCCACTGCATTGATCGCCAGCAATTTGCGTTTTTCCCCCGCGCTGCCCTTCAGCCTTGTTTATGTGCAAATCGTGTTGGGGATCGCGACCGGCCTGATGTTCACCTCGTGGAACAGCCAAACGGCGGCCGCCATGTTGCCGAGCCTGGGCTTCATGCTGCTGGGCTTGATGGTCCAGAGTACCGTGGCCGGTTTGTGGCTGCTCAGCGTCTCGGGATGGAACCCGAAGGACTCCCTGTTAGCCGTGTATCCGGGCGCACTCGCCGCCGTATTCGATTTACTCGAGTCCGAGCGCGCGTCCAGCAAAGTGATCGTCGTCCACCTGGTGCGACTGCTGTCGATCACCGTGCTGGTCAGTTTCTGCATTCCCGGACAGACCGACGTGGCACTTGCCGAGAGCAGCCCGCTACTCATGAGCACGGTGCTGACCCTGCTGTCGCTGATCGCCCTGTGCCTGTTGCTCGGCCGCTTGCTGTTGCGCGTTGGCGTTCCAGCACCGTTCATGCTCACCGCGATCGTCGTCACCGGCGTCTACCTCAAGATGGGCTATCTCCAGGCCTTCCACCTGCCGTCATGGAGTGTCGACACCGCCGTGGTCCTCCTCGGTGCGCTGATTGGCTCGAAATTCAAAGACATCAGCCTCGCAGAACTTGTCCGCCACGGACGAGCCGGGTTGATGGCCGTCGCCTTGATGCTGCTGATCGCAGCGGCGTTTGCCGCAGTGGCCGGACGGGTCCTGGGCAGCGATCCCTTGTCGCTGTGGCTGGCGTACATGCCTGGCGCCATCGAAACCATTGCCCTCGTCGCCTTCAGCGGCGGGCTGAACGTGGTGTTCATCCTGACCCATCATTTGGTGCGCATGGTCGTGCTGCACTTTGCGCCAGCGCTGGTCGTTCAGGCGCGGCGCTGGCGGGAGGACGTCTGATCGCAGAAAGGACTAAGTCGGAGAGATCGTGGCCAGGGCACCAATCAAAATGGTCAACACCAGAAATCCACCCAGGAAAATCGCCATCTTGCCCATTGGGCCTCCTACATTATGAGTTTGCGGTGCAGCAGTCGCCGTGACTGCGGAGCGTGCCGTTATTGTGAGCCGGCGGCTGTGTGCATTACAGATGCAGATGGCGATGGAAAATACGGATCAGAACACCGAGTCGGCGCTAGATCGCCTTTGAACGTCAATTGCGCCAGGATCTATTTATGCCGCTGAGCTTTCATAAAATGCACGCCAATGGCGATGACTTCGTCATTGTCGACTCGCGAAACGCGGCCAATCCAATGACAAGTACCCTGGCTCGGCGAATGGGTGATCGGAACCGAGGCGTCGGATTCAATCAACTCGCGGTGGTGCTCGATTGCGAGGATGCAGATGCGCGTTTGATGTTTTGGAACGCAGATGGCTCCACGCTGGACGTTTGTGGCAGCGCAACGCGGGGCGCAGCGGATATGTTGATGCGCGAATCAAATACCACTTCGATAGCGCTCCGAACCAACCGTGGTCTACTCACTTGCGAACGAACTTCAACCGGCGCAATTTCCGTCAACATGGGAGAGCCACTTTTCGGCTGGTCGGATATTCCGCTGTCTCTGGAACTGGATACAACTGTTTTGCCACTTGCTGGTGCCCCAACAGCTTGCAGCATGGGAAATCCGCACTGCACTTATTTCGTGGATGATCTAACAGCCATTGATATAGCGACCATCGGCCCGACAATTGAAACAAATCCCCTATTCCCCCTCAGGACGAACGTGCATTTCGTCCAGATCATCAACCGAAAACACATTCGGTTGCGCATTTGGGAACGCTGGGGTGGCATTCCGCTCGGTTCAGGTTCCTGCTCTTGCGGTGCCGCAGTTAATGGAATTCGTTGTGGCTTGTTAGACAACTCCGTTGAGGTTGAATGTGATGGCGGAACTGTGACGGTTCAATGGGATGGCGTGGGACCTGTGTTTCTTATTGGACCGGTAGAGGCCGCTTTTTCGGGGACAATCGCGGATAACCTGTTACACGTTTTATAGTGACTCAAGTTTGCGCAGCAGCCAGGCCAGGTCGTAAAAAACACTGTTCGATCACCCTTTTGCCCCATTGATCCCCCTCTTGTTCCTGTTCCAACTTAAAACCAAAGCCTTCATACAGTTTACGAGCGGCATCAAGACCTTTGAACGTCCAAAGCCGCGTCGCGCAAAAACCCTGTTCGTCACAGAAATTTATCGCTTCAACCAACAAGCGTTTGCCTGCTCCCTTACCTCTCGCTGAGTCATCAAGAATGAAACAGCGGAGAATCGCTTCGCCGCCCTCTCCTTCGCCGTCTATCGCGATGGAACCTACAATTCGCTGGCCGTCCAACGCCACCCACACCTCGTTGCGTGGATTGTCCAAACGCCCCATCAACTCCGCCATGTCTGATGCAACCAGACTTTCAAACGGCTGACCGAAGTCCGAATATCTTGCGTAGTAGTCAGCATGCATTTCGACAATGCGGCCGATGATTCCGGGACGGTAGCCCCGAGCAATGTCCAATTGCGCGGGAGGCAATTGCTCTGTACCAAGTCGATGGGCTTGCAGCGCGACCGCATAGTGGGCGATACCCTCACTCACTGCCTGCTGTTGCTCATTCGTTAAGTGAGTCAAGGCAGCGCTCACCTGTTCTTTCGCGAATGAATCAATGGCTCGAAGGGTCTTCTTGCCTTTCGCCGTGAGTCGCAGTTTCTTGGAACGTGCGTCATCCTCGTGTGGAGCCTCTTCTATCTCGCCGGCCTCAATCAGCTTGCGCACCATACGGCTCACGGTGGACTTTTCCAGGCCGAGGAGCTCCACAAGCTCCACTGCCGTCATCGAACTCCGCTCCCCAATCTCCACAATCGTGTGGACGGACGAGGGTGGATAGTCCGTCGCAGCCAGCGTGGCTTGCATGAACCCCAACTCTCGCACCATGAGACGCGACACCGAACGGACTTGGTTAATCAGGTTTGATTGGGAATGAATCACGAGAAGCACCTCGAACGAAACGTCTGATTAGTTGTATAGCACAACCAAATAATCGTCAATTGAGGCTGGCTTCTGACCCAGTGCAACCGAGACACTGAGAATTCCAAACGCCCACAAAAAAACCCACTGACTGTCACCGGTTCAGTGGGCTTTTGATCAGGCTTCTAGTTACAGAGCCATATCAGTCGCAGCATTAGCCTTCGGCGCCTTGGCCGCAGCAGCCGGAGCCGGAGCCGGAGCCGCCACCTGACCAATCACCGGCGGCGGAGTTCGACTTTTTCTGCTTAACCGCTACGCGGCAAGCTCCACGTAGCTCGACTCCCCACCTCCGGTCGCGCCCGACAACCAACCCCATACGAAGGTCAGCGTGGTACGTCCTGCGTGATCAATGCCTACCGTGCCACGAGACCAGCCGGAAAGAATCTCACCATCCGTGGTCAAGCACTGATAAAGAAGCTCAATGGTATCGGGGCCTGTCACGCGCCCGACTTGATTACCCCTGCGGATATGACCACCCTGGTAAGTACCCCAAATAGCACCTTCCTCGACATGGTAGTGAAATACTGTGCGTGCATCAGATAGCCCGTAGGCGTTGTCTGCTACCGAAAATCGGCGATTGTTCAAACGCTCGCTGATTTGAGAAAAGGGGATTTCCATAAATGTCGCGTCCTTTAGTCGAGATGTTCCATTCCAGCCTTTGATGATCTTAAGCCATTTTGTCGCGACGGATGAGGCACTGCTTTGGCCATCTCTGGAGATGCGAGCTCACGACGATATAAAGCAAGATGGGTTCACCGCACGCTTAAGTACGACGAGGAGTAAATCCGCCCTATTCAGGTCTGCTTCGCAGCCCAACGGGGGCAAGCCCCCTCGCCACAAAAACTCGTCAGTCTTAGCATTTCGTGATCTGCAAGATCGAATTGCGGACACAAAAAAGCCCACTGACCGTCACCGGTTCAGTGGGCTTTTGGCTCACCGAATACCTACAGGACTGAGACAGATCATGAGCATTTTTAGTCGTATCAAAGCCCTCATAAAGCAGGAACCGAAAGAACAAATCGTCGGATATTCCATACCAGAACTGAAGTTGATATTCACTAAGTCTTTATTAAACATTGATCCTCCCCTACCCGACTATCCGCAAAACACGTCTTTGGAGGACATAGGCATTCCAGCCTACTACTCTCCATTTTTAATCGGCAACGAAGATACTCATAAGCTCTTGACGCTCGTCGAAGACAACTTCACGTATGCGACTGAAAAAACGTTTAACGAACTACCCGTAAAGCAGTATGTAAACACTCAAAAAACTGAGCACTTGGTGTTTTTCATATCTACCAGAGAATTCAATTCTGTGACTGTACGACTAGTCACCAATAGTGTTGATTTCTTGGCCATCATTGCTCGCGAGAAATTCTCCGTGCCTCCTCCATGGGTTGTTTTCGAGGGGTATAACCCTTCTTGGTGGGGAGGCGATATGCAAGGCGCTCAGGGCTACTATAACGACAGCTACTTCTCGCCGTTTTTCACAAATTTAAGCGCCGCAGAAAGGGAAATTTATTACGCAAGATACAGCGCGACGAATGAATGGATAAAAAGCTTGGAATTGATGTACGACGTTGAGTGATCGTTTACCTTTCTGGGGCTGCTTCGCAGCCCAACGGGGGCATGCCCCCTCGCCACAAAAAACTCGTCAGCCTAAGCAATTCGTAATCTGCAAGATCGAATTCCAGACACAAAAAAGCCCACTGACCGTCACCGGTTCAGTGGGCTTTTGATCAGGCTTCTAGTTACAGAGCCATATCAGTCGCAGCATTAGCCTTCGGCGCCTTGGCCGGAGCAGCCGGAGCAGCAGCCGGAGCCGCCATCTGACCAATCGCCGGCGGCGGAGTCAGCTGCAACATCTTGGCGGTGTAAGCCCACTCTTCAGCCACTTTCTCAGGGTTGCCATTCAACTGAGTGCCATAGCTCGGCACGATCTGGTGCAGCTTTTCCTGCCAGGCAGGCGATGCCACCTTGTCCTTGAACACCTTCTGCAGCACGGTCAGCATGATCGGTGCAGCCGTCGAAGCGCCCGGCGATGCGCCCAGCAGACCCGCGATGGTGCCGTCTTGCGAGGCAACAATCTCGGTACCCAACTTCAGCACGCCGCCCGCGGCTTCATCACGCTTGATGATTTGCACGCGTTGGCCGGCTTGCCACAGGCGCCAGTCTTCGGCTTTGGCGTTCGGGAAATATTCTTTGAGGGCGTTGAGGCGGTCTTCGTCAGACAGCATCAGTTGGCCAGCAAGGTACTCGACCAGCGGGTATTCCTTGATGCCGACTTTGGTCATTGGCCACACGTTGTGCGTGGTGGTGGTGGTCAGCAGGTCCAGGTACGAGCCTTCTTTGAGGAACTTGGTGCTGAAGGTCGCGAATGGGCCAAACAGGATGACGCGCTTGCCGTCCAGGACGCGGGTGTCCAGGTGCGGAACCGACATGGGCGGTGCGCCAACGGAGGCTTTGCCGTAGGCCTTGGCCAGGTGTTGCTCGGCGATGGTCGGGTTCTCGGTCACAAGGAACGAGCCGCCAACCGGGAAGCCTGCGTATTCCTGGGCTTCAGGAATGCCGGACTTCTGCAGCAGGTGCAGTGCACCGCCGCCCGCGCCGATGAACACGAACTTGGCGTCGGTTTCGGTTTTTGTGCCGTCTTTCAGGTTTTTGTAGCTGACGCGCCAGCTGCCGTCTTCGTTCTTGGTGATGTCTTGCACTTCGCTAGACAGTTTCAAGTCAAATTTCGGCGTGGTTTGCAGGTGCGCAACGAACTGGCGGGTGATCTCGCCAAAGTTCATATCGGTACCGATCGGGCTCCAGGTGGCCGCGACTTTCTGGTTCGGGTCACGCCCTTCCATCATCAGCGGAACCCACTTCTTGATCACAGCCGGGTCTTCGGAGTACTGCATGCCGGCGAACAGCGGGCTCGCTTGCAGGGCTTCGTAGCGCTTCTTCAGGAACTTGATGTTGTCATCGCCCCACACAAAGCTCATGTGCGGCGTGGAGTTGATGAACGAACGCGGGTTCTTCAGCACGCCTTGCTGAACCTGCCAGGCCCAGAACTGACGGGAGATCTGAAAGGCTTCGTTGATTTCAACGGCTTTCGTGATCTGGACGTTGCCTTTATCGTCTTCCGGGGTGTAGTTCAATTCGGCCAGGGCGGAGTGACCGGTACCGGCGTTGTTCCAGCCGTTGGAGCTTTCCAGGGCAACGCCGTCGAGGCGCTCGATCATTTCCATCGAAGTGCCAGGTTCCAGCTCATTGAGCCAAACACCGAGGGTCGCGCTCATGATGCCGCCGCCAATGAGCAGCACATCGACTTTCTTTGCCTCTTCCGCGTGAACGGACGTGATCCCCATCGACAAAGCCAGCCCCAGCAGGGCCGTGTTCATTTTCTTAAACATCTGTAGCACCTTTGATAAAACGCCATCCGCCCTTCCATCCCCATGCTTGATGCCCCTGGTTCACGGCATGCAGGCAGCATGCTGCGGGTTGCGTACGCATAAGGATTGGAGGGTGGGCACACAAGGCCGACGTGTCTCCATCGACCTCAGTTTATATGTCCCTACTGAACTGACTTTTTATCGTTATTGGCTTCAGCTACTTGAGCGACAGTGATTCTGTTGGCGCGTCTCAAGGACGCACAAACTGAATAGGTCAAAGCAAGTTGGCGCGCAGAATATCACGACACGGCAAACCCGCGCGTCTGTTCCCGACTTGATAGTCCGCCTCGGCCACTATACTCATCGTGCTTTTCTCGATGAGCCGGTGAGGAGATGTCATGAGCGACACAGTTGATCTGCGCAAATATTCCTCCCAAGTGGTCGACGGCGTGGAACGCGCGCCCGGACGATCCATGCTGCGTGCCGTGGGTTTCACCGACGAGGATTTCAAAAAACCGCAGATCGGTATCGCCTCCACCTGGGCGATGGTCACGCCCTGCAACATGCACATCGACAAGCTGGCGATTGAAGCCGAAAAAGGCGCGAATGCCGCTGGCGCCAAGGGCATCATTTTCAACACGATCACCATTTCCGATGGCATCGCCAACGGCACCGAAGGCATGAAGTATTCGCTGGTGTCGCGTGAAGTGATCGCCGATTCCATTGAAGTCGTGGCCGGCTGCGAAGGCTTTGACGGCCTGGTAACCGTGGGCGGTTGTGACAAGAACATGCCGGGCTGCCTGATCGGTATGGCGCGGCTGAATCGCCCATCCATCTTCGTCTATGGCGGCACCATCCGGCCGGGCGCCGGCCACACCGATATCATCTCTGTGTTCGAGGCCGTGGGTCAGCACGCGCGGGGGGATATCAGCGAGATTCAGGTCAAGCACATCGAGGAAGTGGCGATTCCGGGCCCCGGCTCCTGCGGCGGCATGTACACGGCCAACACCATGGCTTCCGCCATTGAAGCGTTGGGCATGAGCCTGCCTGGTTCCAGCTCTCAGGACGCCGTCGGCAGCGACAAGGCGTCGGACAGTTTCCGCGCCGGTCAGCAAGTCATGGAGCTGCTCAAGCAAGACATCAAACCGCGCGACATCATGACCCGCAAGGCCTTTGAAAATGCGATTCGGGTGGTGATCGCCCTCGCCGGCTCGACCAATGCCGTGCTGCACCTTCTGGCCATGGCGCATGCGGTGGATGTCGAGCTGACGCTGGATGATTTTGTCGAGTTGGGCAAAGTGTCCCCGGTGGTGGCCGATCTGCGTCCCAGCGGCCGATACATGATGAGCGAACTGGTGGCCATCGGCGGCATCCAACCGCTGATGAAGCGCATGCTTGCCGCCGGCATGCTGCATGGCGATGCGCTGACGGTCACCGGCAAGACCCTGGCCGAAAACCTGGAAAACGTGCCCGACTATCCCGAGGGACAGGACGTGATCCTGCCCTTCGACCAACCGATCAAAAAGGACTCCCATTTAGTGGTGCTGCGCGGCAACCTTTCGCCCACCGGCGCAGTGGCCAAGATCACCGGCAAGGAAGGTTTGCGCTTTGAAGGCTCGGCTCGCGTGTATCACGGCGAGGAAGGTGCACTGGCCGGCATCCTCAACGGCGAAGTCAAGGCCGGTGATGTGATCGTGATTCGCTACGAAGGCCCCAAGGGTGGGCCCGGCATGCGCGAAATGCTCTCGCCGACGTCGGCGGTCATGGGCAAGGGGCTGGGCAAAGACGTTGCGCTCATCACCGACGGCCGCTTCTCCGGCGGTTCACACGGGTTTGTGGTGGGCCATATCACGCCCGAAGCCTTTGACGGCGGGCCGATAGCGCTGATTGAAGACGGCGACAAGATCACCATCGACGCCGAAACTCGGCAGATTACGGTCGATGTCTCCGACGCCGAACTGGCCGAGCGCAAAACCCGTTGGGTGCGCCCGGATTCCAAGTACAAACGCGGTGTGTTGGCCAAGTACGCGAAGACCGTGTCCAGCGCCTCGGAAGGCGCGGTGACGGACAAGTATCTGTAATCGACGTTGTCAGGACTGAAGAGGCCTTCAAAATCACCGAAACCAACTGATCGGTACGCAAGCCTTAAAGCCTGAACCGATCCACCGACTGCGAGAGTTTGCCTGCCAGGGTGGACAGCTCATCGGTGGTCGAGGCGGTCCGGCCGATGACCTTGCTGTTGCCTTCGGACATGCCGGCAATCATTTCGACCTGATGGGCGATTTCGTTACTGGCCAGGCTCTGCTCACCGATGGTGCGGGTGATGTCATTGACCAGTTGCGTGGTGTTCAGCGTGGCGTCGAGAATTTCGCGGATGGCGCGCTCGACGTCGGCGGTCACAGCCATGCCTTTGTCGACCTGCGCCACGCCCGCCTCCATGCTGGTCACCGCCTCGCGGGTGCTTTGCTGGATGCGTGAGACCATCGTGGCAATTTCCTGGGTAGAGGCGCTGGTGCGTCCCGCCAGGCTGCGCACTTCGTCTGCTACCACGGCAAATCCACGGCCCTGCTCACCGGCACGAGCGGCTTCGATCGCGGCGTTGAGCGCCAGCAGGTTGGTTTGATCGGCGATGCCCTTGATCACCTGAATGATGCTGAAAATCCCTTCGGACTCCTTGTCCAGCGTGCGGATCACTTGGGCCGATTGCTGCGCCGAACGCGCAATGCCGTCCATGTCGTTGACCACCTGATGGATCACGCGACCGCCATCCTTGGCCAGTGCCTCGGCCTGATTGGCCATGTTCAGTGCGCGCTCGGCATGCCGGGTGATTTCCTCAATGCTCGCGGTCATTTCGCTGGCGGCAGCCGCCATGGTGCTGGCCGCTACGCTTTGTTGCTGACTGCTGCCGGCGACTTCGTGGCAGCCGCTGCTCAATTGTTCGCTCATGCCGCTCACGCCGTGGGCGTTGCTGCGCACGGCTTCGATCATGCCGCGCAGGTCGCGCTGCATGGTCGCGAGGCTGCGAATCAGGGCGCTGGCTTCGTCGTTGTGGGTGGGTTCGACAATCGGTTCGCTCAGGTTGCCATGGGCGATGCTGTCAGCAATGCGGCTGGCGGTCTGCAACGGCCCCATGATGCTCAGCATCACTGAGCGCCCCTGGGCCAGCAGCAATAACAGACTGGCGATCAGGACACCGCCGAGGGTGAAATTGGCATTGCTGATGACGTTCTGAGTGTCGGCACGGGTCTGTTGGGTGTTGGTCTCAATCAGTTCGCTGAGGGCGGCCAATTGACTTTCCAGCTGGCTGAATACGCTACTGAAACTGCCCAGTTGTTGCTGCGCGGCCTGCGGATTTTCCAGCGCCACCCCAACAATGCCTTCGGCTGCGCTGATGTAGGTATCAAGGCTGGGCTTGATCTTGTTCAGGGCCCCTTTGATGGTGTCGTTGACCGGCTGCTTAAGGTTTTCACCAAGCATTTCACGAAAATGCGCCGCATGTTCCTCGATGGAACTGCGCACCTCGGCTTTGCTGCTGGTGCTTTTGCCCAACCCGACCAACATCGCGGACAGCACGTCGGCGCGTAACGCGTCGTGCATCATGTCGGCTTCGAGGTGATTGCGCAGCACGGTCATACTGACCTCGTTGTCATTCACCGCAGCAGCCATCTGGGTATTTCCCAGGTAACTGACCAGGCTCATGATCAACGCGGTAGCCAGCCCGGTGCCAATCAGCAGAATCAAACGTAATTTTATGGACACTCTGTGGTTCCTCTCTCGGCACGTTTGTCAGTTGCGTTGAAGCCAACTGCGGATTGGTTTGCTAAAGAGGTTATCGACCGGCACGAGTGGTTAATGAAGCGAAAGTCCATACGCGCATGTCTTTACGACATGCGGTATGTTTTTTCGGTTTTGAGGACGCCTGAATCAGGCAGCGGAGAAGAAGTAGCGCGTCAGGTGAAAGAAGATCGGCGCGGCGAAGCAAATCGAGTCCATCCGGTCGAGCATGCCGCCGTGACCTTTGATCATGGTGCCCCAGTCCTTGGCGCTCAGACTGCGTTTGATCGCCGACATGACCAGACCACCGAGGAAACCCATCACCACGATGACGAACGACATCAGCAGTGACTGCCAGAAGCTGAAGGGGGTCATCCAGAACATGCAGCCGCCAATCAGCGTTGCGGACAGGCCGCCACCGACCAGACCTTCGACCGTTTTTGACGGACTCACCAACGGCGCAACTTTGTGCTTGCCCAAGAGTTTGCCGAACACGTACTGCAACACATCACTCAACTGAACGACGAACACCAGATAGAACAGCAGCAACGCGTTTTGACCCGCGAACCCTTCCAGATCCAACAGCAACAGCGCGGGCGCATGGCTGATGCAATAAATGCAGATCATCACGCCCCACTGAATCTTTGCCGTCCTTTCCAGGAAGCCGTCAGTGTCCTGGCTCAGCACCGCAATCGCCGGTAGCAGCAGGAATGAATACACCGGAATCAGCAGCGTAAACATCGAATACCAGTGCGTACCGATCAGAATGTATTGCAGTGGAATCAGGATGAAAAACGCCGAAAACAGGGCGTTATGGTCACCCCGCCTGGTCGGAGTCAGGGTGATGAACTCCCTGAGCGCGAACAGTGAGATGAATCCGAACAGGACGACCGTTGCATTGCCGCCCAGCAGGTAGGACACGAAGAAGATGATGACCATCCCCCACCAGGCATTCACGCGCTGATTGAGGTTTTCGATGGTCGAGACAGCGCCTTCCGTTTTGGCCCGCCGGGCCAGCAATCGACCGGCCAGCGAAGCAATCGCCAGCAAGCAGGCCAATCCGAAAAAGAACCACAAAAACTTTGCTTCAAGACTCATTTCGACAACCCCACAATGGCGTTACGCGCGCGTTCCAGAAACACCTGTTTATCCTCGCCAGCAATCCTTTCCATCGGATTGCCGATACGGATCGTGCAGATGATCGGCAGAGGGACGTGTTTGCCTTTGGGCATGGAGCGATGAAGGTTTTCCAGGTAGATCGGCACCAGGTCGACATCGGGGAAGGTCTCGGCCAGCCGGTAAAGACCTGATTTGAATTCCCCGGGCAGTGCCTCGGATGAGCGCGTGCCTTCCGGAAAGAAGATAATCGAATGACCCGCCTGCACCACATCGAAAATGGGCTCCAGCGCGTTTTTACCGGGCGCCGGTTTACGGTCGATCAGCACAGCATTCAGGCCTTTCTGGGAGATGTACGAGAGAAATCGGTTCTTCCCCCAGTAATCGGCAGCGGCGATCGGCTTCACATTCAACCTCGCCTCAGGCGGCAGGGCCGCAATGATGGCCAAGGTGTCCATGTGACTGGTGTGGTTGGCGAAATAGATTCGCTGACGCGTCAGATCCGGCGGGCTCTCCCATCTGGCCGTGACGCCAATCAGCAGTCGAAGAACAGAAATCAGCGCATTACTGATCCACATGGTCGGCCCCCTTCAACTGCTTGGCGATCGCCAGCGTTCGCGTGACGCACGTGGCGACTGAACCAAGGGCGATGACAACCAGCGCGATCAACAGTACGTAGTGAGTGCCATAAAACTTTGCTTCGATGGCATTCAGCAGCAGTCCTGCGGTCATCACGGCCATTCGATGCTGCTTGGCCATAGGGCCGATGAAGGTCTGCTTGAGGCCAATCGAGCCGCCGAACACCCTGACATAAGCAGTCAGTGCCGCCGCCAGGGCAGCAAACCATCCGAGGTCGGATTGGCCAATGGCATACCCCAACCCTACGATCAACAAACTGTCGGCGATCCGGTCGGGGAATTCGTTGTAGAGGCTGCCGATGTCGGACTTCTTGCCGCCCTCTATCGCCACCATCCCATCGAAAAGGTTGCACAGCAGGCGCAACTGAATGCCGATCGCGCAGCAGATCGATCCAATGACACCGCTATCAATATTGAGCGCCACGACGCCGGCAAGCGCGAAGGCGATGCTGGCGACGGATATCTGATTGGGGGAAATGTCTCTTTTCACCAAAATGTCGGTGATGTGTTTTGCCCAGCCCGCAGAGCGCGTCTTGATGGGCCTTCTGTTGTCATCCACTGGCCAATATCCCTATAAGTGATGAGTTACTACGTGTTGCATTGTAATGGCGAGTCGCGCTGACTACCCAGGAATATGAGCCCTCAACGCAAGTTCGTTTTTTTCTCGGCTGCATGCTAGGTTGTACGATGACCGATAAGTGATATTTTTCACTCTCGCTCCTACAACCCACAACAACAAGGAAACACCGATGAAAAAAGTGAAACTGCTGATTGGATTCTTGTGCCTCTTCAGCGGCTACGTAGCCGCCGCCCCCGCTTCCGCGGACAAGGATGTTGCGCAAGCCGTCGATCATCTGACGCAAGCCATGCTGCACAAGAACATTGCCGAACTGAAAGCACTGACCGCCGAGAACCTGACCTACGGGCACTCCAGCGGAAAGATCCAGGACAAGAAAGCATTCATCGACGATATCGAAACCGGCAAAAGCGCGTTCAAAACCCTGGAGATGCAGAACCAGACCATCACCATCTCGGGTGACGTAGCGTTGGTCCGCCATCACTTCTCGGCTCAAGCACTCAAAGGCACCGAAGTGGTTCCGACCGAAATCGAGAACTTCCAGATCTGGCAAAAACAGAAAGGCCACTGGTTGCTGGTCGGCCGACAAGCGTTCAAGTTCTGATTTTTGTGTAACGAGGGGACATCGGTTAGCCCGGCTACGATGTCCCCTGCCTTCTCCTTCACTACAAGACGACCGTTGATCCGCGAGTGCGCGGCGGAAATGTCTGTCGATTCAAACTGCGACCACTCGTAGAAAAGGCCAACGAGCCTGATAACTCCGGGCCTTCTGATCGAACAGATCGGGCTGATGATTCACCGGATTGATCCGCAAAAGCCCTTCTTCGACATCGCTCAAACCGTAAGGCGCGTACACTTCGCCGGTCACCACATCCAGACCGATACACGTCCCCGCAATCAGATACCGATCAATGCCATCCTTTGCCGACTGAAGCTTGGGATAAGCCCTGCCAAATCGCTGACCGTACCAAAGGTGAACCCGTGCCTGGTTCTTGATTTCGATGTTCACGTCCAGGTCGTAAAAGAGCTTCCGGGCGGCAACGATGACTTCATTCTCGGCCTCCCACGACACGTCTTCATCAAAGTAGAAAACGTCGTAATCCTTGATGCCCCAAGCGGCGGGAAGCCCGGCTTGATGATTCCAGACCGCCTGAAAAAGACAGCCCGCCGTCAACATGCATTGGTCCAGGCCAATAGAAGGCAAGCGCCGGGCAATCTCGGCGTTTGCCGGATTGGCCATCGCGATCTCAATCAACGTTTCAGCGGTTAACGTCATGTTCTCTCCATGGGTTGCCTCAACTCCTGGGGGCTGACGATACATTAAAACCGCCTGACGAAAGACCGGACACCTGGGTTTCACTCCACTCGGCAGACCGCTACAGTGGCGCGACCGAGACTTGAGAAACGATGAACATGGATGCACTTCACCAAGGAAGTTGCCTGTGCGGCGCAGTGAAATATCGGGTGGCCGCCGAGCTGAAAGCGGTTACCCATTGCCATTGCAGCCAATGTCGCAAGGGCCACGGGGCAGCGTTCGCGACGTATGCAAGCGCACCCAGGACGTCTATTACAATCATTGCGGGTGTCGAGACGCTGAAAACCTATCACTCATCTGAACGTGTCGTCCGACAGTTCTGCGGCGATTGCAGCTCTTCGCTGTTCTGGTCTGATTCCAAAGGCGAGTATTCGGATTGGATGTCCGTGGCGATAGGCACGCTGGACACACCGTTCCTGAGTGAAAAACAGAAACACGTGTGTGTTGCATCGAAAGCGCCGTGGTACGCAATCGAGGATCGGTGGCCGCGGATGGAGTGAGCGCTTTCGGCCAAGAAGCGAAAGCACATGAGGTACATTGATACCGGACGCTAAATTCACTGATGGGAGGGACCGTATATGACGACGCGAACTGAAACTGCGATCCTGGCCGGCGGTTGCTTCTGGGGCATGCAGGATTTGCTGAGACGCTACCCTGGCGTGCTCTCCACGCGGGTAGGCTACTCGGGCGGCGATGTACCCAACGCGACTTACCGCAACCATGGCACCCACGCGGAAGCGATCGAAATCGTGTTCGATCCGGACCAGATCAGCTATCGCCAGATCCTCGAGTTTTTCTTTCAGATCCACGACCCGACGACGAAGAATCGTCAGGGCAACGATGTGGGTATGAGCTACCGCTCGGCACTCTTCTATCTCAACGATGAACAGAAGCAGGTGGCCGAGGACACGGTGGCCGACGCTGATGCATCCGGCTTGTGGCCTGACAAGGTCGTCACTGAAATCGTGCCCGCTGGCCCGTTCTGGGAAGCAGAACCGGAACATCAGGACTACCTCGAACACTATCCCAACGGTTACACCTGCCATTTCATTCGGCCAGACTGGAAGCTGCCTAAACGAGGGTGATGGTGCGGCGCATCGGCGAAGGGTCAGGAGGCAAGGTGATTTGTATCGCTCTGTATGTTCGCGGGTGATCTTACAGAACGATACATAATCGCCGGATCAGGACACATACGCATTACATGAAGGTGGAAAAGTGGGCGGCGTCGAACACCTGGCGTTCTCCGATGAACCCAGGCTAATGAGCCCAACACCCCAGCAGGAGCCACCTCATGATCAATGAAATCGATACCGTGCTTTACACCGGCAAGACCCACACGACCGGAGGCCGTAACGGCGAGTCGCGAAGCGACGATGGACGTTTGGACATCAAGCTTTCCGCACCTGGCTCGTCAGGGAGTGGCACCAATCCCGAACAGCTGCTGGCTGCAGGTTGGTCGGCCTGTTTCATCGGTGCAATGGGTAAGGCGGCTGTCGCGTTGAAGGTGACCTTGCCGAGCGACGTCGCCGTCGATGCCGAAGTGGACCTGGGCAGGACCGAAGACGCCTTTTTCCTCCAGGCGCGCCTCAATGTCAGCCTCCCGGGTCTGGATCCTGCAGTCGCACGAGCGGTGGTGGATGGTGCCCACCAGCGGTGCCCGTACTCGAAGGCTACCCGTGGCAACATCGACGTCACGATTAATCTGGTTTGATCAAAGGACCCTGTGCGGCGCTGTTCACTTAAGATCGGGGGCATATCCGTTTCTGCGGTAAGGCGGCTGGCGGTTTCTTTCTTACAGCGAGTCACTTGGAAGAGCCCCAAGTAACCAAGGGCTCTTGCCCCTGGCGTACGGCCTTCCGACGGGGCAAGAAGATCAAAAACAAAAGCGAGGCGGCCTACCGGCCGGCCTATCCTTCGAGCCCGCTCCCGCAGATCATCGGCGGCGCCCCCCCAATCCATGCGCCCGGCAAAAATCCAAATGTGGGAGCGGGCTTGCTCGCGAAGGGGCCGTGTCAATCGACATCAATGGCGGATGCCAGTCCGCCTTCGCGAGCAAGTCGAATCGTCGCACCGCCGCTCCCACATAAAGCAGATCGGTGTACAGCTTTTGCTTTTCACCACTCAATAGGCCGAGCGTTAGCTCGCCTGCAGCTTTTGATCTGGATGCACCGCCCCCTCACGCCCTGAGCCTGTCCGTCAACCTGTGACTATCTCCATCGGCGCTGGCCACTGCCCTCAATCGTCCTCATGCAACTTGATACCGCGGGCGTGAAGCAGGTGCGGAACCACCAGCACCAGCAGCGTCAGCGCGAGGAACGCGGCTGATATCGGTTGCGTCACAAACACCAGCCAGTCTCCCTCGCTGATGGACAACGCATTGCGCAGCTGCTTTTCAGCCATCGGCCCCAGCAACATGCCGACGATCACGGGGGCGACGGGAAAATCGAAACGACGCATCAAGACCCCGCCCCACCCAATCGCCAACATCAGCAACAGGTCGAAGGAAGAGTGCCGCATGCCATACACGCCGATGGTGGCAAACACCAGAATGCCGGCGTTCAGGTACGGACGGGGAATCTGCAGGAGCTTGACCCACAGGCCCACCAACGGGAGATTCAACACCAACAGGATCACGTTGCCGACATACAGCGAGGCCACCAGGGTCCAGACCAATTCTCCCGACGTCTGGAACAGCATCGGCCCCGGCTGCAGGTTGTAGTTCTGGAACGCGGCCAACAGAATCGCCGCGGTGGCGGACGTCGGAATGCCGAGCGTCAGCAGTGGCACCAAAGAACCCGTCGCACTCGCGTTGTTGGCTGCCTCGGGACCGGCAACCCCCTCGATCGCCCCCTCGCCCTTGCTGCCCGCAAACTCTTTCGGGTACTTGCTCAGTTTGCGTTCCGCCGAATAGGACAGGAACGTCGGAATTTCCGCGCCCCCTGCCGGAATCGACCCAAATGGAAAGCCGATCAACGTGCCCCGTAGCCAGGCGGGGACCGAGCGTTTCCAGTCAGCGCGCGTCATCCACAACGAGGTCAAACGGTGCCGGCCGGACGTTTCTTCTTTCTGATAAAGCAGGCTGTACAACGCCTCACCCACTGCAAACAAACCGACCGCCACGAGCACGACTTCGATGCCATCCACCAACTCCGGCACCGCCAAGGTGTAGCGGGCAATGCCCGAGGTCGAGTCCAGGCCGATCAAGCCGATGGTCAGCCCAACCCCTAGCGAGGCAAAACCGCGCAGCATCGAAGCGCCGAGTACCGCAGACACCGTCGTGAAGGACAGCACCAGAATCGCGAAATACTCCGCAGGACCAAACTTGAGCGCCAGCGTGGCAACAATCGGAGCAAACAACGTCAGCAACACCGTCGCAATGGTGCCGGCAACAAATGAGCCTATCGCGGCGGTGGCCAGGGCCGGTCCTGCCCGGCCGTTGCGCGCCATGAGGTTGCCTTCCAGGGCCGTGACCATGGAGGACGATTCACCGGGCGTATTGAGCAGGATGGAGGTGGTCGAGCCGCCAAACTGCGCGCCGTAATAGATACCGGCGAACATGATCAAGGCGCCCGTGGGATCGACCTTGGCGGTGATCGGCAACAGCAGCGCCACCGTCAGCGCCGGTCCGATACCCGGCAAGACACCAATGGCGGTGCCGAGCAGACAGCCGATAAAGCCCCACATCAAATTGATCGGTGTCAGCGCAGCGGAAAAACCAATGGCCAGGTTTGCGAGAATTTCCACCTTGTTTACCTCCTTCGGCCCGGGTCAGATCCAGGCGTTGACAAGGGGCGGCAGGGAAACCCCTAGCCCGGCGTTGAACAGCCAGTAAATCGGCAGGGTCAAGGCAATGCCGATGGCGAGGTCCTTCACTGGGCGACGACTGCCAAACCCCCGCGCCGAACAGGCAAACAGCAGCCCGGCGGCCAATACGAAGCCGATGAGGTTAATCAGCACGGCCACCCCCACCAGTCCCGCCGTCACCCAGGCTGCGCCGGCTTTGCCGCCGGGCAGCGCTTGGGCAGCTTCGTCATCATGGTCTGCCAACTCGCGAAAACCACCGGTGGCGGCCTGATAACACAGCAACAGACCGACCACGCCCAGGAACACCGCGACGGCGTACGGATAGACGTGGGCTCCCAGGATCACGAAGCCCATCTCGGGCGGAAACCGGAATGCGCCCACCGCCAACACGGCGCTGATGGCGATCACTCCGGCGCCGATCGCCAGTTGCACCGGCACGATTGCGCGAGGCTGGGTCATTTCGAAACCAGTCCGACCTCGACCAGCATCGCCCGCAGCCGCACATGCTCTTCGTCGACGAATTTGCCGAACTCATCGCCGGTCAGGACGTTGGGTGACCATTTGTTGGTGTCGATATTGTCTTTCCAGACTTTGCTGTTGGTGGCGGCCACGACGGCGTCGGTGACTTCTTTGCGCTGCTCGGGCGTGAGGTTCGCGGCACCGTAAACACCCCGCCAATTGCCGATGGTCACGTCGTAGCCTTTTTCTTTGAGGGTCGGTGCATCGATGCCTTCAATGCGTTCAGGGGCGCCGATGGCGAGGACACGGAACTGGCCGTTCCTGATGTATTGGCCCAGCTCGGCATAACCACCGGTGATCACCTTGATCTGCCCGCCCAATGCCTGAGCAACGACTTCACCCCCGCCCGCGAAGGCCACGTAATTCACCTTGTTGACCGGGACACCCATTTTCGCGGCCAACTCGGCAATGCCGATGTGATCGATCGACCCCTTGGAGCCACCGCCCCAGGAAATACTGGTCGGCTTGTCCTTGAAGACCTTCAGCAAGTCCTCCAGGGTTTTGAATTCAGACTCCTTGCGCACGGCAATCACGTTGTACTCGGTGAACAACCGGGCAATCGGCGTTACGTCCTTCAAGGTGATTTGCGGTGTGTTCTGTTCAATGGCAGTGACCATGATCGCGCCGACAACCAGCAGCGCATTCGGATCGCCCTTGGTGCTGTTGGCGAACTGCGCCAGCCCCAACGTCCCCCCTGCTCCGCCCTTGTTCTCGAAGGTGGTAGATTTGGCCGTGTTGGCCTCGATCATGGCTTTGCCCAGAACCCTGGCAGTCTGGTCATAACCTCCACCCACAGAACCCGGGGCCATGAACTTGACGGTGTCCAGCGCAAAGGCCGGTGTCGCGAGTGCGGCAGCGGTAACGGCCGTTGCGATGCAGCGGCTGAATCGACGGAACAAAGCGGACATAAGTTGTCTCCCGATTGCATTGTTTTTATAGGTGCCGGGTGAACGTCGATCAGGGCGAAAAAACCCTGCTCAATGAACATTGGCCTGCGGATAAGCGTAGGCCATGGTTAGGGAGACAGCATTTAACGAATTCGCTATCGTCACTCACCTATGAACCGGACCCGCTCGAACCAGGAAGGTGGACTCATGACCGCCCCACATGCCGATCACCGCAGCAGCGCATGGTCGGTGTTTCTGATCTTCCTGCGCCTCGGACTGACTTCTTTCGGCGGGCCCATTGCCCATCTGGGTTACTTCCGTGATGAGTTCGTCACACGACGGCGCTGGCTGACCGAGCGCAGCTATGCGGATCTGGTCGCGCTCTGCCAATTTCTACCGGGGCCGGCCAGCAGTCAGGTCGGCATAGCGGTGGGTCCGGCTCACTGGTGTTCGGTGGTGGGCACGTTGTTTTGCCATTGCTGCAAGCCGAGGTAGTGCCCTCTGGCTGGGTCAATAACGAAACCTTTCTTGCCGGATATAGCGCCGCGCAGGCCGTACCCGGTCCCTTGTTCACCTTCGCCGCGTTCCTCGGCGCCTCGATGAACCTCGCCCCGTCGGGCTGGATCGGCGGCATGATTTGCTTGCTGGCGATCTTCGCACCGTCCTTTCTGTTGATCGTGGGGACCTTGCCTTTTGGGGAACGCTTGCGCCGCAGTTTGCGCACACAGGCCGCGCTGGCCGGTGTCAATGCAGCAGTGGTCGGCCTGCTGTTGGCGGCGCTGTATCAGCCTGTCTGGACCAGTGCGATTTTCAAGCCGCAAGATTTCGGTTTGGCACTGGTCGCCCTGGTTGCATTGATGTTCTGGAAACGCCCACCATGGCTGGGCTGCGGGGTCGCGGGGTCGCTGTTGCCCCTTTTATAAGTCTTGCCAACGCACGTCGCCTTGATCCTCGATTCCTTTACGGCATTTACGCTTTGAACCTGCAACCTTCCGCCGCCGCACATCCTGGCTGTTCGCTGATCATGCAATGGTTCACCCAACAGGCCGAACAGCCAGTAGCTCGAAGTGCCTCCAGGGATTGACCACTACGTTCCGCGCCCCAACCCTTCTGTCGCATTGGCAAAAGCAGCGCTCGCCTCTTGAACCAGCCTGCGCCATTCAACGCTGCTGATGAGTCCGGTGCGCTCCATCTCATCGGCAGCCTTGAGCAACTCGTCATATTGCTCTTCGGCATCCATGCGGATTTCGGGCACTTTCAGGAGCTGATACCAAGCCGCCAGGGCTTCGCTCTTTTGATCACCACTCATGCTCAAACTCCCTAAGACAGACAGTCTTCAATTGGAAGTTTTCTCACGGGTGACGTTCCTCGCTCCCGACATACGGCTCCAAAGCAATCGCTGACCTGATACTCGAAGCCGCCGGTCACCCACCGTCACTTCGGCGCCGTTTCATTAGAAAATTGTCATTCAACTGTGGGTCGGTTGTGCGGATCGCCTGGTTAACCTTAATTCACTGCCGGGCACCCCATCGGCAGCCAACCCGCCTCTGAATAGAGGAAGTCATCATGAAAATGTTAATCCTCGGGTTTGCTGCTCTCCTCGCCACGGGTTTTGCGTTTGCAGATACCCAGACCGCCGAACCTGTCATCCACGACAAGACCGGTTCCTTCGTCCACCTGGATATCGCCAAAGACCTGTCCAGCAATATCATCACGCAAGAATGCGGCATCGTCCCCGCGCAGCTGATTTACCTCGACCATCAGGGTCGCAAGCACGTGCTGGATTATCAGGTCCAGGGCATGAATTGCATTGGTGATAACTGATCAGACGCCTGTACTCACAGAGGATCGGGCTACTCTGGCGCCACTGGCTGACCTCTGTAGCCCGCCGCTGCGAGAGGTATGTTGCTGAACCGAACCAGGCAGATCCCATCCCCGCCGAACACTCGCCCAGCCGGCGCAGTAATTGGATGAATGATGTCGGTTCGGCCTGTCGCATAAACTAAATCTGTCCATCGCTGCTCCGCTAAATGTCTCATTTTATTTCCCTGCTTTGACAATCGGCGCTTGAGCTTTAGTCTGTCGCAACCTATAAATACTATAGATAATCATGAGCGACCTACTGCCGTTTCCGCTGTCCAAAAAGAAAGCCTTGGAAATCATTAGGGAGCTTTCGCATAGATCTGAGCGTGTCTTTTACTCTAAGCACGCACGGTCCCGCATGATTGAGCGAGAGATATCCATGCCTGACGTAATGGATTGCCTTCGCAGAGGACAGGTCACTGATGGTCCCTATCAAGCACCCGGGGGCGATTGGAGATTCACTATTTCATGGTTCAGGGCTGGGTCACCCCTCCAACTTGTCGGCGCAATCGATGTCGACGAAGACGGGAGATATCTCGTCAGAGTGACCACGATGCAAAGGGAGAGATAATTTGATGTACCACTACGTTGAAAGCGGGCTACCGAACGTCTGGCTTAGCAACGGCTACAGGGTGAAAGAGACTGCCTATGGCGAGTCGGTTGCTATCACGGATGTCGAGGGCCTTCATGACTTTATCGGCAAGACGATTGCGCAAAAACCGGCAGCTCTGACCGGTGCAGAGTTTCGGTTCCTGCGTAAAGAGCTGGGTTTGTCTCAAGAAAGGCTGGCCGGCATTGTCGGGCTGACCTCCCAAGCGGTGGCGATCTGGGAAAAGACTGACAAGATTCCGACTGTAAATGATCGCTACTTGCGCGGGCTTTACCTGGAAGCCAAGACTGGCGAGGCGGATCTGATGGCCGCCATTAACTCGATCAACGAACTGGATCATGAGCTTCATAAGCTCAACCTTCAGTTTGAAGATGGGTGGCACAAGCAAGACCAGACGTGCGCCTGACAAAGACCTGAATGACAAAGCCCGGACGTGTATCTAATGCTGTTCACTTAAGCGCGCTCTTGGATCGTGCACACCTCTGTGGCGAGCGAGCTTGCTCGCGCTGGGCTGCGTAGCGGCCCCAAAAATCTGACAATCATTGCCGATTTTTGTGAGTGCTACGCACTCAAGCGGGAGCAAGCTCCCTCGCCACAGGTTTCTCCGATTCAAGACTCTCTTAAGTGAACAGCATTACGGACGTGCCCCCGGCTTTTTTCTTTCCTGCGCTTCTGACCCGATCAGACGAATCAAAAAGCGACTTCAACTGAAATGGCCAAAAACGCCATCCCCCTTGAGCAGTTTTGGCATAGGCCAAAATCATCACGGTGTCTAGACTCACCCCATATAACAGTGCAAAAGCACACTTGAATCCAGGCCTGTTCCAGGGGAACCCGCATGAACCCATCCGACATTTTTGTTATCAGCGCCGTCCGCTCAGCCATCGGCAGCTATGGCGGCTCGCTCAAAGATGTGCCGCCCATTCAACTGGCCACTGACGTTTGCCGCGCCGCCATTGAACGTTCGGGGCTGGCACCTGAACACATCGGTCACGTGGTGATGGGGCATGTGATCCCGACGGAAGCACGCGACGCCTACATCTCTCGTGCCGTGGCGATGAATGCCGGCCTGCCGAAAGAGACACCCGCCTTCAACGTCAACCGCCTCTGCGGCTCTGGCTTGCAGGCCATTGTCAGCGCAGCACAAAGTTTGATGTTGGGAGACGCAGGCGCTGCGCTGGCGGGTGGCGTCGAATCGATGAGCCGAGGCCCCTATCTGTTGCCGCAAGCGCGCTGGGGCGCACGCATGGGCGATATGCAAGCCATCGACTACGTGCTCGGCGTACTGCAAGACCCGTTTGGCGGTTTCCACATGGGCATTACTGCGGAAAACATCGCAGAGCGCTATGGCATCACTCGTCAGGCTCAGGATGAGTTGGCACTGCTCAGCCAGCAACGGGCGGCCCGGGCGATTGCTGAAGGGCGGTTTACCGACCAGATCGTGCCGATCGAAGTGGCGTCCCGCAAAGGTACCGTGACGTTTGCGACAGACGAGCATGTCCGCGCCGAGGTTAATGCCGAGCAATTGAGCAAGATGAAACCGGCCTTCAAAAAAGACGGCAGCGTCACCGCCGGCAACGCGTCGGGCCTCAATGATGGTGCCGGAGCACTGATCATGGCCACGGGTCAGATGGTTCTCGACCAAGGCCTCAAGCCCATCGCCCGACTGGTCGGTTACGCCCATGCCGGCGTGGAGCCAGAGCTGATGGGGTTGGGACCGATTCCCGCCACCCGCCTGGTCCTCAAACGCGCTGGTCTGACCGTTGCCGACCTGGATGTCATCGAGTCCAACGAAGCATTCGCGGCCCAAGCGTGTGCCGTGGCGCAGGAACTGGGCTTTGACCCGGAGAAGGTCAACCCGAACGGTTCGGGAATTTCCCTGGGCCATCCGGTAGGCGCAACCGGTGCGATTATCGCCACCAAGGCGATTCACGAACTGCACCGTGTTCAGGGTCGGTATGCCCTGGCGACCATGTGCATCGGCGGCGGCCAAGGCATCGCCGTGTTGTTCGAACGCGTCTGATCGGGCCAAATGAAGACGGCGCCCATTGTGGACGCCGTCTCGTTTTACCACGATGGAATCAGTGCGCAATGCACGTAGATTTCAACACGGTGTAAGCCTCGATCACTGCGCGACCACACTCGCGCCCCCTACCCGATTGCCGACCAGGCACTACCTTGCTGCAGACACTGCGGACCGCCCTGCTGCCGGCCTGTCGGTATCTCGATGGGCTTCATTTTTTCAAGCCCGAAGGTTCTACTAAACTACTCAGAACTACGCAGATTCAGTGAATGATTTCACAGTACTGCTAAAGTGATAGCACGCGTCGCCACATGCTCCCAAAGCCCCCATTTTCGAAGGCGAGTGGCTAATCACGGTGACGCCAACGCTCTCAAGCGAGGGCAGCATGAACTGAATCGCGTCATCAGCGAGCGCGAGGGGCAGCAGGCATGAGGTCTAAATATGATATTTGAGCCCAACAGTACCCGCTCCGTTCTCCAGCGAAGAAGCAGTACGAGTATCGTTATTCAGGCTGGTCTGGATTGTGTTGCGGTGACTGGTGTTGCGTGGTTCTTGATCAATTATCATATCGGCTTCATAACGCAGTCCTATGTCATCCTGCTCCTGTTGCTACTGGGGGCGTTGGCCGTCGTGTACGACCACTATGCTATTTACCGCAGCAACGTTGGTTTTACCGTCAAAGCCTTCAAGCTTTTGAAAGCATGGACTGCCACGTTTGGCTTTCTCGTTGCCATGGCCTTTCTTACCAAGCAAAGCGAACAGTACTCGCGTTTATTGGTCGGGCAGTTATTTGTTGCTGGATATTTTGCTCAGATGCTTTTGCACCTCGCGACACGCGAGATGCAGAAGAAATTTTTGGCCCACTCGACCCAATTGGAAAACTCGCTCATCATTGGCTCGGGCGAACTGGCCAGCTATCTTCACAAGAAAATCAGCAATAATCCCTGGCTCGGTGAGCGCATAGTCGGCTGTGTGTTGATTGGCGCGGACGATGATCGGGGAAAGGAAAGTCTGGAAGGCGCGCAACGTCTGTCGATACTGGGCGATATTTCCGACCTTGATGAATTAGTTGTCAAACATGCCATTCGTACCGTCTATTTCGTGACCCCTTTAGGTGGATCAGAGGTCATCCAGGATGTTTATTTAAGGCTGTTCGATAAACACATCTCTGTTAACTGGGTGCCTGACATTTTCTCGTTGCGCCTGATCAACCACAGTGTTCGCGAAATTGCCGGCATTCCCGTGCTGACCTTGTCTGAAACTCCGCTGATGGGGATGCGTCTGTTTCTGAAGAACCTTGAGGACAAAGTCCTGGCCTTTCTCATTTTGGTTCTTGCAGCACCGGTTCTGGTAGCCGTCGCCATTGCCATCAAGCTCGACAGCCCCGGCCCCATATTCTTTCGTCAACAGCGCATGGGGTGGAGTGGAGAAGCTTTTCGGATCTGGAAGTTCAGAAGCATGGTCGTCCATCAGCCTGAAGATGGCATCGTCAAGCAGGCGCAAAAGAATGACCCGCGCATGACCAGGGTTGGGGCTTTTATTCGGCGAACCAGCCTTGACGAGCTACCGCAGTTGTTCAACGTTTTGATGGGGGAAATGTCTCTGGTGGGGCCTCGCCCGCACGCTATTCAACACGATGTTCAGTACTCGCCCGATGTCTCGGGCTACTTTGCGCGTCACAACATTAAACCGGGCATCACAGGCCTGGCTCAGGTACGTGGCTATCGTGGTGAAACGAAGGATATAGATCAGATGATTCGGCGTGTTGACTCGGACATCGAGTACATCAACAACTGGTCGCTATGGCTCGATTTCGTCATTCTTGTACGAACGGTGTTTGCCTTCTCCGGCAAACATGCTTACTAGCCAGTCTTGAGTGCCTGGGTAATCTCAAGGTCCATTTGACGCGCAATAAAGGCGAGGCCTACAGCCTCGCCGTATCAGGACGGAAAGAGATCCAGCGTGCGCTCAACTTCATCGGGGTCGATTCTAAAACCATTTCCCTCTGGTGTACCGACCACAAAACCAAAGTTCTGCTGATCACGATCCGTTAGATATTTAAAGAAACAGATAAAGCGATTAGGCGGCTGCAATACCAGCAGCGAACCACCTGGCGGGAGAACATTAACCCCATGGATAAGTTGACTCCCCTCGACCCCTATCACGGTTCTGGCCCCGGCGCAGGCCGCCACGATGGTCGAAACATCGGACGTCGCAGGGTTGAGAATGCGAAACCCTCTGCGGTCACGTAGCCGTTCAGCCAGCTCCATCTCATTGCGTAACAATCGCAGTTCACCCGTGCCACCTCGCAGAATGAACACGCCGGGGTGGGAGCAAACTGTTACGTGTGATAACAGCTTTTCCCCCATCTCACGGAAACGCCGGTGCTTATGTCTGTTTTGGCATAGATCGTCAAAGATCACGAGTTCACGAAAAAATGCGTTACGTAAATAAACGGGCCTCATATCAAGCCAGTTCTCATAACCGCGAGTGTGAAGCATGCCCTGCCTTGCTGTGGAAACACTATCGGCCGAGGGTAACGCGCTCACCGGAACGCCTTCTTCACATGCCAATCGATAGGTTAAACAATCATCCATCAACCACGTTCCAAACCACTTGATTCCCCCCGCGGTGCAATACAACGCCCCGCGATCGATCTCGTTTTCTACTCGAATCTTTGGTAACCAACCGGAACCCGGTGACAACCAGGATTTGGCATTGCCTTTGTAGAGCGTGCCATCGATTAACCAGACATCTTTAAGCAGGTAACCTTTAGTCGGACCATGTTCAACACGACCGACGCCTTCCATTGTGCGGCGGGGATGCTCGTGAGGATAAAAAAGCTTCTCTTCCCATCCGGTTACACGCTCAAGCTGATTTGGCAAGAAAAAAGCGGGGGGAGCAATCGAGGTGTCGCCTGGATAAATTTCCCACGTTTTCACGGCTTGGCTTTGCAGGGTCAAGGACGGTTTTCGGGTGAGCCGTGTGTTAAACATGTATTTATACGCAGCAAGGCTCCACTTTGATTGGCCGTCAATCGTCAATGCATTGAACTCCGACATAGGCACCCCATCCAAATTTAGTTATACAGAAACAGCGTTCATGCCAAAACTGCACTTCTTTAAAATCAGCAACCTGTTCAGGTGGATACGATACTTTCCAGGACAGGGGGTGACTTCAGATGAGCGTAGCGACTACGCAAGGTGCCGAGAAGCGTTTCTCCCGGCGTCCTGGAACAATGAAGGTATATTTTAAAAAGGCCGCCAAAACCCATCTCGCGGTATCGATTTGCAACTTCCTCGTCACTCGGACCGTCCGGCAACCCAAGATGCAGTGTCAACTGCTTGCCTTCGACAGCAAACAGAGGCGTCTCCCAAAGAAATTGCGCTGCGCCCACCTTGGGCAGTCGAACAAACAAATAACCGTAATTGCCCAGCGTATCAACATCACCGCCTCGCCTTCTTTTCCACTCAAGAAGTCCATCGTCCGGGCGAGCCAGGCACGTTCCGATATCATAATAGTCAAAACCGTTTTCTATCGCCCACTCCAGTGCCATGAACGTAGTAATTGAGTTAACTTCACGTAACTTTTTAGTATCTGAAAACACAGCATCAGGGTAGCCGAAACGCACGGTGCTCCAATAGCGCTTGCCTGCCCGGGTCACTACGCAGCCAAGATGGCATGCAACAATCTCATCCTCCAACAACACCAGATCGAGTCGCCCGGCAACTTTCGCCACCCGTTGAACTTCATGCGCTTCAATTTGAGAGGCGGCCGTACCATGCCTTGCCTTGGCGTAAGGTCGAAGCATTTCCCGGTCTGCACTTTCAATCTCGTCATCGTTCAACGCTTGTTTCATACGGTAGCGCAACCGGTTCTTGCGCAGATTTCGACGTAACTCAGTGTTGTATCTTGCTGTGATCTCGTCGATTGACTTGCTCAGCGGCACGACGGCACTCAAATATTGAGGCACATACAATGCCCCCACCGTCGGCATTTCACTGACCCACACCGTCCGGTCTGACGTGTCCAACTTTAACTGACTATCAACCGCTTGAGATTTAGCACCCAGTAGAACCTTCACAAATTCCCGCTGTGTTTTCCTGCCTACATAGAGAATGTCGTGAAGGCTATCTTCCCGCAGTCTGAACCTGACAATTTCCCAACGCCAAAAACAGGCTCGTCCAAGTATATCCCGTAACCAGGCAACCGCTTTCCTTAGCTCAAATCGCATCGAAGGAGATATTAACTTACGAACTAATTTTGCTATATATTCTTTCATTTGGTTATTAGCACAATTCAAGGAAGGGGTATTTCAGTTTGCAAATCACAAACTAAATACTCGAAATGAGCGCTCGACAACTGAGCACGTCACCTTTCTTTCGCGCGAAAAACTCGCCATTCCCTCCCTGGAATCAAGATTGTTCGACAACATTTTATTGACGCCAATCCTAATGAACAAAACAACCACGAACACCCATCAACTCGACAATTCCAACTTGAGTAAAGGTGCTACACCGGGGTTTGGCAAGATATTTCAGCCGTGTTTTTACGCCGCAGGGAAGTCCTGCCAGGTGTCAAATTACTGTCACGTCAAGAGTCCCTGTAGATCAACGTACGCAACAAGAACTTCGGATTACCCACCACATAGCGTTTGAATAATCGCTTTGGCTCACCCAGTAGCCTGAACACCCACTCACAACCGAGACGACGCACCCATTGCGGAGCGCGAGTCACCTTGCCGCCGAGAAAATCCAGGATCGCCCCTCCGCATACGACCAGGCAAGGCACGCCACTGACGGCTAACCTGGCAGCAACGGCTTCTTGCTTGGGCATACCCATACCTAGCACAACCAGTTCCGGCTGAAACTGCCGGGCAAGGCTTATATAGGTATCCACCGGCGCGAAACCATGGTGAGCAGAGACGATGTTGACCGCAAATATCGCTTCGCTACGCTGCACCGCATTGGCAAGAAAGGGCTCTTCAGTACCCCAGAAAGCCACGCGCCGGCCCTTGAACGCGGCCAGCAATTTGGGAATGAAATCGGTGCCATTCATATTCAGCCCCGGCTCCAGGCCGAGACGACGAAACAGGATGGCCATGCCGGAGCCATCCCGCAATAACACGTCCGCAGCCAGCAGTGCGTTAAAGTAGTCGGTATTGGCCGCCACCAGATTCATGGCATGGGCATTGGCGAACCCGAGCACTGTCGTCACGTCAGGTCTGGATAACGCATCAATCAATGCTTGCTCGTCTTCAGCATCGCTGACCACCCTGAGTTTGCGGGTAATCATTTGCCAGTTGTGCTGCCAGGATAAAGCGCGCATTAGTTGTCATCTCGCTTCGAACGCACCCATTCAACCTGGCGCTTAAGCAAAAAGCCGAGATACAGAGGGATTTTCTTCATCGCGTAGAACGGCGCATACAACAAGGCTGCAAAAGAAATAATCCTGCGACCAAACTGGCTCCATGCCAACAAGATAGTTACCCCCAATATTGCCACCCCGCAAGAAGCTATCAAGGCTGGCGCCAAAGCTCCGGACAGCATGAATACCAACCACGACAGACCAAATGCCGCCGCCAAGGCCAACGTCAATAAGGCCAACGGTGGGACCAACAAATCCAGCGTCATCGCCAGCAGACGCCAGTTGCGCTGGCCAATCGACTCCAACAGCAACTTTGGCGTATCCCCAAGGATGACCCCTAGATGACCATGTTCCCAGCGCGTACGCTGGGTTGTTAAGCCTTCATCGCTGCGCGGAAAATAACTGGTTACCAGAGCATCGGGGCAGAACACTGGCGGCTTGCCGCTTCGGCATAAATCCAGACCCATCTTCAAATCTTCAACGATGTGGCCACTGGCCAAATTGATCAACGTCAGATCCCGCCAGACGAAAGCCATTCCCGTGCCCATTAGCTGACAGGGCAAGCCAAGCCGGGTCCAACCTTGCGGCCGAACCCGATTCTTCACACACCAGGCAAACTCGGCAAGCCGCACTTTTAGCCCGGAACCTGCTGGAGCAAGCATTAAATTAAGGGCTTGCGCTGGCCGCCCTGAGTCGATGCAACAGATGGCCAAACGCTCAATAGAACCCTCGGCGACCTGGCAATCCGCATCGACAACAATCATGACCTCTGGCGCATCACTCGCCAAATGACGCACCCCGCAGTCCAGCGCATAACCCTTGCCACGCTGCTGATCATTGCTGCGCTCCACCACCTCGGCGCCCGCCGTGCGAGCCTGCGCGGCGGTGTCGTCAGAACAGTTATCCGCCACCACCAACAGGCGATCACCCAAAAGCAACTGCGGCCGAATGCTGTTTAACGTCGCGACGATGATCGAGGATTCATTGTGTGCCGGTATCAACACCGCCACCCGCGGTCGCGGTCCTTGCGCCGACGAGCGCCACCGTGCAGGCAGGCAGGCCATCAGCACCTGTACAAACAGCACCAACACCGGCAGTAGGATGAGTATCAGCAGGGAGCTGAACAGCCAACCAAGTAATGTGATCATGCTTGCGCCCTAAACAAATTAGCCAACTTGGCCGCTTCGGTATCGATGTCGTGTCGCTCCAGCACTCGCTGATAGGCCGCCTCGCCCATCCGCTGCAACACCTCGACAGGTTGCGCGAGGCAGTCCGCCAACGCCGCCACCAACTCATCCACCGCTCCAGCGGGAAACAACCAACCGTTCACACCCTCTTGTACTAACTCGGGAATCCCTGCCACATAGCTCGTCAATACTGGCCGGCGCAAAGCCATGGCTTCCATGATGACCACCGGCAAACCCTCGGCGAAGCTCGGCAGCACCAAGGCCCGGGCCGCAAGAATTTCCGCCCGCACCTGCTCACTGCTGATCCAGCCGGTAATCCGCACCTGCGCCTGCAAGCCATGCCGTGCAATCAGGGCTTCGATTTCCGCGCGCATTTCTCCATCGCCGGCCAGTACTATTTCGAACTCCACACCTTGAGCTGCCAGGATGCGGGCAGCCTCAAGCAACAACAATTGTCCCTTCTGTTCACACAAACGACCTACGCAAACCAACCGCGGCGCAGATGGCACAGCAACAGCCGGCACATCGTGAAACGCCCGCTCCAGCCCACAGTGCACCACCTTTACCCTTGGCCAGTGCGCATGAGCCACCCAGCGAAACAGCTGGCTACGCCCATAAGAACTGATCGCCGCGACAAAAGCCGCACGCCGGACTTTCTCGCCCAAATGAATAAACTGCGGTTTGTCGAACTCCTCCGGGCCGTGCACGGTAAAACTGTACGCCGGCCCACCAAGCACATTGGCCAGCATCACCACCTCGGTTGAGTTGGTGCCGAAATGCGCATGCACATGCTCGGCCCCAAACGCCTGCAACCAGATCAGCACGCGACACGCCTCGGACAAATAAACCAAATGGTACGGCCAGGGGCGATCGGCACGCTGGCCCATGCGCAGCGCCAGCCACAGCGCCGAAAAAAAACGTCGCGGCTGGGCGCGCAGCACCTGCAGCACAGGCACTAACAGCTCTTTGACTCCGCCCTGCAGCACATACTGGGTTTTATCGCGTTCAGACACGTCTTCGGCATCCACCAATTCGGCATCCCAGCCACGCAGAGCAATGCGCTGCACCACAAACCCCTGACGCTCCAACGCCAAAATCTCGCGACGAATGAAGCTATGGCTGACTTTGGGGTATTGATTGATGAAATAAGCGATACGCATAGGAACCAGACTTAGTTGTCGTTGCGGTGGATTATTACTGCAAGTAATCCCACAGTAGTACAGCTCTCGGGAACGTCAACTAGCCACACGGTTGCTGCTATAACTACCGATCAACACGCTGTCTATCTTTTTAAAGGTGTCGTCCAGCAGCTCATAGCGCCTGCGATACATGGCCCGTTTTTTTGAAGCAATACTGTCGAGCGGCTTCCTGGACAGAACCATGGGAATCTCAAAAAAATCTTCGCGCTCTGAAGGAGTCGCTCCATGTTCTAACCAGATCACATCATAATTTGCCGCCAGCTCCAGAGCTTTGTGAGCGCCAAAATACGGATGACGATGGTGGCGATACCCATCCCCTACCGCATAAATTTTTTCAACACCGATATTGATGGCAATGTATTTAATAACTTCGATCAGAAAGCTTCTTGGCCGCAGGCCTTCAAAGTCTTTTGTCAGGTCCCTGTAGATACTCAACGACAGTTCACTCTCGACGCCTTTATGTATCCCTTGAACAGCACCGATAAAAATACATAACTCAGTGTCCGTGCGACACAACGTGAATGCTATTGACGCAATGCGCAGTTCCCCCTGAAACAAGTTCAGCACCAACTCCCCTTCACGCATAAACCAGAAGGGACGATCGAGCACCAGGGAACAGCCAGCCGCAAACTCCGACAAATCACTCAGCAGCAAACTGTCACTTCGCCCCAACAGCAATAGCTGCGGACAGCTTTTGGTAACGACTTCGTAATGCGAGGCTAAAACACTAAGCTTATTCTTGGGGCTCCAGCTTTTACTGATGTATGGCCAATGAACAACGCCTACACAATCCCCGCCTAACTTCTCAACACCGGACTTACCCAAGGCGTTAGACATACGCCCGCAAAACAACTTCAGCTCGGACCAGTTTTTTGCAACTAAAACCAGCATTTTAAACTTATTATTCAATGCCCTTAAGGAATACCCGGCATGTAAAAAAAACACGCTCTTCAATATCACCCAATTATTCATATAAGTCTCACTTGTATTCGATCAACGCGGTCTTGCCGGCGCCGAATCTGTTCAGTAGAAACTTGACTTGGCCGAGCATCTCGGGAAATTTCCCCAGCACGAGAAAGAAAGCCCGTAGCCAGTTTTCGCGTGTGGATCTATCGCCACCGCGGGCGAGGCGCACGACCTGCAATGGATAGACCAGCAGAAGAAGCAGCCCAAACCCTCCAAACACCAAACTCGCGATAACAGTCGCCAGCGGGACACCCAATCCCCAAAACCAGACACGGCGCGACTCGCGCAACCAATGTCGCTCCGGTGCAGCCCCATGCAAAAATGCGCCCTCGGCAAAGGCATAACCACCGCGCAAGGTACGCTGCCACCATTGGCCGAACCGGGTCATGGTTGCATCGTGCAAGGTCATTTCCTCGCCCAGACGCCAGACCTTCCAACCATTCCCACGCAGACGCACACACAATTCAGGCTCTTCCCCGGCAATAAGGCCCGGTCGAAACCCGGACGCGTCGGCAAAGGCGTCAGCCCGCATCAACGCATCGCCCCCACATGCCTTGGCCTCACCTACCGGCGTATCCCATTCGAAATCACACAGTAAGTTGTAAACAGAGTGCTGCGGAAAACGTTCACGGCGCCGTCCACAGACCACCGCGACGTCAGGATGTGTATCAAGAAAGGCCTGCGCCCGGGGCAGCCAACCGCCGACAATTTCACAATCACCGTCAACGAACTGCACATAACGCATCGCCGGCAGTGAGCGTTGCAGGCAGGCAAATCCTTCATTGCGCGCACGCGCAGCCGTAAAGGGAATCGTCATGTCCAACTCGATCACCTCGACCCCAAGTCTCAGTGCCATCTGCACTGACCCGTCGGTTGATCCAGAGTCGACATAAACAACTTTCTGCGCCGAACCGGCGAGGGAAGTCAGACAACGCTCAAGCCGTAGGCCTTCGTTGCGACCGATAACAACGACACCCATCCCCATAGCCATGGCGCTCACTCAGCGACGCAATTGAAGTAATCCATCGGGTGGTTCATGAGAACTCCCTCGATTCTGCGTACTTCCTTTTCTTGATAGTCGCAGGCACGCCCACGGCCACAGAGTCGTCCGGCACATCGGTCAGCACCACAGCATTGGCACCAATCACGACATTGTTACCAATGCGGATATTGCCCAGCACCTTGGCCCCTGCCCCGATATCAACATTGTTACCCATCACCGGAGCAATCGGCTCACTCACATTCTTGAGGCCCACGACGACGCCATTGCGGATACGGCAATCATCGCCGAACTGCGCAAAGCCACTGATCACGATTCCGCCGAAATGATCGATGACGAAGTTGCGCCCGACCACCACCTCACACGGCAACTCGATACCCGTGACGATCTGCACCAGTTTGAAGAGCACTTTGTATATAAAGGAGAACAACTTGCGTAGCAGTGCCGGTCGCACACCGTAACGCCAGCGCCCAAAGCGATAAACTACCATCACCCAAAACCCCTGAGCCCCCCAGTCTCCGGCGTATGCATGTAAATCCGCACGTATGTTTTCGAACATAACTGGCCCTACCGTGTTGGTTGGCTAGCGAATTTGGTATCACGCAGCAACGCCCAGGTCACACGAGTATGCTGCCAACACGCCCCTAAAGCGGCCCGACCGCGGCCTTTCAATAGCGCCTTGAGCGCCACAATCAAATCACCCAGACTCACCAGCAGCATATGTACGGCCAAACCGGGCAGACCGTGGTGCTTGCGGAAATACAAAAGCTCACTTTCGATTTGTATCGTGGGGAGCTGACGACTATCCGCATTGAGTTTGTCGACAGACTTGGCACTTTCACCGCCGATATGCACCACCGTGGTATGCGGGTAGTAAACGACCTTCCAGCCTGCCTGTTTAACGCGTTTGCAGTGATCTATCTCCTCGAAATAAAGGAAGTAGCGCGGATCGAACAAGCCAACCTGGTCGATGACTTCACGGCGGATCAGGTAATAGCACCCGGGCACCCAGTCGCACTCACGCACCGAAGCATGATCCCAGGCCATGTCGTCGACTCTTTTCACCACAGGGAAAAAGCGCTCAAGCCCCGTATGCGAAAGGAAGACATTCAACGGCGTTGGAAAATAGCGACAGGAGGGCTGTAAATCACCCGCTCGTCCAACCAATCGAACGCCGAGGACACCGCAATCAGGATGAGTTTCCATATAGTCGAGCGTCTTGCTCAGCGTATCCGCAGCAACAAAGGCATCGGTATTGAGGAGCAGCGCATACTTGCCCTGCAGGTGTTCAACCAATTGATTATTGGCACGCCCAAAGCCAACATTATTTTCATTGGCGAGTTGCAATGCCTCTGGACAAATAGTTGCCAGGCACTCCAGCGAATTATCGACAGAGGCATTATCCACCACCAAATAGCGCGTGCGATCCACGCTAGTTGACTGGCGTAACGCATTAAACATCGGCTGCAACAACTCCGCTGTGTTGTAATTAACTACCAACACGTCAAGGGGAGCACTAGCCATTGGGTTGTTCACCAAAAAAGTGTTTCGCTCTCATTTTTATAAGCTTCGGTTCAAATGTCGGGTCGTATACACCATTGCGCTGCCTGATAAGGTCAATCCATGGATAAGTGGCGCTACGCTCTTCGACTTTCGCCAACACTTCTTCCAAGGTACAGATAACTTTGGCTGGATTACCCCCAACCACTACCCCAGGCGGAACATCTTTTACGACTACAGCACCGGCTGCGACAATCGAATTAGGGCCAATAGTCACACGCGGCATGATGATAGAGCCATAGCCGATAAAACAATTATCAAGAATATCGATAGGGCCGACAGAGTCCAGTTTTTTATCAAAGCGCACCTCGAGCATGCCGATTATTCCATCGTGGCCGAACAGCGTGCAACAAGATAAACCTACATTATTTCCGAGTCGTACCAGCGAAGGGTCAGTTATATTTGCAGCAGGATTGATCCATACGCCTTGACCGATGGAGTGCAAAGATCCCCATCGCACCATATGTTTAGCCCATTCATACCCGTCCGGCTTACAGAATTTTTTATAGAGCGGGGTCCCATACCCCGTTGTTTTTGCAATATAAGCAATCGTGCGTTTTAGTAGACCAATCATCCTCTCAGCCTCATGAATTCAGCGATAGACACCTGTGCCAAGGTTAGAGACACCCTGATTCTTCATTACCACTTCCCTAAGAGTAGACGCTCCCTAAAATCCAACACTCAAATAATCAACACATGCTCCCCCCTCAGGAATACCTGCCCATCTGATGGTTAAGATGTTCCGCCAGCCTTAAAACAATTTGCAAAATAGGCATTGTGGGGTTGCAGGCACCGCCTGTAGCGAAAACACTGCTACCCGCCACGTAAAGATTCTCGACACCGAACACTTTGCAGTTCTCGTCGACAACGCCAAACTCAGGCGAAGCCGCCATCCGTGTGGTCCCCATATGATGAGCATGGGGATTGAGCCTCAGAGGCAAATCGACGTCATAAACGTAGTCTTCCAACTTGACAAAGCCCAACCCTGTTTCGGCAAAACACTTCGCCACTTCGAGCCCTATGGACTTGACGGTATTTCTGTCTGCCGGGGTCAGTTCCCAATGAACATTTGCCTTCCTCATCCCTAACGCATCTCGCTCGTCGAGCAACGAGATTCGGCTATTGGGGTTGGGAAACTGTTCGATCAGCGTGCCGAGCACTCCGTCTCCAGGGCAATCGAACTTGGCAATAAATTCAACCTTGCGCTCCGCACCCACTTCGCAAACGAGGTTCTCGAAAAAGCTCTTGATGGCAGCCATTCGCCCATAGGATTTCACTTCGGCTACAAGCGTTGCCGTCACATTCCCTTTACCTGACTTGTGCTCCATCACGAATGCATCGGTCGTGAAGTACTCCTGCCGAGCATCTGTACCCTGCCCGTCGTTCAGAATGAAGGTTCCCATTTCGACATTCAGGTGCTCCATGAAGCATCTACCGACGAAACCATCCTTGCTGACGATACCGCCAGTTGCCAGAGACTCGCTGTTGAGCAGGTGCCTCGCATTCTCGATCGCGCCAGTCGCCAGAATGAATTGTTTTGCCGTGACTCGCTCTCGATGCAACTCATAGTCCGAGACGACTATCGTTGCTATGCGGCCGGCCTTGCTGTCGAACTCAAGATCGACGCAATTGCAATGGATGAAGACATCCAGCCCCTCGGTCTCATTAAGTTCCTTGGCATATTTTTGTGCAAATCGCGTCGGCGGGCTTAGCAGGAAACGATCAGCGTAAAAGTCGTTGCCATCCAGACTCGCATTGATAGCCTTGAATCCGGAGTGCGGCGGAAGATCGACAATATCCATGGCCTCCGGCAGATTGCGCTCGATCTCGGAAAACGCGATGGGCCAGCCCGGCACAGGCACCGGAGGGGCCACGATAAAGTCCGACGGTTCGAATGGACGGCATCGCCCGGCCCAGTGATTGGAGGTCCCGCCAAGATAACGCAGGCGTGTTTCCTGAGCATACAGCTCGAGGCCTGATGATGAGACCTTGTAGAGGTTCTGCGAGACCGGCGAATACTCGAGCCCACCGCCCTCGACAAGCACCACACGCCGACCATTACCGGCTAAACGCAAGGCCAGCGTAATGCCAGCTGGCCCACCGCCGATGATGCAGGTGTCATAGTGATCGCGCAGTTCTTTCTGCGATTGGTAGTCTTTGATCATGCGTGTGTTTGCCGAAAATGCCGGGCAGGCAGCACCCATCCGTTGATTACAATGAACTCGGATTTAGCAGCGGAAGGCCGGGCGGCTTTGGAAAATCCGAACATGATCCCTCCAAGACTCAATAGAGCAGAAGCCTGGAGGAAGCTTCTGCGCCCCATCACAGAGGTATTCAAATCAGTCTCTCTCATGATTCAAAGCTCCACGACATCGAGATTACATTGGACATTTCAACGGCTACATCAAGGCCACAATTTGGCGACGGCCATCAATATCTCAATGGCGACGCGGTGCCGCAGCTTTGGAAACATCAAGAGAAATAGATCAAAGCCATTTAAAAAAAACCGTCAATAACTCCCCACACAATGCCCCCACTGCCAGCATAGGCAGCACCACCAATTCACGCTTGAGACTGAACATCCCCAGACGACAATTGACATAAAAAACCAGGAAAAGCGTAGGAAACGTGTACAGGGCAGCGCCCCAAATCGCGTATTTGACCCCGCCAATCGCCAACAGCAGCGGCAGCAGCACCCACAACGAGACCACGCGAATAATGTTATCCATGGCCTGGTACTTGGTGAGTCCCAAGGCAATCCAGACCTGATTCGCCAGCATGTAGCGCATTGTGAAAAAAGAGAGTGAAAGAATGGCCATCATGTTGCCGGCCTGGGCGTAACGCTCATCGTACAAGATGCTGATGAGCAGTGGACTGCCGGTCAGGAACAGTCCACAGAGAAACAGGCAGGCCAGATCGAGCATCAATTTCAAGCGGTAATACAAAGCGTGGAGCCGTACGGTGTCATTCGTTCTTGTGGCCTCGCTGAAAGCCGGCAAGGCCACGGCCCCGACTACCTTTTGCAATGCAAGCTGAACGGCTCCCAAAATCAGCACGGCAATGGAGTAAACGCCCAGTTCGCCGGCCGTCATGCTGCCGCCGAACCAGACACGATCACCGTACATGGCCAATACGCCCACTGCCGACGACAACAGTATCCAACGGCCGAAGCCGACTAATTCATTGAGCGCAGAACGCTCCCACTGTAGACGGTTAGACGGGCCTTCAAACCAGACATGCCCCAGCAGCGTGCTGACCATCGATTGGACCAGACCTGCAATCACCAGCGACCAGATGGACCTGGTGAAATAACCGATGCCCAGCATGACCACCAGCCCGACGACCTGAGACCCAAACTCGGTGAGTACCACTTTCTTTTGCTGGAAAGAGCGCACTGCCAGGTCGATTTTGGTCGACTGAAAACCAACGATGATTGCCGAGAAACCGGTCACGGCCAACACCAGCGGCAACTCGGGTGCGGCGTAGGTGGAATTGGGCGACCACAGATTGAGGGCCTGTGCATACCAGGCGAGGGCCGCGAGGAGAAGTGTCGAAGCAAAAAGGATAAAGCCACGCACGATCTGCACGGTCCAGATGGTATTGAGAAAAACCGGATCGTTGCCACGCGGGCTCTGGATGATGTTCTGGCGCAAACCGACATCGGAAAGCATGTGCAGAACCAGGGAAACGGTGATGGCGATCATCATGATGCCGAACATCTCCGGCATCAGCAGACGGGCCATTATCAGGTTGCCGCCCAAGCGAAAGGCTTGAGACGTAACCAGCGCCCCGAGATTCCATGCCCCGGCAGAGATCGCTCGCTTACGAAGGCCCAACGATGGCGACAAATCGACTAACGACATAACATCATCCCCGGACTCGATGGCTCAAAAGGAACTATAGTCGCGTTTAGCCATTCCACTAGCCGTCGCTCATCAATCAATAAGTCCAATCATCCATGCCTGAGCACTTCCGAGCGTTGATTGTCATTCTGGTCCTTACTGGCATCGTTTTTGCCATCGCACGTCGACCAGCGGCAGACCTGATTCCCGACCGTAATTTCACTCGTCGGCGCAATCTGTGGTTCGTATTGACGCTACTGGCATTTGTTTCGCACAGTTTCTGGGTGTACGCAGGCATTGCCGCGATCGTGTTGACCTTCGCACGAAATCGCGAGCGCAATCCCGTGGCGCTATTTTTCCTTCTGCTGTTTCTCATCCCGCCGGCCACGGCGGAGATTCCGGGCTTCGGCCTGGTCAACTATTTTTTTGCCCTTAACCATATTCGTGTGCTGGCGCTGTGTGTGTTGCTTCCGGCTTTTTTCACTCTGCGCAAGCGCGCCGACACGGTCTCTTTCGGGCGTACCTGGCCTGACAAAATATTAGCCGCCTACCTCCTGCTGACGAGTCTGCTTTTCCTGCGCGAAACCACCGTCACCGACACCTTGCGCCAAACGCTCTACCTGTTCATCGAAGTTTTTTTGCCTTACTACGTTGCCAGCCGGGCGCTGAAGAACCTCAGCGACTTCAAGGACGCTCTGTTCGGTTTTGTACTCGCCGCCATGGTGCTGTCGCTTATAGGTCTCTTCGAATATGCCAAGCACTGGCAGCTGTACAGCGCGGTTGTCTACGCCATGGGCATGCAATGGGATTCCGGCTACTTGAGCCGGGGTGGCTCATTGCGCGCCAGCGCCACTACCGGCCAGGCCATTGCGCTGGGCTTCGTCATCAGCGTGGCCATCGGCTTTTACCTGTACTTGCAGGAGGAGGTCCGTAGCAAATTGCAGCGCAGCCTCGGCGCACTGTTGCTCGCCGGTGGTCTGTACGCACCGCTGTCGCGTGGCCCCTGGATCGGTGCAGCCGTCATGATCGTCGTGTTCATCGGCACCGGCCGTAAAGCAATCAAACGCCTGATGCTGCTGGCCGCCGCCGGGGCGCTCACCCTGCCCGTGCTGGCCATCGTGCCGGGCGGGCAAAAAGTGCTTGATCTGCTACCGTTTATCGGCACGGTGGATGTCGAAAATATCACCTACCGGCAGCGTTTGATTGATAACGCCGTGATCGTTATCCAGCGCAACCCTTGGCTGGGTTCTTTCAATTTCCGCAGCACACCGGAAATGCAGTCCATGATTCAGGGCCAGGGGATCATCGATATCGTGAACACCTATATCGGCATCGCACTGTCGTTCGGTTTGATTGGCTTGACGCTCTTCGTGGTTTTTTTCGCCAGTGTTCTGCAGGGCATCCGCAAGGGGATGCGTTCGTTCCCCAACGAAGACGATGAGGCGCGCCGACTCGGACGTGCACTTCTGGCGACACTGGCCGGGATCCTGATCACAATCGTTACCGTTAGCAGTATCACGGTCATCCCCGTGGTGTATTGGTCGGTAGCTGGACTGTGCGTGGCCTACGCTCAGATGGCACGCAGGCTCAAGCACACCTCGACGGCCGTCTCGGCGAGTACCCATCTCCAACTCAGGTAGACCCCATGATCCAGTTGTCTCGCCGCCCCCAGATACTGCTCCTGCTGTTTTTGGCTATTTGGCCGATTCGTATCTGGGCGTCGGACTGGGTCGTCAGTGTGGATGAGCGCAACGGCCTGCCAATGCTGGAGCGTGGTGGTAGTCCGGCAATCGCTACGACATTCTCGTTCTTTGGGCGCAACTGGGACTGGACGTATTTGCAGACCGAATTCAAGGTAAACGCCCCTTATCGATACTCCCTTGCAGGCAAAAACAAAGCGCTGGATTTCGACTTGACTGCGCAGATTCAGAAGCAAGACGAACAAAAGCTGACCTGGAACTTTGCCGTGGATGCACACAGCGGGAAGTCGGGCGTTTCAGGTGGTGGCATTGTCTTCGAATTCGACCCCGCTCTTTTCGCTGGAGAAATGGGCGAGCCCACTTTGCTGCCCGACAACCGCGGCTGGACCTGGGGCAATGCGCAAGGGCGACGCATCGAAATGCGCTTCGAGCCCGCACTGGCGAGTGTGTACTTGGAACCGGGCAGTAAATCCGAGGTGCGTGCTTTTTTCTACAAGAACACGATCAAACCTGGCCGCCAGGAATTCACAGCGACCTTGAGCGTTTCTGGCGATGTGGCGGTCGGCCCAACCATTACCGAGCGTTTCGGGCTATCGGACCCAAAGAGCTGGCCGACTGACAAGCTCGACTGGAAAACCTCGCCGGTCGACCTGTCTTTTCTCAACGCTCAAGAAAAGCCTGCAGGCAAGCGCGGCTTCGTCAAAGCCTCCGGCGAGCAATTGCTATTTGCCGACAACACTGCGGCGCGTTTCTGGGGCACCAACCTTTCGGCCTACGCGCTGTTCCTCACGTCAGACGATGCAATCAAGCTGCAGGCCAAACGCCTGTCGGCACTGGGTTTCAATCTTGTACGACTGCACCACCATGACTCGCCATGGGTCTTCCCGAACATCTTTGGCGATGGCAGGGTCACGCGCAGCACCCAGCAACTGAGCCCGGAATCGCTGAAAAAAATCGACTGGTGGATCAAATGCCTCAAAGACGAAGGCATTTATGTGTGGCTCGATATGCACGTCCAGCGAGTCTTTACTGAAAAGGACAACATTTATGGCTTCGATGAATTGCCGAAAGAAGAACAGAATTTCACCTATCTCAAGGGCTATTCCTATGTGAATGTCACCATTCAGCAAGCCATGAAGCGCTTTACCGAAGCCTACCTGACCCATGTAAATAGCTATACCGGTCTCGCCTACAAAGACGACCCGGCGATTGCCGCCGTACTGATCACCAACGAAAACGACGTCACCAATCACTTTGGCAATGCCCTGCTGCCAGACAAGAATTTGCCGAAGCACAACCGCGTCTACATGGCGGAGGCCGAGGCTTTTGCCAAACAGCACAATCTGTCTGCAGACCAGACCTGGCGATCCTGGGAGCCTGGCCCCTCCAAGATGTTCCTTAACGATCTGGAGCGACGTTTCAACGTCGATATGATTCAACACCTGCGTGGAATAGGCGTGAAGGTCCCCATCGCCACGACCAGTAGCTGGGGCCGCAATGGCCTGAATTCCCTGCCGGCCCTTACCGCCGGCGACGTAATCGATGTCCATAGCTACGGTGGCTCGGGACAGGTCGAGAAAAACCCGCTCTACAGCGACGGCATAGTGAATTGGATTGCCGCCGGCCAGGTCATCGGTAAACCCTTGACCGTCACCGAGTGGAACAATGAGCCCTTCCCGATACCAGACCGTCACTCACTGCCACTCTATATCGCCGGCACCGCCAGCCACCAAGGCTGGGATGCACTGATGCAATATGCCTACAGCCAGGAACCCATGGGGGGCGTAGGGATGAGTGCCAACAACTGGCACGCCTATAACGACCCAGCAATGCTGGCCACCCTGCCCGCCGCCGCCTTGCTTTATCGCCGTGCAGACGTTCGCGAAGCAACAACGACATACGTCTTCGCGCCGACGTCAGCCACCCTGTTCAACCAAATGATCACACCGGCCAACTCTGCTCTCCTGCGCACAGCCATGGAGAAAGGCAAGCTGGAAATCGCGATGCCACAGACGCCGGAATTGCCCTGGTTGCAACAGAGCGTTATCCCAAGCAATGCACAGGAATTTCATGACCCTGGCCAATCGCTGCTGGACGCCAATGCCATCGAGTCCACGACCGACACCGGTGAGCTAAAGCGCAACTGGAAACAAGGCGTCTACACCATCAATACGCCGCGCACCCAGGCCGCTACCGGTTGGATCGGGGGTGAGTCGATCAGCCTTGGCAACATTAAGATTCAAGTGAAGACCACCAACGCCAGTGTGGTGGTGCAAAGTCTGGACGACGCACCTTTGGGCCGATCGCAGGATTTACTGATTTCGTTAGGCACCCGTGCCGTCCCCCAGGACGGCGACAAAATACCTTTTTACGTTGAGCCCCTCGAGGGCACGCTAACCATCCAGGCGCCGCAAGGCTTGACACTGTTCACCCACGGCATTCTGGGGCAAATGAAGAAGCTGCCCGCGACCTACCTTGATGGCCGCTATACCATCAAGTTCGACGGCTTGCAGGCGTCGAACTGGTTGTTCTTGAAAAAAGACGTCACGCAAGCACAACCTTAGGCGACGCGCAGCCAGCCTCAACCTGATGGAACAACGCCTTGCGGCGTTGTTCAGCGAGGGTTATTTAAATGGCGTCAAAATCAAACGATGGAACATAGCCTGCGCCGAGCAGATATGGACATTTCGATAATACAAAATCATCACTCAACAAATCATCCGAACTTTTATACCTGTTCGTGAAAACCCCTGTGATATTTAAAAGCGTATGCGACAAGGAGGATATGCTGATTTTCTGACTCTCTCGCTCCTTCAACTTTAAAAGCTTGAGCGATTGCTGGCTCGAAACATTATCAGACGCCCAGATAAATGCCGAAACCGGGAGATCATGTTTATTGCCAATGCCATGACCCAAGAGCCCGCGACTGTCATCCATCATGTTTTCACCATGATCCGATGAATAAAACAAGACAGATGGTTTTTTGCTTGACTTCAACTGATCAATAAGGGTGCCCAATAGCCAGTCCGTATACAAAATACTATTGTCATATTCTGCAGTAATCTTGTCTTTGAAGCTGTTTGTTGACGGCTTGAACTTAACGAAACTTTCCGGGTATCGGCGTGAATACTCGAAATGACTACCCTTGACATGAATAAATATGGCTTTCTTTTGTGTATCGCTTTTATTTAGTATCTTTTCATATTCTGAAATCAATGCTCCATCATAGCTTCTCTCAAAATATTGACGGTATTGTGCCTCTGCGGCTATTTGTGGAATTATCCCGCCAAAACTATCAACCTCTTGCACAGACAACCAATAGGTCATGTACCCGGCCGCGCGATATATACCCACCAATGATTTTGTCGACGCAATGGCGTCCCAATCCGATATAGGCTCAAGGCTCAGCATTGAAGGAACCGCAAACGAGGTATAGGGGGCTGTCGTGCAGATCTGATTAAACTTGAAAAGCCCTGCCTGCTTACCGAGATTCGGGGTTGTTTCCTTGTTATAACCGTAGAGGGACCAGTTCTGCGGCCGTGATGACTCACCGATGACAAAAACAATGGTTTCTATATTTGATTGATCCGACATACTGGTTATTTTTACATCCGATTCCCGACGGCGCTTGATAAGGTTCTCCGTCCCCAAATACAGGTTTGCAGTCAGGGCAACTTGTGACAAATAACCTACTGGCGTGCTTTGGTCTTTTGCAAAGAGATCCATGACTGCAGATTTCCCGAAAGAATTAAGTTTAACGGTTTTATAAAAATACGCCCCATACCCCACTACCAAGGCGCTAACAACTAAAATAAAAATACCTTTGTTTTTATATAACTCGCGCTTATGCAGGCCTATTAATCCAGCCCCATAGCACAACATGAAAATCACCAAAACGACACTGATGGGCTGCCAATAGGTCGGCAGAAACTCGCTGGCTTCCTGGTAGTTTGTCAAGCCAATAAACATATAGGCAGCTGTTAATCTCGAGTTGAAATTCAACACCAAAAAGAGATCAATAGCGGCTACCAAATAGAACGGCAGCAGAATAATGTGGACCTTGAATTGACTGGATGAAACAAATCTAATTACCAAAAGCCACAACACCGACATACCAAAGGTATAAACGACCAATAAATCAATTTTAGAGTATTGATAGTTTGCCAGCGTTCTAACAATCAACGGTGATAGCAGAAAGGACCACAATACTAAATTTGGCCATTCTGCTTTAACTACTCTTAATGAGTAATCGATAATTTTGGCAGGATTTTTCATTTGATAATTATCCTCGCAGGATGCCCAAATGCCTCTTCAGAGGGTAGCTTCAATTGGCGCGCTCGCTGAATCGTATTCGAAATATTCTCTCCTTTGGCGTTCCAGACGTCGCGAGTCGCAAGGCTTGGCACTCCTCACACGTGGCATTGCGGGGCAAATGAAGAAGCTGCCCGCGACCTGCCTTGATGGCCGACTACAATCAAGTTCGACTGGCAGTAGCTTGCACAGCGATAGTGCCCAGGAAATCGGAGATCAGGATGAAATTTTTGGTGGTGGGTGGCGCGGGTTATATCGGCTCGCACATGGTGAAGCAGCTACTGAGTTCAGGTCACGATCTTGTGGTGGCAGACAATTTCTCAACGGGTTATCGCAGCGCGTTGAGGGGCGGGACATTGGTCGAACTGGACATAGCCGACAAACAGGCGATGGATGCCCTGTTTGCGGGACACCACTTTGATGCCGTGTTCCACTTCGCCTCCTTTATACAGGTGGGCGAATCCGTCGCTGAACCTGCCAAGTACTATCAAAACAACTTCGCCGCCACCCTGACGCTGCTCCAGGCGATGGTTCGCGCCAGGGTTAAAAACTTCATTTTTTCCTCGAGCGCCGCCGTCTACGGTGACCCGGTGTATGTACCGATCGACGAGGAGCATCCCAAGGCCGCGATCAACCCTTATGGACGCAGCAAGTGGATGGTGGAGCAGATGCTTGAAGATTTCGACCGCGCCTATGGGCTCAAATCGGTCTGCCTGCGCTACTTCAATGCCGCCGGAGCAGACCCTGAAGGACAGTTAGGTGAACGCCATGAACCGGAAACCCACCTGCTGCCCCTCATCCTGCAAGCAGCCTCCGGACGGCGCGCCACCATCACCGTCTATGGCCGTGATTACGATACGCCTGACGGCACTTGCATTCGCGACTACGTCCACGTGGTCGACCTCGTTGCCGCTCACGCGCTGGCCGTGGATTATCTGCTGGCAGGAGGTGCAAGCACGGCGTTCAACCTTGGTAACGGTCAAGGTTTCTCAGTACAGCAAGTGATAGATACCGCGCGCTATGTGACCGGCCAGGATATCTCTGTCAGCGAAGCGCCACGTCGCGCGGGCGATCCACCACGCCTTGTGGCCGATCCCCGCAGGGCCAACACATTACTGGGTTGGCAACCGCAATTTGACTCACTTGAACAGATAGTGGCGCACGCCTGGAGCTGGGAGCAGAAGTACCCTTGGCACTGACCGTCGGCGCTAGCCAATAGCGCCGACTTCCTGCGGGTGATGCTCTAGTAGTAAGAGCGATTTTCGGGTTCGGCTTTGTTCAACACCGTGCCAATCAGATTGGCTGTCCCAAGATGATGCAGGCTTTCCTCGATCTCTTTCCTGCTGTTCAATCCGTTAGCGACAACGAGCAGGACGCAGTCGAACCTGGGCAGGACGTTAATCACATCATCGGAACTCAACAACGGCGGCAAGTCGAAAATCACGATGCGTGAGTTGTAGCGCTCGCGCAGATCAGCAATCAAATAGCTTACTGCAGGCGATGACAACACCTCGGTGGAAAGAGGAATCGGCTCACGCGTCGGCAGAACCACAAAGCGCGGCAAGGTCGGATTGACCAATACTTCTTGCAGTTCGGCTTCATCTGCCAACAATTCATTAAGCGATTTATCCATCGGCAGACCCAGGTACTCACCCACCTTCGGACGACGCAAGTCGAAGTCCACCAGTAACGCCGTCTTGGTCGTGTGATGCGCGATACTCATCGCCAGGTTTATAGCCAACACCGTCTTGCCTGCCTCTGGAGTCGGCGAGGTGATGGCGAGCGTGCGCCAGCCATTTTCCTCCATGATTTTTAGAACTTGTGTACGCAGTAGATCGAATGCCCCGCTCATTCTCGAATTTTTGTTGTAAGCCACAATGCGGTTGCGCTCAAGGTGATCTGGCCGCAAAGGTACAACCTTGGTTTGCACATAACTGAGTGCATTCAGACCTGTGGACTGCGCGGTCGGCGTCATGGCTTTTGACGAGGTCTGTTGCTCGGTTTTTTCGGTATCGGGATTGAACATTTCCATGGCTATATTCCTTACGCAAACCGGCCCAGAGCTTTAAACATCAGAAGATCCAGAGGCATGTAGAGGAAGTGCAGGAGCACCAGAAAGATCGCGATTGTCGCGACTCCAATGACGATCAATAGCATTCGCCACTTCCTGCGGCGTGCCAGTTCAGCCTTGGTGTGAATGTAGGGAATGGAAACCAATACGCGTCTACCCAGCACGCTGGCCAAGGCCTGGGCACCGCGCACACGCTGACTCATCATCTCGAGGAGCATCACCAGCGCGCCAGCACCCACCGGGGCAAGCAAGAAACCCATGGCAACCACTTTTTTACGGTTCGGCCGTACCGGCTTCTCGGGCATCAGCGGCGACTCCAGAAGAACAAAACGCTCGGCTTTGTTTTCCTGCTCCAGGCTTTCGGAAATTTTCGCACTCATTTCCTTCGTGCGAATCTCCTCATATTTTTTACGAGCATTATCATGGTCACGCATCACCGTGACCAAGCCGCGCTCGACTTGCGGCGTCTCAATAATTTGCGCCTCGTATTCGGCTATTTTTCCAAGTATTTGCTGCTTTTGATCGGCCAGCGACTTGATACGTGCTTCCGCTGCGGTGATCCGCGCCTGGGCCTTGGCAACGTCCAGATTGACCGAAGCCGCTGCACCGGCACCTTTGCCAGCCTCAAGTGCAGCAATTTTGCGTTTGACGGCACGCACGTCGGGGTGAGCTTGCGTATACAGCGACTGCAACCGGGTGTACTCAGCTTTGAGGCTAGCGAGATCCTGTGGTTTATCAACTGCCGCACCGGGTGTTCCAGGCTTGGTCGCTAGCCCGGCATTCGCGGCGGAAAGCTCCAGCTCATTGAAGCGCAAGTCTTCACGGGCAGTTTTGTAGTCACGGTCGACCTCTTTAAGCTCGGTTTCGGCGCGCGTCAACATATTCATGCGCAGCTCTTGATGCTCGGGCAATGCGTTGCTATGTGCCTGCTTGAAGTCCGCCAACCGGTTCTCAAGGGCTTCCAGTTCCACCCTGAGTTTGTCCGCCTCCTGCGTCAGGAACTCGGTCGTCTCACTGGCGCGTTCGGTGCGCTGCTTGATGTTTTCATCCAGAAACAGCGTCACCAGCTCCTTGGCAACTTTGTTCGCAATCTCGGGCTCCCTGTGTTCAAAGGAAAGACGGAAAGCAATCGTCACCTCTCCGCGCCCCTTGACGGCAGCACTGACCAGCGAGACCACAATCGCATTTCGCATTTCTTCGATCTTCTCGCTAACGCTCAGTTGCCGGCTTTGCGAAGCAAAAAGATTGTATTTGTCGATGATCCCTTCCAGATGATCACGGGTCATCACGCGCTGGCGAATAACTTCGATGCGCTCATCGGCAAAGGTATTGTTGTTGGCCGCCACCAGGTCTGGCGAAATCTGTTGAGACTCCACCAGAATCGTGCCGGATGACTCATAGGTCGGCGGGAGAGAGATCGCTACTGCTATGCACACGCCGAGTATGACCACGAAACTCACGATCAACAGCAGGGCGTGGTGCTTGATGATAGCTAGGTAGTCGTTGAACGACATTTCGTATTCAGTGGCCATATTTCTCACGCAGCTGAATTTCAGAGACCGGGATAACTATAGGTCAACGTCAGCCCGACGACGTTTGCAGTGGCATCCGGCAAGCCATCTTGCTGGCGTTGTTTGTATGTGTAGGATAGGCGTGCAATCCAAAAAGGCGAGAGTTCTTGGCTAAACCAGGCACTGTAATTTCGCAGGGTATTCGGCGTCCGGCCTTTGGCATCTTGCCAGGAGGCATCGAAACCGGTGCGCCGGGTCTCGTCGACTGCATAGCTCCATGTCCCCCTCAGGGCATCAACCTCGACGAAACCGCCGTCCCCACTGGCGAGAGTGCTACGACTGGCGTCGATGCTGGTATCAATACGCTCACCGGCATATTGCAACAATAAACCGCCCTGGCCTTTAGGGCCGCTACCTGTGCCGGAGACTTGGTTGAGACCGGCGTAGGCCGTCCCCTTAAGCCGCTCGGAGAATTGAACATTCAAGCCGACCGTGGGGGTGTAGCTGTTCGAGGAAGCCACTGCGGAGCCCTTTTCCGGCTCATAGCGCCTCACGCCCAAACGGGTGAACAGCTCGACCTGCTCACTCCATGCATAGTTCAAGCTGAAGCGGGTTGCCAGCTCGTCATAGTTGGTCAGAGAAGCAACATCGTAAGTGACATGAGTGTAGTCAGTCTCGTTAACCAGGGTACTTCGCTCGCTGAGAGCAGTGCTCCAGTTGCCGCCCACCAAATACATCTTTTGCGTGCCATCGGAAGCAACTACGCCGGTTTCCTGAACCACCGTGGAAAGCGTAGAGTTTTCTTCATATCTCGCCGTAAGTCCAAAAGCACCCGTTTCGGTCGCGCGCTGCCACCCTAGCTTTACCCTGGGATCTTCACGGTCCGAAACGACGGACGTATCCGAAGAACGCACGATATTTACCCCCAGACCGAACTGGAACTCATCCCGTCCGGAAGTACCCACAAGGCTGTAATCGGGGGCGATGATGGTGCGAGTCACCCCTTTCTCATCACTCGTGAGCAGCAGTGGATTGCTGTCGTACTCGACCGTCGAAGGCACTGCTATAGCTGATTGCCAAGTAGCAGCATAGGCCATGTCCGAACACGACAAAGCCAGGATTGCCGTCGCGATCCCGGTCGTTCGAAATTCAAGCAAGATAGTCCTTAGTGCCTCGCGCAAGGCTAAGGCACGACCAGCGTATCGCCGGCTTCAAGTTTATAATTGGTGGACATGTCATCCCCCGACATCAACTTGCTGTAGTTGACGTGCAGGATCTCTTGTCTAGCCCCATTGAGTCGCACGACCTTAATGTCGTCTTTATCGGCGAATTTGTCGAGCCCACCCGCCATGCTTATTACCTGCAGCACTGACGTATGACCGGACATATGCACGGTGCCAGGCTTCAGCACTTTGCCCTGGACGTAGACGACATTACCTTCGGTGCCGGTGACGACAACGCTCACCTGCGGATCAGGTATGAATTTCTCAAGCTTGGCAGCGATTTGCTGCTCGACAGCGGTGGTGTCAAGCCCCTCAACATCGACTCGCCCTACCAGCGGGAAGGTAATGCTGCCATTGGGGAGTACACGTACATCCTGTTTGAGCTTGTCTTCGCCCCAAACGGAAATGGAAAGGTTATCTCCCTGATTCAGCCGGTATGCCCCGTCCTTTTCGACGGCATTGGAAATGCTGGGCCAAACGGCCAGCGCGCACAGCACAGGTATCAATGAACGGAACATCGGGATCCCTCCGTCTAAGTAGCCATGCAAGGAGTTTAGAACAAAAAAACCTAGTCAAATGACTCTAGCCTATTTCCCGCCAAAGAAACTAAAACAGCAATCACGTTGAGCTTGCGGGCGGTCAATTCCGCCAATGCAACACACCCGAAACCTGAACGTTAGTGCAAAACAGCAGAATCGTGTTATTTAACAATAGGTTGGAGCGAGCAAATCACCTTCGACGTATTTCGCGCCAATATTAACGACATCATGCCTGTTTTAACCGGCTCAAGCGCGCCACTGTCACCTTGACGATGGCTACGTTTGCCTGCGCAACTAACTGATATCAACAATTACATCGCAACAGACATCATCCGCAAAAACTATATATAAAGCTGTGTATCTACCCAGCCACCAGAGTGACCGTCTAAACACCTTATTTCCAAAAACGGTAACAACCCGCTATATCTTCCGTCGGTTGGCGACCACAATAAAACCTAACAACGCAGAAGAAAATAACCAGGCTGCCGCAGAAAGCGGTACTGCATTGGGTTGGTTGATATCAGATACCCCAACCAGACTTTTATCCTGGAGAGAGGAATCAATTTTGAATTTCTTATTATCAACCGCCGCCATTAATCCGTCACGGGAAGAAGAGTTGACGGATACATCCACGCCAGAGTCAGCGTGATGATTGACACTGTTAGCTTTCGCAGAAGGGGCATCTTCGACATAAATATCAGTGGTCAATGAAGGCAAGCCAAGGCCCTTTCCAAAAGTAAGCAGTGCGCCACCCGCGTGATCTTTGAGAGCACTACAAAGTTGAGGCCCTAACTCCTCGCAAGCGCTGCTTATGCGACTAATTTCATAGGCCAAACTGGTCGCCTGAGCACTAGCAACGGCTGCACCATTCAGGATCACAGACAACAACACAAATTTAATGACAAGTGTTGAGCGCATAACACCGCCTCCTTGCGCAGGGGGTTATTCTTTTGTCGGTTGAAGGAATCTTTATCGGCTAAATTGAGCCTATAAGCACATCGCTATTACGTCAATGGTCCGTCACAATAATAAATCGAAATTTCATTTTAGGGGGGTGGCGTCAAAATAACGCCACAACAAGCACGTCAGTCCCGTGAATTCTATCCATGTGAAAAAGCTTCACGCCTGGACGTCGGTTCGCACCAGGATGCTGGCCCACGCCCCGGCGCAGCGCCCTCCACCGGGCAACGAAGCACCTTGGCAATGGCATGGGTTCGATCGACGACGCCTGTAAAGGTGGAGTGTCTCGGCGACTTTCTGAAAGTACCTGGCGGTCGAGAGTTTTTGACGCATGAAGACGGCATGGCAGGTAAAGGCTCCCCGTGCATTCTCAGCCCTGGAACACTGTGGAAGTCTCGGCGCTGCGCCAGGAACCCTGCTCAACCTCCCTGGCACCCACGCCGAGCCGATCAATGCAATGCGCGCAAAAGGCATCGCGATTGAATACCGGATGAATGACTGACCATTACTTCGGTTGCGCCACCGTACGCAAATAAGGTTTCACCGTCTTGAAGCCATCCGGGTACTTCTTCCTGGCGTCGTCGTCGGATACCGACGTAGGAATGATCACGTCCTCTCCCGGACGCCAGTTCACCGGTGTGGCAACCGTGTGCTTGGCGTTTAACTGGATAGCATCGAGCAGGCGTAACACTTCATTGAAATTGCGCCCGGCACTCATCGGGTAGACCAGCATCGCCTTGATCTTTTTATCCGGGCCGACAATGAACACTGAACGCACCGTGGCGTTGTCCACGGCAGTACGAGCGCCGCCACTGGCGTTCGGGTGAATCATGTCGTAGAGCTTGGCCACCACCAGATTCTCGTCGCCGATCATGGGGTAGTTGACCGCATGGCCCTGGGTTTCTTCGATGTCTTTGGCCCAGGTCTGATGGTTACCGACCGGGTCGACGCTGAGACCGACAATCTTGGTGTTGCGTTTGTCGAACTCCGGCTTGAGCCCGGCCATATAGCCAAGTTCAGTGGTGCAGACCGGGGTGAAGTCCTTCGGATGTGAGAACAGGATGGCCCACTTGTCGCCAATCCATTCATGGAAATGGAGCGTGCCTTCGGTGGTTTCGGCGGTGAAATCCGGTGCTTCGTCGCCAATTCGAATGGTCATGTGCGTTTTCCTCGCTGTGAAGGGTAGGGAAACTCTCGGAACGGACCAGTATAGGAGACCTTGAAGACTTCGTTTTTCACCCCCGCCGAAGGGCTGGCATCAGCGGTACATGCTCGGACCTGTCGTGAAGCTGTTCACTTAAGCTCGGTGTTTTCAGGCACACACATGTGTGGCTATCGGCTGCACACCGATTTTTAAGAGACGAAAACTTCATCCACAAATGCTGCCTATACTGCATTCCGGGGTCGATAGGGAAAACGGACAACACCACCAAGCACTCAGCCTGTCAGATTGAGGTCATGGAAGTTGACGCCGAGCCGTCAGGAAATGCACAAAGTGGCCCCTGCTCTGACGCTGCGCGAGTGAACCGCCGGACGCCTGGTTGATGAGGAGTATTTCAATCGGACACAACCCAGAAGACGTAAGGGATTGCCTCCTGCCGGCAGTGCTTGCGTATGATTTTTTCCGAATTCTGCGGGTTCCCCAATCCAACGGCCCCGATTGTCTGCGCTAAGGACCTGACAGATGAATGTGATCGAATATTTTGATCGAGTAAGAATCATCAATATCTCGTCAAGAACGGATCGCCGTTTAGAAACAGTCGAAGAATTCACTCGCAACGGCTTTCACATTGATGATGAAAAAATAGGCTTTTTTGAAGCTGTTACACCCAGTGAGGGAAATGGTTTCCCCAGCGTCGGGGTCCGAGGCTGCTTTTTGAGTCATCTGGGGGTGCTGGAAGAGGCAATGCGCCTGAATTTGAACAATATCTTGATCCTGGAAGACGACATACAGTTTTCCAGACACATTTCTCAATATGGCAAAGAGGCCATCGAGTCCCTGGAAGGTATGGAGTGGGACATCGTCTATTTCGGGCATCCGTTTGAAGAAAATTCAAACATGCCCGCTTGGAAAGCAGTCGACCGGCCAATATATTTAGCCCATTTCTATGCTGTAAACGGGAAATGCTTTGGGAGATTGAGGGATTTCTTGTTCCAGATTCTGGAGCGGCCGCCGGGACATCCTGACGGAGGTCCGATGCATTATGACGCTGCTCTCAATACGCTTATTCATAAGAATAAAGAAATTTCCGCTTACTATTTCACCTGGAATTGTGGCTATCAAAGGCCCTCGCGGACGGACCTGCATGAGCTTTCCATCCTTGACAGGGTGCCCCTCCTGCGGCCGGTAATGGGCATGCTCAGGAAGTTAAAGGCAAAAAACCTGAGAAGAACCCGATAGTTTTCTCTCTTCAGGGAAGGTCTGAAGTACCCAATGCCTGACGTAATCCGCCCGGCACGGCGCAGGAGCCGTGCCGGAGATTTTGGCGGACTGCCCTCGTCATTTGCGCGCCAACTTGTACCGGACGCACTCCTCGTAAAAGCTCTCGCGCAGGGCCGCGGGTTTCATCCGCGAATGACTGTCATAGGTCTGCTCGGTAATGCCCATCGCCATCATGTGCATCCATGGCTTGCTGAATTTGTAGGTATGTAACTTCTGCCGCGCTGCATACAGTGAAACCCCGGACAGCTTGAGTTCCTGGGCTCTCGCCGCAGTACCTGCGCCCCAGCTGCAAATGTAACGATCATTCGATGCCAGCTCTTTGGCCTGGACAGAGGCGGCAACGCTCGCCAGGCCTAACGAAATCAGCGCAACCATCACATTCCGCATTTGCATTCGATCCTAACTAACTGAAAATAAATTGATTCTGGTCAAAAGTTTCAGTCTTCGGGGCCAGCAAAATGCCTTAAGTGCGCTATAGCCTGTTTTCTCCGTGTTCTTACGGACGTTTCTTGCGCCAATTCAATCCTTTGCTATAGCTAATGCTCTTCTCCCGCCAACGAATGAGGCAACGGAATGTCAGTCGCAAAGAAAATGACCGTAGGGCAACTGACGATGTTGACCGCCGTCAACATGTTGGGCTCCGGCATTGTGCTACTCCCCACTAAGCTTGCAGAAGTCGGCGGTATTTCCATCCTTTCCTGGCTGATCACGGCTACCGGCTCCCTGGCGCTGGCCTATGCCTTTGCACGCTGCGGGATGCTCAGCCGAAAGACCGGGGGCATGGGCGGCTATGCTGAATACACTTTCGGCAAGGCGGGCAACTACATCACGAACTACACCTATGGCCTCTCGCTGTTGATTGCCAACGTAGCGATCAGTATTACGGCGGTCGGCTATATCCAGGAGCTGTTCCATGTTGAACTGGATTCACTGCAAGTGGGTCTGGCGACCATCGCTCTGTTGTGGATCACCACATTCGCCAACTTCGGCGGCGCGCGGATTACCGGCCGGATCGGTGCGGTTACGGTTTGGGGGGTGATTGCGCCGGTGGTGCTGGTATCCACCATTGGCTGGTTCTGGTTCGACAGCAGTGTCTACGCCGCCGGCTGGAACCCCCACAACATGGGCTGGTTAGAAGCCGCAGGTGCGTCGGTGGCGATCACCTTATGGGCATTCCTCGGCCTGGAGTCGGCGTGCGCCAACACTGATGCCGTAGAAAATCCGGAAAGGAACGTACCCATTGCGGTACTTGGCGGCACCCTCGGCGCGGCGGTGATCTACATCGCCTCCACCAACGTCATCGCCGGTATCGTCGGCAACCCGGAACTGGCCTCCTCCACTGCACCGTTCGGGCTGGTCTTTGCCAAGATGTTCACCCCTATGGTCGGCGACATTGTGATGGCTGCGATGATCCTCGCGTGCATCGGTTCGCTGCTGGGCTGGCAATTCACCATCGCTCAGGTCTACAAAAGCTCAGCGGACACCGGTTACTTCCTGTCGATCTTTGCCAAGTCCAACAAGGCCGGAACACCCATCATCGGCATGCTGGTGCTGCTGGCCGTGCAGACGGCGCTGGCTTTACTCACCATCAGCCCAGACCTGAGCAAGCAGTTCGACACTCTCGTCAACCTCGCGGTGGTCACCAATCTGGTGCCCTACATCCTCTCCATGGCCGCGTTGATGACCATTCAAAAGGTATCAAACGTTCCGGCGGGCTCGGCGCTGATAACCAACATCATTGCGTGGGTGGCGGCGGCTTACAGCTACCTGGCGCTGTACAGTTCGGGCGCACAGGCACTGATGCTCGGCGGCGTGGCAACGATCTTTGGTTACACGCTGTTTGGCTTCGTCAACAACCGCCTGATCCGCCTCGAAGCGCTTAATAACAGCGTACCGACACAGACCGTCAGCGCTCAGCACCTCATGGGTAAGCCGGTGCCGGTCAATAACTTGCAAGCAGTGACCGTGGAGGCTCAATTATGACGGAATATAGACAAACACTCGGGATGCTCGCGCTATTGGTCAGCAGCCTGCCAGACAAGCGCACCGTCTTCGGACGCGCCCTGACGCAGTTGGTCAATGATGTAGAAGAACGCGCCGTTCACGTGCTGGCGTCGGAAACCCTGAGCGACGCCACGTCGATCCTGTGTTCGGACCCGGCCATTCAATGCGTGCTGCTCAGCTGGGAGATGGACAAAAGCGAAGGCCATGAGGAATGCATCAAACTGCTCGTCAGCCTGCGCGAACGCAACACCCGGGTGCCGGTTTTCCTGATTAGCGACCGCAGCACCGCGTCGAGCATTCCGCTGGTGGTCATGCAACACGCCGATGACTTCATCTGGCTGCCCGAGGACACCAGCCGCTTCCTCAGCGGGCGCATCCTGGCGGCCATCGAACGTTATCGACAAGCCGCGCTGCCCCCCATGTTCGGGGCGCTGGTAAAGTTTTCCCGCACTTATGAATACTCGTGGCACACCCCTGGACATGCCGGCGGCACAGCGTTTTTGAAGAGTACCGCGGGGCGCGCCTTCTACGAGTTTTTCGGCGAGAACCTGCTGCGTTCGGACCTGTCGATTTCGGTCGGTGAACTCGGTTCGTTGCTCGATCACAGCGGCCCCATCGGCCAGGGCGAGCGCTACGCCGCCAAAGTGTTCGGCGCCCATCGCACCTATTACGTCACCAACGGCTCGTCGATGTCCAACCGCGTCATCCTCATGGCCAGCGTCACGCGCAATCAGATTGCCCTGTGTGACCGCAACTGCCACAAGTCCGCCGAACATGCGATGACCCTGTCCGGTGCCATCCCGACCTATCTGGTGCCGACCCGCAATCGCTACGGCATCATCGGCCCGATCCTCCCGCAAACCCTGAGCGCCAGCGGCGTGAAAGACGCCATCGCCAGTAACCCGCTGGTCAAGCAAGGCATCGACCCGACCCCCGTCCACGCGATCATCACCAACTCCACCTACGACGGCCTGACCTACAACGTCACCCGCGTCGAAGAGTTGCTGGGGCAAAGCGTCGATCGTCTGCATTTCGATGAAGCCTGGTACGGATATGCGCGTTTCAATCCGCTGTACCGCGAGCGCCACGCCATGCACGGCAGCCCGGACGATCACGACGACTCGAAGCCGACCGTGTTCGCCACCCAGTCGACCCACAAGTTGCTGGCCGCCCTCTCCCAGGCCTCGATGATTCACGTGCGTAACGGCCGCAACCCGATCGATCACGGGCGCTTTAACGAGTCGTACATGATGCACGCCTCGACTTCGCCGAACTACGCGATCATGGCTTCGTGCGACGTCAGCTCGGCAATGATGGAAGCGCCCAGCGGGCAAATCCTCACCACCGAATCAATCGAAGAAGCCATCAGTTTCCGCCAGGTCGTCTCGCGCATGCACAACGAGATGTTGAGCAAGGAGGAGTGGTTCTTTACCTGCTGGCAGCCGCCGACCGTGCAGGTTGGCGCGGCCACCGTGCCGTTCCATGAAGTCGACCCGGTGCTTTTGAAAACCGAGCCGAACTGCTGGGTACTGCACCCCAACGCGGTATGGCACGGCTTCGGTGACATCGAAGAAGGCTACTGCATGCTCGACCCGATCAAGGTCTCGGTGCTCAGCCCCGGCATGGGCGACGACGGCAACCTGCTCGACTCGGGCATCCCGGCTTGTGTGCTCACGGCCTACCTGGGACGTCAGGGCATCGTGGTCGAGAAAACCACCGACTTCACCATTCTGTTCCTGTTCTCTATCGGTATCACCAAAGGCAAATGGGGCACCTTGCTCAATGCCCTGCTCGACTTCAAACGCGACTATGACGACAACGTCGAACTGGAACTGTGCCTGCCGGATCTGCTGGCCGCCAACCAGGCTCGCTATGCTGGCCTGGGCCTCAAGGACCTGGCCGACGAAATCTTCGCCGCCATGAAGAAACATAAAACCACCGCCAACATGGCCCAGGCGTTCGGCACACTGCCCAAAGCCGAATTCAGCCCGGTGGAGGCCTACGAAAAACTGGTCAGAAACGACATCGAACGGGTGATACTCGAAGAAGCCGCCGGACGCGTCGTGGCGACCGGGATCGTGCCGTATCCGCCGGGCATTCCATTGCTGATGCCGGGTGAAAACGCCGGGCCTGCGGACGGGCCGTTGCTGGCCTATCTCAAGGCGCTGGAAGCCTTCGACAAATCCTTCCCGGGCTTTACCCATGACACCCATGGGATCGAAAGCGAGGGCGGAGTTTATAGCTTGCTGGTGTTGAAATGAGCTAGCGCCTGTACGTACTGCGAAGTAAAAAAAACGGGCGCCCTGAAGGTGCCCGTTTTTACATGTCTTTTCCTGAGCAGGTAATCCATCGGGTTTAAACCCCTTGCATTGCGTCCCGGCAACGATGATGGCTGGCTGGTTTACCAATCCTGAACCCAAGGCGATACCCGGATCCAGCGTCGCCAAGCGTCGAATCATGATGCCAACCCGCAAGAAACCTCAACACTGCCTGCAGTCAACCTGATCAAGGCGTTGAGCAGTGGTGAACGGCGCGTCCTTATGACTGGATTCGATTCCCCTTGAAAGCCTCACGCCGTGCGTTTCGTTCTTCGATGTAGGCGGCGCTCGGCTCGCTGATCAGCTCTTCACGGCGCAAGAGTTCGCCGCAATGTTCGCAAAGCGGCCCTAGCCCGGCGGGTTGGCCACAGGTTTTGTGGGTATAAACGACCGCCAACTCCTCCTCCGGCGACTTGCACCAGGTTTCTCCCCACGCGCGCAGTGCAAGCACCACCGAATAGAAGGCCTGCCCTTTCTGGGTAAGGTGATATTCGTAGCGTGGCGGCCGCTCGTTGTAAGGACGGCGTGCGACGAGTCCGTCAGCCTCCATACTCTTCAGGCGTGCGGCGATCATTTGCGGAGTTCCTCCGGTCTGCGCCTGGATCTCGTCGAATCGATGGCTCCCCATGAACAACTCACGCAGGACCAATACGGTCCAGCGGTCACCCACGACCGCCTCAGCCCGCGCAATCGGGCACAGGGTTTGCGCAGCACTTGTGTTTACCGACATAAGGACTTGCCTCTTTTGCAGTTGCTATGATTATCATATCTAAAGCGTGCCTGGGCAAGCCCTCGGCGCGAGTCATCCAAAATCCCTGGAGAAAACCGCCATGCCCAAAGCCATTTATCCCCTTAACAGAACCGCATACCTGCTGGTCGATCCTTACAATGATTTCCTGTCGGAAGGCGGAAAGGTCTACCCCTTGATCGAGCCGATTGCCGAGCAAGTCGGCCTGCTCGAGAACCTGCGCGCCCTCGACCGCGTCGTGCGTGCACTGGATATTGCGGTGGTCATCGTACCGCACCGCCGTTGGGAGCAAGGCGACTACGAAGGCTGGGATCATCCAAGCCCTACCCAGTGCAAGGTCATGCACATGCATCACTTCGCACGCGGAGAATGGGGCGGCGAATGGCACCCCGATTTCGCGCCAAAGGATGGCGACATCGTCGTTCAGGAACATTGGGGCTCGAGCGGCTTTGCCAATACCGACCTTGATTTTCGCCTCAAGCAGAAAGGCATCACGCACGTGATCATCGTTGGCCTGCTGGCGAATACCTGCATCGAGGCAACCGCGCGCTATGCCGTGGAACTCGGTTACCACGTCACACTGGTGCGTGATGCGACCGCTGCCTTCAAACCGGAAATGATGCATGCCGCGCATGAACTCAACGGTCCCACGTTCGCCCACGCCATTGTGGCGACGGACGAGCTGATCGCGTCCCTGGCGCAGCAGGGGTAACACACATGAAATTGACTGGACACCTCATTATCGGCGCAAACGAAGTCCCGGCCACTGAAGGGACGATGAAGGCGCTCAACCCCGCAACCAACCAGTTGATCGAGCCGGTTTTCGCATTCGGTGGCGTGGCGGAAGTCGACCAGGCGGCGACGCTCGCCGACGAAGCATTCGACCATTACAGCCATACCTCGCTCACCCGGCGCGCGGCGTTCCTGGAAAGCATTGCCGACAATCTCGACGCTGTCCGTCATGAGCTTGCCGCACGGGCCGCGCTCGAAACGGGCCTGCCTGAGGCTCAGCTTGAGGGCGAAGCGGCAAAAGCCGCCACCCAGTTTCGCCAATTCGCGGAGGTCGTACGCAAAGGACGCTTCCTCCAGTTGGCCATCGATCCGGCACAGCCACATCGTCAACCCCGCCCACGCATGGATCATCGACTTCAGAAAATGGCGATCGGCCCAGTGGCTATTTTCGGTGCGAGCAATTTTCCCATTTCGTATTCGGTCGCAGGAGGCGACACCGCTTCGGCGCTGGCAGCCGGTGCGACCGTCATCGTGAAGGCGCATAACGCCCATCCAGGCGCATCAGAAATTCAGGCGCGTGCCATCCGCAAGGCGGTGCAAGAGAATGGACTGCCCGAGGGGGTTTTCTCGATGGTACGTGGCAGCGGCAACACGATTGGCGAAGCCTTGGTCGATCATCCGTTGATCAAGGCTGTGACGTTCACCGGCTCGGAGCATGGCGGCATGGCGCTGTACCGGCGTGCGCAGCAACGCCCCGACCCCATTCCCGTGTTCACCGAGATGACCAGCGTCAACCCCACGTTCATCCTGCCCCATGCACTGGCCGCACGTGGAGCGCAAATCGGTGATGGCTTTATCGAACGCATGCTGGTCAATGTGGGGCAAGCCTGCCTCAGGCCAGCCATCCTCTTCGCCATTAAAGGGGCTGGCTATGAAGCGCTGCGCGCCGCCATGGTCAAGCGCGTCACCGAAGCATCGGCGCGCACCATGCTGACGCCGGGTATTCATGCGTCCTACTCGAGCGGCCTCGCGGCAATGGAGAGCGTTGGTGCAAATCGTGTCGCCGAAGGCTCGCCAGCCAACGCTGATTTTGATGGCCAGTCGGTGTTGCATGAGGTCGACGGCCAACGCTTCCTGACCGAAACGGTACTTGCGCAAGAAGTATTCGGTCCTTCAGCACTGCTGGTGAACGTCGAGGATGAGGATGAACTGCTCGCCGTCGCTCGCTCGCTCAAGGGCCAGCTCAGCGCCGCCATGCATCTCGATGAGCGCGACATGCCACTGGCTCATCGTATGCTGCCGGTCCTGGAGCGGCGCACCGGGCGAATCGTGGTCAACGCCTTCGCGCATCCTCAGGAGGTGTCTTTCGCCACTATCCACGGTGGACCGTTTCCGGCCACGTCGGACAGCCGCTTCACCTCGGTGGGCATGACGTCGATTGAACGCTTTTTGCGCCCGGTGTCCTACCAGGGTTTTCCTGATGCGCTATTGCCTGAGTCATTGCGCGAGTTTGATCCCTTGGGGCTGCCTCGCCTCGTCGACGGCCAATAAAAGCCATCCTTGAAACAGTCTTTGCCAACCCGCCCGGTGGCGCCCGCTCGTTGAGCGGGCCCGCCGGATATGTCCGCGGACTCAGCCCTTGGCCGCCATCGCGGTGACTTCCACGCGCATGCCTTCAACCGCCAGGGAGGCCACGCCAACGGCGGCCCGAACCGGCCAGGGCTTGGCGAAGAAGCGCTGGTAGACCTCGTTGAAGGCGGCGCGGTCGGCCATGTCGGTGAGGTAGATGGTCAGATGCAGAACCCGGTCCATGGAACTGCCGGCGTGCTCCAGCGCTACCTTGAGCGCATGCAGGGTGCATTCGCTTTGCAGGGCGATGTCGCCCAATTCCAGACTGCCATCGGTGCGGGTAGGGATCTGAGTGGAGACCAGCAAGCCGCCGAAACCGGCGACATCGGAGGAGATGGATTGCGGATCGGGGTCGGGAAGAAAGGTGATGTCGTGGTTTGCCATGGGTGTCTCTTGTTTGAGGGGGTAAAGGGGCTGTCGAGTATATAGCGGCTGGAAAACCCAGTGTGGAGCGCCCCGTTTGATAGCGATATCTTCAGGCTTGAGACACCAATGCTTGTGTAGTCAAAACACGCCAGGAAAAGCTCATTCCAGTAACGAGACCAGGCGCGGTTCAATTGAGGTCTCAAACACCTCAAGCAGAGCCAGCGTCACCGGCAGCTTGAAGCGCCGGCGTCCCGCGCTGCCGGGATTGAGGTGTAGCCGTTCGCCGCGCCATTCTATGCGGGGCTTGTGCGAATGGCCGGTGATCACCAGCTTGATGCCGGCATCAAGTACGCCTGGGAGATCGGCACTGTCGTGTACCAGCAAGGTCTGCCATCCGTTCAAATCGAAACATAGGCAGTCGGCGAGATTTTCCGCCCAAGGGGCGTCCAGGTCATTGTTGCCGCGGACCACGTGCAGCGGGGCTATTGACGCCAGTTGATCGAGAATTTCGGGATTGCCAATGTCGCCCGCATGAATAATCCGTTCACAACCCTGCAGTGCAGCAAGGGCTTCGGCGCGGAGCAAGCCATGGGTATCGGAAATCACGCCCACTTTCATGCAACGCTCCAGACCCGGTTCATGCATCGGTACCTATTCCTCAAAGCGACCCGTGGCATCACGATCGCGCTCGTATCGTCTCGCGAGCGGAAACGGCGGCAACCAGGACTCGCGACGCACGATCCAGCTTTCGTAGGTTGGCATCAGTTGGTCTGGGGCATCCAGGGATCCCAGGTTCACTTCGATTTCGTCGTCGGTGCGGGCAAAAACGGACGAGCCGCAGCGGGGACAGAAAAACCGCCCGGCGTAGTCGCGTGTTTCACCTTCGATCGTCACCGCACGTTGAGGGAATATCGCAGAAGCATGAAAAAGCGCCCCATGATGCTTGCGGCAGTCGAGACAGTGACAAAGGCCGACCCGATACGGGAGTCCCGACGCCTCAATCCGGACGTTGCCGCACAGGCAACCCCCCGTAAATCGCTGCATGCTGCGTCTCCTCTGAAATCAAGCGGTCGGAACGTGATGAAGCCTATACCCAGCGTGCCCCGTTCGCCAGAAGGGCAAAAACCCTATGGGCAAACCGGATTGCAGCACTCTATGATTGAACCCCATGACCACCACGCCTGCGATCCGCCAACCCTGCCCGCCCGGCGCCTGCGACTGCGGGCGTGACCCGCTGCTGGAAACACCGGGGGCGGACGTGCGCATTCTGTTTCTGACCCGCTCGGAGGAAAAGCGCCTGATCGAACGCCTGGAAAACCTCCAGAGCCTGAGTGATCTGGAACGTCTGCAACAGCGGATGTATGAGCAGTTGGGCATCCGCGTCGACATTGCCCCCGGTTTCAACGAAGTACGCACCATGCGCGGTATCGGTATCAACCTTGGCGAACAACCGGGGCTATGCCGCAAAACCCGTCAGTCGATCCCGGCCGCGATTCGTCGCGCACTGGAGAAGCGCCCGGAGATTGCCTACGCGCTGCTCAACGCCAACGACCTGTTGCGCGATGCGTGAACATCGTCCTCGAAGCACCTGAAAAATTCGTTGCTTGCAACGAAACAGGATCAGCGGTCATACGCAGAGTCTTGGCCGCTGCTATGCCTTCTCATGGGAGCAGTGGTTTCAAGCCAGTCAGGGATGAAGCTGGACACTCAAGCGTGACCGTGGTCCCGGCACCCGCCAGGCGTGCGCGAAGAACAACAGGTGCCAATCCGTAGCAGGAGGTGGCCAATGTTATTCATAGTCAGTTGGTCTATCAGTTCGGCAAATCGTAACAGCGCGATCGAGCGTTTCCTCAAGACCGGGGGAGCTCCACCCGCTGGTGTCAAAATGCTGGGACGCTGGCACGCCATCGGTGGTGCGTCCGGTTTTGGCGTGGCAGAGGCCGGTGATCCGGCAGCCATTCAGAAGTGGGTGCTGGAATGGAGCGACCTCATGACCATGGAAGTCCAGGCGGCACTGACCGATGAACAGATAGCGCCGCTGCTGGCAGCCGCTGTCGGCAAGCAATAGTCGTTGAGGCGGCGAGCCAGGCTCGCCGCCTCATGCCCCCCCCCCGCGATTCGAACAACACATTCCCTATAATCGATCCAGGCACAGGTTGAGGACTTCGCCTGGTTGAAATGTCAGCGATCATCTGAATCCACGACCGCAGCGACGGCCAATTCAAATACAAGGACCAGGATTGGGGCTTCGGCGCGAATGTGGGGGGCATCTATGCCCCGCAACCCGGCACCCGCATCGGCCTGGCCTACACAGCAAGGTCGATCTGGAGTTCGAGAATGGGCTGGACGTCAAAGGCGACGGGCCCGCTCTGAATCGTCTGGACGGCCTGAACACCCGACTCGACATGACCGTGCCGCAAACTGCAACGCTGAGCCTGTTCCAGCAACTCGACCCGCAATGGGCCCTGCTGGCCTCGGTCAATTGGCAGGACTGGTCAGAGTTTGGCGACATCGCGGTGCAAGTCGACACCACCGCGTTTGGCGCTCAATCGACGACGGTCGACGCCCATTTCAAAGACACCTGGCAACTGGCACTCGGCGCGCAGTATCAAGCCACGCCGCAACTGTTATGGAACGTCGGTGTAGCGTATGACAGCAGCGCCGTTTCGGACGCAAACCGAATTTTTACCGTGCCAATGGGAGAATCCTGGCGCATTGCGGCCGGAGCCACCTATGCTCTGAACAAGGTCACCGACATCAATGTCAGCTGGGCCATGGTTTGGTTGGGCGATATGCCGGTGGACCAGACCAGGTCCACGTCGGGTATTCGAACTTCCGGTCAGTTTGACAATGCCTGGATTCAAGCCGTGACCGGCAATATGACCTGGCGTTTCTGATGCCCTGCTACCGAAAAAAATGACTTAACCCATGGAGCAAACACCACTATGAATCTGTCCCGAAAACTGTTTATTGGCGCTGCGCTGACCAGTCTGCTGCTCGGCGGTTGCACCTCGAAAGTCACCGAGCGTGAGCAGTATTCCGGCTTCCTGTCCAACTACAACAACTTGCAGCAGGTCACCACCACCAGCGGCGAAACCGCCATGCGCTGGGTGAGCCCGTCCTGGAATCCAGATGCCTATAACACCGTGGCGTTCAATAAGCTGGAGCTTTACCCGGCGCCCAAACCCAATGAGCGGGTTAACAAGCAAACCCTGGACGAGTTGCAGAGCTACATGACCAGTAAGGCCAAAGGTGTACTGGGGCAGAAATATCGGGTGGTATCGAGCGCAAAATCAGCGCCAGCCGGTTCAAAAACCTTGATCATGCGCGCGGCGATCACCGGGGTGAGTGCCGAAAACGAAGGCATGAAGTGGTATGAAGTGGTGCCGGTTGCCGCCGTCGTGGGGGGTGTTTCCGCTGCCAGTGGTCACCGCGATCAGGACACTACCCTGTTCATCGAGGCCGAGTTTATCGACGCCAGCAACAACCAGACCGTGGCCAAAGTCGTGCGCAAAGTCTTTGGCACCACACTGGAAAATGCCAGCCAGAAGATCACCACCAAGGATTTCAAAGTGGCGATCGACAAGCTGACCAGTGACCTACAGGCATTTATCAAATAGCTTGTTGCAGGAGCACGGCTTGCCGGCGATGGCGCCCTTGAGAACGCCATCGCCGGCAAGCCGTGCTCCTGCAAGGGCGTACATGGCTATTTTTTCATCCCGACCCGCCGCCGCATCTCGGCGGTGATCGACTGCCGGGTTTTCTTCAAATCCTTCCACGGCTCGTCGCCGACTTCGGCCACGCGCTCATGCAGGGTGTGGATGTTCCACTGATTGCCGCCCTTGAGCTCGGCCACCTCCTCGCGAAAGATCGGTACCGACACCGGCAGCCCTTCACGGGTGCGCACGGCGTAGGCGCAGATGGTCGTGGCACCGAGGCCGTTGCGCAGGTAATCGATGAAGATCCGCCCGACCCGGTTCTTCGGTCCCGACACGGCGGAAAAACGCTCCGGCAGCAACTTGGCCATATGGCTGACAATCGCGTGGCTGAAGTCTTTCACCTCATCCCAACCCAGCTTGCGAGTCAGTGGCACCACCAGGTGAATCCCTTTGCCACCGCTGGTCTTGAGAAACGCCTTGAGCCCCAGTTCATCGAGTACCGAGAGGGTCAGTTGAGTCGCCTCGACCATGCTTTTCCAGGGCAGCGCCGGGTCCGGGTCGAGGTCAAGGACGAAGCGGTCGGGTTTGTCGAGGTTGTCCGAGGTGGCGTTCCAGGTGTGCAACTCGACGGTACTCATCTGCACGGCGCCGATCAGGGCCTCGGCGTTGTTGATGATCATCACCGGTTGGCCGGTGAGTGCCTTGTCCAAGGTGGTGATCCCCGGAATGGCCAGGCGCTCGGCGTTCTTCTGGAAAAACAGTTCGCCGGCGATGCCGTCCGGGGCACGCACCAGCGCCACGGGCCGGTCCTTGAGCTCGGGCAAAATCCATTCGGCGACGCTGGCGTAATACTCCGCCAGTTGCACTTTGGTGGTGCCGCTGCTGGCGTCGATCACCCGGTCCGGGTGAGTGATGCGCACCTTGCCCTCGCCCAGGCCGATTTGTGAGGGCGCGGGCGCGGCTTTCTTTTTGTCAGGGGTGGAAGTTTTTCCGGCAGTGGTTTTTTTCGCGGCTGAAGTCTTCACGGCTTTCGGACGCTCCTCGGTAATGTCTTCGGCAGGCTTGTCGTCACGCAGGCCATGGAACACCGCATGACGGACTGAACCTTCTTTGGTCATTTCGGCAAAAGCGACCTCCGCCAGCAGCGTGGGCTTGAGCCAGTGCACACCCTTGGCGTCAAAACCGCTCGGCGGGTTGACCACTGAACTCTTTTTGGTCTGCAACGGTTTCAGTTGCTCGTAGATGCGCTTGAGCGTCGTCTCGTTGAACCCGGTGCCAACTTTGCCCGCGTAACGCAACTCACCGCTGTCGCGGTCATGCAATCCGAGCAGCAGCGCACCGAAGGCATTGCGCGAGCCTTTCGGGTCGGTGAAGCCGACAACCACAAATTCCTGCCGATGCTTGCACTTGAGCTTGATCCAGTCGCTGCTGCGCCGCGACACGTAAGGCGTGCCCAGACGCTTGCCGATCAGCCCTTCCATCTGCATTTGGCAGGCGCTGTTGAGCAGCGCTTCCGGTTCTTCGCTAAAGGCATCGGAGAAGCGCAGCAGCGGATCTTTGTTGGAGTTGAGTACGGTCGACAGCGCGACCCTTCGCTCCTCGACCGGCACCTCGCGCAAGTCCACGCCATTCAGGTAAGGCATGTCGAACAGGTAGTAGACGATGTTGCCGCTGCGGCCCGAGTCGAAGGCGTTTTGCAAGGCTTGAAAGTCCGGCACGCCCTGCTCGTCGGCGACCACCATTTCCCCGTCGAGCCAGGCGGACTCGAGACCCAGCGCCGCTAACGCCTCGGCTTGTCTGGGCAGTTTGTGGGTCCAGTCGTGGCCGTTGCGGGTGAACAGTTTGACGTCGTCGTGATCGATGCGCGCCATGATCCGATAGCCATCGAACTTGATCTCATAGCTCCACTCGCCGCCCGGGGCCTTTTCGACCAGCGTCGCCAGTTCCGGTTTGAGCAGCTCCGGCAACTTGGCTTTGCGGGCGCCCGTCAATGGCGCCGATTTTTCCTCCCGCGCCGGGGTGGCGGGTTTTTTGACGGCTTTGGGTTTGGCAGCGGTCTTCGGCTTTTTGGCAACGATGGTCCGGTCACTGAGCACGCTGTCGGGCTCGGCGGCGACCACGTCGTAATCGCTTTCGGGTTTGGCCGCTCCGTCCTGATGCTTGATCAGAAACCATTGCTCCTGCTTGCCTGGCAGGTGCGTGCGCACCAGGTTCCACAGGCCGCCAAGCTTCTCGCCCTTTAGCTCGAATTTGAGCTTGCCCTTGGCGTACGCCTCGGCCGGATCGCCTTGAGGAATCCACACCCCACGGTCCCAGACGATCACGTCGCCGGCACCATAATGCCCTTCGGGAATGCGGCCCTCGAAGGTGGCGTAATCCATCGGATGGTCCTCGACATGGACCGCCAGGCGCTTGACCTTGGGGTCCAGTGACGGGCCTTTGGGCACCGCCCAGCTTTTCAGCGCGCCATCGAGTTCCAGGCGAAAGTCGTAATGCAGGCGCGAGGCGTCGTGCTTCTGGATGCAGAACTGCAAGGCATGGTCTTTCGCGGTTTTTTTGCCCGAACGTTTACCGGCAGCCGGTTCAGAGGTCGCCGAGAAATCTCGCATGCGATTGTAATCGTCCAGGCTTCTGGTCATGGCGCACCTGCTGACGAGCTCACGGTGCCCCCGATGCCGGGGCCGATACGCGTGACAATCAGGGCAACGACGGCAATGCGTTCCACCCGCTGATAGCCAGGGGTCAACAGTTCTTCACCGAACACATCGGGGTCGATTTCGCGGTAGGTCCAGCCAAACATCGGCGATTCCAGACGCGGCGTCACCGCATCCAGAAACGGGTCGAGGCCATCGATCATCGCCACACCGGTGTACAGCACCAGCGAACCACCGGGGGCCAACCGATACAGGGCCTGCTCGACAATGCGCAACGACAATTGCGCGCCGAGCGCCCCGCCGCCATGTCGGTAAGCACGCTCGGCCGGGTCGGCCATGTAGGGCGGATTGGCGACGATCAGGTCGAATTGGCCGTCGACGTCTTGCAGCACGTCGCTGGCTTCGATGCTGACGTTAGCCACCTCGGCGAGGGCGACGTTGACCGCCGTCATGCGTAACGCCAACGGGTTGATGTCCACCGCCAGGACTTCCGCTTCCCGGCGTGCGCGGGCAATCACAATCGCCCCGACGCCCGCGCCGCAACCGATGTCCACGGCGCGCCTGATCGGCGCGAAGCTCTGTTGCAGATGGGCGTGAATCAACTGAGCAAAACGGTAGGTGTCGGGGCCGAAAAACACCGCGTCAGCGGCATCAGTGGGGTAACCCGAATGCACGAACAACAGGTCATCGAGGCTTGACCAGCGCACATGACTTTTCAGTCGACCATTGCATTCATCGAGGACGCCTGCCTGTTGCAACTGCCGCTGCTCATCCACCGACAACAGACCGGGCTCAAACGGCCGCGACCAGCCGAAGACTTCACGCAGGGTCCGGGCGCTTTGCCCGAAGGAGCGATCATTGACCCGCTGATGGGTCAGCGGCGTTGGCGTGATGAAACGGTAACCGTCGGCCTGCAAGCGGCGCCCCAGCTGCAACAACGCCAGATCGGCGGCGCCAAGGTGTTCTTCCTGATTCATTAAGGGCTCCCTATCGAAAACGGATGTGAGTTCGATGAACCGTCGCGTGGCCATCAGGCCAGCGGGGTGGGCGTGCCGATGGGCGGACAACCACGGAATCAAGACCTGCATTTGCTCGTCGGCGGCAAGCCCTTTAAGTGTAGCGTGCAGGCTTATCCGCTGAATCAGCACGTCTCTACATCAGCAGAGCGACACCCCCGGAAGAAAATTCCATCGGCGTTGAAATCGCCCGGACAGACGGGCTTGTGGCGCAGCTCCGGCGCCAGATCAAGTGAATATACTCAGCGGGTATGGACTCATCATTCGGAGAGCAATCATGCGAACGATTCATGTCATCGAGACCGGAAAAAAACCCGACCCGGTCAATGTCGTGGGTGAGACCATCACCATTCTTGCGGGTGGGGATCTGAGCAAACCTTTTGAAATGCATATCCAGGAAGGCGTGCAAGGCGGCGGGCCACCCGCGCATTTTCATCCTTGGGACGAAGCGTTCTACGTCATTGACGGGCAGGTGGAAGTGACGATTGCGGGCAAGGCCACCACTGTTCTCCCCGGGGGTTATGTGCATATTCCCGGTGGGACTATTCATGCTTACAAGAACATCAGTGAGACGGCGAAGATGATCGGCGTGGTGTCTGATCCGCGCGGTGGTCAGTTCTTTGCCGCGCTGGATCAGCTCAAAGTGCCGCAGGATTTACCGCAGATACTGGCAATCGCCGAGAGCTTCGGCGTTACGTTTCTGCTGCCGAAAGCCCCTGCCCCCCTGTAAGGGCCAGCGCTCTCGTTGATCGTTCCCACGCTCTGCGTGGGAATGCCTCTCGGGTCGCTCCGCGTTCCTTTCACAATGCCTGCGTCACACCCGGCCTATCAGGGCTGCATTCAGGCCACGCCACCTTTGGCCTGTTGCTCCAGATGCACTTGCAGGTCCGGATCGATATTCAGCGCCGCCGCCAGTTCATCCAGATAGCTACGTTCGGCGTCCTGCTGATCGTCCACCAGCATCACACTGGCCAGGCTGACCCTGATGACCATCGGCTGCGAGTGTTCTACCCTCGCAGACCCAAAGCCCACAGGATCACCGAACACATGGACCGCCATCTGATTGTCGTCAGCGACGTCATCGAACCTGAAGTCGAGCACGTACTCAGCGCCGGGCTGAGTGCCTTCAATGATCAGATGACCGGCATCAACGACCGCCAGTCGCTGGCAGTCACGGTCCGCAATCCGGATACCCATCAGGTGCTGGGCGGTATTACCGGGCGTACGTCGCTCGGTCTGTTGTTTCTCGATTTGTTCTATTTGCCCGAGTCACTGCGCGGCTCAGGGCTCGGTTCTCGACTGCTCAACGCGTACGAGGAAGAAGGCCGGCGTCGCGGATGCCGCTCGGCGGTGCTCTATACCCTCAGCTTTCAGGCCCCGCAGTTCTATGAAAAACACGGCTGGCAGCGCTTCGGCGAAGTGCCCTGCGACCCGCCAGGCACGAGTCGGGTGTTCATGAGCAAGGCGCTGTGAATGAGCCTGTCTGCAGCCGATCCATTCGCTGATCACTGCGCTTGAGTAAAACGTATCGCCCTGCGCCGATGTTTCATTTAATACCCCCGGATTTATCCGGGGTATTTTTTTGCGGCCCAGCTAAGATTTACTGGTGGTGAACCTTATCCCCGGATTCCCGGTCGATACATGCAACCTGACTAGGTTTGCCGACACCCCCATTGAAGGGGTGATAACAGGCTTGCTTCACTTTCTGGAGAACGCCCCCGTGATATCGACCCTACACATCGCCAGGCTAAAAGCATGGGGCGCCCATGGTTTTACCGCCACCGGCGTGGTCACTGCCTTCCTCGCGACCCTCGCCCTGCTGGAAAACCAGGCCACAAACTGCCTGCTGTGGCTGGGCGTCGCCCTGATTGTCGATGGGCTGGATGGCGCGTTGGCACGCAAGGTCAATGTCCAGTCGGTACTGCCAAGTTTCGATGGATCGATCCTCGATCTGGTCATCGACTACCTGACGTACGTGTTTATCCCCGCGCTGTTCATTTATCGTTACATCCCCTTGCCGGACTACACGCTGTTGCTGTCCGTGTCGCTGATTCTGGTCTCGTCGCTGTTTTGCTTCTGCAACGTCAACATGAAGAGCAAAGACAACTACTTCCAGGGCTTCCCCGCCGCGTGGAACGTGGTAGCCCTGTGCCTGTACATCATCGCCCCGTCGCCGTGGATCACTTTGCTCACCATCATCGGCCTGGCGCTGTTGACCGTGACCCGGATGAAGTTCCTCCACCCGTTCCGTGTGCGCAAGTTCATGCCGATCAACATCGCCGTGACGGCCATCTGGCTGCTGTGCAGCTTGTCGCTGGTGGTCAACCATCCGGTGATCAACCCGATGGTGATGGGGCTTTGGCTGCTGATGTCGGCTTACTTCCTGGGGATCTGCATCTGGCGCACGGCGCTGGAGTGGTTCGAAAACTCGCGGTAATAAAGGAAGGCAGAGCATGCCCATCCATATCGTGCGCCTCGGCTCACCGCGCGCTGCCAATGAAGGCCTGCGCCTGGGCACGGTGCGTCGCCCGCCGCGTGGCGTGCCAAAAGCCGAGTTTGCCCGTCGGGATTTTTATGACGTGTGGCAGCCGCTGCTGTCTCCCAGCGCCGAGCTGGTCGCAGAAGCCAAAGCGGCGGAAGACGACAAGGCGTGGGAAGCCTTCAAGCGCAAGTTCAAAACCGAAATGAACCACCCGGCGCCCAGCCAATTGCTCGATTTGTTGGCGGCGTTGTCCCACCAGACGTCACTGGCCATTGGCTGTTATTGCGAAGATGAAGGGCATTGCCATCGGTCGGTATTGCGGGAGTTGTTAAAGGCGCGAGGGGCGCAGATCATCTAGTGGCTGCCGTCATTGAGCTGCTCTCCCCTCCAGATCTACTCTTCAATCAACCTGCAACCCCACCTTGACGTTGCTCATGGATACCAGCGTCTCGAACCGCGTCAGCTCTGTGTACTGCTTCATGTTGCGCACCGCCAGCACCAGCACAAAGTCCCACTCCCCGGCCACGCAGTAACACTTCGGCTCTGCAACGCCAGCACATCTGGCTGCAACGAAAATAAGGTGTGGCAGGAGGTTATCAACTTGTCAGTAGAATGGGCTGACATTCAAAGCAGGTAGGAGTCGATCCATGCGCATCGCCTTGCTGTCAGACATCCACTTGTCCGTCAACGCGTTACCTTTTCCCGATGTGGATGCCGACATTGTCGTTCTCGCCGGAGACATCGCTCGTCCGGCTGCGGCCATTGAGTGGGCCAAATCGTGCCCTCTTCCGGTGGTGTACGTGGCAGGGAATCACGAGTTTTATGGCAGTGACCTGATTTCTACCTACGAGCACTTGAACAGGTTGTCGCAAGGGACACAGATCCACGTATTGGAACGCTCGGAGTATCTCCACAACGGCGTGCGGTTTTTGGGTTGCACCCTGTGGTCTGACTATCGTCTTTTCGATTCTGCAGAGGATCGGGCACAGGGCGTCGATCTGGCGACGAAGCTCATGCGGGACTTCACCCACATAAAAATCTCGCCCGATTTTCCAGACCTGTTCAGCCCGGCAGTTTCCCAACTGGTTTTTTTGCAGACAGTCGCCTGGCTGGAAGACTGCTTCACCCGCGACAGAACGACGCCCACGGTGGTGGTTTCGCATTTCGCACCGACACGGTTGAGCATAAGCCCGCTGTTTGAGAACTCGCCGATTAACGCGAGTTTTGTTTCAGACCTCGAAGACCGGATCAACGTCTGGCAACCGGCGCTTTGGCTACATGGCCATACCCATGGGAGCTTTGACTACGCGGTGGGCAAAACCCGGGTCATTTGCAATCCCCGGGGTTATGCAAAAAATGGCGTTAATGAAAACCCGGAATTCAATGGCTCATACGTAATTGACCTGGATATCTGAGGCAACACGGCCCTGCTTCCTGCAAGCCGGATCCAGAAAACCGAGCAAGGCCTGGCGGGTGTCATGCAAGGCCGCCGGGTGTTCCATATCGAGGAAATGCCCGGCGTTCTTGATGGTATGGAAGCAGGACTGAGGGGCATGATCGGCAAAAATCCGGGCGTCTTCTACCGAGGTGTACTCATCCCATTCGCCGTTGACAAACAGCAGCGGGATTTCGATCGCATTGGCACAGGCGACATAGCAATGGGTGTCTTGGGTCAGCACCTCATTGACGTGAAAATGCATCTGCCGGTACTCGTGCTCGGCCAGGCTGCTGACATGACGGTCATTAAAGCGTTTGAACAGCGATGGCAGATGCTTGCCGATCGTGCTGTTGATCAAGCGACTGACATTGAGACGGTCACACGCCTGGAGATGGTTCAGGCCGCGCTCCAGGTAATCGCGCATCGGCGCATTGACCCGTGCGGCGAATGAACTGATCACCGCTTTCTCGATTCGTCGCGGCTGCTGGGCCAGCGCCAACAAGGTAGCCGCACCGCCCCAGGAAAAGGACAGTACATGGTGTACACAAAAGTGTTCGATCAATTCCAGCAGAATCGCTGCCTCGTCTTCCTTTCGGATCGGTTGGCCGTGGAGGTTGTGTTGCTTCGACTGACCGGCGTAGGGCTGGTCGTAGAGGACCACATTGAATCGTGGTTGCAGGTAACGCACCGTTTGAGCAAAGGATGCTGTTGTTGCCAATGAGCCGTTGACCAGAATGATGGTCTTGTTAGCGGCGCTGTTGAGATAGTGCTCGGTATAAACCTTGTACTTCCCGCAGATCTCGACGATGGCAGTTTTCGGCATCATGTTACTTTTCCTTGTACCAATTTGAACTAAGCGCACAGCATGACGGTGCCCGGATGGCCTCCGTGACCACCTAGTCACGGTTTGACCACTGATTCAGAGTTAAGCAGGGATTTCCCCGTCTGCAAGAACCCGGACGAGTTAGTTCGGATGCCGTCGCGCTACTGTCGCATTGGCCTTTGCGGCCACCCTCCAGGCATCGTCAATCACGAGCGGCACGAACCTTCCCGCTAAAGACCTTGAAGCCGTACGTGTTGTAGATGAGCGTCACCGGTATCAGCACGGCGAAACCGACCAGCATGAAAACCTGGCTGGCCCAGCTGGAGGCAGCCGCTCGCAACGTCAGATTCGGCGGGACTATTAGCGGATAAAGCACGGCGATCATCATTGCGAATGCGAGGATGAAGACGCCCAATGCCGCGAACAGGGGAAGATATTGCCGGCGGCTGCGAAACCCCAGGATGAAACCACTCAGCAGTGCAATGAGCACTGTTACTGCCGGCAGCCAGACAAGACGATCTGAAAGCCGCTGTGCATATCGAGTATCCAGTGTCGCTGTCCAGGCAACCAACACGGCCAAAAGCACCAGGGTTACGATGGCCAATGCCTTCGCCTGACAACGTGATCGCTGCTGAAGATCGTCTTCAGTACGCCAATAAAGCCAGCACGCGCCCAACCACGTGTAGCCCAGCACGAGTACTGCGCCACAGTACAACGGAAACAGACCCAGCCACTCCCAGCCGTCACCACTGTATTGCCCGCCATCATTGGGTACGCCTTGAACAAGCGTACCCAACACAATCCCTTGAGATCCGCCGGCGAGCACGGAACCGACCAGCAGCAAGCCATCAACCGCGCGCTTGATTGCATCGCTGGGGGCGTAGTCACGAAATTCCAGCGCGACCGCTCGAAGAATCAACGCCAAAAACATCACAATAAACGGCAGGTAAAGTGCGGGCAGCAGAATGGCGTAGGCCAATGGAAATAATGCCAGCAGGCCGCCGCCCCCCAGCACGAGCCACGTTTCATTGGCATCCCAAATCGGCAAGATGGTCACTGCCATGGTACGTCGCTGCTGACTGCAACGAGTAAGGCCCAGCAGTACGCCAACCCCCAGATCAGTGCCGTCCAGCAGCACATAGTTCAACACTGAGAAGCCCAAGGCGGCTGCGCAAAGCAGTGTTATCCAGTCATTGTCGAACATGGGCCATGCCCTCAGGATTTACCGGTCTCGTCAGCCAGCGCTGGTTGCGGGCCGGGCTCGTCTTTGTGAGGTGGCTCACGCAGGACGCGCATCAGCACCCAAAGGCCAACGCCGAATATCAGCAGGTAAAACAGCAGGATGATCCCTGTCGAAGCGATCACTTGCTGTCGAGACACCGATGACAGACTGTCAGCCGTGCGCAGCAGACCGTAGACGGTGAAGGGTTGGCGGCCCACCTCGGTCACCACCCAGCCATTGAGCATCGCCAGAAACCCCGCCGGGGCCATCAGCACACACCCTCGCAGCCACCAACGCGCAACGTACAACCGTTGTCGCCATCGCAACACCAGGCTGGTCACGCCCTGCACCACCATCAATAGGCCCAGCCCGACCATGAAGCGAAAAGCAAAGAACACCACGGGCACCGGCGGAATGTCTTGTGGCGCAAATTCATCCAGCGCAGCGATGGTGCCACTCAGGTCATGCCGCAGGTACAGCGAGCCTATGCGCGGAATCGCCACCTCCCAATGGTTGCGCCGCTCAGTCATGTCTGGCAGGGCAAACAGGCGCAGTGGCTCGCCTGCCCCCTCGGCCGGGCGAGTCCAGGAACCTTCGATGGCAGCGACCTTCTGCGGCTGAACCTCGAGGCTGTGCTGACCATGAAGGTCTCCCACTACGATTTGCAGGGGTGAGAGCCCGACAATCGTCCACAACGCCATGGAATATTGAAGGCGTGCTCGCGGATTTTTCGGCACCTTCAACAGTTGCCAGGCGCTGACACCGGCCACCAGTGTGGCGGTGCCGAGCAACGCCGCCAACGTCATGTGCACCAGTCGATAAGGGAACGACGGATTGAAGATGATCGCCCACCAATCCTCGGCAATGAAGCGGCCATCGGGGCCTATGGAGTAACCGGCGGGTGTCTGCATCCAGGAATTGGCCGACAGGATCCAGAAGGCGCTGATCAGCGATCCGAGGGCCACCGCGCAGGTGGCGAAGAAATGCAGACGAGGGCCGACCTTCTTCAATCCGAAGAGCATGATGCCGAGGAAGCCTGCCTCCAGAAAAAAGGCCGCCAGCACCTCGTAGAACATCAATGGACCGAGAATATCTCCCGCCTGAGTTGAAAGCCGCGACCAATTGAGCCCGAACTGGTACTCCAGAATCAGGCCCGAGGCGGTGCCCACCGCCACGTTGAGGGCAAACACTTTGAGCCAGTAACGGTAGACGTCCAGGTAGATCTTTCGCCCACGCCACAACCAAAGTGCTTCCAGTACCATCAGAAAGTTGGCCAAACCGACGGTGAACGCGGCCAGCACAATGTGAAAACTGATGGTGATCGCGAACTGGGCACGCGCCGCCATCAGCGCCGAGTCAACTGCGTCCATGCTGTCCGCTCACCGTTAGCCAACACATGCAGGATTGAGCGGCCGGCAGCAACAACAGAGGGTCACTTCGACAGTCAACGATGTAGGCGGAAATAGGCATGACACCTGTCCGTTGGAGTATTTGTCGGTTGACCCTCCTCGTTGCCAATGATTCCGGAAGGCAAAAGCTTGAACCAGAAACTCGCTCTTTGTTTTCCCCCGAACCGGGCCGGACGTTTTTCGCCCGGGTGATCAGCGGTGCCCAACAGGCTGCCCAGGCCATTCAAGGCGCTTACCGGTCGGCAGCATTCCTACTTGACCAGTCGCTTTTCCTTGGAAGGTCTGTAGCCGAAGTACGAGCTGTAACACTTGCTGAAATGGCTCGGCGAAACAAAGCCACAAGCCACCAACACGTCCACCTGGGACAGTTCGGTGTGCTGGAGCAGCCGACGCGCCTCGGTGATCCGCAATTCCATGTAATAGCGTTGCGGCGTTGTGCCCAGTTGCTCCTTGAACAAGCGCTCGAGTTGTCGACGCGAACGGCCGGCGTAAACCGCCAACTGCTCCAGTTCCAGAGGTTCTTCGAGGTTGGCATCCATCAGCTTCACCACCTCGCGTAATGGCGCGCTCACACAGATATTTTCAGTCGGTTTTATGCGCCGATAACGCGACTCCTCGAAAGCCAGGATGTCTTCAATCCCCTCGACGAGGGCTTTGTCGTGCAAGCCTTTGATCCAGTCCAGCGCCATGTGGAACGCCCCCGAGGGACTGGAAGCCGTGAGCCGGTCTCGATCGATGACGTAGGGTTCACTGGTGACATGCGTCGCCTTGGAGATTTCCGCGAGCGCGGGGCGATGTTCGGGGTGAATCGCGCAACGATATCCGTCCAGCAAGCCTGCCCTTCCCAGGAACCATGCGCCATTCCACAACCCGGCCAGAATGACGCCTTGGTCTGATGCAGCCCTCAACAGGGAGATGAGTTCATCCGTCGCTTTGAGTTCTGTCCTGTATCCGCCGCAAATGACCAGAAGGTCCAGGTCCTGGATCGTTGAGCCAACGAAACGGCTATCCGGGCGAATGACCAGGCCTAGGTCACTGATGACTTCCTCATCGGTCAAGCCGAACGTTCGGGAAGAGAACAACCCGGGTCGCAGAAGATTCGCGGTGACTATCGTATCCAGTGCTTGCGTGAATGCGGGCAGCGAGAAATGCTCAAGCAGCAGAAATCCTGCCCGGACCACTTGAGCCTTCTCGTTGGGGTTCTCATTCAGATAGCGGAGATTTTTCCCCTTCATGCCTCCGCTAAATTGACGTCGCTCGATCAATGTTCGGCCTGCTCGGTTACGTTACCCAACAGGTCGCTGGGTGCGTTGATAAACCTCAATGCTAACTGTAGAAGTTTCAAAACCACTAGCGCCATTTTGCGCCTAAACGATGGCGGGATACCCATCGACACTATCGGGCCAACGAGTCAGCACCTCGAAGCCGTCGTCAGTGACCGCGACCATATGTTCCCACTGAGCCGAGAGTGAGTGATCCTTGGTGACCACGGTCCAGCCATCGGCCAGGGTTTTCACATGGCGTTTGCCAGCGTTCAACATGGGTTCAATGGTGAAGATCATGCCGGCTTTCAGTTTCAGGCCCTGGCCTGGGAGGCCGTAGTGAAGGACCTGCGGCTCATCGTGATAAATCTTGCCGATACCGTGACCGCAGTATTCGCGCACGACGCTGAACCCGTCTCTTTCGGCCACCTTCTGAATGGCATGGCCAATGTCACCCAGCGTCGCGCCTGGGCGGACGACGCGAATACCGGCGCACATCGCTTCATAGGTCGTCTCTGCCAGACGTCGGGCCTCCGGGCCGGGCTCACCCACGAAGTACATACGGCTGGTGTCGCCGTACCAACCGTCCTTGATCACGGCAATGTCGATATTGACGATGTCGCCATCCTTGAGTGGCGTGGCCGAAGGAATGCCATGACAGACCACTTGGTTGACCGAGGCACACACGGTTTTCGGGAAGCCGTGATAGCCGACATTGCCCGGAATGGCTTTCTGCACGTTGACGATGTAGTCGTGACAGAGCCGGTCAAGTTCGTCGGTGGTGACCCCCGCTTTGACATGCGGAACAATCATGGCCAGGACCTCGGCGGCCAGCGCGCCCGCAGCGCGAGACATGGCTATTTCTGCGGGGGTATTGAGCTTTACATTGGCCTTCATGGCTTGGCTCCTGATGCGGCATCAACCTGGGCGCTTTGCGAACAATCGGCGAGTGCGCACAGCTGTTTTACATCGAGGCCGCCCGCCAGTTCGGCACGAATCAGCACGCGGCAGAGGTCGCTGTGGTCCAGGTTGGGATGTAACTCCGCAAGCATCCCAATGCGCATCCAGTGCTCGGCTTGTGCGTTGATCGAGCGACTCAACGCATCGCTGGCGACGCGCAGATTCTCGTGCATGGCTTCTGAAATTTTTACGATACCCACCGCTCAATCCAATATTAAATGTATATGGATCGTATATTAATCGGTAGTCGTGTGAAATTGCAATTTCACGATTTACAGCCATGACTGAAGCATAAAAAGTCACTGGGTGACTTGAAGCCCGACTTCAATAGCTGAGGGAATGAAGTGCTGAGCAATCATCGTTTGTACCCCTTCTCGATGATGCTCAGAATTCGTGGCGCAGACGTTAGCCGTTGTTCTTCCAATTGATCGAGTCAGTACCTGTCAGAAAGAGCGCGATTCACCCTTTCACACCGCACCATTCGACTCAGGAGATAACAATGAATAAAACCATTTCTCGTCGTAGCGGAGGTCAGATTTTGGTGGATGCCTTACGCATCCATGGCGTCAAAAGAGCTTTTTGTGTTCCGGGAGAAAGCTACCTTGCGGTGCTCGATGCATTGCATGACGTGCAAGAAGAAATCGAGCTGGTGGTGTGCCGTCAGGAAGGTGGGGCGGCCTATATGGCCGAAGCCTACGGCAAGCTCACGGGAGAGCCAGGCATCTGCTTCGTGACCCGCGGCCCGGGTGCAACGAACGCTTCGGTTGGCGTTCACACGGCGTTCCAGGATTCATCGCCGATGATTCTGTTCATTGGCCAGGTCGCTCGCGATCAGCAGTATCGCGAAGCCTTTCAGGAAGTTGATTTTCGCCAGATGTTTGGCCCTTTGGCGAAATGGGTCGTGCAAATAGACGACACCCGCAGAATCCCCGAATTGATCAGCCAGGCGTTCCACCGAGCGGTCAATGGCAGGCCTGGGCCTGTAGTGGTCGCCCTACCGGAAGACATGTTGACCGAAATGGCGGAAGTCAGTGACGCCGGGCCTTTCAAGCGCGTATTGATGACCCCCGCTGCCGAGCAAATGGCCGCCATGCAGCAACTGCTTGAGCAATCAGAGCGTCCATTGATGGTGCTGGGTGGCAGCGGTTGGGACACCGAGTCAGTGCACGACATCCGGCTTTTTGCTGAACAGCAAAACATCCCGGTTGCGGCCTCCTTTCGCTGCCAGGACCTGATCGACAACCGACACCCGAACTATGTCGGCGATCTTGGTTTCGCCGCGTCAGCGCAACTGTCCTCAGCGGTAAAAAACGCCGACCTGCTGCTGGTCGTGGGCTCCAGAATGGGTGAGGTTTCAACGGGCGGCTATGCGGCCCTGGACATCCCGGTACCGAAGCAAACCTTGATCCATGTTCACCAAGGCATCGAGGAACTGGGGCGGGTTTACCAACCTGCGTTAGCGATCAACAGCAGCATGTCGACCTTTGCCCAGTCAGCCGCAAAGCTTCCAGCGGTGACCAGCCCGGTAAAGAGTGAATGGACGCGCACCCTCAACAAAAGCTACCGCGAAAATCTGCAACACTCGCCTTCCCCTGGCGATGTGCAAATGGCCGAAATCATTGAGTGGTTGAATTGCAGACTTCCAGACGATGCGATCCTGACCAATGGAGCCGGAAACTATGCCGTATGGCTTCAACGCTTCTATCAGTTCCGCCAATACCGCACTCAGTTAGGCCCTACCAATGGTTCCATGGGCTACGGCGTTCCTTCGGCGGTGGCCGCCAAACTGACATGCCCGGATCGAGTGGTGGTGTCGTTTTCCGGGGATGGCTGCTTCTTGATGAACGGTCAGGAGATAGCGACCGCAGCACAATATGGCGCCCATGTGATTTTCGTTGTGATCAACAACGGAATGTACGGAACCATCAGAATGCACCAGGAACGCAACTACCCTGGACGCGTGTCAGGCACTGAATTGCACAACCCGGATTTCGCCGCACTGGCCCAAGCCTATGGACTGCATGGCGAGGTGGTCACCGCCACGGCGGAATTTGCCCCGGCGTTTGAACGCTGCCTGGGTATGTCCCGGCCATCCTTGATTGAGGTCAGAGTCGACCCTGAAGCATTGACCCCGCGGCTTAGCCTGACGCAGATCAGAGAACAATCAAGCAAGAAGTAACCGGTTTCTTCCGTTTTTGGCGCCTGATTCACGATGTACAAGGCGCCTTTTTTTGAGCTTGTGACTCAGCAGTTCATCGACCTGTCCCACCTACAACAGCAGTCGATCAATGGCCTGAACAGCATGCATCCGCAACGACAAACCCTGCACAACGAACTGCACGCGCGTCCGTCGCTGTATTTCGACGAACCGGCCCATGTGTTTCATCTGGCCTTCCTTGGCGGGGAGCCGGAGTGCAATGCGCTGCTGGAGCGCTGCTGCCCTGCTCCGATCGATCCTCATGCCGCCCAGGGCATCACCCAACTCGATGGCCATGCCCTGAAATGGGAACGCCACGCCGAGTTCTTCACCCTGACCCTGGTGGTCACTTCATCCTGCGATGACCTGTCCTGGACATCGCTGCCCGAGGTGTTGGCGCAAAAGGTCGAAGCGCATTTGCCGCAGCTGATCAACTCGGTGCAGATCGTCGTGCGTGGCGAAGCCGGCCTGGACCTCGCCGGCTACGGCTTCAAGGACCCGTGCGGTTCCTGCGTGGGCGGTGGCGATGCGGTGGTCTGGAGCGATTTTCGTCTCAGCGAGGAGGGCAACAACCACATCCTGTTCATCAACCGGCGCCTCAACGCTTACCGCCAAGGGCGGATGATCCGTCGTCTGCTGGAAATCGAGACCTACCGCATGATGGCCTCGCTGTCGTTGACCATGGCCAAGACCTTGAGCGCGCAACTCGATATCTTTGACAAGACCTTGGTCACCCTCTCCGAGCGTAACGCCGACGCCGACAGCGGCAACGCGAAAGCCCTGCTGGCGGACATCTCCAACCTGTCAGCCCAAGTGGTCAGCAGTACCGCGAAAACCCGCCACCGCTTCAGTGCCACCCAGGCCTATGCCCAACTCGTGTACGAGCGCCTGGGCGAATTGCGGGAAAGTCACGTCGGCGATTGCCAGCGGCTCGGGGTGTTCATCGAACGCCGTTTCAAACCCACCGTCAGGTACTGCACCGCCACCGAACAACGCCTGGAGCACCTGGCGAAAAGCGTGGCCAATCTGGGCGACCTGTTGCAAGCCCGGGTTCAGGTGGAAATGGAAGAACAGAACTCGGAAATTCTCAAAAGCCTGAACGCCCGCGCCGACGCTCAGATCAAGATCCAGCGCGCCGTGGAAGGTCTGTCGATTATCGCCATTACTTACTACCTGCTGAACCTGCTCAAGCTTGGCTACTCAGGGTTGCACCTGCTCGGCGCCGAGGTGGCCCCGCGAGAGGCGATGCTGGCGATGACGCCCCTCGCGATCGCGATCCTTGCGCTGATTATCTTCCGCATCAAGAAAGTCAAAGAACACTGATACGGTGAGGCGCTGGGGGAGTTGTCGTGTTTTCGCCCAGCCGTCCTTAGTCAGCGCCCGAAGTAATTAACGGAGTGACGTCAGTGCTTGAAGGAGAGACATTAAGAAAGGCATTCCAGATCTCGTAAGCATCGTGATGCCGTTTGGTCGCCTCTTCCCATTCTGGTCCTGAAACACATTTGGAAGAGACCAGCGTCATCATGCCCATCGTTGCGGCGTCCAGTTCGATCAGGAAAGCGTGAGACTGGATTCTGAAATCTTCGACCGATGGCATTACGTGTTCCCCCGGCGGATTACACCGCCATTAAGTAGCGACTGCTCCTCGGACGGTGGAGTACCGCCCGGCGGGAAAATTCAGGCGGTCTGACCGCCGGTAGGTTTCATGGCCCAAGCTGATCGACGCCGACAAAAAATCTCGAACTCAAGCCACGGCGTCGAATCCAATGTTCAGGTCAATGGAGGTCAGCGATATGAACAACGATGACAGTGTTAACGACGTCGAACCAGAAGCAACGTCAAACGCCCCGCCCACCGATACGTCTGGCAAGCCCGTCAACGTCGATCAGACCAATACGCCCTCTCCAACTCGAACCAAAGAGCTGGAAGCTGAGGAACTCCGTCGGAAAATAGCGGAGATAGAACGCAAAGTGGCAGACGGCAACTAGCGGGACGCCGAGGGCTGTGAGGCTACAATCTTGAAGACACGCCGTTCCTTCACTACTGTAATTTGCATTGACATTGGACCGGGCTTGGCCGGGTTCCGGTGCTACGCTTTCAATTCCTCGAATAGAGAACGAAGCGATGTCCGCCGCCCCCTCAATCCCCAGACTTTCACGACTGTAGCCATGAAACGGATCCTGATCGGTGGTATCACCGTAGCGATTATCGGCACGATGACCTATGGATTTTTCCAATGGAAAATCGTCGAAAGCCAAAAACACGACTTGCTGTGCGGGCAGGCCAAGCAGACGCTCCAAGGCGTGGAAATCCGGGCGCGGGCGTTGGCTGCCGGACTGTCCGTAGAAGCCTATGGCAAGGCTGAAGAAGATGAAGTCGCAACCCTCATTGGTGCGCTCGACGCCGCCAAGAGCGAGGCGGAAGTCGACTCGGTCATTGAGGCTCACGCTGCCACCATAGAAGCAGTGGATGCGGCTATTGACGCTCAGGTGGATACCCGAGGCGATCAGACATTCCTCGAGCAACGACTGGTGAAACAGCGGATACCGGTCGACGTCAAACAAGAACTGCAACGCGCCGCGAAGGCCGTTAGCGTCATGTGCAGTTAGTGTTCATTCAATAGTGCCCTACCCCACGGCCCCAAGTAATCGTTCTGGATATCCTCGCGCCCGGCCAACGCATCCGGCACCCGCACGAACCTCAGCCAGCACCCGGTTTACGGACGGAAGGTTGATCATGGTCAATACTTAGAGCCTGGATGTGCGTCGCACGAGCCGCACGTCGGGCGGCTAATCCACGGGAGGTTCGTCATGTCTGGTCAATCCCGCTTCATGCTGGTTGCATCACCGCTGATGGAGCACAGCCCCGCTTTCGACAGGGCCGCTGCGCTGGCCAAGGCCGAAGACGCGGCGCTGCACATCGTCGCCTTCGATTACCTTGAAGGCCTGGCGACCGCCAGTCTGGTCAACGAAAAGGCCCTGGAACAGATGCGCGTGGGCTACGTCGAGCGCCACCGCCAATGGCTTGAGGAACAGGCCCGCCCCTTGCGCAAAATCGGGGTCCACGTCACCACCGAAGTGGCCTGGGTCGAACGCCCGTTGGAGGAAATCCTGATTCACCTCAAAGAGCAGCCGATGGATGTGCTGATCAAGGCGCTGGAGCACGAATCGCTGCTGTCGCGGCTGATGTTTACCCCGCTCGATGTGCACTTGTTGCGCGAATGCCCGGTGCCGCTGCATTTCGTCAGCCACGCCGTGCACGCCTTGCCGAAAAAGATCGTCGCGGCGGTCGACCCCTTTCATCGCGATGACCATTACAAAACCTTCAACGACCGGATCCTCCACGAGGCGGCAAAACTGGCGAGCGCCTGTAATGCCGAGCTCGATCTGGTCTACGCCTATGACCTTTCATCCATCAGCGCCGACGAATTCGGCTTCGATAATGGTTCGGCGTTCTTCTCGTCGGGCAAGGCCAGGACCGTATTCGATTACCAGGAAGATGCCTTCAACGACCTGGCCGAGCGCAACGGCATTGCGCCGGAGCAGCGACACATGATCATGGGCAACCCGTCCAAGGTCCTCACCCGCTATGTCGATGCCTATGACATTGACGTGATTGTCATGGGCCGGATCGGCCATCGCGGCATGGGCCGGCTGATCGGCAGTACGGTGGAGCATCTGCTGTACAAAATGCCGTGCAGCGTTTGGGTGGTGTACACCGAACGGCTGGATGAATAATTGCCCCTCGACAAAACACCACAAACCCTGTGGGAGCGAGCCTGCTCGCGATGGCGGACTTTCAGTCAACATCAATGTTGAATGTAAGGCCCTCATCGCGAGCAGGCTCACTCCCACCGGGGTTTTGTGTTGCCAGATCAACGCCGGGTGATCACCACCTCCAGGTATTCACTCGGCACCACCAGCGATTTTTCTCCTGCTCTATTCATGCGGTTGATCAGTTCGGTCAGGTCGTTTTCCAGCGCTTGGGCGCCTTCAGGAGGCAGCGCTGCGAAGGCTTTGTGGACCGGGCCGTACCAGGTGCGGAACGTGTCGATGAAATGCTCGGCCGAGCGGTAACGGAAGTTGAAGGTCTTGCGCGCCACCTGGAGGAGAAAGTCACGTTCGTCGAACTGCGTGTTCAGCCAGGCTTCGGTGCCCCACTGCGAAGGCGGTTGAGCGCCCGGCGGTGGCGGCAGGTGGCGGCCGAGTGTCTTGAACATCTGGCCGACAAACCCTTCGGGCGTCCAATTGGCGAGGCCAATCCGCCCTCCTGGGCGACAAACCCGCGCCAGTTCCGCCGCCGCCTTGGGCTGATCCGGGGTAAACATCACACCGAAGGTCGAAAGCACGGCATCGAAGCTGGCATCCTCGAACGGCAAGGCTTCAGCGTCAGCCACTTGAAACATCACGTCCAGGCGTTCTGCCCTGGCCCGGTCTTCGCCGCGTTCCAGCAGCGCGGCCACATAGTCGGTCGACGTGACGTGGCAACCACGGCGCGCGGCAGCGAGCGTCGCGTTACCGTTGCCGGCGGCCACGTCGAGCACGCGTTCATCGCAAAGCAGGTCGCAGGCCTCGGCCAGTTGCTCGCCAACGATCTGCAAGGTGGTGCCGATCACCGCATAGTCGCCGCTGGCCCAAGAGGCCATTTGACGGTTTTTCAAGGCAGTAAGATCAATGGGTGTACTCATGGATTCTTTCTCTGGCGGAGTTGGATCACTGAGCAGGAACCGGCGGACGCTTACTCCGCCGTCGTGGGATCGATAATGCTCATGACCTGGGACACGCTGTTGGCAGGGAAACCACCCTGCCTGGCGTGTTCCCGGATGAGCTCAGCGTTCGGCGCGATGTACACGCAGTAGAGCTTGTCACCGGTGACGTAACTCTGAAGCCACTGCACCTCTGGCAGATCGCGCAACACCTTGCACGATTTTTGCGAGACGGCTTTCAAATCCCTTTCTGACAGTGTTCCAGCACCTGGAATCTCGCGTTCTATAACGAACTTAGGCATGGCAACCTCTCATTCTTGTTATTGATGACAGGGTCGGCTGACCCTGTGTGCCAACTATCGCGCCGAGCAACGCTGGCGTCCTGTCCGATCGTCGGCCAACCCTGCCCGATCGTCCGGAGATTTCACGCTGTGCGGCGACAGGCTCACAATCCAAAGAATCTGCCCGCACGGAAAAACCACCATGGACGCCCTGTCCCAGACGCTGCGCGTCGTCCGCCTGGTCGGCGCGATTTTCATCAATGCCAGGTTCACTGCCCCCTGGTGCTACCAATCGCCGAGCGCCGACACGGCGGCGCCGTTTCTGGAGCCCGGCGCCGAGCGCGTGGTGATCTTCCACTTGATCACCGAAGGCGAGTGTTATGTCGAACTGGGTGATGATCCGCCGCTCCTGCTGACGGCCGGCGATGTGGTGGTTTTTCCGCAGGGAGACGCCCATCGCATGAGCTCACAACCTGGGCTCGCGCCGGCCACCGGTGCGCGGCTGGAAGTGGTGCTGGCGCGGCGTCCACGGCAATTGAGCTATGGCGGTGGCGGCGCGGTAACGCGGTTGGTGTGCGGCTATCTGGCCTGCGATACCCGTCTGGCCGGCATGTTGCTGACCGGGTTACCGGCGGTGGTCCGGGTCAATGTGCGCGGCTCGAATGCCGGTATCTGGCTGGAATCGTCGGTCCGTTATGCATTGGCCGAAGCGCGCTCGCCCCGCCCCGGCGGCGAAGGTGTGCTGGCGAAACTGGCCGAGGTGTTGTTCATCGAGGTGCTGCGCCTGTACATGCACGAACAGGGCGAAGGTCGCACCGGTTGGCTGGCGGGTGTGGGCGACCGGATCGTTGGCGCCGCCCTGAACGCGTTGCACAAAAAACCGTGTCACGCCTGGACCCTGGATGAACTGGCGCGTACTGCCGGCACGTCAAGATCGGTGTTGGCGGAGCGCTTCCAGCAACTGGTGGGAAGTTCGCCGATGCAGTACCTGACGCAATGGCGGATGTTGCTGGCGGCTAACCTGTTACGCAGCAGTAACAGCTCGTTGATGCGGATTGCCGAAGAGGTGGGCTACCAGACCGACACGGCGTTCAGTCGGGCCTTTCGCCGAGAGTATGGAGCGCCACCGGCGGCGTGGCGGCGCAGTCAGGAGAAAAAACCAATGGCCCACGGCGCGCAGCCTGTGAGCCATTGATTTGAAGGTTTATGCGGCGGGTGCTTTAGCCTCTTCCAGCAACTGCTGAATCACTTTCTCCTGGGTCTCGTAGCGGCCTTCACCAAAGTGGGTGTAACGCACCTGCCCCTTGGCGTCGATCAGGTAGTGAGCCGGCCAGTACTGGTTGTCGAAATTGCGCCAGATCGCGTAGTTGTTGTCGATGGCCACCGGGTAGGTGATGCCGAGCTTTTTCACCTGATCCTTGACGTTGTCGATGATGCGCTCGAAACCGTATTCAGGGGTGTGGACGCCGATCACCACCAGGCCATCCTTCTCGTATTTCTTCGCCCAATCCTTCACGTAGGGCAAGGTGTGCTGGCAGTTGATGCAGTCGTAGGTCCAGAAATCCACCAGCACCACTTTGCCTTTCAGGGACTCGTTGGTCAGGGCTGGCGAGTTAAGCCATTGCACTGCGCCGGAAATTGACGGCATGGCGCCTTGGGCATTGTCCATGGACGAGTCTGCGCTGACCTTGCTGACCAAGTAATCGACAACCTTCGGCACGGTTTCCAACAGCCCTTTCTCGATGCTGCTGACGCCTTCGGATGAAGTGCCGGCCAGCAGTGTTTTGTCGGCCCCGGTGGAAATCACCGCCGCAGCCGCCAGCACCGCAACACCCGTACCACGACGCAGCCAACCGGTGACCGGAATCGATGCTTTCAGGCGATTGACCAGGCCGCGACCGGCGAAGATCAAAGTGCCCAGGGACAATGCACTGCCCAGGCCGTACGCCACCAGTAACAGGCTGGTTTGAGCGTTTGCGCCTTGCAGCATGGCGCCCGTGAGGATGACCCCGAGGATCGGTCCGGCGCACGGTGCCCAGAGCAGGCCGGTGGCAACGCCGATCATGATCGAACTCAACGGGCCGGACATTTTGCGGGTGTCCGGATCGAGACGGTTGCCCAGCGCCACGAAGGGACGGGCCAGCCAGTCACCGACACGGGCGGAAATCAGCGACAGGGCGAACAGCACCATCACGATCAGTGCGACGTGACGGCCGGTGTTGTTGGCGTGTATTACCCACTCGCTGCTGACCACGGCCAGGCTGGAAATCAGGGCGAAGGTCAGGACCATGCCGCCGAGGGTGAGCAGGATCGAGGATCGTGTGCGTTTAACACCGGCGAACAGGAACGGCACGACCGGGAGGATGCAAGGGCTGAGGACGGTCAATATGCCGCCCAGGAAAGCGATGAGAAACATGGATGTCACCTTGAAAATGGTGGTTAGTATTCGAAATCCACCCCTCACCCTAACCCTCTCCCCAGAGGGGCGAGGGGACTGACCGAGTGGTTTGGTAGAAATTCTGCGACCTGAAAGTCCGAGTCGAACTCAGATTTTGAAAAGCATGGAGATCTACCCCCTTTCCCCCTATCCCCCTATCCCCCACAGGGGAGAGGGGGCTGACCGAGTGGTTTGGTCAAAATTCTGCGACCTGCGATTACAAGTCGAACTCAGATTTTGAAAAACATGGAGATCTGCCCCCTTTCCCCCTCTCCCCCATGGGGAGAGGGCTGGGGTGAGGGGTGGCTCTCACTGACATCCTCAAGCCGTCTGGTTTTCCAGCTGCTGGCCCTGCGGCGTCCGGCTCGAACCATCCTCTGCCAGAAAGGCGCTCCCACCCGTCTCCCCCACCGGCGTCAGCTGAAAGCAAGTAGCGCTGCCACAGCTTTTCTGTTCAACAGCCGCGTTGGCATGGGCAGCGGCGCCAGCCGCGGAGAAGGCAATGGCAGTCAAATAGCGGGTGACGTTGTTCATGATGGGCTTCCTGTTTCAATGGGGATGGGCCATGGGTCAGCGCAGGACTCAGTTGTCTGAGTTGCAGGCATCAGCCAATTTGCGATAGTCCAGAACCTGGGTTTTGTTATGGGAATCCAGGTAAGTCAGCTGGGCATCCACCACCCCACAGGAAGGCGAGGCGTCCTGTTTCAGCGACACCACTTTCTTGATGTCCAGGTGCGTGCCGTAGGTGTAGGTTTTAGCGGAAACATCGGCTTCGGCGCGGGCCGACAAGGTGCAGATGTTCAGGGCGGCAAACAGGCAAGCGGCGTAGACGGCTTTGGTGTTCATGGTGGTTTCCTCAAGGCTTCGATAGGTCAATCGTTTAGTGGGCCGAGGCGGTTTGATTTGCCTCGATGGAACCTATTAGAAGCCCGCGAGGTATCCCGACTGTGTCGGGAACAGGCGCGGGTAAATCGGTACGTATCAGAACCGGGCCGGGATACAGAGCGATACAAAAGCCCTGAAAATGAGTGTTTTTGCGTCCACGTGTATCCGCCGACAGGCCAGATACACTGCAATACAAAGGACTGCGGGCGAGCGGGCCAAGGCTCGATAGACTGCGCGACATCCCCCATCTACAGAGGCCTGGCCAAATGGAACACGTCGATCACATTCTCATCGTGGACGATGACCGCGAGATCCGGGAACTGGTAGGCAACTACCTCAAGAAAAACGGCCTGCGCACCACCGTCGTGGCGGATGGACGGCAAATGCGCAGCTTCCTGGAATCCACGCCGGTGGACCTGATCGTGCTCGACATCATGATGCCGGGCGACGATGGCCTGATGCTGTGCCGTGAGTTGCGCGCCGGTAAACACAAGGCCACGCCGGTGCTGATGCTCACCGCGCGCAACGATGAAACCGACCGCATCATCGGCCTGGAAATGGGTGCCGACGATTACCTGGTCAAGCCATTCGCCGCCCGTGAACTGCTCGCCCGAATCAACGCCGTATTACGCCGCACGCGAATGCTGCCGCCCAACCTGGTGGTCACCGAAAGCGGTCGCTTGCTGGCCTTCGGGCGCTGGCGCCTGGACACCTCGGCCCGGCACCTGCTCGATGAGGACGGCACGATGATCGCGCTCAGTGGCGCGGAATATCGGTTGCTGCGGGTATTCCTCGATCACCCTCAGCGGGTACTCAATCGCGATCAATTGCTGAACCTGACCCAAGGCCGCGATGCCGACCTGTTCGACCGCTCCATCGACTTGCTGGTCAGCCGCTTGCGCCAGCGCTTGCTGGACGATGCCCGCGAACCGGCCTACATCAAAACCGTGCGCAGCGAAGGCTATGTGTTTTCGCTGCCGGTGGAAGTCCTCGGGGCGCCCTCATGAACCTCTCGATGCACTGGCCTCGCACGCTCGCCTCGCGGCTGTCGCTGATCTTCCTGATCGGCTTGATTCTCGCGCAGGCGCTGTCTTTCGGCGCGCAGTACTACGAGCGCTACCAAAGCACGAAAAACACCATGCTGGGCAATCTGGAAACCGACGTCTCGACCTCCATCGCCATCCTCGACCGCTTGCCGGCCGAAGAACGCATGAGCTGGCTGCAACAACTGGATCGACGCAACTACCGCTATTTGTTGAACGAAGGCTCGCCGGGCGTGCCCATGAGCGATTCACCGATGGCGATGACGTCGATCAAAGAGGCCATCGGCAAGGATTACCCGATGACGATGACCGACATCCCCGGGCCGGAAAAACATTATCAGGTCCACCTGAAACTGGCGGACGGCAGCCCGGTGACCATCGACATTCGGCCCTCGATGGTGCCGTTGTCGCCGTGGCTGCCCATCGTGTTGCTGGGGCAACTGGCACTGATGCTCATCTGCACCTGGCTGGCCGTGAGAATCGCCATCCGCCCTCTCACCCGCCTGGCTCAGGCGGTGGAGACGCTGGACCCTAACACCCACGCGGTGCACCTGGACGAAAAAGGCCCGACCGAAGTCGCGCATGCCGCCAAAGCGTTCAATTCGATGCAGGCGCGCATAGCCGCTTACCTCAAGGAACGCATGCAACTGCTGGCGGCGATTTCCCACGACCTGCAAACCCCGATCACCCGGATGAAACTGCGCGCCGAATTCATGGACGACTCCGCCGAGAAAGACAAACTCTGGAATGACCTTGGCGAGATAGAACACCTGGTGCGCGAAGGCGTGGCCTATGCCCGCAGCGTTCATGGCGCCACCGAAGAAAGTCGCCGCACCAATCTGGATTCGTTCCTCGACAGCCTGGTGTTCGACTATCAGGACATGGGCAAAGACGTTCAGCTGGGCGGCAAAAGCGACGCGGTGATCAACACCCGGCCGCACGCCTTGCGGCGGGTGCTGGTGAACCTGACGGACAACGCGCTGAAGTTCGCTGGCGCCGCCGAGTTATGGGTGGAAGCGAAGGCTGACGGCAGTTTGTCGGTGAAGGTGATGGACCGCGGGCCAGGGATTGCCGAGGAGGAATTGGCCCAGGTGATGGAACCGTTTTATCGCGTGGAGAATTCGCGTAACCGCAGTACCGGCGGGACCGGGTTGGGGTTGGCGATTGCACAGCAGTTGGCGTTGGCGATCGGGGGATCGTTGACGTTGAGTAATCGTGAGGGGGGTGGGTTGTGCGCGGAGCTTAAATTGCCGGCTCAGTAGCTGATCGTTCCCACGTTCTGCGTGGGAATGCAGCCCGGGACGCTCCGCGTCCCTTTCGAGAGCTGGAACGCGGAGCGTCCCTTGAGGCATTCCCACGCAGAGCGTGGGAACGATCAGTTCAGGGTCAGGCCGGGTAGTTGGCGCGCAGGGCTTCGAGGCCGCCCTGGTAAATCCCGGCAAACAAATCCTCAACCTCTTTATTGCTCACACCGACAGGCGTAAACCGCCCGGACCACGTCACTCGCGCGCCCTGCCCCTGCGCTTCAACACTGATAGTCGCCAGATAGTCAGTTGCCGGAAACGGTGCCTGCAAAATCGAATAGCTGTAAGTCTTCCCGGCGTTATCAAACGCCTCCAACCGTTCAACCACCACTGCCCCGTCCGCCGTTTGCAGGCTACGCACCCGGCCGCCTTCACTCAGCTCGCTTTTGGGAATAAACGGCAGCCAGTCCGGCAGCGTATTAAAGCCGCCAATCAATTGCCAAACCTGGTCGGTGGTCGCCGGGATATCAATAAACGCTGATGCTGTAGCCATGAAAATATTCTCTCTCAATCAATAAGGTTCAAATCGCCATGCTGTCGACGACGCCGCCGTCGACCCGTAAAGCTGCGCCAGTAGTGGCCGAAGACAGCGGCGAGGCGATATAGGCCACCAAGTTGGCGACCTCCTCGACATCCGCCACGCGCTGGATGATCGAGGTCGGCCGAGCCTTGCGCACGAAGGCGTCGGCTTCTTCCCGAACGCTGCGCCCCGATTTGTCAGTGGCGTCCTTGAGCATCTGCTCCAGGCCATCGGTCAACGTCGGGCCAGGCAGGATGGCATTAACCGTCACCCCAGTGCCCGCCAGCCGTTTGGCCAAACCATGGGACACCGCCAGGTTGGCGCTTTTGGTCACGCCGTAGTTGAGCATGTCGGCCGGTGTTGCGACCCCGGATTCCGAGGACAGGAAGATCACCCGACCCCAGCCCTGCTTGACCATGTCCGGCACGTAATGGCGGGACAGGCGCACGCCAGAGATTACGTTGACCTCATAAAAACGCGTCCACTCGCTGTCCGGCGTGTCGAAGAAATCCACGTCGTTGAAGATCCCGAGGTTGTTCACCAGAATGTCCGCCCGTGGTTCGGCGGCGAACAACAACTCGGCGCCTTCGGCAGTGCCGAGGTCTGCGGTCAGGCCACGCAACTGCGCGTCCGGCACGCTCTGGCGAATGCTTGCCAGCGCCTGTTCGACCTTGGCCGTCTCGCGGCCGATCACCACCACCGTGGCGCCGGATTCGGCCAGCGCCTTGCTGATGCCCAGGCCAATGCCGGCGGTGCTGCCGCTGACAATGGCGAGTTTTCCACTCAGATCGATTTTCATGCTCAACCTCCAATGATCGGCAATGGCGCACGTTCGGACACCAGTTTCGCCTCGCGCATCGCCTGCCAGAAAGCAGCGGGAATGACCGCCGACATCGCGGCAACGTCTTCAGCAATCCGGTCGGGACGGCTGGAGCCTGGAATCACTGCCGCCACGGCCGGGTTAGCCAACGAGAATTGCAACGCAGCAGCCTTGATGTCGACACCATGCGCGGCAGCGATGCGTTTGATCTGCTCGACTTTATTGATGATCGCCGGGCTGGCCTTCTGGTATTCGAAGTGTGTACCACCGGCCAGAATGCCCGAGCTGTAAGGACCACCGACCACGATCTCGACGTTCTGCGCCAGCGCGGCGTCCATCAAGCGTTGCAAGGCACGATCGTGATCGAGCAGCGTGTAGCGACCGGCCAGCAGAAAGCCGTCCGGCTGGGCTTCGGTCAAATCCAGGGTCAGCTCGCACGGCTCAACCTTGTTCACGCCCAGGCCCCAGCCCTTGATCACGCCCTCTTCGCGCAAACGGGTCAGTACCTTGAAGGCGCCGGTGCGGGCCTGGTTGAAGTATTCCAGCCATTGATCACCGTAGAAGTCCTGGGCGATGTCATGCACCCAGACGATGTCCAGACGATCGGTTTGCAGGCGCTTGAGACTGTCTTCGATGGAACGCAGCGTGGCGTCGGCGCTGTAGTCGTTGACAATCTTGTTCGGGCGGCCGTGTTCGAATACTCCGCTTTTTTCGCCCAAGTCACGGGCCGCGGCGTCTTCGACTTCATCGAGAATCACTCGGCCAACTTTGCTGCTGAGTACGTAGTCGTCGCGGTTGTACTGGGCCAACGCGGTGCCCAGGCGAATTTCCGACAGGCCCGAACCGTAAAACGGTGCGGTGTCAAAGTAACGCACGCCGGCATCCCAGGCGGCGTGGACGGTAGCCAGCGCCTCGTCTTCAGGAATGGCACGGAACATGTTGCCCAATGGGGCGGTGCCGAAACCGAGGGCGCCAGGTAGTTTGTCTTTCAAGCTCATGGGGTTTTCCTCTTGAGTGTCAGGGTCAGCAGAGGTGACCGTTGAGCAGATCCTAGATTGCGATGTTCGGACCGTCCAAGACATAATGTGCAGCACTTGAGTCCCTATAGGTCTGACATGATCGACATCCGCCAATTGCGCTACTTCGTCGCCGTCGCCGAAGAAGAACACGTCGGTCGCGCCGCCGAACGCCTGCACATTTCCCAGTCACCCTTGAGCCGGCAGATCGCCCAGCTCGAAGAGCGCCTGGGGCTGACCCTGTTCGAGCGCAGCCAGCAACGCATTCGCCTGACCCGCGATGGCCAGACTTTCCTGGCCGAAACCCGTGCCCTGCTGACCCACGCCAATCGCCTGGAATCCCTGGGCAAGCGCCTCGGTCGCGGTGAAGAAGGCGGCTTGTGCATCGGCTACATCGAAAACGCCATGCACGCCGGCGTCTTGCTCAATGCCTTGCGGGTACTGCGGGTCGACCGGCCGAACGTGCACGTCGCGCTGTACAACCTCAATTCCGCCGAACAACTCGAAGGCCTGCGTCAGCGTAGTCTGGATATCGCACTGGTCAGCGAACCGCCCGTCGCCGACGATCCGGACCTGCTGGGTTTTCAGGTGCTGGACGATCCGATGCTGCTGGCCCTGCCCGAGCATCATCTTTTGGCGAACCACACCACACTGACCCCGGCGGACCTGGCCGATCAGGAATGGATCGGCGTGCAACCCCGCCAGGACGCCGCCAGCCGCGACGACTTCGTCAGCGCCTGCATCCGCGCCGGTTTCACCCCGGACATTCGCATGGAAGCCACTGAACCGTTTACCGCGCTGGGGTTAGTCGCATCGGGGCTGGGCATCGCCATGATCCAGAAAGGCCTGAGCCGCAACGCACCACCCGGCGTGGTGCTGCGGGAAGTGCCATGGATTTCCTTCACCACGCCGCTGTGGGCCGCGTGGCACCGGATCAATTTGCGACCGCTGGTGGAAACGTTCAGGAAAGTGCTGACAGAATCCGGCCCGGGTCACCCCCAGACTGATGTGTAACAACATTTTGGGAAGCGTCTGACATCAATTCCTATGCACCCTTGGTAGCGTTGCACCGAACCCGGCTCCAGGACGTCCTGTTGTGATCTGGCCATGGAAGGCCTTTCACGCGTGTTGCATCAACGTCCCGGAGCCTGTGCCACGTCACAGGACAAGGAATCATGGATGTTCGACGCTAACCCTCACTCCCGTTTCAGCCTCACGATCAAAGACATTGAACATGACCTTCAGGTGCTCACATTCACCGGCAAGGAGTTCATCAGCCAGCCTTACGCCTTTGAAATCGAACTGGTCAGCGACAGGCAGGACCTGAACCAAGACAGCTTGTTGAACAAACAAGCCTTCCTCGCCTTCAACGATGCTGGCAACGGCATTCATGGGCAAATTCATTGCGTGGGCAAAGGCAGCCTCGGTAATCGCCTGACCCGTTATACCGTGACCCTGGTGCCTCGATTGGCGTATCTCGACCACCGCAACAATCGCCGCATTTTTCAGAAAATGACCGTCCCGCAAATCATTGCGCAGGTACTGGAAGGCCACGGCATCAATCGTGATTTTCACCAGTTTCAGGTGGGCGGCGACTCTCCGGACCGAGAGTATTGCGTTCAGTACGACGAGTCGGATCGCCAGTTCATAGAACGCCTATGCCAAGAAGAAGGCCTGCACTACCACTTCCAGCACAGCCGCGAAAAACATGTGTTGGTGTTTGGTGACGACCAGACCGTTTTTCCCAGGCTCGACCGTCCAACGCGCTATAAGCATCACAATGGCATGGTCGCCGAAACGCCTGTGATCAGCCACTTTGACGTGCAAGTGAAAGCAGGTACCAGCCGCACCACTCGCCGCGATTATGACTTCAACAAAGCGCGTATCTTGCTGGAGGCCGAGAGCAGGTCTGATATGTCCAGGACTCAGCCGGATCTGGAGGATTACCAGTACCCCGGCCGTTTTTCCCAACGTGATCGCGGCAAGCTGTTGAGTCGACGCGCACTTGAGCGTCACCGCGCCGAGTGCCGTGTGGCGCGGGGTAAAAGCGATCAACCCGCGCTGCTCTCCGGGCACTTCCTGCCGCTGTCCGAACATCCGGACGAAGAATGGAACGACCTGTGGTTGCTGACCGAAATCGAGCATGAAGGGGCGCAACCGCAGGTCCTGCAACAGTACGCGACCTACACCGGCACCGACGATCAAAATGGCTTTCAGGGTTATCGCAACCAATTCCTCGCCACGCCTTGGGATGTGATCTACCGCTCGCCGCTGACCCATGACAAACCACGCATCGCCGGCAATCAGAGCGCAGTGGTCACCGGCCCGAAAGGCGAGGAAATCCACTGCGACGACTACGGTCGGGTCAAGGTGCAGTTCTTCTGGGATCGCGAAGGCTGTCACGACGATAAAAGCAGTTGTTGGCTGCGGGTCTCCTCCCTCCTAGCCGGTAATGCCTTTGGCGGCGTCGCCGTGCCTAGAGTCGGCATGGAGGTCCAGGTCAGTTTTCAGGAAGGCGACCCCGATCATCCCGAAATCATTGGATGCCTCGCCAACAGTGCCAACCCGGTGCCCTACGAATTACCTGCAAATAAAACCCGTAGCGTATTCCGCTCCCGCAGTTCGCCGGACAGCACGGGGTTCAACGAACTGCACGTTGAAGACCGTGCCGGCCAGGAGTTGATTTACCTTCGCGCCCAGCGGGACATGGAACAGCGGATAGAGAACGACAGCCGAATGGAGATCGGCAACGAGCAGTGCACCACCGTCAAGGGCGACAGTTTTACCGTGCTGCAAGCCACCGAACATCGAACAACCACCGGTGACCGGCACATACAGCTCAAGGCCAACGATTATCTGCAAGTTGCCGGCAACAGCCACACCCACGTTGATCAAGCGCTGGTGCTAGGCGCTGGCCGTCTTATTATTGCCGAGGCAGGTGATCACGTGATTTTTAACGCCGGGTCAAGCTTCACAATCAACGCAGGTGGAGAACACTTGGTGGTGGGCGGCGGTGGGATTTTCGGCAGCAGCGAACTCCAGATTGGCGGAGCTCCCATGCGTGCGCCAGCCGCCTCAATCGCAATGCCTCGGTCAGTTGACGGCTTGTCTGTACCACCTGAACTGCCGCCTATGCTCGCGTCGTCCCAGCCCGCACTGATGGCGGCAAGCAACGCGCTGGCGGCGGACTTTTGCCCGATCTGCGAAGCCTGCCGTGATGGCGTCTGCCTCACGGAAGGAGCGGCCGCATGATCAACGTACTCCCCCGCCAATGGATGAACGAACAACGCCGCTCGGGCCATGAGTTGTGCCTGGTGCTGGACTCGCAGAACGAACGCGAAACCCGTCAGCTGTTGTTGAAGGCCAGCGGACATGACCAGTACTTGAGCGTCTACAACGGCACGACCCTCGCGAATCTGGCCGATGCCGGTCCGTTCATCTTCACGCTGGATCCGTCCGGCGACAGACGCCTCGATGACCTGCTGGATCATCCAGAACGCAACTGGGGCTGGCTCGCGAGCGTGGAAAAAGGCGCCTTGCGCCAACTGGTCAGTCACTGGCAAGAGCGGTTGATTGTCGGGACGCGCCCCTATCAGGCGCTGTACCGCTTTCACGACAATCGAGTCTTGAGTCGGGCACTGCAACATTTGCCGGTCGAAGCGTATCCGGCCTTACTCGGGCCGGCGATCAGCGTGTGCTACTGGGACGGCACAGCCTGGAAAACAACGCTTAACCCCGCCCCCGGCACGCATCCGGTGCCGGACAACCCCCTCTGGTTGCGCACACCCCTGCCTCAACCCCAGGCCTCGGAAATTCGCCGGCTCAACGCCCACCGTTACTTGTTGGCCGAGCACGTGGAGGCCTACGCCAAGCTCGCCGAAGTGCATGACCCTGACGCGTGGTTGCGTGAGCGCTTGGCCCTGGCGGATGCATGGGGCTGGTTGGAGCCGCAGCAGTTGGAATTTCTATTGATTCAGAGTTTGCAGGCGCCAGGTTTTACGTTGTCACCGCAGTGGGAGGTGCGGGGGGATGAGAGTCCGGTGGAGCACTTTGAACGAGTGCGGCTGTTGGTGGGTTTTTGGCGGGGGGATGTGCCGATATGAAACGGATAGCAGGCATTGCAGGTGTGGGTTGTTATCTTGCGTTAGTCACGGGTTGCTCTACTGGGCAGCCTAATACATTCACTTTCACCGCCGATTTACCGCCCGATTTTGCCTATAAGGCCATCGCCGAGTACGTGCCCGCCAAAGGTGAAACCTGCACCGTGCCGGGGGGAAGGAATACGGCCGTTGGGTACAACATGAAGTGGCGTGAAAGTTACGCGCCGGATTCTGAAATTGCCATCTATCGGACGGTAAGTGGCTGCCCGCTGGTGATCAGGCGCATCAACCTGGAAATCAACTCTTCGTATTGGATACATCGGGGGGATTTCGGTGGAGATGGCGCAGTGGTCGTCATTCGCGATGATTTGGAGGAGCGGTACAAAGGCACTTTCAGCGAATCGGGTGAAAGTACTTTTTATGGTCAGTGCCAGTGGCTGTTCCGTACTTCGGGAGCCCAGCGACGCATCGTCAAAATCCTAGATTGCAAAGAAATCAACGCCCGAGGCGAGCTGGAGCGTGGCCACCCATATTCGGGGTACAGCCTCGATCAGCTACCGGGTAAGACCGTGAAGATGAAGATTACGTTGGCTGGCGAGGAAAGGCCTTATATGGATGATACCTGGGTAAAAGTTCCCAAAGGCTGGAAGCGCTGCATGGGAGACAACTTTGAAGATCAATACGCCTTTTGCCTCGGCAACTTCAAAGACTTCAGCAGTTTCCGGATGCCGGATGGAAGGCAATGCACCATTTACCCAGGCTGCACAGAATAAGGAGCGTTTGACATGGCGTCATTGGAAAAAGATCTGGAATCACGGTTGAGCAGTCGTATATTGGCCTGCCCAGTACAGGGGAAGTCGAGCAGTTTTCAGTTGGTTGACGAGGCGGGGTCGGGCGAACCCTACGCTGGATTGGCCTACACAGTTACTGACTCAGAAGGGCAATCCTACGGTGGCTATCTGGATACTAACGGCATCGGTAAGTTCACTAACCACTTTGCCGGCCCAGTAATGCTCCTCCTTGATCAAAAATATCAAGGACATGAAAAAACCTATATCGAACTGCAAAGCAGAGATAGTTACCCGCTCGAACTCACCGAACTGCAGGTCCGCGCCGAACAAACCCGCTATCTGAATCACAACTCAACCCGCACCCGGACAAATCCGGCACAAGACTGCGCAGATGAGTTCCTCCAAGTAGAAGTACGTCACTTGGTCAAGTACGTTTCCCACCTGCCGCCCGAGGTCTATCGTCATTATCCCCATAGCCCAAACCGAGCAAAAATCATGGGTGAATATGGAAAGCTCGGCATTGCGCTGATGCCCCTTAAACACACGGTTCTGGAAGTGCGTCCTCTGCGAGCGTTGCGACCAATGCTGTCGACCGCCCCAGAGTTTTGCGCGCTGAATCTCTACCAGCTCGCACTGATGGCTACGCTGAGCTATTGCCCTTTCGGGCAGCAGCCAGACGGTCATCCGGTTAAAACGACGACCGTAACCTTCCCTATACAACCCAGCGTGGGGAATTGGTTCGGCGATGCGTTGGCCAAGTTTGATGAGTTGTGGCGTGTCGATGCGGAGCAAAAAATAGCCTTCTACCCACTGTATGAAGATGTGCCGTACTCCAAGCGTCTCGAAATCGTGCCGTTCGATCCGGGCCTCTATGAAGTCAACAAACTCGATAAAGTAGATGATCAGGAGCACCCTGCCAAAACTCACTTTCTCGATGACAGGACGCTTGGTTCTGACGCGACTGATACACAAGCGTTCATCACTCACAACGACGAACTGATTCTGGTCGCCGTGCGTGGCACTTCCGAACTCATGGCGGACGGGCTGCGCGATGCCGACGCCTCTCAGGTGCCGTTTGAAGATACCGACGGCAAAGTACACCGAGGTTTCTACGAGTCTGCGCAGACCGCCTACGACTTCGTAACTAAATACCTCGAAAAATTTTACGCCGGACAGAAGCTTATGATCTGCGGTCACAGCCTCGGCGGCGCCGTTGCTTTGCTGCTTTCCGAAATGCTGCGTCGGCGTCCAGGCTTCGACTACACCCTCCAGCTCTACACCTACGGCGCCCCGCGCGCGGGCGACGCCAACTTCGTCAAGGGCGCGAAGGACCTGGTGCATCACCGCATCGTCAACCACAACGACCCGGTGCCGAGCGTGCCAGGCACCTGGATGGACACCAAGGCCGGTGTGTTCGGGGCGGGGTTGGCCTTGACGTTTGCCAACGTGCCGGCGGGTCTGTCGGTGTTCTTTGCGGGCATCACGAACTGGACGGGCGAGCCCTACGATCACCATGGCAAGTTGCAGCACTTCATGCCGGTAGAGTTTGAGCGTGGGAAAAAGTCCGCGATCCTGTGGGAACCCGGCTGCGACACCATCACCCAACATGCGGCATGCTCCTTGGCGATTCAGCAGAAAAACGGGCTGCCGCATCGGCCGCCATTGCTGGCGCAGATCCTCCAGGCCGGGAATCATTTGATGACCAGTGGGTATGTTCCGGCGTGTTGGGCGGTTCTGCTGCGGTGGAAGCAGGCGCACGATGAGAAACTTACGCGGATCACTGATAGCGAGTTTAATTGGGTCGAGGGCTCACTGGCACTAATCACCAGTCAGCTGCGTGAGATAGAACGTGATTTAAGGGGGCGTTCGCAGGCTTACGCTCGCACCCAGGAGAACAACATCCGCGCACTCAGCCTTGAAAAAAGCAAGATTGAGACCACAGTCGCACGCCTGAAAAGCATTCATCCTCAGAGGATTAGCGCACAAGCGCTTTACGGATCGCTGTCAGAACAGCCCGAGGAACTGACGAAAAACGTCGATCGTTGGCTGGCGCATCCTGAGAACAAGGTCAAGAACCCACTGGCCATGGCGCCGGTGGACCCGGATCAGGACGCGCTGATGGGTTCGATCTATGGGCATACCATCGGGGCGCCGTATACGCTGGATATCGATTCGATCTGTTAAACATTCCCTTGTTTAAAAAGCTTTCCAGGTTACTTCGCGAAAGCTACAGCGCCTTGCGTCATTGCCTACAGTTACGCCAGAATCCGCCGGCTTGTGCGCCTTGGGCCTGGGTTCTATCGTTTGCCGGTCGCTGCCAATTCAGCGTCCGGATTTGACCGTCCGAGTCAATCAAGGCGTGCACATGCCCAAGAAAAGTTCAGGCTTTTTTGCGGTGGCTGTGCGCGGGACACCTCCGGGTGTGCCGGATACCTTGATTTCCGGTCGGTCAACCCGCGTACAGCTGCCACCTTATTCGTTTGACCGCGGACGGTCGCAGCTCCACTAATCAAGGAGCACCACTATGTTCAAAGCCACACCCAATCCCCCGGAAACCGACGATGTTTCCCCCTACGCTTCCCTCGACTCCAAAAAACTCCACGAAGCCGCCGATCGCGCCCTCGACCACTACCTCAAACTGGCTGCCCACATCAAAGCCACGCCGCGCACACCCAGCACCCTGTTCATCGTCAATCCAGAGCTCGATACCGAAACCTTGCTGGCCCATGCGTGCGAATCGCTGGCCTCGGCCAATGTCATGACCATGGATCTGGCGGATCATATGGACGGGCCGAGTCGCAACTCCCTGCTGGGCATTGCGCAAGTCATCATGCTGGGTGAACTCGCGGTAAATCGGGCGCTGGATCAACTCGACCCGCCGGAGTAGCCCCTAACCCCGTGGCGAGGAGCTTGCCTCATCGCCACGGGTTTGGTGCTTTACTGAAAAGACCCCGAAATCCTGCGAGTAAACCCGCATGAACCGCAACGACCTGCGCCGCGTCGATATGAACCTGTTGGTGATTTTCGAAACCCTGATGTTCGAAAAGAACCTGACCCGGGCCGGGGAGAAGCTGTTTCTCGGTCAGCCCGCCGTCAGTGCCTCACTGGCCAAGTTGCGCGATCTGTTCGACGACCCGCGGCTGGTGCGTAACGGTCGGGTGCTGGAGCCGACCCAGCGCGCATTGGCGATCCTCAAGGAATTGCAGCCGGCGATGGACACCATCTCCGGCGCGGTCAGCCGGGCCAAGGATTTCGACCCGTCCACCAGCCGCGATGTGTTTCGCATCGGCCTGTCCGACGACGCCGAGTTCGGCCTGTTTCCGCCGCTGCTCAAGCAAATACGCGAAGAGGCGCAGAACGTTGTGGTGGTGGTGCGGCGGGTGAATTTTCTGCTGATGTCGTCGATGCTGGCCAGCGGGGAGATTTCCGTCGGGATCAGCTACACCACGGAGCTGCCAGCCAACGCCAAGCGCAAGAAGTTGCGTGACCTGAGCGTGAAGATCCTGCGCGGCGACAATCGCCCCGGCACCCTGACCCTGGATGAATACTGCGAACGTCCGCATGCGCTGGTGTCGTTCTCCGGGGATTTGACCGGGGCCATCGACAACGACCTCGCACGTATCGGCCGCTCACGCCGGGTGGTGCTGGCGGTGCCGCAGTTCGCCGGCCTGCGCGCCTTGCTGGCCGGCACCGATATGCTGGCCACGGTGCCGGACTACGCGGCGTGCGCGCTGATTGAAGGCAGCAGTCAGCTGCGGGCCGACGACCCGCCGTTTGACATCGTGCTGTCCGAACTGTCCATGGTCTGGAACGGGGTCAACGATAACGATCCGGCAGAACGTTGGTTGCGCTCGCGAATAGCCCAACACATGTCGGCGCCGCTGCCGGGGCATTAATCGATTGGAAAGCAGCGGGGTCGGTCTCGCGCAGGTACACCGGCAGGTCAGTGACCGGTGGCATGACCGGGATCTCGAAATACATCTGGATCACCCAGCCGCGGTGATAACTGGCGTGGTTGACCACATGCATCAGTATCGCGCCGGCGCTCATGATGCCGCTTTCCCCCGAGACAAAGCTAAACTCCACGGGTTTATCCAGCGAGGCATCGGTCTGCTGTTCGCTCCAGTCGCAGTACCAGTGATCGATGTCCTTTTGCGCCAGGCGCAGCTCGGCGAGTTCGGGGTGCAGCAGATCGTGTGAAGTTTTAAAGCCGTGCCCTCGGCCTTCGAGGTGGGCTCGCCAGATGCAGTCCACCACGTAGATGTGGTTCAGGGTGCCGATCATGTTCTTGAACACCGACACGCGCTCTTTATTGACCTCACCCGGTGGCAGTGCGGCCAGGCTGTCAAAGAGGCGTTGATTGGCCCAGCGTTTGTAATCGGCAAGCATGCGGGCAGTGCGTACGTTAATCATCGCAGGTCTCCCATTGTGATGGGCGCACTGCCAAGCATAGCCCTCAGGGCGAGCGGCATTGCAAACGCTGATTACCGGTCACTTCGCGACCTGCGAATGCGGGGTCAGATGGTCCACCACCCGATCGGCCAACGCCAGGCAACTCGTCAAGCCCGGTGACTCAATACCGAACAGGTTCACCAACCCCGGCACACCATGCTCGGCCGGGCCACTGATGACAAAGTCGGCCGCCGGTTCGGTCGGCCCGGTGATTTTCGGGCGGATTCCGCTGTAAGCCGGTTGCAGGCTGTTATCGGGCAATCCCGGCCAGTAGCGCCGGATCGCCTCGTAGAAGCCATCGGCTCGGCGTGGATCCACACGATAATCGACCTGATCGACCCATTCGACGTCCGGCCCGAAGCGCGCCTGGCCGCCCAGGTCGAGGGTCATGTGCACGCCCAGCCCCGCACTCTCCGGGGCCGGATACACCAGATGCCGGAACGGCGCCCGACCACTGAAACTGAAATAGCTGCCTTTGCACAATCGTGCCTCGGGAACGTACTGCGACGGCAAGCCTTCAATCCGGCTCGCCACCTCAGGCGCAAACAATCCGGCGCAATTGATCAACTCACGGCAGCTCAAGGTCATCGGTTGGGCACCGCCCATCTGCAGTTCGAAACCTTGCTCGGTGCAACGGGCCGACGTCAGCGGCGTATGAAAAACCAGCGATGTGCCGCTGGCCTCGGCATCTGCCTGAAGCGCCAGCATCAGGGCATGGGAATCGACGATCCCGGTGGACGGCGACCAGAGCGCAGCGACGCAGGACACTGCCGGTTCAAGTTCCCGCGCCTGTTCGGCATCAAGCCATTGCAAGTCATCGACGCCATTGCGCCGGCCCTGCTCCAGCAACTTCTGCAAGGCCGCGCACTGACCGTCATCGGTGGCGACGATCAACTTGCCCAGGCGCCGATAATCGACGCCGCGCTCATCGCAAAAGGCGTAAAGGCGTTGCTTGCCCTCCACGCACACTTGCGCCTTGAGGCTGCCGCTCGGGTAGTAAATGCCGGCGTGGATCACTTCCGAATTGCGCGAACTGATGCCCACGCCAATGCCCTCGCCCGCCTCGACCAGGATCACGTCCCGCCCGCTGCGGGCCAGGGCTCTGGCGACCGCCAGCCCGACCACTCCGGCCCCGACCACCACGCATTCGATATCGACGCTCACCTGCCCTGCGCTCCTTTCACGCCAGCCCTCGTTCCCGATAATCGATCAGGCTGGAGAATATCGCCAGCAGCATGGCCATGACCACGAAGAAGATCAGCACCAGGAAATACGACCCGGTGAACTGCACGATCAGCCCGATCAGGATCGGCACGATCACCCCGGCCATATGTTCCCGCAGAAGTTCATGGTGCCGGCCAATACGCCGGTTTTCGAGGTGCCGCCGAGGATCGAGGGAATGCACCAGTACATGCCACACCTGCGAATGAAAAACATCGCCACGCAGAGCAAGCCGATCGCTTTGCTGGCCTCGCTCGCATACGCCACCGCCAGCATGCACAGGGCCGACCCAATGCCAGTCAGCCATGGTTCTGAATACCGCAATCCCTGTGGGAGCGACCTGTGGTGAGGGGATTTATCCCCTCGCCACAGGTCGCTCCTACAGGTTTTGCGTTTTGACTGATCGAGTATTGGGCAAGCGGCTCCACTCTAATCACCCCCCCGAAAGCTGAATAATGAGGGGATCTGATGGGGGGATCACCAATCGTCATCCCCCCAAAAAATCAGAACGTACCGGGGTAGCTGCCGCCGTCCAGCAACAGGTTTTGCCCGGTGAGGAAACCGGCGTGGGCGCTGCAGATGAACGCGCAATAGGCGCCGAACTCGTCGGGCTGGCCGAAACGCTGGGCCGGCACGTGCTGGCGGCGCTGCTCGCTGATGCTCTCGACCGTGGTGCTATTGGCTTGCGCGGCGGCACTCAGGGTTTTGTGCAGGCGCTCAGTCTCGAACGGGCCTGGCAGCAGATTGTTAATGGTCACGTTGTGCCCGGCCAGACGCGACTGACGCGCGAGCCCGGCGATGAAACCGGTCAGCCCGCTGCGGGCGCCGTTGGACAGGCCCAGCACATCGATCGGCGCCTTCACCGCACCAGAGGTGATGTTGACGATGCGCCCGAACCCGCGCTCGGCCATGCCATCGACGCAGGCCTTGATCAGCTCGATGGGCGTGAGCATGTTGGCATCCAGCGCTTTCAACCAGTCTTCGCGCTGCCAGTCACGGAAGTCACCCGGCGGCGGACCGCCAGCGTTATTGACCAGGATGTCCACCTGCGGACACGCCGCCAACACCTGCTCACGCACCGCAGGCGTGCTGATGTCCCCGGCCACCGTGCGCACTTCGATGCTCGGTGCCAGGTTGCGCAACTCAGAGGCGGCAGCCTGCAGCGTTTCATCGCCGCGAGCGTTGATCACCAGATTGACGCCCTCCTTCGCCAAGGCACGCGCACAGGCCAGTCCCAAGCCCTTGCTGGCGGCGCAGACGATGGCCCAGCGACCCGAAATAGCCAAATCCATGATGGTGCTCCTGTTGGTTGTGAGTTGAGGAAGACTGTGTGCGTTTAGAGTGAAGTCGTGGTGTTTCTGGACGCCGCACCAGGCTTCGGAACCAGCCCTCACCCTAGCCCTCTCCCGGGGGGAGAGGGAACTGACCGAGGTGTTTGCTCGGAATACGGCGAGCTGAGATATAGAGTCGAACTCAGGCTTTGAAAGCAACAAAGATCTGCTCCCTTTCTCCTCTCCCCCGTGGGGAGAGGGCGTAGGTAACGACGCAAGGTGTTGTAGCTGCTTATGACGTAACACCGATTGTCTTTAAACAGTCGTCGTTAAACAGGTTTATGCACTGCGCCAGATCCGACGCCATCGCGAGCAGGCTCACTCCCACAGGGCCCGATGTCGGCCACAAATTTCGCGAACACTATAAAACCAATGTGGGAGCGGGCTTGCTCGCGAAAGCGGTGTGTCAGGCAACAGTGTTTTTGACTGTGCCACCGCCTTCGCGAGCAAGCCCGCTCCCACAGGGGGCTGTGCCCACCACAAACTTGCGGAGTTAGCCGTCGCGCGTTTCTAGGGCTTGACGATTGCGATGCGCCAGACCTTGTTCCCGACATCGTCAGCCACCAACAACGCTCCGCCCTGATCAAGCGTGACGCCCACCGGGCGCCCTTGGGCTTCGCCATCGGCATTGAGGAAATCAGTCAGGAAGTCCACCGGCAGCCCCGAGGGTTTGCCATCGCTGAAGGGAATGAACACCACTTTGTAACCGGCCTGGGGGTTACGGTTCCAAGAGCCGTGTTCACCGACAAACACGCCATTGGCGAAATTGGCGGGCATGCCTCGGGCATCAGAGAACGTCAGGCCCAAGGGTGCGACGTGGGTGCCCAACGCATAGTCCGGCGCGATCGCCTTGGCCACCCGGTCCGGACGCGGCGGCTCGACACGGGTGTCGACATGGGCGCCGTAGTAGCTCCACGGCCAACCGTAGAACGCACCGTCCTGCACCGACGTCAGGTAATCCGGCACCAGGTCGCTGCCGATTTCGTCGCGCTCGTTGACCACCGTCCACAATTGCGTCGAACCGGGCTTCCAGGCCAGTCCGTTGGGGTTGCGCAGGCCGCTGGCAAACAGACGTTTGCTGCCGCTTTTAACGTCTACCTCCCAAATTGCAGCGCGCCCTTCTTCCGCATCGAGGCCGTTCTCGCCGACGTTACTGTTGGAACCCACCGTGACGTACAGCTTTGTCCCTTCAGGGTTGGCGATGACATTCTTGGTCCAGTGGTGATTAATGCCTGCGGGTAGATCGGTCACTTTCACCGGCGTCGCATTCACCTCGGTCTGACCCGCGTTGTACGGCACTTTGACCAGTGCATCGGCATTGGCAATAAACAATTCATTGCCCACCAACGCCATGCCAAACGGCGAAGCGAGGCCAGTCATGAAGACCTTCCGCACTTCCGCGTGGCCATCACCGTCGGCATCGCGCAACAAGGTAATGCGATTGGCGCTGGGTGCATCAGCGCCGATGCGGCCCATCACAACACCCATGACGGTGCGTTTTGCCCAGGCGATCGGCCCGGTGCCACCGTCAGTCGCGCCTTCCGGCATCGGCGGGTGGTTGCTCTCGGCAACCAGCACATCGCCGTTGGGCAGCGTGTACACCCAGCGCGGGTGATCGAGGTTTTCGGCCAGCGCGGTCACTTTAAAACCGGCAGGTGCCTTGGGCATGTCATTACCGGCCCAGCCGATCGCTTTGGACACTTTTAACGTGGGGATCAACGAGGTGGTGGGTTCAGGCAATTGCGGGGACGGACCGACGCTGGCCTGAGGCGGCAATTTGGACGACTCGCCACACGCGGTGAGCAGCACAGCAGTGGTCATCAAGAGCGCAAGTCGGTTGGACACATTCATTGTTCTAACCTCGCAACGGCCATCCGTGGGCCAATTATTGGGCAGGCAAAATCCCGCGAAGTATCCCGGCGCGGGCCCGTTTCAAACACCGCGCCTGTCGCAAATCAAATTTGCCTGAAACGCACGAATGCGCGCCTCCAAAGCCGGGCACTATCGCAAGTGCCTGTTTCAACCGGCCCCGAGCTCAAACCGGGTTCAACAACGCCTCTCGCAGCAACCTGGCCGCCGGCGAGTCCGGCACGCCTTTGCGCGAAACCAGCTCATACGGTTCGCTGCGCGAGGTGATGGGCAGCGGCAGCGTGGTGGTGAAACCGTAGCCGGAGCAGAACTTCGCCACGTCGGTCGACACCAACGCGACGAGGGTCGGGTTTTCCTGAAGCAGCGACAAGGTGGCAAACGCCGATGTGGTTTCCAGCAGGTGCACCGGGAAACGCAGGTCAGCCTCGTGAAACTCGCGCTCCAGCAGCAAACGCATCGGCATGTTGGCGCGATAGACCACCCAGCGGTAATCCACCAGGTCTTTCAGCGAGAGCTGCCGGGCATAGGCGAACGGATGCTGAGTGCTGGCGATCACCGCCAGGGTTTCTTCGACGAAGGTGGCGCTCTCATACAAGTAGGGCGTGGTGCTGATGGTCGTGCGGCAGATCGCGAGATCCAGGCGCCCGGCGTCCAGCTGGCTAAGCAGTGCGGCGCTGGTGTCCTCGACGATCTCGATGGACAGCTTCGGGTGGTCGGCAATCACCCGGCTGATCGCGGTGGTCAGCAGCGGGACGGCGCCCATGATGGTGCCGACGGACACACGTCCGCCCTCGCCGCTCATGATGCCGATGATCTCCTCGCGCAGATGGGCGAGGTCGGTCTGGATCAAGCGGGCGTAACGGATGACCGAGCGTCCGGCATCGTTCGGCTCAAGCCCGCGGTTAGTACGGGTGAACAGCGAAGTGCCGAAGGTGGTTTCAATTTCTTGCAGGGCTTTACTGGCGCCGGGCTGGGTCAGCGCGACCTGTTTGGCCGCGCCCAGCAAGGAGCCGTGTTCATCAAGGGCTATCAACAAGCGCAGCTGCTTGATGTGCAGGCGGGACATGATCGAATTGAGTGAGGGTGTCATCAGGGTTAACTAAAAGTTATAGAGGTATCGAAAGTTGTCAGTATCGAGGCTCGCCACGACGGCCCTATAGTCCACCCCACAACCAGGCAATGCAATGGGTTTGACCAGATAGCGAAAGCCTTCCTGCCGCAGACCGATTGCAACAATAACAATCCTGTATAACTTGTGGTGAATCATGTCCCTCATCAATTACGTCACCAAGATCCAGTTCGGCTACGACAGCCTGCAGCATCTGGCCGCCGAAGCCGAGCGCGCGGGCATTACCCGGCCACTGATTGTCACCGACATCGGCGTGCGCAATGCCGGCATCGTCGACAAGGTCATCGCGGCCCTCGGCGCCAGCCTGCCCCCTTCAATTTTCGACGCCACCCCGTCCAACCCCAACGAACATGCGGTACGTGAAGCCGTGGCGCAATACCACCTCGACGAGTGCAACGGCATCATCGCGGTCGGCGGTGGTTCTTCCATCGATCTGGCCAAAGGCGTCGCGGTCTGCGCCACGCACGACGGTCCCCTGCACAGCTTTGCGGTGATCGAAGGTGGGCTGGATCGCATCACCTCTGCCACCGCGCCGCTGATCGCCATTCCCACCACGGCGGGCACCGGCAGCGAAGTCGGCCGAGGCGCCATCCTGATCCTCGACGATGGTCGCAAGGTGGGCGTAATCTCACCTTATGTGGTGCCTCGCGTGGCCATCTGCGACCCGGAACTGACCCTGGGCCTGCCACCGATGCTGACCGCCGCCACCGGCATGGACGCGATCGCTCATTGCATCGAGACGTTCATGGCGCCGGCCTTCAACCCTGCAGCAGATGGCATCGCCCTCGATGGCCTGTGGCGTGCCTGGGAACACATCGAGCGCGCCACCGCCGAACCCGGTGATCGCGAAGCGCGAATGAACATGATGAGCGCGTCGATGCAGGGCGCACTCGCCTTTCAGAAGGGATTGGGCTGCGTGCACAGCCTGTCCCACGCCTTGGGCGGCATCAATCCGAAGCTGCACCACGGCACCTTGAACGCCATCTTTCTGCCCGCGGTCGTGGACTTCAACGCCAACGCCCCGACCGTTCGCGACGAACGCAAGCTCGAACGCCTGCGCCATGCCATGGGCCTTGAGGCCGGCGCCAATATCGGTACGGCCATCGAGGACATGACCCGCCGTCTGGGCCTGCCGACCCGCCTGAGCGAAATCGGCGTCGATGAAAGCCTGTTCGCCGGCATCGTTGAAGGCGCCTTGCACGATCACAGCCACAAGACCAACCCCCGCGAAGCATCGTCCGCGGACTACCTGTCGATGCTTGCGCAGTCTTTGTAAACCACCGCTATCCAACAACAATAAATCAGGAGGCAGCCGCAGCGTCGAACGTGATTCGACGCCAGCGGAACAATCATGAAGCCCACCGTCCTTATCGACCGGCAAGACAGCCTTGCCACCGTCACCCTCAGCCACCCGGGGAAAATGAACGCCCTGACCTTATCCATGTGGCAGGACCTGGGTGATGTCATGACCGAGTTGTCCGCCGACGCCAGCGTGCGCTGCGTCATATTGCGCGGTGCCGGCGAGCAAGCCTTTGCCGCTGGCGCCGATGTCAGCGAGTTTCCGACCGTACGCGCCAACGCCACACAGGCCCGGATCTATGCCGAGATCACCTCGGCGGCCATGCGTGCAGTCGTGCACTGCCCACACCCGGTGATCGCGATGATCCATGGCGTGTGTGTCGGCGGCGGCCTGGAAATCGCCGCACTCTGCGACCTGCGTATCTGCGGCACCTCCAGTCGTTTCGGCGCACCGGTCGGCAAGCTCGGGCTGGTCATGTCCTATGACGAAATGGCTGGACTGGTGGCGCTGGCCGGACGCTCGACGACCCTGGAGATTCTTCTTGAAGGCCGCATTCTCGACGCCCATGACGCCTACGTAAAAAACCTTGTGACCCGCGTCGTACCCGATGCCGAGGTCGAGTCCGAAACCCTCGCCACCGCCAGGCGCATCGTCAATGGAGCGCCCCTCGTCGCCCGCTGGCATCGCCAGGCCGCACGCCAGCTTGAGGCCGGCGTTGCCCCCAGCGTCGAGCAGATTGACGCGAGTTACTTCTGCTACGACACCGAAGATTTTCAGATCGGTCTGAACGCTTTCATCGAGAAAGCCAAACCACAATTCAAGGGGAAATAACATGGGACCGCTGACAGGAATGCGCGTGGTAGAACTGGCTCACATCATGTCCGGCCCGGTGTGCGGAATGATGCTGGCCGACATGGGCGCCGACGTGGTGAAGGTCGAGAAAGTCCCGGGCGGTGATGATTCGCGCCGCTTCTCGCCGATCATGGCCAGCGGTGAATCCGCCTCGTTCATGGTGGTGAACCGCAACAAGCGCGGCATTGGCCTGAACCTGAAAACCGAGGGCGGGCGCGACGTGTTGCGCCGCCTGTTGATGGACGCCGATGTGGTCACGGAAAACTTCCGTGCCGGCACCATGGAGAAATTCGGCCTGGGCTATGAAACGCTGAAAACCCTCAATCCAGGGCTGATCTACTGCGCGATCTCCGGCTACGGGCGCAGCGGGCCGTTCGGCGAGAAAGGCGGTTTCGACCTGATTGCCCAGGGCATGAGCGGCATGATGAGCATGACCGGTGAAGCCGGGCGTGAGCCGGTCAAGGCCGGTTCGCCTGTGGCCGACATCAACTCCGGCATCCTCGCCGCCCTCGGCATTTGCGCCGCTTACGCTGCCAAGCAGAAAACCGGCCTGGGGCAGATGGTCGATACCTCGCTGTTCGAAGCCGGACTGCAACAGATGTACTGGCCGGCGGCGGCGTATTTCGCCGATGGCACCATCCTGCCGAAGATGGGTTCGGCCAACTCTACCAGCGCGCCGTATCAGGTGTTCCGCACCGCAGACGGCTGGATCAACATTGGCGCCGCCAACCAGGCCAACTACGAACGGCTGGTCGAGGCGCTCGCCGTGCCACAACTCAAAGCCGACCCACGATTCGCCAGCAACGCGTTGCGTATGGAGCACCGCCTGGCCCTGGTGGAAATCCTCAACGAAGTCCTGGTCGCGCGCACCACGGATGAATGGATGGTGCTGTTCGACAGCCTCGGCCTGCCTGCCGGGCCGGTCCTCGATATCGCCGCGGCACTGGCTCATCCGCAAACCGAAGCACGCGGCATGATCGTCGAGACCCAACACCCGACCGAAGGCCGGGTACGCGGCATGGGCCTGCCGATTCACTTCTCCGACATGGACAACGCCGCGCCGCCGACCAGCCGGCATGCCCCGCTGCTCGGTGAACACACCCGCGAAGTGCTGAAAGAAAGTGGCTACGCGGAAGATGAAATCGACGAGTTGATTCGAACCCAGGCCGTGGTGGCACTGGCGTAACGCACAAAAACTGTGGGAGCGGGCTTGCTCGCGAATGCGGTGGGTCAGTTGACATAAATGCTGACTGACACGACGCCTTCGCGAGCAAGCCCGCTCCCACAAGGAGCAGCGTTCACTTAACTGATTCGCTGTTTTTTAGAACAACTACAAAAACAATAAGGTGAACATCATGAGCCGTATCTTGACCGAAGCTGTCAGCCGTCGATCATTCCTGGTATCTGCCGGCGTCACCGTCGGCGGTGCATTCGCCGCCAACCTGCTGCCCTCCAGCGTCTTCGCCGCGACCAAACCCATCGTGTTGCGCTACACCAGCAGCCTGCCCGACACCCATCCACTGAACATCCAGATGAAGGCGGCTTCACTCGCCATCAAGGCTGAAACCAACGGCGCCGTGGACTTGCAGGTGTACGCCAACGGCGCCATGGGCGGCGACACCGACATGCTCTCCCAGGTGCGCGCCGGCGCCATCGACTTCATTCCATTGCCAGGCGCGATTCTCTCCACGCTGGTGCCGGCCATGTCGATCGAAAGCATGCCATTCGCGTTCAAGGACTACGACAGTGTCTGGGCCGCGCTGGACGGCAAGCTGGGCGAATACGTACGCGCCAAGACCGAGAAGGTCGGCCTGATCCCGATGGAGAAAGTCTGGAACAACGGCTTCCGCCAGATCACCAGTTCGACACGGCCGATCTACACGCCGCAAGACCTGGCCGGTTTCAAACTGCGGGTGCTGGTCAGCCCGTTGTGGACTTCCATGTTCAGTGCCCTGGGCGCCTCCCCTACCGGCATCAGCATCAACGAGACCTACTCGGCATTGCAGACCAAAGTGGTCGACGGCCAGGAAAACCCACTGGTGGTGGTCGAAGCCGCGCGCTTCTATGAAGTGCAAAAATACTGCTCCATGACCGACCACATCTGGGGCGGTTTCTGGATCGTCGCCTCGGGCAAGACCTTTCCCAAACTGCCCGCGGACGTACAGGAAATCGTTTCCCGGCAAATCAACGCCGCCGCGCTGGTTCAGCGTCAACAGGTGATCGATCTCAACTCCAGCCTGGAGCCATCCCTGACCGCCCATGGCATCACCTTCAACAAAGTCGACCGTTCATTGTTCCGCACTGAGTTGCAGTCCAAAGGCTTCTACACCCAATGGAAAGAAAAGTACGGCAATGAAGCCTGGAGCTTATTGGAGCAGTACGCGGGTCAACTGTCCTAAGCCGGAGACAAGGTCATGAAAAACGAAATACCAATGACGGATGTTTCTCCCGCTGAAGGACTCAGCACGCGCCCCACCACCTTTCGTCTCGGTCACGCCTTGGACACCGGGCTGCGCTGGCTGACCGAGGGCAGCGCGGCGTTGCTGGTGGTTGTCGAAGTCACGCTGCTGTTTTGCAATGTGTTCTCGCGCTACGTACTCAATCAACCCATTGTCTGGGGCGACGAACTCGCCTCGCTGCTGTTTCTCTGGCTGGCGATGCTCGGCTCAGTGGTGGCGATGCGTCGAGGCGAGCACATGCGACTGACCTCGTTCATCGGGCGGCTGCCGCTGGAAAAACGCGCCTTTGTCGACACCTTGGGTGCGGTGATCGTCATCGCGTTCATTGGGTTGCTGTTCACCCCGGCCTGGGAATACGTCAGCGACGAGTGGATCATCACCACCGCCGCCCTTGAAATCCCCAACGCCTTTCGCGTGTCTGCCATCGCGGTCGGTCTGAGCCTGATGCTGATGACCTGTGTCGCGCGTCTGCTGACCAGTGCCCGGTTGATCGACTTCTCCGTGTCGGTGGCGATGCTGGCTTCCCTGGCCGCGTTGTTGTGGGTGGCTGAAGGCTGGATGTTGCTGATGGGTAACTGGAACCTGATCATTTTCTTCATGGTCGGTGTGATGGCGATGATCGTGATCGGCGTACCGATCATGGTAGCGTTCGGCCTGGCGACGGTGGCTTATCTGTCGACCATGACCGGCACGCCCTTGACCCTGGTGGTGGGCCGGATGGACGAAGGCATGGCGAGCCTGATCTTGCTGGCCATCCCGTTGTTTGTGTTTTTGGGGGCACTGATCGAGGCCATGGGCATGGCCCGCGCGATGATCCGCTTCCTTTGCTCGTTAATCGGCCATGTCCGTGGCGGCCTGTCGTATGTGTTGATCGGGGCCATCTACCTGATTTCCGGCATTTCCGGCTCCAAGGCTGCCGACATGGCGGCCATCGCACCGGCGCTGTTTCCGGAAATGAAGAAACGCGGTGAGGATGAAAACGAACTGGTGGCGATGCTCAACGCGTCCGGGGCGATGTCGGAAACCATTCCACCGAGCCTGGTACTGATCACCATTGGATCGGTGACCGGTGTGTCGATTTCCGCCCTGTTCACCGGTGGTTTCATGCCGGCGGTGGTGGGTGCCATCGCTATGGCGGCGGTGATCTGGTGGAAAAACCGCAAAGGCGAGGCCTCCACCGGTAAACGCGCCTCAGGCAAGGAAATCGGCCACTCGCTGCTGGTGGCATTACCGGCACTGGCCCTGCCCTTCGTGATCCGCACCGCGGTGGTTGAAGGGGTCGCGACCGCCACCGAAGTCGCCGCCATCGGCGTGGCCTACACCTTTGTCGTCGGATTGCTGTGCTACCGCTGCTTTGACTGGCGCCGGCTGTATCCGATCCTGGTCAGCACCGCGTCGCTGTCCGGCGCGATCCTGATCATCATCGGCAGCGCCACCGCCATGGCCTGGGCATTGACCCAGTCAGGCTTCTCCCACCAGTTGGCGCAGGTGATGTCGACGGTGCCGGGCGGCGCGATGGGCTTCCTGATCATCTCCGCCGTGGCGTTCATCCTCCTGGGCAGTTTTCTGGAAGGCATCCCGGCCATCGTGCTGTTCGGACCGCTGCTGTTTCCGATTGCCAAGGCCATGGGTATCAACGACGTGCATTACGCCATGGTCGCGATCTTCGCCATGGGCCTGGGTTTGTTCGCACCACCGTTTGGCGTGGGTTTCTACGCCGCTTGCGCCATCGCCAAGGTCGACCCCAGCGGCGCCATGCGTCGGGTCTGGCCGTATCTCGGCGCACTCGTTGTCGCCCTGGGCGTGCTGATCGCCGTGCCCTGGATTTCCATCGGTTTCCTGCCCAACGCCTGAATCACTTTTTGACTGTCAGCACTCAACTACGAGGTTTCTCATGAATTTCTCCACACTCGAAGCCGGCACCGCCACCGAACGCCGACTGGTCATCGACAAGCAACGCACCATCTCGTTTCTGGGCGAGGACTTGCGCATCTACGCCACGCCCCGGTTGGTGGATGACATCGAACAGACCTGCCTTGATTACCTGCTCACCTTCCTCGATGAGGGCGAAAACACCGTCGGTGCGGCCGTCGACATCCGCCACGTCGGCGCCACGTTGCTCGGCATGTCGGTCAGCATCGTCGCCACGGTCACCCGGATCGAGGGTCGCAGCGTCACCTTCAACGTCGAAGTACGCGATGACGTCGAGCTGGTGGCCACGGCGGCGCATACCCGGGTGGTGGTGAACGTCGCCAAACTGCGCAGCCGCGTTCAGGCCAAGGCCGAGGCGGCCGCCGCAGGGGACGTCGAAGACGGCGTGCTCAGCCCTTCCCAATTCGCCGCGTCGCGCTGAGCAAGGGTGACGACATGATCACGCTGCACGAACGCAACGGCTTGCCGAACCTTGCGGCCGAGGATGCACTACCGATTGTCGATGCTCACCACCACTTGTGGGACCTGGGCAACGGTCGTTATCCCTGGCTGCAGGACGACTATCACGAGGATTTTTTCCTCGGCGACTATCACAGCCTGTGCCGTGATTTCTTGCCGGAAAACTTTCTCGCCCTGACCGAAAGACAACGGTTGGTGGGAACGGTGCATGTCGAGGCCGAACGTGCTCGCGATGAGCAAGTCGCCGAGACACGCTGGCTGGAACAGGTGAATGCCCGTTACGGCTTCCCGAATGCCATCGTTGCCCACGCCTGGTTTGATCGTGAGGACAGCGCGGACATTCTCGCGGCTCAGGCCGCCAGGCCGCTGGTGAAAGGCATACGCTCCAAACCGGTGACCTCGGCATCGCCGGACGTATCGATTGCCGGCGCCAAGGGCACCATGCAGGACCCGAAATGGCTGGAAGGCTTTTCGCGCCTGGCTGAGCACGGTCTGTCGTGGGACCTGCGCGTGCCGCCGTGGCACTTGGTCGAGGCCGCCGAAGTGGCGGCGATGTTTCCGCAGATCCAGATCGCCCTCAATCACACCGGTTTCGCCTGGGATCGCAGCCCGCAGGGCATGACCCGCTGGCGCAAGGGCCTGGAAGCGCTGGCCTTGCAGCCCAACGTGCACATCAAGCTGTCGGAGTTCGGGCTGAAAGACTCGCCCTGGAACTACGACGACAACCGGATCGTGGTGCTGACCGCATTGGAGATCTTCGGTCCCGAGCGCTGCATGTTCGCCAGCAACTTCCCGGTCGCCGGTTTGCGCGCGTCCTACGACACGATTGCCGATGGCGTGGCCGCGATGCTCGCGCCACTGGGGCGTGCCGTGCAGGAAGCGGTGTTCGCCGGCAATGCACAACGCTTTTATCGTCTGGAGGAACAGCATGGATAACCCCTCCGTGATCGACTGGCGCGCGCGCTTTCTAGCCAGCGGCGAGGATGCGGACTTACCCATCGTCGACGCTCATCAACATTATTTCGACATCGAAAAACATTACTACCCGTGGCTGAACGACCGCCCGTTGCGAGCGTTTCGTTATGGCGATTACTCGTCGATCTGCCGCAACTTTCTGCCTGAGGACTATCGCCGGCTGACGGGCAACCATCGGATCGTGCAGACCGTCGTTATCGAGGGTGAATGGGACCCTGCGACCCCCGCCGACGAGGTGAGGTTTGTCGAGTCACTGGCACAAAATGAACCGACGTTGGCGGCGATGGTTGCGCAGGTTTGGCTTGATCGTGAAGACGCATCGGACCTCTTGCGCCTGTACGGCGATCATCCGTTGGTGCGCGGTGTGCGCCACAAACCGGCGGTCACCAGCCTTGAAGCCTGGCGCGAAGATTTCGTGGCGCCCGGCTCCATGCGCGACCCTCGTTGGCGTGAGGGCTACGCACAACTGGCTGAAAACGGTCTGCATTTCGAGTTGCAGGCGCCCTGGTGGCATCTGGCGGAAGCGGCCGAGCTGGCCAGGGACTTTCCCGACGTGACCATCGTGGTCAATCACGCGGCGCTGCCATCTGATCGTTCGCAACAAGGGTTGGCCGGCTGGCGTGAAAACCTCGCGTTGCTGGCACGGGAGCCGAACGTGGCCCTGAAGATTTCCGGCATTTGCATCCCCGGTGAGGCGTGGCCCGTCGAGGCGAACCGCGTGGTGGTGAACGACGCGATCTCGATTGTCGATGTCAGTCGCTGTGCGTTTGCCAGCAATTACCCGGTCGACGGCGTCGTGAACGGCATGAGCGAGATCTTCGACGGCTTCAAAACGATTGTCAGCGACCGCTCCCTGACGGATCGGCTCGCCCTGTTTCATGACAACGCCCGACGCATTTACCGGCTCACTTGACCCTCATTTGAACAGCCCTTCAGGAGTTCCCATGTTTGAAGTTTCAGGCCACAACTACATCGCTGGCGCTCGTTCGGCAAAAGGCTCGAGCACCTTGCAAAGCCACGACGCCACTACCGGCGAAGCACTGCCGTATCGCTTCCATCAGGCGACCGTGGATGAAGTGAATGCGGCCGCAGAAGCGGCGACCACGGCTTACCCGATCTTTCGTAATCTTTCATCCGCCCGACGCGCTCAGTTTTTGGAGGCGATTGCCACTGAGCTTGAGGCGCTGGACGACTCGTTCATCGCCCTGGTGTGCAGGGAAACTGCCCTGCCCGCCGGCCGTATTCAAGGTGAGCGGGCACGCACCAGCGGCCAGATGCGCCTGTTCGCCACGATGCTGCGTCGCGGCGATTTCTACGGCGCGCGCATCGATCGTGCGCTACCCGAGCGTCAACCGTTGCCCCGCCCTGACCTGCGCCAGTACCGCACGGGGCTCGGTCCGGTCGCCGTGTTCGGTGCCAGCAACTTCCCGTTGGCCTTCTCGACCGCTGGCGGCGACACCGCTTCCGCCCTCGCAGCAGGCTGCCCGGTGGTGTTCAAGGCCCACAGCGGTCACATGGCAACCGCCGATTACGTCGCCGATGCGATCACTCGCGCGGCCCGGAAAACTGGAATGCCTGATGGCGTGTTCAACATGCTCTACGGCAGCGTCGGTGAAGCATTGGTCAAGCATCCGGCGATTCAGGCAGTGGGGTTCACCGGGTCATTGCGTGGCGGTCGGGCCTTGTGTGACATGGCGGCGGCCCGTCCTCAACCGATTCCGGTGTTCGCCGAGATGAGCAGCATCAACCCGGTGTTGTTGATGCCAGAAGCACTCAAGGCGCGCGGTGACAAGATCGCTGCCGAGCTGAGCGCTTCCGTGGTGCTGGGTGCGGGTCAGTTCTGCACCAATCCCGGTTTGGTTTTGGGCATTCGTTCGCCAGAATTCACTGCTTTTCTGGAACGTTTTGCCGGTTTGATGGGCGAGCAATCCGCGCAAACGATGCTCAATGTCGGCGCGCTGAAAAGCTATTGCCACGGCCTGGACAATCTTCACGCGCACCCCGGCATGACGCACCTGGCCGGCGCCGCACAACAGGGTAATCAGGCGCAGCCGCAGGTGTTCAAGGCCGATGTCAGCCTGCTGATTAATGGTGATGAGTTGCTTCAGGAAGAAGTCTTCGGCCCGACCACCATTGTGGTGGAAGTCGCTGACCAGGCCGAATTGCTCCAGGCACTGCACGGTTTGCGCGGCCAGTTGACCGCCACGCTGATCGTCGAAGATTCGGATCTCAGCACCCTGAACGAAGTGCTGGCCCTGCTGGAACAGAAAGTCGGGCGCGTGCTGTTCAACGGTTATCCAACCGGCGTGGAAGTCTGCGACGCCATGGTTCATGGCGGACCGTACCCGGCCACTTCGGATGCTCGCGGTACATCGGTCGGTACGTTGGCGATTGATCGTTTCCTGCGTCCCGTTTGTTATCAGAACTGCCCCGACAGCTTGCTGCCGGACGCCCTGAAGAACGCCAACCCGCTGGGCATTGCCCGACTGGTTGACGGTGTCAGCAGCCGTGATGCGCTGTAAGTCACCGAACTAACACCCACCGTTAATAACAACTCCGTCGCCTATCGAAAAATAGGCGCCGGACACGCTCGCCTCCAAAAACGCTGTAACCCACAACAACAAAAACAGAGGAAGTCTCATGCACGTTCAACTTCACCCGAAACACCGCTTTTGTAAATTGATGCTGGCCGTGACCGCCGCCGTGATGATCAACACCGCAGGCACTCAACTGGCCGTTGCCGAAACCGCTCCCGCCGCGACGACAGCCCCTATGCAATGTGTCACTGAAACCACACCGCGCTACACCAAAACCCCCACCGGTTACCTCATGGTCCTGCGCATGGGCGACAACGCCTTCAAGGAACTGACCAAACTGGCCATCGCCGAGAAAATCCCCAGCGCCTCCATCAGCGGCATCGGCTTCGGCAACGTGAAGTTCGGTTTCTGGAACAAGGACAAAAAGGACTTCGACGCCAAGACCTTGAACAGTGTCGAGATGGCCAGCATCACCGGCTCGGTGGCGTGGAAAAATGATCAGCCTTCGATCCATATGCACGGCGTCGCCGGTGACGCCACGTTTCAAGCGTACGGCGGCCACATCCTCGACTTCGAAGTCACCACCGGTTCGATGGAAATCACTGTGATCGTGCACCAGCGTCGTCTGGAACGCGGGATTGACCCGTGCATCGGCGCCAACGTGTTGGGTATTTAAGCCGGGCAAATAACGCTCCCGCAGGCATCGATCGTTGCCGGCACCCGTTACTGCGGGAGCCACCCTCCCAAATTCAAACTACAAAAATAAAGGGGCGATTCAGATGAGCAAGAAGAAAACGGCGGTGACGTTTGCATTGAGTGCCATTGCACTCAGCACCCAGGCGCACGCCGACTTCCTGAGTGACAGCAAAGCCACTCTGGGGATGAGAAATTTCTACTTCAACAACGACAACCGTGACGGCACCGCCGCGCCTTCGAAAACCGAAGAGTGGGCGCAGGGTTTCATGCTCGATTACAAGTCGGGCTACACCGATGGCACGGTTGGTTTTGGTGTCGATGCACTGGGCCTGATGGGGATTACGCTGGACAGCGGCAAGGGACGGCACGTCGGCAGCTCGATGATTCCTTCAGAGAGTGATAACCGCGCTGTCGATGAATGGAGCCGGTTGGGGTTGACTGGCAAGGTCAAAGTCTCGAAAACCGAACTGCGCCTTGGCACGCTGATGCCCAAACTTCCAATCCTTGTCTCCAACGACGGCCGTCTGCTGCCGCAGACCTTTGAAGGTGGCCAGATCACCTCGGGCGAGTTCAAGGACTTGACCCTCACGGGAGGCCGAATCGAACACGCAACAGGACGGGGCTCAAGCGATCAAACGGGGTTGGCCGCCACGGGCGGCACCCGCGAAAGCAACGCGTTCGACTTCGCCGGCGGCGACTGGAAAATTACCAAGGACCTGACCGCCCAGTATTACTACGCCAACCTCGACAACTACTACACCCAGCAGTTTTTCGGCCTGATCCACACACTGGCGATCGCGGAAGGTCAATCGCTGAAAACCGATTTGCGCTACTTCAAGACCGATTCATCCGGTGAAAACAGCTCGGGCACTTCAGGCTACAAAATCAGCGGCTACACCCAAGGCAATGATGGCGAGATCGACAATCGGACCTGGAGCGCCGCGCTGATTTACACGGTGGGTGGCCATGGCCTCACAGCGGGCTATCAAAGCGTTTCCAGCGGCAGCAACTTCACGCAGCTCAATCAGGGCGGCCTGGCCAACAAGGGGGCCGGCGGCTCCAGCGTTTACCTGTACACCGACCGACTGATTCAAACCTTCACCCGCGCAGGGGAACGCACAGCCTTCGGTCAATACGCCTATGACTTTGCCGCCATGGGGGTGCCCGGACTGAAAGCGTCGGTCATGTACCTCAGTGGTGACGACATCAAGACGACCTCTGGCGACACCCAGAAGGAATGGGAGCGGGACATAGCGCTGGACTACGTGATTCAGTCCGGTTCGCTTAAAGGTGTCGGGTTCGGATGGCGTAACGGCAAGTCCAACAGCGAGGCGTCCCGTGACCAGGACCAAAATCGCTTGATCGTGAGCTACAGCATCCCGCTGCTGTAGGAGCAAAGCTTGCTCCGGGCGGCGATCCGACGATGGCGTCGGCACACTCAACATCAAGGTGACCGACCCACCGCCTTCGCGAGCAAGCCCGCTCCCACATAGGACCTCCGGTGGCCGCAGAATGTGTGATCAACCCAATTCCCTGTGGGAGTGAGCCTGCTCGCGATGGCGTCGGCACACTCAACATCAAGGTGACTGACCCACCGCAATCGCGAGCAGGCTCACTCCCACATTGAATCTCGGATGGCCGCAGAACTTGTGATCAATTTAATTCCCTGTGGGAGCGGGCTTGCTCGCGAAAGCGTCGGCCCACGCAACATCAAGGTGACTGACATACCGCCTTCGCGAGCAAGCCCGCTCCCACATTTGGACCTCCGGGGAACGCAGAATGTGTGATCAACCTGATTCCCTGTGGGAGTGAGCCTGCTCGCGATGGCGTCGGCACATGCAACATCAAGGTGACGGACACACCGCCTTCGCGAGCAAGCCCGCTCCCACATTTGGACCTCCGGTGAACGCAGAATGTGTGATCAACCTGATTCCTTATGGGAGCGGGCTTGCTCGCGATGGCGTCGGCACACGCAACATCAAGGTGACGGACACACCGCCTTCGTGAGCAAGCCCGCTCCCACATTTGGACCTCCGGTGAACGCAGAATGTGTGATCAACCTGATTCCTTATGGGAGCGGGCTTGCTCGCGATGGCGTCGGCACACGCAACATCAAGGTGACGGACACACCGCCTTCGCGAGCAAGCCCGCTCCCACATTTGGACCTCCGGTGAACGCAGAATGTCTGATCAACCTGATTCCCTGTGGGAGCGGGCTTGCTCGCGATGGCGTCGGCACACGCAACATCAAGGTGACTGACACACCGCCTTCGCGAGCAGGCTCACTCCCACATTTGGACCTCCGGTGGCCGCAGGAATTGTGGCCAGCCTCAATCCCGATCAATGCCTGGTCTTGCGCTCCAGCAATCGCACGCCAAGTGACAGCGGATAACACAGCGCAAAGTAGATCGCGCCCACCAGGATGTAGATTTCAAGTGGCATGAAGTACACAGAACTCAAGTCCTGAGCCCGCAACATCAGGTCCGGCGCCGCGATCAGCGAGGCCACCGAGGTGTCCTTCAACAGCGAGATCGCGACGTTGCCGATCGGCGCGAGCACGATGCGAATGGCCTGTGGCAACACGACCCAGCGCAACACCTTGAGGTGGGGCATGCCAATCGCTTTCGCGGCTTCCACTTGTCCCTTGGGCACCGCCTCCAGACCCGAGCGGTAAATCTCCGACAGGTAGGCCGCGGCATTCAACCCCAAACCAATCATCGCGGCTTGAAACGAGCTGAATTGAACGCCGATTTCGGTCAGGCTGAAGTAGACGATAAACAGTTGCACCAGCGCCGGGGTACCGCGGAACACCTCGATGTAGATCAGCGCCGCACGGCGCAATGGCCGGCTGCGAGACAGTCGTGCCAGTGCCACCAGCAAACCGACGACCAGGCCGATGACCAGCGCTCCGAACGCCAATTGGAGTGTGGCCCAGGCCGCGGCCAGCAATTCGACATGGGTTGCTTCCCACAACTCGCCATAGCCCATATCAGTTCTCCTTGACGACTTTGAGACGGCGTTCGGTACGCGCCGCCCAGTGGGAAAGCACCAGGCTCAACACCAGGTAGATGGTCGCCAACAGGAAGTAAATCAGGTTGGTCTGGTAGGTTTCGCTGACCAGCATTTTCGCCTTGAAGGTCAGCTCCGGCACCGCCGCCGCCGAGGCCAGGGAAGTGTCTTTGAGCAGGCCGATGGCGAAGTTGGCCATCCCCGGAATCGCGACCTTGAACGCCTGGGGCAGCACGATGATGCGCATCGCAAGGGAGCGGGTCATGCCGATGGAATACGCCGCTTCACTTTGTCCGCGATCGATGGTGCGGATGCTCGAACGGAACACCTCGGAAAGAATCGCCGCACCGTTCAGACCAAAACCGATAATCGCCGCACCGATGGCCGGCAAGGTAATGCCGATGTAGGTCAGCCCGAAATACAGGATGAACAGCTGGGTGAGGATCGGTATGTTGCGAAACACCTCCAGGTACGCACTGGCAATCAGGCTCAATACTCGGCTGCGCGAGAGTCGCATCAACGCCAGGCAAAACCCCAGTAGCGTCGCGACCACAAACGCGGCAGCCGTCAGACCGACAGTCGTCAGTGCACCGATGCCCAGCACATTCAAAAAGTACGGGAGCATTTCGATGGCTTTGTTCAGTGCAATGGAATCGAACATCGATCAGTGCTCCTGCACAGCGCGGATAAAGGAGCGGGTGCGTTCGATCTGGCTCTCGCGGAAAATCTGCCGAGGCGGCCCCTGTTCGACAATGTTGCCGTCGGCCATGAAAATCACCTGATCGGAGACGCTTTCGGCGAAGTGCATTTCATGGGTCACGATAATCATCGTCATGCCCTCCTCCGCCAGTTTGCGCATGACCGTCAGCACTTCACCCACCAGTTCCGGGTCCAGCGCCGAAGTGGCCTCGTCGAACAACATCAGCTTGGGCTGCATCGCCAGCGCCCGGGCGATGGCGATCCGTTGCTGTTGCCCGCCCGAGAGCTGTTCCGGGTACACGTCACGTTTGGCAAACATCCCCACCTTGTTCAGCAGGTCCTCGGCGAGTTCCACCGCTTCGGCGCGGCTGCGCTGTTGCACCTTGAGTGGGCCGAGGATGATGTTGTCCAGTACCGAGAGGTGCGGAAACAGGTTGAAGCGCTGGAACACCATGCCGATCTCGGTACGCATGCGTGCCAGTTCCTTGTCGCTCATGGGCACTTTTCGGGTGCCCACCAGACGCTGGCCGATCAGTTCGTTGTCGATGTAAATGTCGCCTTTGGTCGGTTCTTCCAGGTAGTTGACGCAGCGCAACAAGGTGGTCTTGCCCGACCCGCTGGGGCCGATGAGCGAGATCTTCTGACCCTGCTGCACGTTGAGGTCGATGCCTTTGAGAACGTCCAGGCTGCCGAAGGACTTGTAGAGCCCTTCGATGCGCACCAGTGGGGTTGATTCAGCCATGAGCTATATCCTCGACTCAGGCAAAGGCCTGACTGAAATCTCGCGGTTGATGCTTGAACGGCCCGATGAGGTTGCCCTGCTCGTCCCGGTCGACGCCGATGCGCGGGTCCTTGGTCGGAGGCACGAGGTAATCGGGGTTCTTGATCCCGTATTTGGCGAGGATCGGTTTGATCTGATCCGTGGCTTTGAGCCAGCGCAGGCCTTGATTGATGCCGTCGAACAGATCCTGGTGCTGCGGATGGACGCCCCAGATCGCCTCGAACTTGGCGGTCAGGCTGGGGAATTTTTCATCGTAGGACATCGGGATCTGTTTGAGTTTGAGGCTCGGGTCCTGAAGGATCATGTAGTCGATGGTCGGGGCATCCAGCACGGCAAAATCCAGGCGACCGGCACGCACATCGCGCAGGCAGGAGTCGGTGTTGTCGTAGAGTTTGACCTCCTTCACGCCGTCGATTTTCTTCATGTCCGGGATGGTGAAATAGCCGGTGATGGCGCCGATGGTGCGGCCCTTCACGTCGTTCACGGTGATGGCGGTATCGAACGGCTCATTGTCGCGCATGATCACGTAGGCACCGGTGTAGAACACCGGGTCGGTCAACAGCAGGATTTTGGAGCGCATCGGATTCCAGGCGAAGTTGCCACCGAACCAGTCGGCGCGCCCTGATCTCACGGCTTCCATCACCGCCGGGAAACCCATGGTCAGCACATCGAGCTTGAGCTCGAGACGGTCGGCGATGATTTTCAGCAATTCCAGATCGGTGCCGACGGGTACGCCTTCGCGCAACGCCCCCAGGGGCATGTCGCCCAGGCACGCCGCGGTCAGGTAGCCCTCGCGCACGGTCTTGATCGGTTTCCCGGCCGCGAAGGCGAAGGACATCGGGCCCATTGCGCTTGCCGCCAATGCCGCTAACGAACCGTAGCCAGTGGCTTTGAGGAGACCGCGTCGGGAAAAACCTTGGGTATCAAACTTGAAGTCGGACATAGATCACCTATGGGCAAATTGTTGTTTTGACCGGTACAAGCCTTGCAACTCAATCGCCGTCCGTGGCTGGATTTCCCTGTGTTTTATGACCGTGTCGACAAACCCGCCAAGATGTCGATGGCACTGACATGCGGTTTGTTGGCCTGTTGGCGTTGGAGCTTGAGCACCAGGTACGCAGCGGAAACCACGCCGAGACTGACGAGGCTGGCGAGGAACTGCGTACGCAAGGAATCCTGGAACGCCATGGCGACCAAAACACCCGCAATCACTGCCACCACAGCATAGGACAGCCATGGGAACAGCCACATTTTCAGGGTCAGTCGGGCCGGCGCGGTGGCTTCTACCTGACGGCGAACCTTGATCTGCGCGAGCGCTACCGCGAGGTACACGAACAGCATCACCGCACCGGACGCGTTGACCAGAAACAGGAACACACCCTCCGGAGAAATGATCGCCGCCATGATGGCGATATAGCCGATCACGCTGCTCAGCAGCACGGCGGCTCTTGGCACTTTGCGGCCGGTGAGGGTCGACAATTTGGCCGGTGCATCGCCGCGCTGACTGAGGCCGAACAGAATCCGCGAAGACACGTACAACCCGGAGTTCAGCGCCGAGAGCACGGCCACCAGCACCACTGCTTGCATGATCATCGCCGCGCCGGGAATGCGCATGACTTCAAGCGCTGCCACGAACGGCGAATGGCCGGCAACGATCTGACCCCAGGGCACCACGCAAACGATCAGGAAAATCGAGCCGACATAGAACGTGATGACCCGGAAAATCACCGAACGGGTCATGTTCGCCACGTTCTTCGAGGGATCGTCGGATTCAGCGGCGGCGATGGTCGCGATTTCCGCACCGCCCACGGCAAAGATCACCGTCGGCACACCGGCCAGAATCGCACTCACCCCGTAAGGCATGAACCCGCGGTCATTCACCAGGTTGCCCAACAGGTCGCTGGTGCTCGGGGCGAAACCGAAGAGGTAGGCGCCGACCACGAAGATAAAGACGATGATCGCGAACACTTTCAATGACGCGAACCAGTATTCAAATTCACCGTAGGACTTCACCGACAGGCAATTGATGGCGGTCATGATCGCCAACAGGCTCAAACCGATCATCCATGCCGGCAACGGTATCCACTGCTGGAGAATGTTGGCGCCGACCACCGCTTCCACCGCCACCACGATCACCCAGAAATACCAGTACAACCAGCCACTGGTGAATCCGACCCAATTGCCCAGGCCAATGCGTGCGTATTCGGTAAAGGAGCCGACGCCGGGTAAGGCCACGGCCATTTCGCCGAGCATGCGCATGACCAGCATCACCACGATGCCGGCAGCGAGATAACTCAGAAACGCCGCCGGTCCAATCGCCTGAATCGTTGCACTACTGCCGACAAACAAGCCTGCACCAATGATCCCGCCGAGGGAAATCATGGTGATATGGCGCTGGCGCAAGGCCCCGCTGAGGCGTTGTTGACCGGGTTTTGTATCGGTTGGGTGGGCGTGGTTCATTGGATGACCTCCGCTTTATTGGGTGGGGTCGATCGACCGGATAATTTCATCGAAGACTTTGCACGAGGGGGACAACACACCGGATACTCTGTGCCGCCCGCGGACAGGCTGAACAGTCGGTGGTGCCGGGACGCCGAGGGCGAACCCGGCTGGAGCGTTTCGTTAGTCATGTGCGTACCCGTTGGGCTGAGCATGGCAGCCATTTTCTTATTGTGTTGCATGACAAGCATTACAACTCACACACTAATCACGGTTTTTTAGCTTGTCAATGGGCTTTGTATCGGATAAAAAGCAATACAAATTTGCTTATTGTCTTGCTACAAGCATGACAAACAGGGATAAAGCACCATGAGTCAATTCGAACAACTGCTGGACGAACTGAAAGCCAACGCGGCTTTGCAGCGCGACAAAGCGGGAACCCTGTACGCCCAATTGGCCGATTCACTGGCTGAGGCGATCGGCAACGGCAAGCTCAAGCCGGGTGAGCGCCTGCCGCCTCATCGCGAGTTCGCCAGTGCGCTGGGGGTGAACATCACCACGGTGACCAAAGCCATGGCCGTGTTGCAGCAGAAAGGTCTGGTGGAAAGCCGTCCGGGGCGTGGCACGCAAGTCGCGCAGCCACGGCATCCGGCCGCCCAATTCCAGTCAGCACCGAGCAATGATCCGGGGGCCGTCGACCTGAGCGTTAACCGCCCGGCCACCGACGGTTTCAATCGGGTGCTGGCGCAGTTGCTGCCGCGTCTTTCCAGCGATCCGCGCTTTGGTGACATGAAGGACTATCACCCGTCCGAAGGCCCGCTTTGGGCCCGTGAGGCCGCCGCGCAATGGTTGCGTCATACCGGCGTCGAGGCTCAGGCCTCGCAAATGCTGATCGTCGAAGGCGCCCAACATGGCATCGCCAATACCTTGCGCAGCCTGACCAACAGCGGCGATACGGTGCTGGCCGACAGCGTGACCTATCAAGGCATCAATGCCTTGTGCCGCTCGTTGGGTCTGATCCTGGTCGGCGTCGATGCCGACGCCCGCGGCATGTCGCCCGAAGCCTTGCGCCTGGCCTGCGCCGAACATCAGCCACGGCTGTTGTTTCTGGTGCCGTCGATCCATAACCCGACCGCCATTACCCTGGACGCCGAGCGCCGCGAAGAACTGGCCGCGGTGATTCGGCAAACCAACCTGCTGGTCATTGAAGACGACGTGTATCGGCCGCTGCTGGATCAATCGCCGCCCGCTTTCGCGGCACTGATGCCGGAGCGCACGATTTATATTTCCGCCCTGTCCAAATGCATCGCGCCGGGGTTGCGCATGGGGTTTGTCATGGCCCCTCAGCCGCTGGTGCAAGACATCGCCGCCATGCAGCGCATCGACTGCTGGAGCACCTCGCCGCTGACGGCGCTGATCGCCACCCGGTTGATCGAGGACGGTCATGCCGACCAACTGGTCTCGGAACAACGCGAAGAACTGCGGATCCGCCAGGCGCTGCTCGCCACTCACCTTGAAGGTCTGGAAGTCCAGCACAGCGCCACTGGCACCCACGCCTGGCTGGTCCTGCCGGAACCCTGGACCGGCTCGCGTTTCGCCCGTCTGTGCCAGGACCGCGGCGTGGTGCTGCTCGCCGGAGGCGCCTTCACCTTGCGTCCGGAGCTCTCACCGCAAGCGGTGCGCATCAACATCTCGGCAGCCCTGTCACGGGAGCAGCTGATCAAAGCCCTGGGGGTTATCAGCCAATTGGCGCGCCAGGGTCATCTTTATATGCACAACCGGATCTGAGGACATGACACAGCCAGTTCATTGCGAAATTGCCGTTATCGGCGCCGGCGTTGTCGGGGTGGCGACCGCCCTCTGGCTACGCCGCCAGGGTTACCAGGTGTTGTTGCTCGAGCGCGACGCGATTGCCTCGGGGGCGTCCTACGGCAATGCCGGCACGCTCGCGCCTTACGGCGTGATGCCGATTGCGCAGCCATCTCTGCTGAAGGCGATTCCGTCGCTGTTGTTTTCGCCGGAGTCGCCCTTCGTCATCAACTGGGCGCGTCTGCCCCGTTTGATGCCTTGGCTGTTGCGGTTTCTCAATGAATGTCGCGCTTCGCGCTGCGAAGCCAACACCCTGGCCCTGACCAAAATACTCGAGCACACCTACAGCGGTTACGCGCCGTTACTGGCCGACTGCCCGCAGGCTGATCAGCATTTGCATCACAACGGTTGCCTCTATGCCTACGGCACCGAACAAGGTTTTGCCGGCGCCCAAGCGGCCATCGAGTTGCGCCGATCCCTGGGCATCGCGCAACAGGTACTGAGTTCGGCCGAAGTGGACCAATTGGAGCCAGCCCTCGCGGGTAAAACGGTGGCGGGCATTCTGTTCCCGGAGTCGTCCCACATGGATGACCCGCGAGCCTTCATTGAAGCGCTGGCCGCGCCGCTGATTACCGAAGGCGCGTTGCGTCAGGCAACGATCACGGGTGTGCAACGGCAGACCGATGGCCTGCACCTGCGCAGCGCCGAAGGTCAGACCTACCGCGCCGACAGGGTTGTGCTGTGCGGCGGCGCCTGGTCGGCGGCGCTGGCACGCCAGGTCGGGGATCACATTCCGCTGGATACCGAGCGCGGTTATCACATCGAATTCGACTTGCCAGACACCTTGCTCAACCGCCCCTGCTGCCCGGTGGAAAGCGCGTTCTACATGACGCCCATGGCCGGCCGCCTGAGGGTGGCGGGCACGGTGGAGCTCGGTTCGATCAACGACCCGGCCAATCCCAAGCGTTTTGAGTATCTGGAACGACACGTGCGCCGCGTCATGGGCCTGACAGAACCGGTCGCGCGCAAATGGCTCGGCTTCCGCCCTTCCCTGCCCGACTCGTTACCGGTCATCGGCCCGTCACCGAATGAACCGCGGCTGATCTACGCCTTCGGTCACCAGCACCTGGGCCTGACGCTGGCCGGGGCAACCGGTCAGTTGGTCGCCGACTGCATCGCCGGCAAGCCCCCCCAATGGCTGGACAGTTTTTCAGTGCAACGCTTCTGAGCGGCGCCATTTCACAGGAGAGCAATTGATGCAAACAATCGAGCGCAAACACACCAACCCACGGATGAGCCAGATCGTTATCCACGGCAACACCGTGTACCTGGCCGGGCAAGTCGGCGAATCGCGCCACAATGTCGCCGACCAGACCCGCGATGCTCTCGCGAGGGTCGATGCCCTGCTCAAGGAAGCCGGTTCGACCCGTCAACAACTTCTGCAAACCACCATCTGGCTCGCCGACATGGCGGACTTTGAGGCGATGAATGCCGTGTGGGATGCCTGGGTACCGGCAGGCCATGCCCCGGCCCGCGCTTGCGGCGAAGCCAAGCTGGCTGATCCGGCGTTATTGGTGGAGATCATCGTGTGTGCAGCGAGGGACTGAGTTTTTTTCAGAGGCAGGCATTGGACTGATCACGCATCGATAGGGAACTCCTGACGACCGCCACGCATCCTAGACTATGAGGTACTTCCTTTTTTGCTTCATGCTTTCCGAGGACACCGTCATGCGCCGTCTGATTATCATCTCTTCCCTTTTGCTGTGTTTACCCTTCGGCTCCGCTATGGCCAAAGTGGATGCGGGCGATGTCGCCACGTCAGCCGGGGTTTCCGCATCGCTGTACTCGACGTTCAAGGACCACAAACTCATGATTCCGGCCCGGGATGACGCCTCCAGCTTCGTCGCCAGTGGCGGCGCGATTCGTGGTGTTTATCTGGAGTCGTACTTAAAGCAGATTCGTCAGGAACATCCCGGCCTCAACGCCAGCGACGAAGACCTGGCCAGAGCAATCCTCGTCCAGGAAGGCGTAGCTGCAGGTCAATAAAGGCTGAGAAAGTAGCGGTGGGGCTCGCGACACCCGGATAGCGTTTGCAGCCCTACCTTGCTTCAGCACTCGTGGATAGTCGCGCCCAACCCGCCACCAGTTGCGCGCTGATGCTCACGCCGCCGCACACCACAATCACTACATCATGGGCCTCGGCAATCGCCGGATGGTCCAGGTAGCCAATCGCCAACGAAACGCCGCACGCCGGTTCGACCAACTGACGCAGGTCATTGGCATAACGCACCACACCCATGATCGCCTCGTCGTCGCTGAGCACGACACATTCATGCGGGAAATCGAGGATGTGCTGCACCGGCCAAGCGGCTACCTGAGCAGCGCCAAGCGAAGTGGCAACGGTGTCGATCCGCGGCAGTCTGACCGGATGCCCGGCAGCGATCGCGGCGGCAAAAGATGCCGCCCCCTGGGTTTCGCAAGCAATGATCCGGCAGTCCATGCGGTCATGGCGAATCAACCCGGTGAGAATGCCCGCCAGCAAACCACCACCCCCTACCGACGTCACCACGGCATCGACCTGAGGACAATCTTCGAGGATTTCATCGACCATCGAGCTGTGCCCTTCCCACAGCACCGGGTGATCGAAGGCAGGCACGTATTCGGTGTCCGCGCCCTGCGCGAGTTCTTTGGCCCGTAGATTGGCTTCGTCCCAGACCTTGCCATGGACGATCACCTCGGCACCGGTTTTCCTGATCCTCGCGCGGGTGGTTTCCGGTGTGGTGTTCGGCACCACAATGCAGGCTTTCAACCCCAGGCTGGCGGCAGCCACGGCGGTGGCGAACCCGGCATTACCGCCGGAAGGACAGACAACTTTGCGTTTGCCCTGCGACTTTGCCTGACTGCACAAAAGACCCATGCCGCGCAATTTGAACGAACCGCTGGGTTGCAGGTTTTCCAGCTTGAGCCAGATCCGCCGGGCCGGCGTCGACAGGCCCGGGTGCAGAATCAGCGGCGTTCTGATGTGAAGCATGGGGGATGCTCCTCAAGGGTGAACGGTCCTTATCCAAGCTTAGTTCACCCTGCCCGGAGGCTACCGATTCAGCGATAACGCGGTGCGGCCGTGGAGTTGCCGAACAGGCCTGAAAGCGTCTGGCGCTGGGCTTCGTAGGCGTCCCACTGGTCGCCTTGGTGCAGGCCCGGAATGGTCACCACTTCGCCTTGCGCCAAGCCAGTCAACGCGGCATCGACCATGTCCTGGGCAGACATCACGATCTCTTGCGGCAGGTTTTCCACCGGGTTGCCGGCCTCGCTCCAGAAGTCGGTGGCGGTGGCACCGGGCAAGACGGCCTGGATCCGAATGCCTTTGTCGGCCAGCTCGCGGTGCATCGATTGGCTCAGGCCGAGGACAAACGCCTTGGTCCCGCCATACACGCCGTTGAGAATTTCCGGGGCGATGGCCACGATCGAGGAGATATTGATCACCGTCCCGGTGCCGCGAGCGACGAAGCCTGGCACCACCGCGTAAGCCAGGCGCATCAAAGCGGTCACGTTGAGGGTGATCATGTCTTCCATGTCATCCACCGGGCTGGCGAGCAGCGGCATGACAGCGCCGACCCCGGCGTTGTTGACCAACAGGGTGATACTGGCGTCAGAGCGTAGAATTTCTTCGACCCGCCGCACGTCGGCCTTGTCTTTCAAATCGGCGGCGACCACTTCCACGGCGCGACCGGTTTCGTTACTCAGGTGGTTGGCCAGGGCGTTCAGTTTCGCCTGGCTGCGGGCGACCAGAATCAGGTCGTAACCTTGCCGGGCGAGACGGTCGGCATACACCGCGCCGATGCCCGAAGAAGCGCCCGTGATCAGTGCGGTGCCTTTGGATGAGAGAGCCATGTCGATTTCCTTCACAGTAAGGCGATAAGGTCGCCGGGTGTGAACCGTTATAAAGGGTCTAACGCTCGTCTCAAATGACGTTTAAAGTACGTTTTTAGGACATGACCTTTTGAGGACATCTCGATGACTTCCGTGGCGTTTGTAGTATTTGAAGGGTTCCAGTCCATGGCGCTGGCGGCCATGCCGGTGTTCGAGTACGCCAACTTCAGCGCTGGCGAAGCGCTTTATGACGTCAGCGTACTGTCCGAAGACGGCCGCACATTGCGCGCTTCCGGTGGGCTGAGCGTCGGCACCGAGGCCTTTGGTGAGCGGGTGTTCGACACGGTGATTGTGGTGGGTGGCGATGCCATCCTCGAGCAGGCACCCGAGGGCGTGCTGACTTACCTGCGCGACAGCGTTAAAACCGCACGGCGCACGGCGTCGATTTGCTCCGGGGCGTTCGTCCTGGCCCAGGCGGGATTGCTCGACGGACGGCGCGCGACCACCCATTGGGCTTATGCTCGGGAGCTGCAAGCGCGATTTCCGTCGATCAAAGTCGAAGAAGACCGCATCTACGTCGTCGACGGTTCGATCTGGACTTCTGCCGGGATGACCGCCGGCATCGACCTGGCGCTGGCCATGGTGGAAAAGGATCACGGCGCCGCACTGGCCCGTTCCGTGGCGCAGAAACTGGTGATGTACCACCGCCGCGCGGGCGGCCAGTCGCAGCACTCGGCGCTGTTGGAACTGGAAGCGAAATCCGACCGTATTCAAACCGTCCTTGGCTATGCGCGAGAACACCTCACCGAGACGTTGTCGGTGGAGCAACTGGCGGACGTCGCGCGCCTCAGCCCTCGGCAATTCAGCCGGGCCTTTCGGGCGGAAACGGGTCAGTCACCGGCCAAAGCCATCGAGAACCTGCGTCTGGAAACGGCACGGCAGATGCTGGAGCGCGGGCGCCTGACCCTCGATCAGATCGCCGAAGAGTCGGGTTTCAGCGACTGTCGCCGCATGCGCGAAGCCTTCCTTCGGGCGTTCGGACAGCCGCCGCAGGTGATTCGGCGTAATGCCAGGGCCGGGTTGAACGCGTGAGGGGCGCCGGGCCTCTAAACTGAACAGAATCAGCATGAGGTGCTTATGAAAATCTCGGCCAAACTGGCGTTTTTCGCCATTGTTTCCACCCTCGCCTACCTTGGGCTCGCGGTGTGGGGGCTTGGCGGGTTCTCGGCGTTTTTCTCTCATGCACCGCTGGTGGTCATCGTGCTTGCCACGTTGGTAATGGCCATCGCGTCCTTGTTCACCGAGGTCAACCTGAGTTCCGGCGAACGTGAAGACCGGGCCAATCGTTGGGTGCTGCCGGCGTTCGGGGTGATTGGTTTATTGAGCGGGTACCTGCCGGCCTACACCGACCGGATCGATTTCTGGACCTTTGGTGGCGAAGGTGTGCGCTGGCTCGGGGCGTTGCTGTTCATCATCGGCGGCACGTTGCGCCTGTGGCCGGTATTTGTGCTGGGCAAGCGTTTCAGTGGGCTGGTGGCGATTCAGCCGGGGCACACGCTGGTCACCGACGGGATTTATCGCACCTTGCGCAACCCCAGTTATCTGGGGCTGATGATCACTGCCGTGGGCTGGGCACTGGCTTTTCGCTCCGGCGTTGGCCTGTTGCTGGCCGCGCTGACGCTAATCCCGCTAATCGCCCGCATTCACTCCGAAGAAGCGCTGTTGAGGACGCAGTTCGGCAGCGAATACGAGGCTTACTGCGCCCGCAGTTGGCGGTTGATTCCTGGGGTTTACTGAAACAACACAACCCCAATGTGGGAGCGAGCCTGCTCGCGATAGCGATCTTTCAGTCACATCAATGCTGAATGTGCTGACGCCATCGCGAGCAGGCTCGCTCCCACATTAGATGTGTTGCAGGCGGACTAGTCCGTCAGGGTCTACTAGCGCGATAACAGAGTCGTAGCTGGCCAATGTAGCGTGCGGAGTCTGGAGCGGATGGTCGTGGGTCGCAGTCACCACGATCAGGCCTGCGCCCGCCGCCTCGGCCGCGAGAATGCCCACGGTGGCATCTTCGAAAATCAGGCAATCGGCCGGTTCAACGCCCAAACGCTTGGCCGCCAGTCGATAGCCCGCGGGATCGGGCTTTCCAGCACTAACGTCTTCGGCAGTGACCATCACCGAAGGCTCTGGAATACCCGCCGCGGCCATCCGCCGCAACGCCAGTGCTTTCGGCGCCGAGGTGACGATCGCCCATTGGTTGGCGGGCAGCGACTTGAGGAAACTCGCCGCGCCGGGCACTTCGATGATCCCCTCGACATCCTCGATTTCCGCCTCGGTGATGAACGCCGCTTCAGCTTCGGCATCCACCCCGGGCAAGGCCAGACGATTGATGGTGTCGATGGCGCGAACGCCATGGATGGTGGGCAGGAATGAGATGACATCGACGCCGTGGCGCAAGGCCCAGGCCGCCCAGATCCGCTCGGCAGCGGCGATGGAATTGAGGACGGTGCCGTCCATATCAAACAGAAAAGCGCGATACGGGGTATTGAAGACAGATTCTTGAGCAGACAAGGGGGAGCTTCCTCTCGCAAGTGCCAGGCGGGTTCGCCGAACAATGTAGCATTTGCGAGGAGCTGCCGAACGCGGCCCGAGCCTTCGGCAACTCCTGCAGAGGATGTCCTTGCTAAGCGGGACGCGGTGCTTCAACAGGCGGGGTGCCGTCGTGAAACATCGTTTTCAGTTGAGCACGCAGTTCCGGTGAGTCGGTGTGCTTGTGAACACTGACCGCATGCTGTGCGGCGGCCTCGAGCAGTTCGTTTTCAGAGTCTGCGGACAGTGCGACCGAGCATTTGGCATCACTTGGAAACTCGCGGCAGTCGATGTATTTACGCGCCATGATCTTCTCCTACCTGCGACGAAAGGCAGGCCGTGGCCTGCGTGAACGATCACTCGACGCGCACCCCAGACATCAAACACGATTGCAGGTCGCACCGAGTGTGCCGACTCTTGAAGTATAGGCCCGCCACAACGCGCATCGTCACAGGCTGTAGGTTTAGTTCTACAGGATACTTTTTGACTTCAAGGCACCTTCCACACAGTCCAGCAACTGCCCGAGCGCCCACGGTTTCTTGATGAATGCCACCGAATGCCTGACCCCGGAGCTTTCCGGCGTTTCAAAACCGGACATGATCATGATCGGTTTTTCGGGCCAGCGGTCGCCAAACAGATTGGCCAGGTCCGCGCCGTTGAGTTTGCCTGGCATGGTGATGTCCGTGAGCAACAAGCTCACCTGTTGTGCATGCAATTCCAGATATTCCGATGCGGCGTCTGCACTGACATGCGGTTCAACCACAAACCCTTCCTCCTGAAGAATTTCGCAAAGAAACTCCAGGATCAACGGGTCGTCCTCAACCACAAGAATCAACCCGCCAGAGAGATGTTCGCCCGCCGTCGATATTGGTCTCATGACTGTGCCACTCCCTGATTGCCAGAATGATTTCGCGGGCTCAAATCCGCTGCTTATCAGGTATGAGCAGCGGACTCGGCGGAAATTCATTTTTGATACAACCGGGCGATGAATCAGGCGCCTATACAGCGCTGTATAGGCGCCTGCAACCAGGGTGTGGCCTTGCAGGAGGGGATTTTGATCAGTACGACGGTGCGTCTTTTTTCATGGTGTCCTTGGACATCGCGTCCTTCTTCATTCCATCCTTGCTCATGGCGTCCTTGGACATGGTGTCTTTCTTCATCGCGTCCTTACTCATGGAATCCTTGGACATGGCGTCCTTTTTCATCGTGTCTTTCTGCATGGCGTCTTTGGACATTGAATCCTTGCTCATGCTGTCGTTGCTCATACCGTTAGTGGTTGTTGCATCGGCGGCAAACACGCTGGCGGCGCCAAACGCCAGGCACATGGACAGTACGGTGGTCGCTAACTTTTTCATGATGGAACTCCTTGAAGCACAGGTTGCGAATGAGCGCAGCAGGCGCTGCGCAGTGAAGTGGCCAGGCGCCATCAGCTGCCACCGAACCAGTTGTAGCCCTGGTCTTCCCAGTAGCCACCCGGATAGGTGTTGGTGACGAAAAGCGCCTGAATATGTTTGGGATTCTTGTAGCCCAGCTTGGTAGGCATGCGCAGCTTCATCGGGAAGCCGTACTGGCGAGGCAGCACCGCGCCGTCATAGGTCAGCGTCAACAAGGTTTGCGAATGCAGTGCGGTGGCCATGTCGATGCTGGTGTAGTAGTCGTCCGCGCATTTGAAGCCGACATATTTGGCATCCGTGTCGGCACCGACTCGCTTCAGGAAGTCGCTGAACCGCACGCCGCCCCACCGCCCTATTGCGCTCCAGCCTTCGACGCAGATGTGTCGGGTAATCTGCTCGGTCAGGGCCATGGCTCGCAGTTCTTCAAGGCGCCAGCTGCGCTTGTCGGCGACCATGCCGGTCACTTCCAGTCGATAACTCTCTTCCTCCACCGTCGGCGCCTCGTCGATGCCGTAGAAGGCATTGAACGGAAATGGCCGGGTGATCATTGACTCGGGATAAGTCGGTGCCAGGGCGTTGGGATTGAACAGCCAGCCCTGCACCCGATCGTTGAACCGGGACATGGAGGACAAGGCGGTTTCGACGCTTTCATTGTCGGTGAGGTTGCAGCCGGACAACATGGCCACGCCGCCGAGGGTCAGGCCGCGCATCAGGAACGAGCGTCGTGAGCGGTCCTCGATCTGCGGGGCGAGAATCTTTCTGGCGTCTGTCAGGATGGACGACTCGTCCAGGCCTGAGCCTTGAATGCGCTTTTTCATACGACCTCCTTGCGACCGACAATCATGGCCCACAACGTTTTGGGAACCAGCGCGACCATCACCAGGTGAACCGCGACAAAGGCCACCAACAGCGACATCGCGATGAAGTGCACGTGCCGCGCGCCTTCGTAACCGCCCAGCAGTTCACGCAATAGCGGAAACTGGACGGACTTCCACAACACCAGCCCGGAAATCACCAGCAGCGTGATGTCGACCATCACGAACAGGTACGCCACCCGTTGCACCTGGTTGTAATGACTCAGATCGGCATGCCCCAATCGGCCCCGCAATGCCGCCCACAGGTCATGCAGGACACCTTTAGGCGAAACCGGGAAAAAGCGCCGTTTCAGACGACCACTGACGAGGTTGATGATCAGGTAGACAAGGCCATTGATGACCAGGAACCACATCGCCGCGAAATGCCATTGCAATGCGCCGCCGAGCCAGCCACCCAAGGTGATCGTTTTGGGAAAACTGAAATCGTACAGCGGGGAAGCGTTATAGATTCGCCAACCGCTGGTCACCATGACCAGCACCGCCAAGGCGTTCAGCCAATGGGTCAGCCGTAGCCAGCGGGGATGGCTGCTGACCGTAGGTGGAGCAGGTAGCTGCGACATGATGGGCTCCTGGCGGTTGATCGTTGGAGCCGATTATGCGAGCCGACAGATCGCCAAATCCTCACGTAAAGTTAAATTAAACGTGATAACTCCCCCCCAATAACCTGTGGGAGTGAGCCTGCTCGCGATGGCGGTAGATCAGTCAATATAAATGTTGAATGTAATGCCGCCATCGTCGGAACGCCGCCCGGAGCCGGCTCGCTCCCACAGTTTTTTGGCGTGGTCCGCCCTTGGCTCAATTGTGTTTAAAATGCCGTCCCCTCAAATTGTCGACCGTACCCGATGAACGCTGAAGCCCTCTCCACGCTGCATGACCATCTGCTGACAGCCCTGGCCACTGTCCCCGCCGAAACCCGCCGGCTGTTCCACGGCCGTGGCCGGTGCTGGCCGGGGCTGGAGCAATTGACCGTCGACTGGTTGCAGGGCGTGGTGCTGGTGTCGCTGTTCAAGGAACCTGAAGCGTCGCAGCTGGAAGCGTTGAAACACAAGCTGATGGACCTCACGCAATCGCCGGCGTGGACGCAATCCGGCGCGCATACGCTCTTGCTGCAACATCGCTACCTGCTGCAAAGCACCACCGAGTGGCTGTTGGGGGACGCGATCGACGAGATGACGATCACCGAGGGTGGCCTGCATTACCGGGTGGACCTGGGCCGCAAACAGAACACCGGCCTGTTCCTCGACATGCGTTACGGCCGCGATTGGGTGCGGGCCAATGCCCAGGGCAAGCGCGTGCTGAATCTGTTCGCCTACACCTGCGGATTCTCGGTAGCGGCCATCGAAGGGGGGGCGACGCACGTGGTCAATCTGGACATGTCCAGCCCGGCCCTGAGCCGTGGTCGCGACAATCACCGGCTCAACGGCCACGACCTGAGCAAGGTGACGTTTCTCGGTCATGACCTGTTCAAATCCTGGGGCAAAGTGATCGGCAAGGGCCCTTACGACCTGGTAATCATCGACCCACCGTCCTTTCAGAAAGGCAGTTTTCTGCTGACCAAGGACTACCAGCGCGTACTGCGCCGACTGCCGGAATTGCTCAGCCCTCAGGGCACGGTGCTGGCGTGCATGAACGATCCGGCGTTTGGTGCGGACTTCCTCATCGACGGCGTCACCCGCGAAGCACCGAGCCTGCGGTTCGAGCAACGGCTGGACAATCCGCCGGAGTTTCCCGATGCCGATGTTGAATGCGGGTTGAAGGCGTTGGTGTTTCGGCAGTAAGTCCGAGTCGCCCCCTTCGCGAGCAAGTCGGATCGCCGCACCGCCGCTCCCACAGGGGATTTGTGAACGACGCAGATCCAATGTGGGAGCGGGCTTGCTCGCGAAGGGGCCTGAAAGCCGATCAATCTCTATCAGATGTACCCAGTCAACGCGGCTGCAACACCAATGCAAACAACTCACCATGCCCATTCACATTGAGCTTGTGATAGAGATTGCGCCGGTGGACCTTCACCGTCTCCGGGGAAATGCCCATCTGCTGGGCGATGGCCTTGCTTGAGAAGCCCTGAAGAATCAGGCGCGCCGTTTCGATTTCCCGCACTGACAGGCGCGCGTCGAAGCGATCCAGCAGGGTCGCCAGATCTCCGGCCACCGCCTCGGTGGCCGGTCCTTCCGGGGGCATCAATTGCAGATGACGGCGCATCGCCGCCAGCACCCAGTCGCGCACGCAAAGCAGGCGCCCCTGTTCCTCAAGCGTGAATCGCGTCGAGCGTCCCAACGACAAACCGAGCACGGCGCCCTCGACGTTGACCATGAACTGCAACTCGTCGCCGCCCACCACGCTGCGGAAGTAGCTCAGGTAGTACTCGCTCTGCTGGAACTGATCGGGGGCCACCGATTCGAGGCTGTGCAAGCCGTCGGCGATACCGGCACAAGCGGCCTGATAAAACGGATCGAGCAGGTACATGCCGGCGCTGTAGTCCGCCAGTTCTTCATGCTCGGCAGCACCGCCCTTTGAGTCGAAATCGATCAGCAGTCGCGGCACCCGCCCGGCCCGCATGACCGCAACCAACGCGTTGTCCATCGGCACCAGCAGCCGCAGCGTGTCGACCAGCGCACGCCAGAACCCGTCCTGCCCCACGGCACCAAATACCCGCGCCAGCCCCTGGTGCACCGGCAACTCTTTCAACAACGCGTCCACGCCCTACCCCTTTCGAGTAACCCATGATGGGAATGGGTGAGTCCACTCCCGGCCGATACGCTGCAAGCACCTGATCATCACCGGCCTGCAGCAGGCCAGGAGTGCCGCATCATGAGTCGTCACCGCTCGCATTTCAATCTTGGACTGGGCGCCTGTCTGTCGGTCTCGCTATCGGCGGTTGCCGCCGACGGCCCGACGGTTCACGTCTACAACTGGTATGACTACATAGGTCCCACGACCCTGCAGGATTTCAAGCGTGACACCGGGATCGCACCGGTCTACGACACCTTCGACAGCGCCGAAGTGCTGGAGGGCAAATTGCTCACCAGCCGCAGCGGATACGACGTGGTGGTGGCCAGCAACTTCAGCTTGCCGACCCTGATCAAGGCCGGCGCCCTTGCACCTCTGCCCCACGCTCAGATGCCCGACTTCAAAAACATGGACGCTGACCTGCTGGCGAAACTGGCCCACAACGATCCGGGCAACCAGTACGCCGTGCCGTATCTGTGGGGCACCAACGGCATCGGCTACAACATCGACAAGGTCCGCGCCGCGCTGGGCGACAAGGCGCCGGTGGATTCCTGGGACCTGGTGTTCAACGAAGCGAACCTGGCCAAGCTCGGTCAGTGTGGCGTGGCCATGCTCGACTCGCCGGCCGAGATGCTGCCGGTCGCCCTGCACTACCTCGGTCTGCCACCCAACAGCACCAACCCCGAAGACTACAAAAAGGCCGAGGCACTGCTGCTCAAGCTGCGTCCGCACATTGCCTACTTCAACTCGTCCAAGTTCATCAGCGACCTGGCCAACGGCAACATCTGCGTGGCGGTGGGTTGGTCCGGCGCGATGCTGGAAGCCAAGAACACTGCCGAGCAGGCGAACAACGGCGTGAAGATCGCCTACAGCTTGCCGAAGGAAGGCGCGCCGGTGTGGTTCGACACGCTGGTATTGCTCAAGGATGCGCCGCACCCGGAACAGGGTTTGGCCTTCATCGACTACCTGATGCGCCCTGAAGTCATCGCGCCGGTCAGTGATCACCTCTCCTACCCCAACGGCAACCGCAGCGCGACGCCACTGGTGGCCGAAGCGACCCGCAACAATCCGGCCGTGTATCCGTCCGCCGAAGCCATGGCCACGTTATTCACCCTTCAGCCTTTGCCACCCGCCACCGAGCGCGTGCGGACGCGGATCTGGAGCAAAGTCAAAAACGGCCAGTAACTCCGGATACCCGTCAGCCAAACGCAATCCAATGTGGGAGCGGGCCTGCTCGCGATGAGGCCATCACCTTTAACACTGATGGCGACTGACCCAACGCTATCGCGAGCAAGCCCGCTCCCACAGGTTTCGCGCCCAACCTGGCCCACTTTTTCTGCCATGAGATGAGAGAAACGATGAAACCACGTGCCCGCGACCTGAACATCCAGTTCGGCCAACTGCAACCCGGTCCGCTCAACGCCATCACCGATGTGCCCGGCGTACGGGTCGGCCACAGCAATGTGCGAGGACGCACGGCGAACGGCCGTGACATCCTGACCGGCGTCACCGTGATCGAACCGCGTGCCGGTTCCACCAGCCTGCAACCGTGCTTTGCCGGCGTCCATGTGCTCAATGGCAACGGTGATGCGACCGGTCTTGAGTGGATTCGCGAAGCAGGCCTTTTGACCAGCCCGATCGCCTTCACCAACACCCACAGCCTGGGTGTGGTGCGCGATGCGCTGGTGACGCTGGATCGCCAGAACCAGCCCGATGACGGGCGACTCTACTGGAACATGCCAGTGGTGCTGGAAACCTTTGACGGTCTGCTCAACGACATCAACGGTTTCCATGTGAAGCCTGAACATGTGGCCGAAGCCCTGCGCACGGCGGTGGGCGGTCCGGTGATCGAAGGCGCCGTCGGCGGCGGCAGCGGCATGATCTGCCACGAATTCAAGGGCGGAATCGGTACCGCTTCGCGGCGTCTGAACAGTGCTCAGGGCGGCTGGACCGTCGGCGCCATCGTCCAGGCCAACCACGGCATCCGCAACGAACTGCGCGTCGACGGTTATCCGGTCGGGCGTTACATGGAAAAGGCCGACTCGCCGTTCCTCAAGGCGTCCTTGCCGCATCCGGGCATGGGCTCGATCGTCGTCTGCCTGGCCACCGATGCACCGTTGCTGCCGCACCAGTGCACGCGCCTCGCGCAGCGCGCCAGCCTCGGCCTGGCCCGCACCGGCGGCGGTAATGAAGACCACAGCGGAGACATCTTCATCGCCTTCGCCACCGGCAACCAGCACGTGCCGCCGGCCGCTTACGAGAGCAAGCGTGCGCCGACCACCGACAACCTGAGCATGGTCAACAACGACCATATCAGCGAGTTGTTCCTGGCCGCCACCGAGGCGGTGGAGGAAGCGATCATCAATGCCTTGCTGGCCTCCGACACCGCCGAGGGCAATGGCCATGCGGTGCCGGGACTGGACGCCGGGACGCTGCTCAATGCCTTGCGCCGGGCCGGGTGGCCAGGGGATTCGACTAGCGGTACTTGAGCGCCAACCCCCAACTTTCTACGATGATTCTACGCAGCCGCTTGTTGACTCAAGCCGTTGCGTAAGTGGTGAGTGAAATGAACCCCTACCAAGCTCACCACTTGTTTCATGCGCATCTTGAGCCTCGAGGGCTCTTCTTCCTCCCCATCAAAGAGCTTTGAGGCTCTTTTTTATCTGCACGATTTCCAGACAAGAAAAAGCCCGGCATTTGGCCGTAATACTGTTCACTTAAGCGCGTTCTTGGATCGTGCGTACCTCTGTGGCGAGCGAGCTTGCTCGCGCTGGGCTGCGTAGCGGCCCCAAAAATCTGACAATCATTGCCGATTTTTGTGAGTGCTACGCACTCAAGCGGGAGCAAGCTCCCTCGCCACAGGTTTCTCCGATTCAAGAACGCGCTTAAGTGAACAGCATTGGGCATTTTGCCGGGCTTTGCGCTATCTAAAAGACAACAAAAATCCCCACAGTTAACCGAGTTCACCCAGGCGCTCGCGGACAAATTCATTGGCTTTGCGCGTCATCTGGTCCAGATGCCGGTCACGCTGTTTTTCCGCATCGAGCATCGCGCGCTTGCCGTGTTTTTGCAGCAGGTACGTATGAATCTGCCGTACCTCCAGCGAGCTGTAGATCGGCGCCACGTCCAGCAGAGCCATCAAGCCGTCGCTGCCGTGATCACGGGTGTTCATCAGCACTTGAGTCGCGCGAACGCCCACCACCTGAAACCCCATGGCCTCAAAATACGGCACCTTGGCCACCGCGCACGTCAGTTCGGCATGCGGGTAGCGGCCGACCATTTCCTGCAGCATCCGCCGGGCAATACCTTGGCGCCGATGGCTGGCACTCACCGCCATATACGCGACACCGCATGCATCGGGATCGTCCTTGACCGGCAGGTACAGCAGGAAGCCGATGACCTTCTCGGGGTCGTCTTCGTCGGTCGCGACGAGCAACTCCACCGCAATCCCTTTCGCCCCGTTCAACGCCTCCAGATAGAGGTGAACCTCGTAGCCGATCGCGTACTGGTACACGTTGTACAACAGGTTGCTCGGCCCGATAGCGACCATGCTGATGTCGGTCAGGTAATCGACCACCATCTGCAGGATCTGGCTATTGATGTGCTCGGGGCACGGGGTTTTGAAATGGGTGATCTGGGGCATTCGTGGCTCTGGCTCTGGGGCGGACGTGAAGAGTGTGTTCGCGGGCGTGCCTATCATAACCGACGCCACGCACGCCTGGCCGAGTTACCGCTGCGGCGCAACCATCCGAAACCGGATATTGATCTTGTCGGAGACAACACCGTCGGCCCATTCGCCTTCACCGATTTTGAAGTCGCTGCGCTTGAGCGTTAACTGCCCATCGAAAATCCCGATGGCGTTCTCGGCCTTCAAGAGTACCGGCACCTCCACTTCATGGGTGATACCCCTGAGCGTGAGTTTGCCGGTGATCAAGTAACGGTTGTTGCCCAGCACTTTCACGCCGGTCGATTCAAACGTCGCCACTGGATACGTTGCCGTGTCGAACCAGGCTGGTTTTTGCAGTTCGCTGTTGGCGTCGCTGCTTCCGGCGTCGATGCTGTCGAGCTGGATGGTGAGCGCGGCCCGGCCTGCCGACGGGTGCGCCGTGTCGAAATCAAGCGTGGCCTCGAACTTGTGGAACGTACCGTACACCCGCGAAGAGAACTGTTTATACGTGAAGGAAATCGTACTGGCGGTTTCATTGACCTGCGTGTATTCGACCGCCTGGACACAAGGCAACGCGCCGAATGCAAGGGCGGCCACCAGCACGGCGCAGGTCGGGAATCGGTGTTTCATGGGGCTCTCCGGTTGGGCTCCCGTCATGAGCTGAGGTGCCGCACACGTGAGCCAGCGATAGGTGGACTAAAGCAAACAAACGCCGTTAATTCCACCTGCCCTTCAGACTTCGACCACCTGTCGGCCCACGCCAATGGCCGCCCCGATAGGACCGCTGCCAGGGTGTTTAATGACAGTCCCAACACACCGCATCGGGAGACCGGCCATGAAATTCGTCATCATCGGAGGAAGCGGGCTGATCGGCAGCAAAGTCTGCAAGAACCTACAGGATCTGGGGCATGAAGTCATATCAGCGTCACCGAGTACCGGCATCAACGTCATCACCGGCGAAGGCCTGGCGGACGCGCTCAAGGGCGCCGACGTGGTAGTCGACGTGGCCAACTCCCCCTCATTCGAGGATCACGCGGCGCTGCATTTCTTTGAGACTGCCGGGCATAACCTGTTCGCTGCCGAGAAGGTTGCCGGCACCAAACACCATGTTGCCCTGTCCGTCGTGGGCACCGAGCGGATGCTCGACAGTGGTTACTTCCGGGCCAAAATGGCCCAGGAAAAACTCATCAAGGCCTCGGGCGTTCCCTATACCATCCTGCGGGCCACGCAGTTCTTCGAATTCATTGGTGCCATTGCTTACTCGGGTCGCGAGGACGGCAACACCATCCATTTATCCTCCGCCGCCCTGCAACCGGTGGCCTCGGTGGATGTCGCGGCCGCGCTGACGGCTATCGCTCAACAAGCGCCGATCAATCAGACCGTGGAAGTGGCAGGTCCCGATCGCCGCCCCATCGTCGAGTTCGTGAGTGAGTACCTGAAACACACCAACGACCCGCGCGAAGCCGTCCCGGATGACACGGTTCCTTACTTCGGCGCCCCGATCAATGACAAGTCCCTCACCCCCGGCGATAACCCTATTGTTGGAGCGACCCGGTTTGAAGACTGGCTAGAGACCGCGCATCCCTCTTGAGTCAACAGTGCTGAGCGGCGCTGGACTCTCGCTGCCACGCCCGCTGCAACAGCTTGATGACCTCGGCATCCGCGGTCTGGGTAAAGTCCATGTACCAACGGCTGATCGACATCAGCCAGTCGGGAATGATCGGGCATATCAGCTCATCCACCTCACTGCGCAGCGCTTCCGCCGTCTCAATCGGCGCCACCGGCACGGCGACGACGATGCGAGACGGCGCTTGCGCACGCACCGCGTGGATCGCCGCCAACATCGAGGCGCCTGTCGCCAGGCCGTCGTCGATCAGGATCACCACCTGATCCTTGAGTTGCACAGGCGCGCGTGCTCCCCGGTAAACCTTCTCGCGGCGTAACAGCTCCCGGGTTTCCCGTGCGACCACGTCATCGAACGTGGCCGGGTCAATCGGGTGAACCCGAAGTGCGTGTTCATTGAGAATTTGGATGCCGCCGCTGGCGATGGCACCCATGGCGAACTCTTGATGAGACGGAACACCCAGCTTGCGCACCAGCATCAGGTCCAGACGAACGTCCAGTGCAGCGGCCACTTCATAGGCCACCGGCACACCGCCACGGGGCAAGGCGAGGATGATGACATCGGGGCGATGCGCGTATTTGAGCAGCGGTTCCACCAGACGTCGCCCGGCAGCGGCTCGGTCCTGCAGAATGGTGGGTGATGAGGGACTCATTTGAAAACCTCCTCAGGCGATCACGCCTGTCGGTTCGCATCACACGGTCACTCATGGATTGTCGATCTGACGGTGGCTGACATCAAGCTTGGCCATAACGCGCCTGCCCTTTATCAAGTGCCCTCAGCCTTCGACATTCGCCGCGAGCGCAAACCAGATGCAGACTTCGAATCCATCCGTTCGACCTGTCACCGGCGAGAGCAGCCGTATTCTCGCGTTGACACCCTGCACAATGGTTTTGGCAATCGCCAACCCCAATCCCGACCCGCTGGTTTCACTGTTACCCCGCACAAAGCGCTCGGTAAGGCGCCGCAACACCGGCTCGGGCACCGCCGGGCCACCATTGACCACCCGCAGCATCGCTTGATCGGTGAGACTGACTTCGACCGGTTGATCCGCGGCGCCATACTTGAGCGCGTTCTCGATCAGGTTGCGCAACAGGATGGCGAAGGCGTCCGGATCAATCGCCGAATACACACTGGCCTGGGTTGGCAGGTGCAACTCGATCCGGTGCCCACTGTTGTGGTTCCACTCATCGACCACATGGGCCAGCAACGGAATGAGGTCCTGAGGCGTTTCGGACAACAGCCCCCCCCCCTCGGCCTTGGCCAGTTGCATGAGTTTTTCCGAGAGCCGCGTCAGTTCGCGCAACGAGTTTTCGATTTTAGCCGCGCGTAACCGCAACGGGCCTTCGGGCGCTTCGTGATGCAAACGCTGGACCTGCGCCAGGGTCGCGGCCAGTGGCGTGCGCAGTTCATGGGCGCTGTTGGCCGTAAAGCTGCGCTCGGCCTCCAAAGCTTTGCGCAAGCGCTCCAGCAGATGATTGACCGCCTCAGCCAGCGGGCCGATTTCAGCTGGCAATCGCGCCACGTTGATCGGCGACAGATCACCCACGCCGCGCGCCTCCACGGCACGCCGATAGGCCAATACACTGCGCAGGCTGAGGCGTACAAACATCCAGGTGCCAAACAGGCTGATGGGAATCAGCGCCAGCAATGGCAACAACAAGGCAAGCAACGCTTCCCGCGCGGCTTCACGGCGATGTTTCAGAGGTTCGGCGATTTCGATGAACACCGTCTCACGCAGCGCACTGGCGCCATACAGACGATATTTTTTAGTGGTTGAAAAGCCTTCGACCGGTTGTTTGTTGAAGATCTTCGGGTTGGCGTCGTGGGACTGCATCAGGATCTCGCCCTTGGCATCGCGCACCAGATACGTCAGGTATTCATTGTGCATTTTCAGGGTGGCGACATGTTGTGCCTCACTGGGATTTTCTCGGTTGCTGATTTCCAGCACAGCCAAGGGCAAGATGCGCTGCGCAGTCTCTTCCAGCGCACTGTCGAACGCCTCGTTCAATTCATGTTGCACCACCAGCCAGGCGCCGACGGTCGCCGCCAGCCAAAGCAAGGTCGTGCCCAACGTCAACCCCAGGCCGAGACGTTTTTGCAGGCTTGACGGCGGCTTCATGCGGACATCAACCGATAGCCCATGCCGCGCACGGTTTCAATCAGGTCGCGCCCGAGTTTTTTACGCAGACGGCTGATATAGACCTCGATGGTATTGCTCTCGATTTCGGCACCGAAGGCATACAACCGTTCTTCCAGCTGCGACTTGGACAGCAACGCGCTGGGGCGCTGCACAAACGCCTCGAACAGCGCCCACTCCCGCGCGGTGAGATCCACCGTCGCACCGGCCCGCAGCACCGTACGGGCACTCATGTCGATCTGCAAATCACCGAGCTTGATCTGCGGATTGGGATTGCCGCTATAACGCCGAGCCACCGCCGCCACACGGGCCGAGAGCTCAAACAGGTCGAACGGTTTGACCAGGTAGTCGTCGGCGCCCGCGTTGAGGCCAGCGATACGATCGGAAATCTGATCCTGGGCCGTCAGGATAATCACCGGGGTCACGTCCCCTGCCGAGCGTTGCTGACGCAAAAAATCCAGCCCACGACCGTCCGGGAGCATCAGGTCCAGCAGGATCAGGTCGTAAGGCGTGGTGCGTACGCTGTTGCGCGCATGGTCCAGGCGCTGCACCCAATCGACTGCGTGGCCGTCATCGGCGATCTGTTCGCGCACCGCCTCCCCCAACCCTTGTGCGTCCTCGACCAATAAAACCCGCATCTGGCACCTCCTGTGATGGTTGTCGTGCAGCACCTTAATCGCCTTATCTGACGTGAACCTGAAGATTCAGCTGGTTGTCAGGAATGCACCTTAGGGTATGCCACAGACGCCGACCTCGGCAGGAGACAGATCATGAAATCAGGTTTTATTGCCCATGCCGCGCTGTTGAGTCTGCTGCTCAGCGGCTATGCCCTGGCCGATGACGACTGCAGCGACCCGGTGAGCGACTGGCAACCGCGCGAAACCTTGCGTCAGCAGGTAGAGCGGCAGTACGGCTGGAGCGTGCAGCGAATCAAGGTCGACGACGGTTGTTACGAGCTCAAGGGGTTGGACCGCAAAGGCAATGCCATCGAAGCCAGCTATTCACCGGCATCGCTGCGCCTGCACACACTCGAGATCCATTTCCGGGACGACGGCGATGCCCGGGACTACCTCGGCACTCCGCTCAGCGAATGACGCCTCACCTGTCGATGAGTTTTTCCTGCGCTTCAGGTTGCTGTCAGCAAGCAGGTCCAGGCTCTCGACCTAACGATCAAAAGGACACCGCCATGAAAAAGATCATCGCAGCAACCTGCCTCGTCGGCGCCATTGCCCTGCCGGGGCTGGCCCAGGCCCGTGAAGTGACCTTGACCACACAGCTCAAGGACTACAGCGGCAATGATGCCTACCTGGCGATCTACGTCACCGACGCCAATGGCCAATACCAGAAAACCCTCTGGGTGGCCGGCAAGAAGGCCAAGTACTACAAGCACCTGGGCGACTGGGCCCGTGGCAGCGGGATGAACCCAAGCGAGTTTGACGGGGTCAGCGGCGCCAGTGTCGGCAGTGGGCGCACGCTCAAAGTCAGCGTCGAACTGGCAGACACCCTGATTGATGCCGGGTATCAGATCCGCATCGACAGCGCCGTCGAGGACAAACGTGACGCCCGCGCCGATGTCAGCGTGCCCCTGACGTCCAAGGGCGCAGGCAAGCCGGCGACCGGCAGTACCTACGTCGACTCCTTTACTTACGATCTGTAGCACCCGCCATTACTGGAGGCTGAACATGCTTCGTCAGTTCCATTCCCTACCTGGCCTGATCGCCGCCCTGTTGGTCATGTTGTTGGCCATCAGCGGCGCGATCCTGTCTGTCGACCCGGCCCTGGAACGCCTGCACAGCACGTCCACTCCCGCCGGACAACTCAACGTCGGCCAACTGGCCGGGCGCGTTGCCAGCCACTTTCCGGGCGTGGAGCAGATCCAGCGCTCAGCGTCCGGCACGGTGATCGTCTACTACAACCAGAACGGCCAGGCCGGGGCGCAAAAGGTCGACCCGCTGACCGGCCAAGGCCTCGCACCTTACGAGCCCTCCGCGTTCTCACGTTGGGTGAAAGAGCTGCACCGCTCGATGTTCCTTGGCACGCCAGGTCATGGAGTGTCAGGTGTCGGCGCGCTGTTCATGCTGATGCTGTCGGTGTCCGGTGCGCTATTGCTGGCCCGGCGCCTGGGCGGCTGGCGCAACCTGCTGCGGCCACTGCGGGGCACCTTCAGCCAGCGCTGGCATGCTGAAGTCGGGCGACTGGCCTTGCTCGGGCTGCTGCTGTCGGCATTGACCGGGCTTTACATGTCCGCCACCACCTTTGGTTTTATCGCCGACGGCAGTCAAAATGAACCCGCCTTCCCCGCCCACGTCAGCGCCGGCCCGGCCTTGCCGGTGGCGAAGCTGCAAGCCTTGCAGGCCACCGACCTGAACGACCTGCGCGAGCTGGTCTACCCCAGCCCCAATAATGCGCAAGACGTGTTTTCCCTGCGCACGGCCCAGGGCGACGGCTACGTGGATCAGGCCAGCGGCGCTTTGCTGTCCTATCAAGCCCACGACTCGATGCACAACCTCTACGAATTGATCTATCAGCTGCACACCGGCGAAGGCCTCTGGTGGCTGGGCCTGCCGCTGGGGCTCTGCGCTCTCTGCGTGCCGTTGATGAGCGTGACCGGCATCCTGTTGTGGTGGCGCCGCCGCAAGGCTGGCCCGAACATCCGCCACAACAGCCCTGCCCACTGCGCCGACAGCGTGATTCTGGTGGGCAGTGAAAACAACAGCACCTGGGGTTTCGCCAACACCTTGCACGACGCCTTGCACCAGAGTGGCCATCAGGTGCATAGCGCGGCGATGAATGAATGGAGGGGCGATTACCGCAATGCCCAACGGGTGTTCATCCTCACTGCGACCCACGGTGACGGCGATGCGCCGGCCTCGGCTTCGCAGTTCCTGGCGCGGCTGGGCAAAACCGGCCTCAAGCCCGGCCTGCCCTTTGCAGTGCTGGGCCTGGGCGACCGCCAGTTTGCGCAATTCTGTCAGTATGCCCATCAGGTGCAGGACGCGATGTTGCAGGCCGGTGGCTCGCCGTTACTGGGCCTCGAAACCATCAACCGCCAGTCCTCTCAGGAATTTGCGCGCTGGGGCCACGCGTTGGGCGAAGTACTGGGGCAGGACCTGACACTGGTTCACACCCCGCAGCAGCCGCGTACCCATCAATTGCAGCTGACAGAGCGGATTGCCTATGGCGAACAGGTGAATGCGCCGACCCACATACTGCGCTTCAAAGCCGCCGGCGAGTTGCCGGGCTTTCTGGCCGGCGACCTGGTCGGAATTCTGCCCCCGGGCAGCCCGATCCCGCGTTTCTACTCGCTGGCCAGCGGTTCCCAGGACGGCGTGCTGGAGATCTGTGTGCGTAAACACAACGGTGGCATGTGTTCGGAATTCCTTCATGGTCTGGACATCGGCGCGCAGATCGACGCCTTTATCCAGCCCAACCCGCAATTTCGTCCGGCATCGGGCACGCACCCGGTGATCCTGATCGGCGCCGGTACCGGCATCGGTCCCCTGGCCGGTTTTATCCGCAATAACACGGCCCGACACCCGATGCACTTGTATTGGGGCGGGCGCAACCCGGCCTCGGATTTCCTCTATGAACCGGAGCTCAACCAATACCTGTCGGACCGACGCCTCACGGCACTGCGCGCCGCCTTCTCTCAGGTTCAGGACCGCAGCTACGTGCAAGACCGGCTGATCGGCGATGCTCTGGCCTTGCGCCGACTGATTGAAAAAGGTGCCCAAGTGCTGGTGTGCGGCAGCCGCGAAATGGCCAAAGGCGTGATGCAGGCCCTCGATGAAGTGTTGGCACCTCTCAACCTGAGTGTGCTGACGCTCAAGGCACAAGGACGCTACCGTGAAGACGTCTACTGAGTTGCAGCGTTATAGCCTGAACGGCGAAACCATGGGCACCCGCTATACCGCCCTGTTTTATGCCGGGGCCGGGATCGATACCGACGACGTTGGCCATCGCCTGGCGCGCGCCGTGGCCCGGGTGGACCAGCAAATGTCCACCTGGAAACCCGACTCGGACCTCAACCGCCTCAACGCCGCCCCCGAGCAGGAATGGGTGGCCGTGCCCAAGGAACTGGCCACGGTGCTGTCTGCTGCACTGCGCGTCAGTCAGCAATCCGGCGGCGCGTTCGACATCGCTGTCGGTGATCTGGTTAACGCTTGGGGATTCGGCCCCGAGGAACAGACAGTCACCGAGCAAGCGATCGGCACGATTGCGCCCGGCGCCCGGCTGTCAGCCAGCGCCGCGTTGGTGGTTGACCCGCAACGCAATCAGGTGCGCAAGCGCATGCCGCTGAACCTTGATTTGAGTGGCATCGCCAAAGGGTTTGGCGTGGATGAACTGGCGCGTTGCCTGGAGGATTTGGGCATTACCCGCTACCTGGTCGGCATCGATGGCGAGATGCGCGCCCGGGGCGTCAAACCTGACGGCCAGTGCTGGGCCGTGGCCCTGGAAAAGCCCAACCGGGGCGTGCGTGAAGTCATGGGCGTGATGGAACTTGGCGATGCCGCTATCGCGACCTCCGGGGACTATCGACATTGGGTGGACGTGGCCGGTCAGTCCTATGCTCATACCATGAACCCGGCCACCGGCGCGCCGCTGTGCAACCCACTCGCCGCCGTCACCGTGGTGGCCGCCTCGTGCATGCTCGCCGATGCCTGGGCCACGGCGCTGATGGTCCTGGGCGAAACCGAGGGCCCGCGCCTGGCTCAGGAGCGCGGGATGGACGCGTTGTTCGTGCTGCGCGAGGGTGAACAGTTCAAAGAAATATCCATTGTCGGCGGCCAGTTGCAGGCGCAGATTGAAACCCGCTGACGCCGATTGCCGGACCGCTCGAAACCCGTCCGATTTAAACCGCCCAATGACAGGGAGTCCCGTTAAACAATGAAATTCATGCACAGGCACACCGAGGCCCACCGAAGCGATCGTATCGGCTGGCTGCGCGCCGCCGTCCTGGGCGCCAACGACGGGATTGTCTCTACCGCCAGCCTGCTGATCGGCGTCGCGGCCGCCAACGCCAGCCACGCCACGTTGCTGGTCACCGGTATGGCAGGGTTGATGGCCGGTGCCATGTCCATGGCCGCTGGCGAGTACATTTCCGTGCACTCCCAAGCCGACACCGAGCGCGCCGATCTGTCCCGCGAACGGGCAGAACTGGCGAGCGACCCGAAAGCCGAACACATCGAACTCGCCAACATCTACATGCATCGCGGCGTATCACCCGAACTGGCGCATCAAGTGGCCGATCAATTGATGGCCCATGACGCATTGGGCTCTCACGCCCGGGACGAACTGGGCATCAGCGCCACCCTCACCGCCAAACCCTTGCAGGCCGCCCTGGCCTCCGCCGCCAGTTTCGTGGTGGGTGCCGCGTTGCCGCTGGCGGTGACGTTTGTCGCGCCGGAGCACAGCGTGGTGCCCTGGATTTCGGGCATGTCATTGGTGTTTCTCGGGACGTTGGGCGCCATTGCCGCCAAGGCAGGCGGGGCCAAGGTCCTGACCGGCGCCTGGCGGGTGACATTCTGGGGGGCTCTGGCCATGGGGATTACGGCACTGGTGGGGCACTTGTTTGGCGCAGTGGTCTAGCGGGGGCGCTGTATGGCGAGCCGTCGATCATCGTGCTGGATGAGCCGAACGCCAACCTCGACGATGCCGGGGAAAAAGGTTTGCAGCACCTCTACAGCGCCCGCTCGGACAACTCGGGTTTCTCAATCAGGAGCGGGTCGGGCCGGCCAAACTTCGGCTGGCTGCCGATGCCGGTGCGTTGGGGGATGACGATATCGCCTGTGCCAATGCTTACCTGGGGTCGAAGTTGTCGTTTGGAGATGCACTGAACGTTTTTCTTAGATAACTCGCAGACGCCGGGCATAAATGTTCGAACTGGGCTGTCTGCTTGATAGCGCCAGGCGCCTCCTGCCTGTCGAACCGTTCGTAGCCATTGGCGGCGAAAAAACCGGCAGCCCCTTGCGTCAACAAGTGCAGTCGGAGTACGCCTTGCGAGGCCGCACACTGCTCCAGTGCAAGCAGCACTTGTTTGCCCAAACCTTTTCCACGACGCTCATCACACACCACCATGGAGCGAAGCAACATGTCGGGAGCCGAACCCTCCAGCCCTCCAAAAGCCACCCATTTCCCCGCCACTTCGAAACGGTAAAACTGCCGGTCTGGTTCACTGACATCGTCGCAGGGCAAATTCGCTCGGGTCAGCGCATCACGGAGCTGATCCAAACCGTTATCGTCTACTTTAATCATCTGCATGTTCAGCACCGCTACCTCCCGCCCGCCTACACCAACCGCTCGATCTTCTGATGCTGCCAGACCATTTTGTAATACGCCGTCTGCAACACCAGCATCCCCAGGTACGCCACCGGAAACGCCATCCATACCCCCTGCAACCCGAACTGCCCGTCCAGCACATACGCCACCGGCAACTGCACCCCGACCACACAAAAAATCGAAATCGCCATCGGCACCAGCACCGAGCCGCTGGCGCGCATGATGCCGCCGACAATCGCCTGGAAGCCGAACACCAACAGACTCCACAGCATGATGTGCAACAAATGCTCCGCCTTCGCCCGGGTGGAATCATCCGTGAGGAACAACCCCAGCAACCAGTGCGACAACAGATAACCCAACACCACCAACCCCCCGGTCAGGCACACATTGATCAACAGCCCCGTGCGCAGGATCGGCCCCATGCGCTCAAGCCGCCCTGCCCCAATCGCCTGAGCACCGAGGATCGACGCCGTGATCGCAATCGACAGCGCCGGAAACTGCACGTAATTGACGATCTGCGTCACCGCCCCATACGCCGCCGTCGCCTGCGAACCGTGCTGATTCACCAGCGCCAGAATCACTAACTCCGACACCGACAACACCACCATCTGCAACCCGGTCGGCAACCCGATACGCAACACCTTGCCGAGAATCACCAGATCCAGCCGCATCGCCGCAAACATCTCCCGATCCGGCGCCAACGGATGCCCCTTGCGAATCAACCGCCACGCCAGCCACCCCATCGCCGACAAATTACCCGCCAACCCCGCATACGCCGCACTCTGAATCCCCATCATCGGCAACCCGAACCAACCCCGAATCAACGCCGGCGTCAGCGCCAACCCGATACACGTCGACACCACCAACGCAATCAGCGGCGACACCGTATCGCTTACCCCGCGCAGCAATTGAGTGAACAGCACGTAGACCAGCAGCGACGGCATGATCCACATCATCACGTGGGCGTAGGACACGGCGTCGTCGATAACGTCGGCCGGAGTCCCCAAACCCTGCAACGCGGGCCTTGCGAATACGCTGCCGAGCACCGCCGCTGTCAGGCCGATCATTGCGCCTAACAACAAGGTTGTGCCGGCGATGGTTTTCACCAGATGCGGCTCACGGGCGCCCCAGGCCTGGCCGATGAGCACACCCGCACCCGCGCCGAGGCCGATGACCAGGGCGATGAAGAAGAAGACGATGGGGAACATGCCGGACACGGCAGCCAGGGCTTGGGTGCCGAGCATTTGGCCGATGTAGATGCTGTTGATGGTGCCCGACATGGATTGGAGGAAATTGGAGAGGACCATGGGGGCGAGGAAAAGGAGGTAGGTTTTCCAGAGGGGGTGTTGGGTGGCGGGGGTTTGCATTGAGGGTCCGTCTCGGGTGGGCTCGTGTTTTGGAAATTCTACGCTAGGGGACTGGGCACCACCCGATTCGATTTCGCAGATTTGGACAGCATGAGTAATGTCCGCTTTCGGCCGAGGTTGTGTAAAAACGTTTTTGACCAGCAGCTGCGGACGAAAACAGCCCGGAAATCGTGTTTCTACGCAAATTGTAGGTCCGTTGACTGAGCGAGCGCTGGCAGATTTTACATAGCAACGCGGACTTCAAAATGACGGATGCGTTTTTACACACTCTGGGCCAATAGCGGCCCTTGGTTGCGCGCGCGGTACGCGAATCGACCCGAAGGAGCTCTCAAGTGGCGATACAGTCGAATCGCACCTACCATGAGGGACTAAAATCAGTAGATTGGTTTCCGCTAGACAAGGAGGGTCGAAGTGCATCTTGTGCGTGTTCGCGTCCGGAACTTCAGAGGCATCGCCTACGGTGAGGTCCATCTCAATGGACACACTGCTTTTATTGGTGACAACAACGCCGGCAAGTCCACATTGCTGGAAGCGGTGGACCTGGTACTTGGCCCAGAGCGCCTGAGTCGCCGTCCTGTAATTGATGAGCACGATTTCTATGCAGGTACGTACGTAGATCCGGCCAGGAACGAGGTCGTCCCGATCCAGATCGAGGTTATTGTCGCTGGACTCTCCGATGAGCAGCTGCGGCATTTCCGCGACCATATCGAGTGGTGGGATTCACAGGCCAAGACATTGCTTGTGGGGGCACCCCCAGAGGGAACAGACGCCCCCCATGTTGGCGCAGCAATACGCGTCTTCTTCAACGGCTGGTATGACGTAGAAGAGGACGACTTCGCTGGGGATACCTTTTACGCCACTCCCGAAATGCCGGATGGCTCCTACCTGCGGTTCTCTGCGCCCGACAAACGAAAGTGCGGTTTTCTTTATCTTCGCACCCTACGAACCGGCGCCCGCGCACTCAGCCTAGAGCGAGGCTCTTTGTTGGACGTAATCCTTCGGCTGAAGGAGACACGACTGACAATGTGGGAAGACTTGCTCGACCAACTGAGGGCATTGCCAGTTGGAGAGACCGAGGATATCGGCGAGTTACTTGTCGCAGTCCAGGATGCAGTACGGCACTACGTACCATCCGACTGGGCAGAGCAACCCCACATGCGGGTTTCGGACCTCACCCGCGACATGCTCCGTCGAACCCTGACTGTCTTCATGGGCACTGGAGCGAAAAGGCCGGACGGTTCCGTCTATTCCGCCCCATATCAGCACCAAGGCACTGGCACGATTAACACGCTGGTATTGGCTCTGCTGTCTATCATCGCCGAACTCAAGCAAAGCGTGATCTTCGCGATGGAAGAGCCAGAGATCGCGCTTCCGCCGCACACCCAGAAACGAATTATCAATTCGCTACGCCAGAAGTCGGCACAGGCCATCTTCACCTCTCACTCACCCTACGTGCTGGAGGAGTTCGATCCTGCCCAGGTGGTGGTTCTCAAGCGCACGGCCGGTGTTATGACCGGAGTCCCTGCAACATACCCACCAGCAGTCAAGCCCAAGGCTTATCGCACAGAGTTTAAAGCTCGGTTCTGCGAAGCTCTACTTGCCCGCTACGTACTTGTGCTTGAGGGCCGTACGGAGTTCGACGCATTGCCTGCCGCCGCCCGCCGGCTCGCCGAGCTGGATCCCACGCGATTCAAATCTCTCGAAAACCTTGGAGTGGCTATCGTCGATGCTCGCGGCGAGACCAATGTCGCTCCTCTGGGTACATTCTTCCGGTCTCTCGGCAAGATCGTGTTCGCGGTGTTCGACAAGCAATCACAGGAGGCGCTCGCAACCATCAATGCCTCGGTCGATCATGCCTACGAGTCCGCGACTAAGGGCTTCGAAAACCTTGTGTTGTATGGCGTGTCTGAGGTCGCACTCCGCAGCTATGCTGCTGTTGTAGTTGCTGGCGGCGATTGGCCGCAGCATCTCGCAGCATGGACGCCAACGCCCGCAACGCCGCTGGCCGATCTGCAAGCGGCTCTGTCGAGCTATTTCAGCTGGGCCAAGGGTGGTGGCGACGCCGGCGACTTGCTCGCCTCCTGCCCAACCGCCAATGACATGCCTGAATACGTGAGAACCACGCTGGCAGCCATCAAGAACGTCATTGAGCCACCTCCGCTGCCTCCACTTCCTCCCCAGCTAGTCGGCGTGCCCCCTCTCCCAGAGGCGGCAGCCGCCTATGGGAAGTTCCAACCGTCCCCGCCCCAGCCTCTGGCATGACGGAAGTGTGGAGCGATCAGAAGCGCGACTTTCTGGAATGCGCTAGGCACGCCCTGGCGCTAGGTGGCCCTGGTGCCGGCAAAACACACGTCGCGCTGGTCAAAGCTCGCAATGAGATTCGCTCAGGAATACTCAAGCCAGGCCAGAAGGTCCTCTTCTTGAGCTTCGCCAGGCCGACCGTAGCGCGCATCATCGAAAAGGCTTCTGAGCTGATCTCTCGCGAGGATCTGAAGCAACTAGAGGTCAGCACGTACCACGGTTTCGCATGGAGCATTCTCCGAAGCCATGCCTATCTGTTGAATGGCAGACCGAACCTGCAGCTTCTGCCTCCGCCCGAAGCAGCAGCGCATTTGGCAGATATCGATAAGGCCCAGCACGAAAATGAGAAGCGACGCCTTTTCGAACAGGAGGGCCGCCTGCATTTCGACTTGTTCGCAAGTTTGGCCAGCGAACTGCTGAGCCGCAGTGATCGGTTAGGCGCCATCTTCTCCGACACCTATCCCATCATCATCCTCGACGAGTTTCAGGACACAAACAGTGATGAATGGGCGCTGATCCAGCAGCTTGGGAAGCGCAGTCGCCTCATTGCACTGGCCGACCCCGAACAGCGGATCTATGAGTTTCGAGGTGCTGATCCCAGGCGGGTGGGAGACTTTCTGGAGAACTTCGGCGCCGCCCATTTCGATTTCGCGGGTGAAAATCATCGCAGCAGCGGTACCGATATCACGGCCTATGGGAATGACCTGCTCACTGGAGCAAACAAGGGCAAGGCCTACCAGCAAGTCAAAATCGCGCGTTACGACTTCATGTATGGCAAGAGCCTGCACTTCACCGCCAAGGCCGCGGTGTTCTCGGCGTTGGATCGCCTCAAAAAAGTACCTGACAAATCGATCGCGATCCTGGTGCCATCCAGGCGGCTGATGCTCGAGTTTTCTGACTACCTTTCTTCTGCAACTGATGGTCTGCCAGCGCTACATCACGACGTCGCAATGGATGCTGAACCGCCGGCTCTAGCCGCTGGCGTTATCGCCACGTTACTGGCGGGAGGTACCGCTGGCGATGTGGCGAGCCGCATGCTCGGCGCACTTCACTCGCACATTCGCGGGCGGCGCGGGGGCAGGCCTACCCCACAGACCGAGCTTGACCTGGCGGGTGCTCTTAGCGGGTTCCTCTCCTCGGGAAAGATCCGCGGCTCCAAGCGCCTGTTGATTGTCAGCGAAGTTCAGCGCATCTCAGAATTGCGGCGGCAACTGCAATTAACGGGCGACCCTGCGGAAGACTGGTTACACCTGCGCGGCCTGTTGGCATCGTCCACTGCGGAAGCCTTGAAGCAAGTAGCAACAGATGCTCGCTACCTACGACTGCTGCACCGAGGCTCAGTATTGCGAACCAATTTGGGTGCGTTGTGGCGCGCCCAGGGAGAGTACATGGGGGCTGAAGAGGCAGTCCGAAGTGCCTTGATGCAGGAGCATTTCGCTGCAGCTCAAAAGGACTGGCGTGGCATCCATCTGATGACGATACATAAGTCTAAAGGGAAGGAGTTCGACGAGGTCATCATCTACGACGGCCTTTACCAGCGCATTGCCAAAGCCCCGCAGGATCCAAAAATCTGCGCCCAGGATCTTTTAGTACTGCGGGTGGGCGTGACTCGGGCGATACGTCGGACCACCATTGTGACTCCGAAGCGCGATCCCTGCCCTTTACTGTGAATCAAGACTTCCGCTGCTTACACCTCTCCCTGCTAATCCGGCCGCAGCTGAGCGGTCGTAGGCACGCCTATCTGAAGAGGTAAAGAGCTCCTCAGTCCCAAAATTGCTGGCACAGAATGGTTCACGTTAAGTCCGCTTTTGGCCGATTCTGATGAAAAAGTCCGGCTTGGTTTCCACGGCAGAAAAGCACGCGCCTGAGATTGAAATCCTTGCTTTCAGCAGAGGCTTCCGGACTCGGATTTCACGTAGCAGCGTGCAAAAGAGGTGTATTCACCCATCAGTATTCGAGCATTTTGGGCAAACCGACTTTTTCAACAGAATCGACCGATAGTTGCCCTTCGCGACAGGCAGAAAACGACCCAATCCGGACGTTCGGTCTAGAGCTCAAAGCGCGGAGCTGCTTATCCTGTCGCTTGACACCCGTTACTCATCCCATCCTAGCTCTGCGTAGGAAATTTGGTCCTGATCGGGGAAGTCTGTCTGGTATTTACCCCATGCCATGAAGGAATGGTATTTGGTCATCGCCTCGAAGTAACTGTCAGCTTCGACCGTCCAGATCAATTGGGAGTTTGCTGAAAGAAGATTGCGCGCGTCATCACCGTGAATACCTGCCAGGCAGAAAGTCTGGCAACCATCGGGTTCCAGCCAAAGTTCATGTTTCATACTCATAGCTCGTTTTTTTGCCCGGCTTTATGGTGCCCGAAAAGCAGATCGAGTGGCCACTCTTGGCCGGTAATTGCGCGTTGGACTCAAAGGCCGCTGCTGGCCGACTTCTGCCTTCCACAACGGGCTGAAACCGACCCAAAGCTGACCTTCAGTTGGGTAAATTTTTGTCACCTCGTGAATGGCATCTTCAAGGACTTTGCGATCCGAGCTAAAATTTTTATGCATTTTTCAGAAACAACGAGCGGTGGTTCGTCAATCATGTAAAGCAGGTGTTCGAACGCTACTCCAGCCTCGTTGTGATCGACATAATCCAGAACTATTTCACCACCATTCTCTAAACCTGCCTGAGCTAATGCATGGTCTTCCGGTACAGGGCCGAGCTGGTCGTATGCAATGGACATCAGCGTCGAGATTTCCTCAAGTGCCTCAACGAAATCGGCCCTCAAGTCGTTGTTAAGGTGGCTCATAACAAACATTCCTTCGATTATGGTGACCTGCGTTCCGTTCCCGTCTGGTCGATTGTTGCCCAAGACCTGGTCTTTGCGCACGCGCTTGGGAAGCTAAGGTCGACTGTCCGCTCTTGGGTCACGCTTTACCCATTTCCTCGTACGAAGCATCGACGAACGTGATGTGCTCATCCCAAGCAGCTTCAGCTAGATCCCGGATGATTTCAGCGAGCGTCTCAACATCCACCCCCTGAGCTTCGATGCAGGCCAAGCGTCCGGGCGACCAGTCGATGACGGAACACTGTGGATACTTCCCTAGCAGTATGGACAGCGCTTCCTGAGGCGGCTCTTTGTGGGTATACATGAAGTCAAAGTACGGGGCACTGGCATTCTGAAGCGGGTACACCAGAGCCCAAGCATTTGATGGGCCGGGAAAGCATATGTGGACGTTACGATGCGCCCATTCCGGCCCACTGTGTTTGATGTGGCGAAGTACTTCGATGATCGAATGACAATTGGCTATTCGGATCATGCGATCAGGGGCAAACGTCCAGCCAGGCCCAGGCTGGGTTGCTGCGTTGCTGGTCAGAGGTGCAGTCATTCTTGTTTTTCTCTTCATCGCATTACCTTAGGTTCGAACGTCTGCTCTTGGCCGAGGCTGTGTAAAAACGTTTTTCAGCGCGACAGATACTCAAAAACGGACTGCAAATCGCGCTTCTACGAGAAATCCACGTCTGCTCACGTGCCGATAAATTTCAGATTTAACGTAGACACGCACACTTCAATTTTGGCGAAGCGTTTTTACACACCCTGGGCCGATAGCAGTCGCTCACGGAAGGGGCGTCACGGTCCTAGGACCACCATAAAAATTCCTACACAAACCTCGGAATCCCTCACCTTTCCCGCCGTTCTGATGAAGCCTATAGTCCATCTCGTCGCCCAAAATGGCGATTCGGGTTTGGCGACCCGAGATACGAATGCGAGGGCCGCCTGCTCATTTGCAGGCGTCGTCGCAACTGCAAAACCGCTGTACTATGGCGGTTGCGCGCGGGAGACCTTCGGGTCTGCCGGTTACTCGTTCCCGGTTCGCCAACCTGCGCGCAACTGCCACCCTATTCGTTTGGCGACGATCTGTTGGCGGTCTCATTTAACTGAACGAGGTCTCACCTATGGAAAGATACATGCCCCTCACCGGAATCGACCTGATCCCGGCCTCCCTGCTCATCGACACCCAAGCCCCACTCGACGTCCTGCAAGCCATGGCCGATTACCGCATCCGCACGGTCACGCAGGTGCTGGAAAACATCGCCTACCGCGGCGAACTCGGTTGCGACACGGTGGTGCTGTCGGACTTCTCCAAACTGCTGGCCATTCCGTTACGTGACGGCTGTGACTTGATGGACGTGATCGGCCGACGCTTACGGGCGGAGGTGAAGGAGTAAGTAGAAACGGGCGCCTCAATGGGCGCCCGTTTTTTTTGCAGTTGGGGTCTGTGCGTGAACGCGGCTGACGGATCTATTCGTGATCCGATTGACCGAAGCCACTTCACAAAAATATGTGAAATAAAATGTGAAGATGATTTTGTTTTAAGAACCTACAAAACCTCTGGAGGCCAGTAAATTAGCGCCTCTTCATCAAGTCAGCATGTGAAATAAAATGTGAAGATTTTCATACGGTAAAAAGCTGCTATGTGCGGTCTGCCATGGTTAGGGCGATGGATTAAATGAGAACGGGCGCCATCAAGGCGCCCGTTTTTTTGTGTCCATGATCAAAGTGGTTCCCCAGCACCCAACAGGCGGCTGACCGTCCCTCAGGAAGGCAAAGACCGGGTACCCAAGACGTTCAAGCAGGCCCTTGAAATGACAATCAAGCCCTCCGCTTAGAGCAGTTCTCCACAATGAGCCGAGTAACCGCCGCCACAATCACCTGATCCGCTTCCGGCGAGCTGAACAGCCGACATTGCGCATCCGGCAAATCCGGCAACCCTTGCCCTACCCCAATAACCGCCGAGATAAAAGGTGACTAGGATTAAAGGTGACCGATCGATTTAAAGCGTTTTTGGCGAATGGCGTGATGAAGCAAAGCAGTATGTCGCTCTGATGCATTCACACTTTTTCAGGAGGAAAAAATGATGCGAGGGATTATCGCAACGGGAGCGCTCTTGCTGGCCTTGGGCGGGTGCGCAACGTCACCTATGCGGGTTTCTGAAGCGCGGCCAGTGCCGGCCAGTGAGATGTACGCGATCAAAAGCCAGGGCACGCAAGATCCGGGACGCCTGACCATTTTCCGTGATGACGGGTTGGACGGTGCGGGATGTGACGTCGTGTTCTACATCGATGGTCAGCGCGCAGCCAAGATAGGTCCCGGTCAAAAGGCATCTTTCGTTTTGCCTGCCGGGAAAGTGAATCTCGGTGCCGGGCTCGCCGAGTCTGGATTATGTGCGGGTGTCGCGATCAAAACTGTTGCGGCCAACATCAGGCCAAGGAAAGAAGTGATTTACCGAATCAACTGGGATACGCAGGGGTTCAATTTAGACCCCTACGTTGAGTATGGACGTTGAGCCCTGGCAGACTGATGCCCGCAGATGGCTCAGGCAAATCAAGAGTCACTTGGCCTGATTCGATGGATAAAGACCGGCAAGCCGCGCGATCACAACACCCACGTAAAAGACGCCTGAAAATTCTTCGACCATCACCAGGGAGCGGGCGTGGTTGGTCAACGGGATAACATCACCGTAACCGGTGGTCGTGAGTGTCGTAAGGCTAAAATAGATCAGTTTGAAGAAAGTGCCGGGCTGTCCGAATTCGAGGTGGTTAGGGCCGAATGAGCCAGCGCTGGATATCTCGAGCAAGGCAAAGACAAAGGACCAAACAAAGGCCAGCATGATGTAACCCGCAAGCGCGCCATGCAGCTTGTCGGCTGTAATTGGCCCGCGCATGAGAATATAGCGAAGCACTCCGCTAAATGAGACAGCAAGAGACGCCACATAGGACATCCCGGCAAGTTCAAGAATCGCGATACTCTCAGCCCACAACGCCGTCCATTGAAGGCCAACCCCAAGCAACGCCAGACCCAGTTTCAGGATGAACCCCCGCCGAGTCTGCCTGGTGGCGAAAGCGCCCACGAGCAGCACGATTGAAAACAGTATGCCGAGCAACGTACGAGAAAACAGACCTTCCTCAAGAAAGGGAAACAGGAGGATCAATCCTAGTAAGAGCAGCAATAGATAGGTGCAGGGCCCTCGCCCTATTACCATCTGCGCTAAATCCTCTTCAGATTCGGCTTTATCTTGCGGATTGGCCATACCGGATTCCCAGAGATTGAAATAGCGCTCGAGACCTAACGTCGCACGGTTGAGATCTGACCTGGCGTTAGAGGCGTCGGCAGTGAAATTCTAGTCGCGAATGCAGGTAAGAGGAGACGTTCAACCAGACCCTTGAAACGACAATCAAGCCCTGCGCTTAGAGCAGTACTCCACAATCAGCTGAGTGACCGCCGCCACAATCGCCTGATCCGCATCAGGCGAGCTGAACAGCCGACATTGCGCATCCGGCAAATCCGGCAACCCTTGTTCTACCCCAACAACCGCCAATCCTTGCCCCAACTGACTGAGTGGCATGGGCGCTACCGCGAAGCCTGCCAGGGCCGCCGCCCGCAACCCGGCGGTGCTGCTGCACAACATGGCCATGCGTTGGGCGATTCCCGCCTGCGCCAGCCTTGTCAGCGCGGCCTCGCGATAAGGGCACGGCTCGGGGAACAGGGCCAGCGGCAACGGCGTGGGTAACCGGGCGACGGGTTGCGCCGACCAGGCCCACACCAGCGGTTCTTGCCATAGCAACAGCCCCGCTTCGCTGGTTTCGCACAGCGAACCGATGACCACCTCCAGATGCCCTTGCTTCATCAGCGCCAGCAACGTACTCGGAATGTTCACCTGCACCTCGATCTTCATCCCGGGGTACTGCGCTGCGAAATCCTGAACAGTGCGCAGCAATCGAGACTCGACAAAATCTTCGGACACCCCGATCCGCAGTCGCCCGTGAAACGGCGTGCGTGTCAGGTCTGTCCAGGCATCACGGTTCAGCGCGAGGATCGTGCGCGCATAAGAGACCAGGCGCTCGCCATCGGCCGTCAATTGCTGGGAACGGGTGGTGCGCGTCAACAGGGGTTTACCAATCTGTTCTTCCAATCGCCGCACGTGGCCACTGACCGCCGACTGAGTCAGGTGCAGCTTCTGAGCCGCACGGCTGAAGCCGTCTTCATCGACGACGGTGACAAATGTCTTGAGCAGCAGCGCATCGAACATAGTTTTATACGTGATCAATTGATGGCTAATTTACGATTTATATTTCAAATTCAACTATGTTGCAATGCTCACACCTGCCCTGCCCCCTCATCATTCAAGGTGTGCCATGACGACTCTTCTTCATATTCAGTGTTCTCCACGCAAGCAGCGTTCGGCTTCCCTTGAAGTCGCCCGCAGTTTCATTGCGCGTTATCAAGCCAACACCCCGGACACCGAAATCATCACCCTCGACCTCTGGAACATGGCGCTGCCGGAATTCGATGAGCTGGCCATGGAGGCCAAATACGCCGGGCTCAATGGCACGCCGTTGACCGCCGCACAACAAGACGCCTGGAACACGTTAAAAGCGTTGGCCAGCCACCTGCACCGCGCGGATGTGCTCGTGATGTCCGTACCGCTGTGGAATTTCAGCATCCCGTACAAACTCAAGCACTTCATCGACCTGGTATCGCAGAAAGACATCCTGTTCAGCGTTGACCCGGAACGCGGTCTGGAAGGCCTGCTGCACAACACACTCGCCGTGGTGATGTACGCCCGCGGCCTGGATTTTTCGGCACAGTCGAGCACACCGGCGGAGCGCTTCGACTTCCAGAAGCCCTACGTGGAAGCCTGGCTGAAATTTATCGGCGTCACGGATGTGCATTCGGTGATTGTGGAGAAAACCATCCTGGGGGAAGACGTTGATCGGCGCGCGCGTGAGGACGCGACTCAGCAGGCCACGCGCCTGGCGGACAGTGTGTCGCTGACGCTTCAGGCGCCCCGGTTGCACATCGATTCCGCACGATAGGCTGCGGACCACGAGGTCTGCGTCAATGGAGTGCAATAGCCTGATGCAGCAGGGGCGCCTGGTTCGGCCGGTGCCGGAGGAGCTTACGCTTGCCTGACAATATCAACCGAGATCTCCACCGCCGCAATCGTGCCTCTGTTCTCAAGCCAGTGCGTGGTGTTCCTGTCCTCGGGCCAGCCCACTCCCGGCCCATAATCCGTGGCGACTCCGTTTCGATGATCGGTGATCGTTCCTTGCAGAATGTAGACGGTGCCGGGTCTGTCGATATGGTTGTGAACCGGCCCGAAGACGCCTCCGGGCTCGATGGTCACCCTGCGCATCCTGAGTTGGCGCCCTGCCATACCCTCGATCTCGGGACCCAGGTCAATCGTTGCAAGTAACGTCACCGTAACGCCTTTGGTCTCAGGTGCCGCCTGTTCGTTGCTCATCGCACGCGCCCCTCTGTAGGTACAAGGCTTAACTAGAAGTAGAGACCTTAAAAGGTGTGCTCAGGCGGGAGGCGACAAAGGGTCGATTGCAGCCCATCGTGACAGGCAGAAATCGGCCACTCGATCCCAGTCACGAGTTGCTAGTTCGTCAGATGCTGAAGGTGATCCACCAAAGCAGCGTTTCGATACTGTCGCCGCGCGCCGGTCCGATATGACGAAGCGCCTGGACGACGGCCCCGGCCAAGCGCCCGGAGCAATCAAATGCTTATTCGCCCGCGTGGTCGTTGCCACCGTGCGCGGCGATGAACATGGCGACGGCCGACCGGCAATAGGATTCGATTTCGTTGTCGTCTTCTGCTCTCGCCTCATCGAAGCGCGCGATAATCAGAAGATCGGACCCTTTGAAAAGCGCGGCAAACAAGCGGGCGGACTGGAGAGGATCGGGCACGTTCAGAACCGCCTTCGCGTGCAACTGACGCAACAGGGCCTCGATTTGGGCGATGACATAGGCGGGGCCGGCTTCGTATTGGCGCTTGCTTAACGACTTTTGATTCGTCTTGTCGGCCATGATCATGGCTTCGACACTGCGCACGTCCGGGCTCAATAGCGTGCGAAGCAGGGTTGATCCCACCGCCATGAGCTGATCTTCGGCCGAACCGTCGACGCCTTCAAAAAGGGCCTGTGGTGCAAACTGATGGCAGTGGGCCGCGATGGCCGCGCTGAACAGCGCCTCCTTGTTCTCGAAGTGTCGATAGATGCTTAGCTTGGATATCTTCGCCCGCTGGGCGACCTTGTCCATTGTCGTCGCTTGAAAACCCAATTCCACAAAAAGTTCGCACGCGGCGTCGGCTATCGTTTGGCCAAGCGCCTCGTTGGCGGGCCGGCCGCGCCGGCCCTGGTTGTTTTCGGTCATAAAAATTCCAGTACTTGACAGTATTCTAATTCTTGAATTAGGGTACTTCAAAGTATCTTAAAAGCACCTTAAAAGTGCAAGCCAATCTCCCTTCATCCACAGCACGGAGCCTATCACCATGAATGACGTCATCATCATCGGCGGCAGCTTTGCCGGTCTTGCCGCCGCCCTGCAGCTTGGCCGTGCCCGCCGAAAGGTCACCGTTCTCGATACCGGCCTGCCGCGCAATCGCTTCGCCGACCACTCCCATGGCCTGCTCGGCCACGACCACAAGCCACCGCTGGAGATCCTGGCCGAGGCGCGGCAGCAGCTGGCGCGCTATCCCACGGTCAGGCTGGTCACTGCCCGGGCCGAGAGCATCTCCGGCGCCATCGACGATTTCTCCGTCCTCACTGGTGATGGCGAAAGCCTCAAGGCGCGCCGCCTGATCCTGAGCTATGGCGTCGCCGACCAGATGCCTGAAGTTCCCGGCTTTGCCGAAGGCTGGGGCACCTCCATCGTGCCCTGCCCCTATTGCGACGGCTTTGAAGTTGCCGGCCGGCATTGGGGCCTCGTCTGGTCCGGCCCGCCGTCGCACAACTACGTCAGGCTATACCACGACTGGACCGACACATTGACGGTCTTCGCCAATGGTCACGACATTCCACCCGACATCCGGGCCGATCTGGCGCGCCGCGGCATCCCTGTCGTCGATGGCCGGATCACCGAAATCGACCATGACGAGAGCCATAACACCACCGTTAGGCTCGACGCCGGCCCCGCTGTCGCGGTCGACATTCTGTTCGCGCATCCGCGCAATAAGCCGTCCGCAAGCCTGCATGAATCGCTGGGCCTCGCCACGGTCGATACCCCCCAGGGCATCGCCCTCAAGGTCGACGAGCGCCGCGAAACCAGCATGCCCGGCGTCTACGCCGCCGGCGACCTCGCCAATCCCCTCATGCCCTCTGTCACTACGGCATCATGGCAAGGCGCGACGGCGGGTATCTCCGCCCAACAGTCGATGTTGGTTTGAGAGTACAGATTCCCTTCTTCGGTGGTTGCTGGTTTCTGAATGTTGCTTCGAAGCAGCATCGATCACGCCAGTTTCAATTTCACAATAGACAGGAGCGCCACCATGGCCGACCAAAAGGCGCAAGACCGTAAATTCAAACCGCTAGACGATAAATTCCCGCTTGAGCGCCAACTCGGCATCGCGGCCGCGCCAGTCGTGCTCATCAACCTCTTCACGCTCGATTACGCCGACGAAGCGGGCTTCCTGGACGCTTTCAAGGCGGCTGCCCAGATCATAACGAAGCAACCGGGCTTCATTTCCATGCAACTGCATCGAGCGATCGGCGATAGCCCGACTTACCTGAACTATGTGGTGTGGGAATCCACCGAGACGGTCCGCGCCGGCCTCACCCATCCCGAGTTCGTCGCGAAGCTTTCGGCCTATCCGTCATCCGTCGTAGGCAGCCCGCACCTGTTCCAAAAGGTCGCCGTCCCCGGCTTTTGCACGGCCTAGTTAAGAACGAATCAAAACGAGGAGATGTCATGACAGAGCAAAATGCCTATCAGGTCGCCGACTGGAATGGCCAAAGCGGAGAGTACTGGGTCGCCAACCAGGCCCGGCTCGACGCCATGTTTGCGGTGTTCGGCCAGGCCGCGATAGAAGCCGCCGCGCCCGCGACGGGCGAACACGTGCTGGACGTCGGCTGCGGCGCGGGCGCGTCGAGTCTGGCTCTGGCCGCCCGCGTCGGCGTGGGCGGCCATGTGCTGGGCGTGGACATATCCGAACCGCTGATCGGCCGAGCGCGCGCGCTTGCGCCGCAGGATACGCCGGCCCTGTTCCAGGTGGCCGACGCCAGTAGCGCCGAGCTGCCCCAGGGCGCGTTTGACATCCTGTTCTCGCGTTTCGGAGTGATGTTCTTCGACGATCCGACAGGGGCGTTCGCCCATATGCGACGCGCGCTCCGGCCGGGCGGGCGGGTCGCTTTCGTCTGCTGGCGCGGCGTGGCCGAGAACGATTGGGTGCGCCTGCCGATGGGCGCGATCAAGGGCATCGTCCCGCTGACCGCACCGCCCGGTCCCGAAGCGCCCGGCCCATTCTCGTTCGGCGACCGGGGACGGGTGACGCGCATCCTGACAGCGGCCGGCTTCACCGATATCGCTATCACGCCCTTCGATGCTTCCATCCCGTTCGGCGAGGGCGGGACGCGGGATGCGGCGATCGACGACGCGGTGAAGATGGCGTTCGAGGGCGGCCCGCTGTCGCTTGTGCTCGCGGATCAGCCTGACGACATCCGCGCCCGCGCCTGGGCCGCGGTACGTGCCGCCTTCGCGGGCATCCCCGGCGAGCGGTCGGTGATGATCGACGGCGCGGCGTGGATCGTCATGGCACGCAATCCGGCAAGCTGACAGGGATTAACAGGGAGACGCCCCCGCCCGGTGGAGCGAGGCGTCTTTGGCCGGTGAGATTGATGTCCCTTTTGGCTTGGTCATCCGTCCCCGGCAAAAGCGAGCACTCGCGGATGGCCCAAATCGGCCAGAAGCCGTCACTCAGCGCACTTACAAAAGGAAGGACGATTCAGCTAACCTTGCTGCGATACCAGACGGCAGTAAGCGCATTATCAGCTTGGGATTTTCGTATTTCGAATTGCCCTGATTCGTGCAGGGTATGCCTCCAGCTGCTGCAACCGTAGCGCTTGGGCGCCTGCTCTGGATAGGTATTACCGATCCAGCGGATGGCTGCTTCCAGTCGAGTCCAGCCATCTTCGGCAAACTTGGCTTCTGCTTCCCGTAAACAGCAACATATTCCACTGCCAGGCCAATTGACTGAGCCATCCCCCCGGATACCATCGAAGAGCTCATTTGAGAATGCTTGGCTCTGCACAAGCAAAGCCATTTTAGCTCGTGCCTCATCCATGGCTTTGGCCCAGCATTGCAGGGTTAGGCAATGCTTATTGATGGTTTCGTAGCTTTCCTCAAGGAAACCATCCGCCGCCTGGCAGCCTGATTCAGACCAGAGATCGAAATGCTCAATGAAGTGGTGAACTAGCTTATTGCGCAGGTCGACCAGTTCCTTGATGGCGACCTTCGTTGCCTCATAGTGCTCGGCTGGCATTTCCAACTGGTGTCGATAGCTGAGCCAGATCAGGTCACCGGCATCGGCTTGCGTCTGTGATTCTTCATTTTGGGGCGACTGGGTCAGAAAGCTTTCGGTCAGCATCCCGACCAACGCGCCCATGGTCTTTTTCTGGGCTCGTGCGATCTTCTGCTCACGGATGGTATGCAGCCGATCCGCGGGACCGCTCAACTCGCCATGCGCGACTATGGCTTTCAGCTGTCGTTCGTATTGTTGCAAGCGCAAAAGGCAGCGTCCGAGCTTGCGCTGCACTATAGGTTGAAGGTCAGGTACACCATCCGAGGGGATGGTAGTGATTTCACTCATGAACAACGACTCAGGCGTAAGTGGTAGAGCTGGAGCGATTCACTGCAATACGATTGCCCTGCGAGGAGAGCTTGCAACGCGTAAATCGGACGCTTTTCAAGCTCAGTGTAGTTGAGCCAATCCGCCAAGACTTTTTCAACAGAATCGACCAAATGAAGACATTCGCCGAGCTACATGCAAGCACCCAGCAAGACCGGTCCCCTCTTCTTGTTGCCCGCCAAAACAACAAAGCCCAGCACCAGACCGGGTTTCAAGATGAGCGTGGAACGCTTATCAAGTATTCATTGAAAGGATGAGCACGATGAGCCGCACCAGCCATATCTGCCTGATGGCGACCTATAACGAGTGGATGAACGCAAAGATTTATGAGGCAGCCAGAAGCCTGCCAGATGAAGAGATCTCAGTGGACAGGAAAGCATTTTTTGGTTCAATTCTCGGGACGTTGAACCACTTGGTGGCCGGTGACACTCTCTGGTTAAAGCGATTCGCCAAGCATCCAGCGAACCACTTGGCTCTGGGACCAGTTATGCAGCTTCCTGCCCTCAAAAGCCTCGACCAGTTGCTGTTCTCAAATATCCGAGAACTTTCGGCACATCGAGCGTGGCTCGATCAGAAAATTGTCGAGTGGTCTCGCTCCATTGCAGAGTCGGATCTAGATCACACCCTCAATTACACAAGCATGAAGGGAGTACCGGCTGACAGGAGCTTTTATGGTTTGGTCATGCATTTCTTCAACCATCAAACGCATCACCGCGGACAAGTTACTACCTTGCTTTCACAAGCGGGTGTCGACATAGGTGATACGGATCTGGTCGTCCTCATTCCATCCGAGTCCCGCACAAAGTAGAAAAGCCCCCTGAACGATTTAGCCAATCTGTTGCGTCGACCGGTTGAATCCACAGCCAGGAGCGGACATTCCAGCTCCTCCAGCTTTACCCCTCAAAATTGAAGCCTCTCTTTCCTGCCAGGGGTCGTAGATGATCTCTCCGCCTTCCAACCTTGCATAGGTATAGGGGGTATGCCTATCATGCCCAGCACATAGGTAGGGGGGGTATCCCATGGGTCATATCGCAGCAAATAAAGACGATCTTCTCAAACGCGTAAAACGTATTGCCGGACAAATCCAGGCCGTTGAACGGGCATTGGAATCGGATCTCGATTGCGCCAAAACACTGCACCTTGTTGCCGCCACTCGTGGGGCTATCAACGGCTTGATGGAGGAAATCATCGAAGAGCATGCCCGGGAGCATGTTGCGAACCCTGCGCTCAGCGAAGAAGAGCGTAACAAAGGCGTCGAAGAGCTTCTTGAAGCCATTCGCCGTTACTCCAAGTGAACGCGTCCAGGGACACACTCAGGATGAGCAGCACCATCAACCACACACATGACCATGTGTTCCTTGGCTCAGCGCACGACGAAAATGCCAAGCGTACGCTTTGGGTTGTGGCACTGACCGTTGTGATGATGATTGGCGAGATCACCGCCGGCTATATAACTGGCTCGATGGCGTTACTGGCCGATGGCTTTCATATGGCGACCCATGCCGGCGCATTGGGCATCGCGGCGGCCGCCTACGGATACGCAAAACGTCATGCTTTCAGCCAGCGCTACAGTTTCGGTACCGGAAAGGTTGGAGACTTGGGCGGGTTCGCCTCGGCGCTGATTCTCGGTATGGTCTCCCTGGGGATTGGCGTTGAGTCTGTCATGCGCCTCTTGCAGCCGACGGAAGTTCAGTTCGGCACCGCTACGCTCATCGCGATTGCCGGTTTGGTCGTCAACATTGTCAGCGCCCTTCTGCTGGGTCACGGGCACAGTCATGGGCACGATCATGATGATCATGATCATGGCCATGCCCATCACGGGAACGACAACAACTTGAAATCGGCCTACGTCCACGTCGTCGCGGACGCGCTGACTTCGGTTCTGGCCATTGCTGCGCTGCTCGCCGGCCGATATCTGGGTTGGGTTTGGCTGGACCCGGTCATGGGCATCGTCGGCGCCATCGTTATCGCGCGTTGGGCATGGACCTTGATGGGGGTTACAGCAGGTGTATTGCTGGATCAGACCGATGCGCACGTTGCCGAGGAAATCCGCGAACTGGTCGAGAAACTGGGGGATGCCACCATCACGGACTTGCACGTCTGGCGTGTTGGACCGCAAGCGCATGCAGCCATCGTCAGCGTCCTGGGTGAGGCCACTGCTAGCGCCGACAGCATTCGTGAACGTCTCAAACCGGTTCATGAGGTCAGTCATCTGACGGTCGAGTTTCGACTGGCATGATTGCGCGCCTCAATCGCCTGACTCAATCACGTGTGGCCAAAGGTAACTGACAATGGCTAAAGAAATCGAAAATCCCTGCATCTCCGTTTGCCAGCTGAGTGGTGATCTGTGTGTGAGTTGCGGGCGAAGCAAGGAAGACATCAGAAAGTGGAAACGCATGAAGCGGCCTGAAAAAATGGCCGCTGTGCAAAGGGCGAATGTGCGCTTGAAAGGACTGAAGAAAACACACGGATAGTCACTTGCCCTGGAGGACCGCTTCGGGTCAAGAACGGCGCTCCGAGAGCGCCCCTCTTGGCCCCGCCAACCCACATAACCCTCAAAGCAACGTTTAAATGGCAGACTCTCCTTCACTTGATCGTTTCGGAGACCACCATGCTTCGCGCATTTGAACAAAGACTCGACCCCTTCCCGCCCGACGAAGTCCCTCCGCCACCCGAAGGCCTGGCTCGGTTCCTTTGGGCGTGCACACGGGGCGCCCGCGGCTATATTCTCGCGTTTGCGTTGCTCAGTGCCGGTGTGTCGATCTACGAAGCCTGGCTGTTTTCTTTCCTCGGTCAGGTCGTGGATCTGCTCTCGACCTGGCAAGCCGGTGGTGATGCGGCGGCCCAGGAAAGTCGCGTGTTGTGGGGTATGGGCATCGTCATGGTGGCGAGCATCGGGCTGGTGGCGTTGCGTACCATGGTGCAGCACCAGATATTGGCGATTAATCTGCCGTTGCGGCTGCGTTGGGACTTCCACCGCCTGATGCTGCGGCAAAGCCTTTCGTTCTTTTCCGATGAGTTCTCCGGCCGGGTCACCACCAAGGTGATGCAAACTGCACTGGCCGTGCGCGACGTGCTGTTCACCCTTATCGAGATCGCACCCGGCATCGGGGTGTATTTCATCGCGATCATCGCACTGGCCGGCGGCTTCGCACTGAAACTGATGCTGCCTTTCATTGCCTGGATCGTGTTGTTCGGGCTGGCCATGCTCTACTTCGTGCCCCGCTTGGGGAAAGTCGGACAGGAACAGGCCCATGCGCGCTCCTCGATGACCGGACGTATCTCAGACGCCTACACCAACATCACGACAGTGAAACTGTTCTCCCATTCCAATCGTGAAGCGCACTTCGCGCGCGCGGCCATGGAGGATTTCAAGCGGACCGGTTATCGCCAGATGCGCCTGGTCAGCCAATTCGAGATCGTCAACCAGGCGTTGGTGGTGGCGTTGATCATGGCAGCCGGCGGTTATGCACTTTGGCTGTGGCACCTGGGCGAAGTCGGCACCGGTGCCGTGGCGGCGATTACCGCCATGGCGTTGCGTATCAACGGCATGTCGCACTGGATCATGTGGCAAATGACTTCGCTGTTCGAGAGCATCGGCACCGTGCAGGATGGCATGACAACCCTGACCCGCGGCCCCAAGGTGCAGGATGCGCCGAACGCGGGCGTGCTGGTGACCTCCGGCGGAGCGGTAACCTTCGACAATGTGAGCTTCAACTACAATGGCGAACGCCAGGTGCTCGATGGCTTGAGCCTGAACATTCGCCCGGGCGAAAAAATCGGTCTGGTCGGCCGCTCCGGCGCGGGCAAATCCACGCTCATCAACTTGCTGCTGCGCTTCTATGATGTCGACAGCGGGCAGATTCGCATTGACGGGCAAGACATTGCGCACGTGACACAAGACAGTCTGCGTAGCGCCATCGGCATGGTCACCCAGGATACTTCCCTGCTGCACCGTTCCATTCGCGACAACATCGCCTACGGCCGACCCGATGCAAGCGACGCACAAATCCGCAGTGCCGCGGCCAATGCCCAGGCCGATGAGTTCATCAGCCAACTGAGCGACCGGCAAGGTCACACCGGCTACGACACCTTGGTGGGCGAGCGCGGCATCAAGCTGTCGGGCGGCCAGCGCCAGCGCGTCGCGATTGCCCGGGTGATGCTCAAGAACGCCCCGATCCTGCTACTTGACGAGGCTACCAGCGCGCTGGATTCGGAAGTCGAAGTGGCCATTCAGGAAAGCCTCGATGAAATGATGAAGGGCAAAACCGTCATCGCCATCGCCCATCGGCTGTCCACGATTGCGGCGATGGATCGACTGATTGTCATGGATGATGGACGCATTATCGAACAGGGCACCCACACCGAATTGCTCGCCAGGAACGGCCTCTATGCGCGGCTGTGGCACCATCAGAGTGGCGGGTTCCTGGGTGAGGACCTGGGGGTGACCGAGGTTATGGATCAGGAATGAGCGTGACCGGCCCAGGATGATCTGCAAGCGGCGGCTTGGAGTCCGGTTGCAGCCAGGCCGATCTGCCCCTCGCTCAGGCGGACTTCAGGGAAAAACGCGAAGCCGGGCGATTCAAGCCGTAATGCTCGCGCAGCGTACTACCCGAATATTCACTGCGGAACAGGCCACGCTTTCGCAGTATCGGCAGCACTTCATCGAGGAACACTTCAAAGCCTTCGGGGAATGCTGGCGGCATCACGTTGAAACCATCGGCGGCACCACGGCGGAACCACTGCTCGATCAAGTCTGCAATCTGCACCGGCGTACCGACCGGCACCCAATGCCCACGAGCACCCGCCAGGCGATTGATCAGTTGGCGTAGCGTCGGTTTCTCGCGGTCGACAATGTCGATGATCAATTTGAAACGGCTTGACTGGCTTTCGCTGCTGTCGAAGTTGATCAGGTGGCGCGGGAACGGTGCATCCAGATCGTGCCCGGTCAGGTCGACGCCCAACAGGCGGCGTAGCTGACCTAACGAGATATGCGGCAGCACCAGTTCGTTGAGCTCGTCGAACTTGCGCTGGGCTTCGGCTTCGGTGCTACCGATGTAGGGGCTGATGCCCGGGAGAATTTTCAGCTGGCGAGGATCGCGCCCCGCCGCCTTCGCCCGAGCACGGATATCGTTGGCGAATTCGGTCGCGCTTTGCAGGGTCTGGTGCGCGGTGAAAATCGCTTCGGCATGCCTGGAGGCGAAATCACGGCCATCTTCAGAAGACCCAGCCTGCACCTGCACCGGCCGCCCCTGTGGCGAGCGCGGAGAGTTGAACGGGCCCTTTACTTTGTAGTGGGTGCCCACGTGGTTGATCGCATGCACCTTGTCACCATCGGCAAACACCCCGGCTGTCTTGTCCAGCACCAGCGCATCGTCCTCCCAGCTGTCCCACAAGTCACCGACCACCTGCACGAATTCTTCGGCCTGAGCGTAGCGGTCAGAGGCCGAGGGATGTTTATCCAGACCAAAATTGGCGGCTGCAGCGGCCATGGAAGTGGTCACGATGTTCCAGCCGGCGCGACCCTTGCTGAGGTGGTCCAGCGCACTGAATGAGCGGGCCAGATTGTAGGGTTCGCTGTAGGTCGTGCTGGCCGTGGCGATCAGGCCTATGCGTTGGGTCACTGCGGCAATCGCGGCCAGCCAGGTGATGGGTTCGAAACGAATGCGCAAACCCTCATGCCCGCTTTCAGCCAGTGAAGGCGAATCGGCGAAAAAAATCGCATCAAGTTTCTCGCGTTCAGCGCGCAGTGCCAGTTGCTGGTAATAGCCGATATCCATGGACAATTCCGGCACCGACTGCGGGTGACGCCAGGCCGCTTCGTGATGGCCGTTCGGATAGATGAATAGGTTGAGGCTGAGCTGGCGTTCGGACATTTCCCGTTCCCTGAAAAAATTGAGTGTGAACATCAAGCCTGCGCGCGACGTCAGGCGCGGAGTCTCAGTGCAGCTCGGCAAAATCGCTCAGTACATCGTCGCGCAGGGCAATGAAGCGGCTGTCACTGCGGTTGCGTGAACGCGGCAGATCGATGTCGAGGATGCGCCGGATGCGGCCGGGGTTGGGCTGCATTACCACCACGCGGTCACCCAGGAATACCGCCTCATCAACATCGTGCGTGACCAGGATCATGGTGATTTTTTCCTTGAGCCAGATGTTTTGCAGCTCGCCCTGCAGGCGCGCACGGGTCAAGGCATCGAGGGCCCCCAGCGGTTCATCCAGTAGCAGCACGCTCGGGCGATTGACCAACCCGCGGGCGATGGCCACGCGTTGCGCCATGCCGCCGGATAGCTGATGAGGATAGGCATCGATAAAGTCTTGCAGGCCGACCAGTTCAATGTGCTCACGAACGGTGTCGCGTTTCTGCTCGGCGCTCAGGGGTGAATTCTTGAGGCCGACAGCAACGTTCTGCTCCACATTGAGCCAGGGGAACAAGCGGTGATCCTGAAATACGATGCCACGTTCCAGGCCAGTGCCTTCGATGGGTTTGCCATCCAGCAGGATGCGCCCGTCGTATTCTTCGTCCAGTCCAAGAATCAGTCGCAACAGCGTGGATTTACCGCAGCCGCTGGCACCGACGATGCTGATGAATTCCCCGGGAGCGATGTCGAGGTGGATGTTGTCGAGTACTTGCAATTGAGTCGAACTGCCCGGTCGGGAAGCGAAACGCTTGCTGATGTTTTCCAGGGTCAGGCTGTTGTTGAGCATGTTGCAATCCTTTTGAAAGTGCCAATCAACGAGGAGCGATGCCGTACAGGCGCTGCATTCGTCGCTCAAGTGTCCGGGCCAATGCGTTGAGGCCCCAGCCCACCAGGCCGATAACCACCATTCCAAATAACACCAGGTCCATCATGAAATGTTCGCTGCCATCAATCAGCGTGTTACCGATCCCCTCCCCCGATACCAGCAGGTATTCGGCACCGATGGTCGCCAGCCAGGAGTAGACCAGCGCCAGGTAAATCCCCGTGAAAATCGACGGCAAGGCGGCGGGAAGCATGACCCCGACGATGGTTTGCCAACGGGTGAAGCGGTATACCCGCGCCACTTCCAACAGGTTGGGTGGGACATTGCGTAAACCGTCGCAGGTATTCACCACCACCGGCACCAGCGCTGCCAGTGACAGGAACACGACCTTGGCCACATCGCCCAGGCCGAACCACACCGAGATCAACGGAATCCAGGCGAACAGAGAAATTTGTTTGAAGGTATTGAAACTCGGACCGACAAGACGCTGGAAATACCGCGACAGGCCCAGCAGGCAACCCAATACCAGGCCGAGCGTGGTACCGATAAAAAAACCACTGAGGTTACGCGCCAGGCTGGCAGAAATGGCCCGCCAGAATTTGCCCGAGGCAATTTGATCCCAGGCCGTGGTGGCGACTTTTTCCGGCGAAACGAGCAAGCCCGATTGGCTCCAGCCCTGGCTCGAAGCCAGCCACCACACGGCAATGGCGGCAATGGGCAAGACCCATCCGCGATATCGGCGGTGACGGCTACCGACCAACATGATCGCACTCATGACAGTCGCCCCCCGGCCGTTGGCCGACCACGACTCAAGCGTTGTTCCAGGTAGTCAAAACCTCGGTCTATCAACAGGCCGAGAGCACCGACCACCACAACGGCCGCCATCACCAGGTCCAGTTGAAACAGCTGGCGCCCATAGACAATCAGGTAACCCAGCCCCTCACTCGATGCCACCAACTCAACCACTACCAGCGATAACCAGGCTTTGGTGAAACCCAGACGCAAACCCGTGAACAGCGTCGGGATGGCCGCCGGCAACACGATGGCGGTGACGCTTTGCCGACGACTGAAACCGTAGGCCCGGCCGACTTCCAACAGCCCTTTGGGCGCCTGGTGGAAAGCCTGCAACGTACACAGCGTGATCGGCACCATGGCCGCCTTGGCAATCAGCACATACTTGAGCGTCTCGCCGATGCCGAACAGCAGCAAGGCAAATGGCAACCAGCCCAGTACCGGTATTTGCACCAACGCGTTGAAGGTGGGTAAAAGATAATCCTCTACCGTTCTGGAAAGGCCCATGGCCAGGCCCAGCGCTATGCCGACGAATGCACCCAACGCAAATCCGACGACCACCCGTTGCACGCTGGCGGAGGCGTTCAGCCACAGGTCACCGGAGGTGACCAGGTCCGACAGGGTTTGATAAACGTAGGCTGGCGGTGGCAGCACCTGCTCTGAAAGCCAACCGCGTTCCACCCCCAGGTACCATAAGCCGAGCAACACCAGCGGCAACAGCCAGGGCAAGGCTTTGTCACCCAGATTGAAGGACCAGGCTGACGTGCGCTGCACCTCGACCTTGCGTACTGAACGGGCCGGTGACGGTGGCAAGCGTTTGACGTTGTCGCTCGGTAATGCCGGCGTCGCGTACGGCTCTAATCTGACGGTCTGTGCCCTGGCCATTTTCCTAGCTCCCTTGCTTGGTCGCGGCCGCTACTGCGTTGCCAGCCGGCTGTTTGCCATCCGGACCGTAGGGCGTCCAGTAGGTTTCAAGCCCCTTGGCTTTCAGGGATTTTTGCAAGTAGCTCGTCTCGAACCAGCCATCGATGCTGACGGGGCGACGGATGAGTTTTTCTTCCTTGGCCTGGTCCGCCACGGCCTGATAGCGGCCAAGCAAAAAGTTGTCGACCAGAGGCGAGGCTTTGTCCCTGAGGCTTACGCCGGTGAAGTCGGCGCGGAGTGATTCTGCGGGTTCATTACTCTTGGCCCATTCAGTGAAGACAGCCTCACGATGGCTGTCATCCGAAGTCCATTTCGCCGCATCCACCAGCGTATCGACAACCTTTTGCACGTTGTCCGGATGTTCTTTCTCATAGGCCCCCCGAACCACCAGTGCAGTCTGCCGGGTGTAGCGCACATCCTGAGTCGGATTGTCATAAACGATGTCGATCAGTCCTTGATCGCGAAGCTTGAACAATTCGCGGCCGCCGAATGCGGCATCGACGCCATTGGATACCAATGCGGCCTGAGTGCTTCCGGTATCGAGGTTGATGACCTTGATATCGCGCTCGGTCAGACCATGCGCCGCCAAAAGATTGATCGTCACCAGATGGCCGTTGGTTCCACGAAAGACCGCCACCTTTTTACCTTTCAGGTCTTCGATGCTTTTGATCTCAGAGCCCTTGGGAACGGCCAGGTAAAGGTTGGCACGTACACCCAGTGCAGCCAGCAGTTTGGTGTCCAGCCCATTGGAACGCCCGACGACCGCGGGCAGATCGCCCTGGTAGGCGAAATCAAGTTGCTGGTTCGACAAGGCTTCGTTTACCGCGGGGCCAGCCCCCTTGAAAAAGAACCATTGCACCTCGGTACCGGTTCCAGCGAAGGCCTTTTCCAGCAGTTGTTGATTGCGCACGATGCCCAAGGTCGAGCCACTGAACGTTACCGGGTCACCGCCGCCGGCCGTCGCTACACCAATGCGCAATACGTCGGCCTGCGCCAGGGGTATTGCAAGCAGCGCAGCCAGTACTGCAACGATGCGGCCTTTGTGAAACAGAGGGATACCTTTGAGTTCCATATAGAAACCTTCCTTGTGTCGATGAGACTCGTTTGTTACGCCGCGAGGTGTTTTTTATCGGCTTCGGTTTTCGGCGAGCGGGTCTCCGGGCTTGGCTTGAGCGCTTGGCTCAAGCGACCGTCAACGCCAACCGGCACATCACCGTCGATGGTGGTTCGACGCACGATTCGTTGGGCATCGCCATAGTCGTTAATCGCGATGTGCTGCGTGGCGCGGTTGTCCCAGATCACCACGTCGCCCTCCTGCCAGCGCCAGCGCACGGTGTAGTCGACATGGGTAATACGGTCGTGGAACAAGCGAATAAGTTGTTTCGAATCGCTATGGCTGACGCCCTGAATCTGTTTGACAAAGTGCCCCAACAACAAACTTCTTTCGCCCGACTCTGGATGCACTCGCACCAAAGGGTGTTCGGTCTCATAGACTTCGGCGGTGAACTGTTCGCGATAACGTTTGATACCCGACTCGTCCGTATTACGGGGCGCCGCGTAGTCATATACGTTGGTGTGCAACGCACGCAAGCTGTCTGCCAGTTGTTTTAATGGCTCGGGCAAGTCGCTGTAAGCCGCTGCGGTATTGGCCCACACCGTGTCACCGCCATACGGTGGAATAACCACACCGCGCAAAATGGAAATCTTCGGATAATTAGCAACAAAGGTCACATCGGTGTGCCAGGAATTGGCTCGGGTTTCCTTGGCGTCCAGGTGCAGGATGGCGGCACTTTGCTCGGCGGAACGTACGGTCGGATGCGGTACCTGATCACCGAAACGCCGGGAAAAAGCTTCGTGCTCGGCGTCATCCAGATGTTGGTCGCGAAAGAACAGCACTTTATATTTCAGCAGCGCCTGGTTAATAACTTCGAATTGCTCAGCGCTGATGTTTCCACCCAATTTCACCCCTTCCAGTTGCGCACCGATTCGACCAGCAACGGGTTTGATTTGAATTGTCATCGAGCCACTTCCTGTCTCACGAGTTGTTGTGGGACCAATCATAAAGACATAAAAGCAGCTGTGACTAATCACCATTTATTCTAAAGATAGAAGATCGAGCCTATAACTAAGCCACTCTCAAAATGAGCAAACAGCTATAAGCGACCGGTTATTAGCTCATAACTTTTTAGTTAGGTATTGGCACGAAGTACGTTCAATATCGGTAGCTTTCCCCACAGGGCGGATGGGCTGCGCCGGGATTCGCGGCGTTCGCGCCCTCCATCATCGAAACCGGTACGCCGCCAGCGCAAATGAAGGCTATTCGCGAATGCCTGCGCTCGATCGGCCTGGAACCCCTATGACTGCCGGTCCCCGCGGTTTCTTTTCCGGACCGCGGCTCCGACTCACCTTTGATGTTGCGCGCTTCACATAATTTAATTGGGGCGGCTGTGGGCATTAAAACAACGGGCTACGCCAGTTTTCACTTAGCGCCAAGCAATCAAGCGACGTCAAACAAGCAACGTCAAAAATCCAGCCAATTAGCGAACTCCTCACGCCTGGAATTTTTTCATGGCACGAAGTGTAAAGTGCAAAAGGTGTCCTAGACTACACACTTAAATGGTCTGATTTCATAAATGCTGCACCGCTGTAACTACTGGGTTTTTATATGAATTCAGACATTTCAGACGCAGTACTGCCTTTATAGAATGCCCCCTATCGACCCAAGAGCGGGATGCCAATATGAATAGTAGTTCCGTAGCGGGCTCTCGATACAGCGTACTTGATGGATGGCGCGGCATAAGCATCTTGCTTGTCCTGGCGTGCCATCTGCTACCACTTAGCCCAAAGGCCTGGCAGTTTAATGCCGCCGCAGGCGTTATGGGAATGGCTATATTTTTTACGCTATCAGGTTTCCTGATAACAAATTTTCTGCTCAACAACAGCAGTGTCATTGATTTTTTAATCCGCAGAGTCTTTCGGATTGTGCCGCTCGCCTGGTTGTACATGCTCATTGCGTTACCTGTCATGAACAGCACTTCGGATGTCTACATCGCAAACTTCCTGTTCGTTGCCAACTGGCCGCCCATGTGGCTTGGCAGTGTAAACGGCCACCTATGGAGTTTGTGCATGGAGGTCCAGTTTTATTTCGCCATCGCTTTGCTGGTCGTTCTGATGAGAAACAAGTGGGTATTGATGATTCCTGCTCTCTGCATCGCCGTCACGATGTACCGGGTCATGAATGAAGTGCATGTCGCAATCAACACTTATTACCGCATTGATGAAATACTTTCCGGATGCATACTGGCACTGATATACAACAACAGACTGGGCAACATCCTTGACAAACTTCCGACACAAACATGGATCACGCAACTATTTTTATTACTCCTGTTTGTCTTGTCCTGTCATCCTGACGCGGGCTTCATGAATTATTTCCGCCCCTATCTTGCCGCAGCAATGGTGGGGAGCACGTTACTCAATAGTCAGACACGCGTTGCCCAGCTTCTGAATAATCGCGCTCTATTTTATATCGCCACTATTTCGTACGCTCTCTACGTTGTTCATCCGCTGCTAATAGATACTTGGCTGGGTAGCGGAGACACCGTCATAAAATATTTGAAGCGCCCTTTGTTGTTCGCCGCCATTTTTATCACCGCGCATATCTCGACCTTCTATTATGAAAAATGGTGGATTGCTTTTGGTAAGAAACTTTCCAAGAAAGTCGCTAGCCAACCTGTTACATCGGCCGGTTGAATCCACCGTCGATTGCCGGCCTTCACGATAGGCTGTCGTTACTTGTTAAGGCGCAGAGCGTCGAAAGCATCTCGCGCCTGGTAGGCGGTATAGGTCATTTGCGCGGCGACCAAACCGGCCAGACCAAAAGTACGGGTCAACCCGAACTTGCCGAAACCCTCGGGAATCGGAATGGATTTGGCGATTGCGTCAGCCAGAACCTCGCCCGCCACCGTCGTGGGCGCCATGCCATGACCACCAAAACCAACGGCGTGCCAGACGCCAGCATTATCTTGGCCAATCTGGGCCATTTGATGCCGGCCATAACTCATCAACCCGCCCCAGGAATATTGGATTTTTACACCTTCCAGCTGGGGATAGACGATTAAAAGATCTGTTTTGAGCAGACTGGCGGTCGCTTCCGGGCTCCGATTGAGCACCGAAATCCGCCCTCCCCACAGTAGCCTGCTGTCGCGAAGCGGTCGGTAGTAATCGAAAGCGAACCGCGTGTCGTAAACGGCTGATTCACAGTCAATAACATCTTTCAAACGGGCCCCGAGCGGTTCGGTTGCAACGACATAGGTGGCAATGGGTAGCACAGCACGTTCAACCGGGCGATAAACGCCGCGCGCGTATCCGCCACAGGAAAAAATGACATGCTCGGCATGCACTTCCCCGCCTTCGGTGTTCACAACATATTTCTTTCCACGCTTCTCGATGTTCAGGGCGGATGATTGCTCATGGATACGCACACCGAATTCAGCCACCGTGCGAGCAATGCCGTACACGTACTTGAGAGGGTGAAAGTGGAAAGCGTTACGCTCCAGCAGGCCGCCGAAATAGCGCTCCGTCTTGAGTAGCTCTTTCAACTGGCCTGGCGGCAGGTATTCCCAGTCAACCCCATAGACGTCGCTCATGAGTTTTCGCGGTGTTTCAAGTCTTGACGGGTCGTTGAACCAATTAGCCAGAATCACCCCCTGGTCAACCAGGTCACAATCGATAGCGTATTGTTTGACACGATTACGGATCAAATCAACGGCATCAAGCGTCAGCCGGTAAAGGCGTTGCGCCTCTTCAACGCCAAGGGTGGCGAGAAGGTCAGCGTTTCCCAGGCTGTAGCCTCCGAAGACGAAGCCGCCATTACGCCCCGAAGCACCATGACCGAGGCGATGAGATTCCAGAACAACGACGTCGTTGATACCACGCTCCGCCAACCCGAGTGCGGTCGACAGGCCTGCCAGGCCACCACCGAGGATGCACACTTTAGTATCGACACGACCCGATTGGGCGGGATAGGGGGTGATGTCGACCGTGGTTTCATAATAGGTTTGCTGGTAATCAGTGCTCATAAATTCATGTGGCCTCGACGGCGTCTTTATTCAATCGCCTGGTTGCAAAAGAAAGTCCTGGACGTAGGGCACAAGTCACCACCCCCTTGCAACGATAGAAACGGAGCGTAGACGCAGAAAGGATGGCTTTCCAACCGCCAAAAACAACGCTAATGTAATAATTACTACAAAATAAATAGCACTCTCTACATGAAAAACTGGCTGACACTGATTCTCGCTTTACCCACCGCGAATGCCACCGAACGCATGCGAGCCTGGCGTGCTCTGAAAGCCTCAGGTGCGGCGGTTTTGCGCGATGGTGCCTATCTGTTGCCTGATACCGGTGTCTGTCGTGAAGCGCTGGCGTCTGTCGAGCGCGACATCCTTTCTATCAATGGCACTGTTTACATCCTGCCTGTGGTCGATCCGCAGGGTGAGCGCTTTGTCGAGTTGTTCGACCGTAGCGATGACTACAGCAAGCTACGCGCAGAGATTGAAGCGTGCCGTGGGCAGCTCAATCCTGAAAACGCGTTGGCCATCACCAAACACATTCGCAAGTTGCGCAAAAACTACGATCAACTCTCCAACATCGATTATTTTCCAGGCAAGCCCAAGGAGCAGATTGATTCAGCGTTGCAGGAGCTTGAGACGGCTGCCAGCAGAGCGTTGTCTGCGGATGAACCCCATAGCCGCGACGAGCCGATAACGGCACTCAACCGTGGCGACTATCAACGTCGTGTCTGGGCAACGCGCAAGCGTCCGTGGGTTGACCGTCTGGCTTGTGCCTGGTTGATCAGGCGCTTCATTGATCCTCAAGCCCGGATCCTCTGGCTGAATACTCCACATGACTGTCCGGCAGACGCGCTGGGCTTTGACTTTGATGATGCGACCTTCAGTCATGTCGGCAATCGCGTGACCTTCGAAACCCTGCAAGCCCGTTTTGAGCTTCAAGAGCCCGGCCTGAACCGCATCGCGGCCTTGGTGCACTACCTCGATATCGGCGGCATTCAGCCATTGGAGGCTGCCGGCATCGAGCGCGTGCTGGCAGGACTGCGCGAAACCATTCCCCATGACGACCACTTGCTGGCTGCTGCGAGCGCTATCTTCGACGGCCTGCTCGCCGAGTTTGTGAAAGAGGAACAACCCAATGAGTAAGGTGCTGGCATCAACGCCTGGAGAGGATCTATCGAGGCCGAAGGCCGTCAGCTTGCGTGAAGCATTCTGGTTCTGGTTGAAGCTCGGCTTCATCAGTTTCGGCGGGCCCGCAGGACAGATTTCGATCATGCATCAGGAACTGGTAGAACGTCGGCGCTGGATCTCCGAACGACGCTTTCTCCATGCGCTCAACTATTGCATGTTGCTGCCTGGGCCAGAGGCTCAGCAATTGGCGACTTACATCGGCTGGCTGATGCATCGGACCTGGGGCGCAGTGATCGCCGGCGTGCTGTTTGTGCTGCCCTCACTGTTCATCCTGATCGCTTTATCGTGGATGTACATCGCGTTCGGCGAAGTGCCCGTGGTGGCTGGCCTCTTCTATGGGATCAAGCCCGCCGTGACGGCCATCGTGGTGCAGGCGGCACATAGAATCGGCTCTCGGGCGCTGAAGAATAATTGGCTGTGGGCGATAGCAGCCGCTTCATTTGCCGCGATCTTCGCGTTCAATGTTCCTTTCCCGCTGATCGTATTGGGGGCAGCGTTAATCGGCTATGTCGGAGGGCGTCTGGCACCTGAAAAGTTCAGAACCGGGGGCCATGGCGCTGCCAAAAAGTCCTACGGCCCAGCCTTGATCGATGACGACACTCCATCCCCGGAACATGCCCGTTTCAGCGGGTTCAAGCTGGCATTGCTCGCCCTGATTGGCTCCGTGTTGTGGGCTTTGCCGATGGGTATTTTGATTGTCCTCTTTGGTTGGGAAGGCACCCTGACCCAGATGGGCTGGTTCTTTACCAAGGCCGCGTTGCTGACTTTTGGCGGGGCCTATGCAGTCCTCCCGTATGTCTATCAAGGTGCGGTCGGTCACTATGGCTGGCTTACCCCGACCCAGATGATCGACGGTTTGGCACTGGGGGAAACCACACCAGGCCCGCTGATCATGGTGGTGGCATTTGTTGGCTTTGTTGGAGCGTACGTCTCACAAGTCTTCGGCGCCGATCATGTATTTCTGGCCGGCGCTGTCGCAGCCACCCTGGTGACATGGTTCACTTTCCTGCCCTCGTTCCTGTTCATCCTTGCCGGTGGCCCACTGGTAGAATCGACTCACAACGAACTCAAATTCACGGCACCGCTTACCGCAATCACAGCGGCGGTGGTTGGAGTGATCCTCAATCTGGCATGTTTCTTCGGCTATCACGTGGTGTGGCCGCAAGGCTTCAGCGGCAACCTCGACTGGCCTTCTGCACTGATCGCCATTTTGGCGGCAATTGCCTTGTTCCGCTTCAAACGGGGCGTCATACAGGTGCTGATGGCTTGCGCGCTTGTCGGCCTGGCGGTGCATCTGCTGCGCTAGAGAGGTTGTGATCGGCCGACGCTTGCGGGCGTAGGCGGTGAAATAAACGAAAACGGGCGCCTTGTCGGGCGCCCGTTTTGTTTTGGGTTTCGTGCTGCGCGGCTTGGTCGCTTGCAGCCTTTCACCCACTGCCGAACGATGCAGAGCATCGCAGCAAGCAGCTAAGCTTTATCAGGAGGCCTTCGCGAAACCCGGAAAAGTCAGGAGGCAAACAATGAGCAAACAACCTCAACCCCGGAGCCGCTCCAACCCCCAACCCAGATCTCGCCCGGTAGTGCCTGCCCTGCCCGGCAAGACAGGCACCCCGTCCGAGGGCTTGCGCGGTAGCTACCCACCGAAGAAGTCCAATTGAACTCAACCGCGCGGCTGGCTGTGCAGCTGAGTCTGTTGTACTTCCCTATCAGCCGTTATGACTGATCAGTGCGACTTTTTCGATACCGATGTCCCGGCTTTGCTCAACCCTTTCGTGTTGTGATCGCCTGGCGTCGTGGCCGAGATTGCACTGGCTTTGGTCACACCGTGAGTATCTTTGGAATTGGCTATGCCTGAAGTCGCTTGGCCATGACCGCGATCACTATTACGATCATTGCCGTAGTGGTTTCCGCTTACACCATGGTCGCGAACAGCCTTGCCGGCATGATCGCTGCTCAGGCCATTGCCGCGCCCGTTACTGTTAGCACCGCCGGAGTGATCTGAACCGCTGTGACCGCTGCCTATGCCGCCGCCGTGGCCGCCGCCGTTACCACCTCCGTTGCCTCCCCCATTACCACCACCGTTACCGCCGCCGTTACCGCCACCACCACCATCTTTCGCATAGGCGGAGTTCATGATGGACAGGTCAGCAGGGAGTAATGGGGCGGCTGCCAGCATCAGGGCGCAGGTCATTACAGCAATGAGACTCTTATTTTTTAAAAGCATGATGGCTTCCATAGGGTTGATATCGCGATTGTTATGACGCTTTAAGCCCCAGACAGTTCAAGTCCTGCGACCGACGGATGTAACGCGTTCGGGATCGTCGCGGCACAGGTCTGCCACGCCCTGTTCAACCACGAGCCACCCTGCTTGCTCGCCGGGTCGAGCGGAACTTGAAGTGGATGACCACCGGCCGAGAGGGAAATGTCTCGATGCTCACGAATCGGCGCACGTCCCACATGAGCAGGCCTGCGTCGAGTTCGTCATCGCGAAGGCGACTGCCGCGAAGTGTGCGAGGCCGCCAGAGCTCACGCCGTGACGATCGTGTGCGGCATCAATGAATGCGACCGGCTAAAAGGGAGGCGGCACGCTCTACAACAGCGTAGTCGTTATTGGCACGAACGGGGAAATACTCAACCGCCACCGCAAGCTGATGAAGCCAATCCCAAGCGCATGATGCTTGGATGGATTACCCAAGTTGAAGATGTCCCCAACGAATTAGGCGGATCGGGCATCAGCATGGATGAATAGCGCCGGTTGCCACCTGTTCGGCAGCAACTCGGCAATTTCATGGGCAGCCGTTTCAGAACAGCCTTCAAATGGGCATATGGATCATGCCCATTAATCAAACGCACCGTTGAGCACTTCATAGATGAGCCCGGTTGCCAGCGCGACCAATATCAAGTCGGTGCCAACTTGCTGCCATTCATACCCATCATAATGAGGCAGCCTGCCGATCAACCGACCGTCCAGTTTTTTGGCAATCCCGGGTGGAAGCGGCTTGCCTCGCGCGAGGTTCTTTTGAATTCCGGGTGGCAATGCAGGGCCGGGGCTCCAGTAGTCCCGATACCCGCCAATAACCCCAAGAATGCTTGCGTGATTGATGCTTGGGCCATTATCCCAATCACCGCCCCCGGAGTTTTTACCTTTGCCTCCCTGGTTGCCATGAACCTGGCTGTTTTGCGGATGCCCCTTGCCATTTCCCTGGCCCTTTCCATTACCAGGGTCGGCCAATGCAGTCACCGAACCGGAAACCAGCGCAAGGCATGTAATAGCTGCAATCAACGAGCGAGATTTGAGCATGAGTCGTTCCTTCAATGGCGGGACATCACTCTGCAATTTAGACGCTATCGACGATGTGGGTTCCATTTCTTCACATCGACACCCAAGCACTACTGCGCGTCACTTCAGCATTATTTGCCTCTATTTCTGACATTGTTTCCCGTGTTCACCGTCGAACACGGGAGGCGTGATGGCAAACAGCTACTCTCTTCACGGTTTCTCATGTAGGCCCCGACGTGCCGGAATGACCTGGTTTTTTCCGGCTCAATTACATGGCGTAAAAGTGAATGCCTTTGCCCCCTCGTTTTCTTGACCACTACCGCAAGGCCGACCGAATCATGCTGGGTGCCAGCAATGGCTGTACTTAGCCAGGCTGCGTGTACGGGAGATAGCTGGCGGGGGAACGTGTAACAAATTAAGTCACGAACGTTTACCTACAGCGCAGATCCTTATACGATGAAGTCCGCATATACTGCTCTCCATCAGGCAGAGTAAACCATGGTTATATTTGACAAATCGGGCTTAACAAATTGTGTTTTTATGGTCAAGCAAATCTTGTGCAGACACCTTAGCGAAAGCTGTAGACATGTTCAATTATTCCTACAATAAAATGCTATCTCATTGGGCGTCTGAACGATGAATAACACTAACTTTCTGGCTGACAACTCTAAAACCTTCAGCATAGTTATTGTCAATTACAAAACACCAGAAATCACCAAGATATGCTTGGACTTATTGCACCAGCATGTGGCCAGCCACAACATCCCAGTATGGGTAGTTGACAACTATTCCGCCGATGAAAGCACTGAGTATTTACGTACGCTTGACTGGATCAATTTAATCGAGCGTTCTGTTTCCGAACCAGAACCTGGGCATGTCGCGCATGGCAAAGCACTTGACCTGGTTTTGGAGCGAGTTGAAACTGATTATTTATTTCTAATGCACACCGATACATTTGTTTTCGATAAAAATGTTTTTCCGATGATGCTGAATAAATGCTTGAAAAACCAAAAAGTCGTAGCCGTCGGCTGTGTTGAGCAATTAAACCGCGGCACCACGAGAACGCTTTGGCGCTTTAGCTCACGCCTGTTCAAACACCATTTCAGGCACCTGAAAATCTCCATGGGATTACGTTCCAGAGAACCAAAACCGTACAGAGAAGTCTACTTGAAAAGTTTCTGTACATTGTGGAACTGCAAACTTATCAAACAGCACAACATGCATTTCTCGATGGATGATCGCGTGCCAGGCTACACCCTCCAAGACCGCATGACCGAGCTTGGCTATGTCGTTGAAATGTTATCCCCGCGAAAAATCTTCAGTTATCTGGATCACATCCAGGCCGGCACAGTCGCCGCGGCTGGCGGCTATGAAAAGACTCATAGACGAACCAAAATGTACAACGATATTCTTAAGCGTCTGAAAAAAGAAGACAGCAAAAGTTAAGCGATGAAGAGACACAACGAGCTGTGCGCTGGACGCTGCTTGAAGTCACTCAAACGTCTTTATATCAAGTTATTGGAGCGGTAATGGCACCCATCACTCAAGCACTACCCATGACCCTCTCCCCGGAGCTTGATTTCGACCAGAACGCCGCCAGCGCCTTGGGTTCGTCATTGGCCAGTGGCTATGTTCAGGCTACGCCATTTCCGCACATCGTCATCGATAATTTCCTGGATGAAGCGCTGATTGCGAGTATCTGCTCGCACTTCCCAACTGAACCCACCAACAACGAAATGCTCTATGAGCGCGGCTATAAAGGTCAACTAAAACGTCAAATCAGCCCCAACGAATGCACCCCCTATTTGAAGACTATCTTCAATGCCTTCAACTCAGCCCCCATGCTGCAGTTTCTTGAGAAGCTCACAGGTATTGAAGGCTTGATACCCGACCCCTACTTTACTGGTGGCGGCCTGCATGAAACGAAAAGTGGTGGCTTCCTGGGGGTACACTCGGACTTCAGACTCAACAAAAAGCTTAATGTTGAACGCCGACTGAATATCATTATTTATCTAAATGAAGACTGGCGAGAGGAGTACGGCGGCAACCTTGAACTTTGGGATGTCGGGATGAAGACCTGCCTTAAAAAAGTCCTGCCCATTTACAATCGCTGTGTCATTTTCAACACAGACAAAGACAGCAATCATGGGCATCCAGAGCCTTTAACAACTCCAGAGCACATCACCCGTAGGTCCATTGCGCTTTACTACTACACCGCAGGAACCATGGTGATCGATCCTGCACAAAGAAATAAAACCCACTACAAACCAAGGCCCAAAGATCGTTTAAGCCTAAAGTACTACCTGGCTAAACTGATCAAGAAAAAAAACTAGACTACGAAAGCAGCCATTGCGCGCCATTCAGGGAAGATCATGGACATTCGATTGACGGAAGCCAAAGACTGGATGTTTTTGAAGCAAGTCCGTCTCGCTGCGCTGTTGGACACGCCGACAGCGTTTGGTGTGAGTTACCAAGAGGCCGCTCAATACAGTGACGAGCAGTGGAAAAAACGCGCCTCGTCAGCGGCCGGACCGGAATTCTGGCTGGCCATCAAGGACGGCAAACCGGTGGGGATGATCGGTGCCGGGGTCAGTCAAGCGAATCGCTACAACCTGATCGGAATGTGGGTAGAACCCGCTGCACAGGGTTCTGGCGTGGCAGCTCAGCTTGTCGAGGCGGTAAAATCTCGCGCGATCGGCAAAGGGCATGATCGCGTTTTTCTGGATGTCTCCCCGGACAATGCAAGAGCCTCCCACTTCTACATAAAGCAGGGTTTCTGTTTCATCGACGAATGGGAATCTTTGGCCAGTCATCCGCATATCAGGGTTCAGACCATGCTGTGGACTGTACGGAACTGATTAATCAGACGTGGCTGACCTCTCAGCACGCCCACGTTTGCCCGAGCGTCTCCAGACCGGACTTTTGCAGATCCTCTGGGCTCATCACAATACGGAACTTGCAGGTGGCGTTGAAGTTGAGAAAAAAGGGCTCCGCCAATGCGGGGATGTCGGAGGGGTCTTGTACGTCGACCACAAAAATCCCACCACGCTTGCCATCTTGCTCGGTAAAGTACGCCGCCTCCGGTTTGATGCTGGCCAGGATGCGCTCAACAACCTCGCCCACCTTCCCGGCTTTGACAAGGGTATTGAAGGGTTCATTAGGGCACTCGACCATCAGTAACATCCTCATCATTCAATCCTCTGTTCAACGTGCAACGCTGCAGTGTCATAGAAGAATAGCCAAGCGTGAGCCAGCCCTCGTGCCGGGTTACGAGTGGTCATGAAACATAGCGATTTCGGGCTGCTAAAAGCGCTAAACCACGTATCATCCTGGCCGGATCGACTTCAGGCTTGTCGCACTAACAAGTGGGCCAAAGCGGTCAATTACGCTCCATTTCGTCTACCCTCACAAAGCGCCATGCAGCAACTAGCTTGCGCTTGGCGGATCGACATTTTTGCCTTAATGCACCGGAGAATTTGCATGCTCAACCGTACCCTGGCATTGGCTGTCGGCGTGACGCTGTCTTTTTGTACCCTGTTGGCGCAGGCCGCCGACACCCTGAAAGTCAGTGCGATTCCCGATGAAGCCCCGACCGAACTGCTGCGCAAGTTCAAGCCGCTGGGCGCCTACCTGGAACAACAATTGGGCATGAAGGTCGAGTTCGTTCCCGTGAGCGACTATCCGGCCGTGGTCGAGGCGCTGGCCACCGACCGAATCGATATGGCCTGGCTGGGCGGCTTCACGTTCGTGCAGGCGCGCCTGAAAACCGGCAATGCCATTCCGCTTGTACAGCGCGAACAGGACGCCCAGTTCACCAGCAAATTCATCACCGCCGACCCGGCCGTCAAGTCCCTCGCCGATCTCAAGGGCAAGACCTTCGCCTTCGGCTCGGTGTCCTCCACGTCGGGCAGTCTCATGCCGCGCTATTTCATGCTGAAGGACGGCATCAAACCAGAAACCTACTTCAGTCGCGTAGGTTATTCCGGCGCGCATGACGCCACTGTCGCCTGGGTCCAGGCCGGCAAGGTCGACGCCGGGGTACTGAACGCCAGCGTGTGGGAAAAACTGGTCGCTGCCGGCAAGGTCGACACCACCAAGGTCAGAGTGTTTGAGACCACCCCGGCCTACTTCGACTACAACTGGACCGTGCGCGGGACCCTCGACCCGGCACTGGCAGCCAAGATCAAGGCAGCCTTCCTGGCGCTCGATCCGGCGAACCCGAAGGACAAGGAGATTCTGGATCTGCAGGCCGCCAGCCGATTCATCGAAACCAAACCCGAGAACTACAAGGGTATCGAGGAAGCCGCACGCGCTGCCGACCTGCTCAAATGACGTTGCATCTGACCCAGGTCAACCTTACCCACGCCAACGGCGTCCAGGCGTTGCGTGGGGTGGACTTGCACATCGGTGCCAGCGAACAGGTCGCCATCATCGGTCCGTCCGGCGCGGGCAAGTCGAGCCTGCTCAACCTGCTGGCCACCGCCCTGCGACCGGACAACGGTGAGCTGCAGGTGCTCGGCGAGCGCGCCTGGCAGCTGTCTGCCCGTCAGCGTCAGCGTCTTCGCGCGCGCATCGGCCTGATCCATCAAGCGCCCCCGCTGCCGCCGCGCCAGCGCGTGGTCACTGCGGTTCTGGCTGGAAAGCTGGGTCAGTGGGGACTGGGTAAAAGCCTGCTGAACTTGCTGCGTCCGGTGGATGTTCCGGGCGCACGTGCGGCGTTGGCCAGGCTGGACCTCAGCGACAAGTTGTTCGCGCATTGTCAGCAACTGTCCGGTGGACAGCTACAGCGCGTGGGCATTGCCCGCGTGTTGTATCAAGCGCCCGAGGTGTTGCTGGCCGATGAGCCGGTCTCGGCCATGGACCCGGTGTTGGCCGAGCACACGCTGTCGGTACTCTGCCGCCATGCCCGGAAGCACAACGTCACCCTGGTCGCCAGCCTGCATGCGGTGGAGCTGGCCCTGGCGCACTTTTCGCGCATCATCGGCTTGCGTGATGGACAGATCCTGTTCGACCTTGCGGCCAGCGAAGTCGACCGCGAGTTGCTCGATAAGCTTTACGCCAACGAGCAGCTGCAATCCCCACCGATTACTCCGGCGCCCTTGAGTGTGCAGATCCCCCGATGCTGACCCGTGATACCCGAGATCCGGCCACCCGGCCCCGCCTGCTGCTCACCTTGCTGGCCCTTGCCCTGCTGTGGCCGGGCATCCACTTCAGCGAGCTGGACCTCAGTGTGCTGGTGGCGAGTGACAGTCAGAGCGAGATGGGACGATTTGTCTCAGCCTTCTGGCCACCGGCCCATGGCGAGGAATTCATTGAGCTGTTAGTGCAAGCCACCTTGCAGACCCTGGCCATCGCCACGGCCGGCATGGCGCTGGCGTTGCTGTTGGCCGTCCCCGCCAGCCTGCTGGCCAGTCGGGCTCTGTCGCTGTCTGCTGCCTCCTGCGCCGGCCACCCGAGCTATTGGGGCCAACTGCTGCGTTGGCCGGTACGCGGTTTACTGATCTTCCTGCGCAGCGTGCCGGAAATCGTCTGGGCGCTTTTGTTTGTGCGCGCCGTCGGCCTCGGCCCGACGGCCGGCGTGCTGGCCATTGCCATTACCTACAGCGGCATGTTGGGCAAGGTCTACGCGGAAATTTTCGAGTCGATCGACCAGCGTCCGGCTCACGCATTGCTGCAGGCTGGCAGCGGTCGTCTCGCCGCCTTTTTCTACGGGATCCTGCCCAATGTCGCTGCGGAACTGCTGTCGTACACGGTGTACCGCTGGGAGTGCGCCATCCGCGCCTCGGTGGTGATGGGCTTCGTCGGTGCCGGTGGTCTGGGCCAGCAAATGGATTTGTCGTTGCGCATGTTCGCCGGCGGTGAAGTGGCCAGTTTGTTACTGACATTTCTCGTCCTGGTACTGCTCGCCGATCAACTCAGCCGTCTGCTGCGCTGGAGGCTGGCATGAATCGCCTGATCAACCTGGTGCTGCTCCTGTGTATCGCCGCGGCGGTGGTCGCCTCGTTCATCTACTTGGGCATCGACCTTGACGAGCTCGGTGGCAGCGGCAACCTGAAGCAGATGGGCGCTTATGCGCAGCGTTTTCTCAGCCCGGACTTGAGCGCAGGCCACCTGCAAGCCATCGGCCACGGTGCTCTGGAAACCCTTGCCATGTCCGCCCTTGGCACCCTGCTCGCGGCGGTATTCGGTCTGCTGTTGGCATTGCCCGCGGCCGGGCGCTTCGGCTGGCCTCTGCAAAGCGCGTCGCGCCTTGTGCTCAACGCCTTGCGCGCGGTTCCGGAACTGGTGTGGGCTGCGCTGATGGTCCTGGCCGCCGGGCTCGGCCCCAATGCCGGCACCCTGGCCCTGGCCTTGCACACCACCGGCGTGCTCGGTCGGCTGTTCGCCGAAGCGCTGGAAAACACCCCACCCGAACCGGCCGAAGCCATCCGCCTACAGGGCGGCAATGCCGTATCGGCGTTCTGCTACGGATCACTGCCCAACCTGTTGCCACAACTATTGGCCTACATCCTGTACCGCTGGGAAAACAATATCCGCATGGCCAGTGTGCTCGGCTTCGTCGGCGCCGGTGGTTTGGGGCAAATGCTCTATGTCAGCCTCAGCCTGTTCCAGGAAGCTCAAGCCAGCACGGTCATTCTGGCCATGCTGTTGCTGGTATTAGCCGTCGACACCTTGAGCAGCTGGAGCCGTCAACGCTGGGTCAAGGCCTGACGGTTCGCAGAACCGGATGGCAAAGCGTTGATCCAGACTAAGCCTCACGCTACGGTTCGCGCAGCGCTCGCTTTCGCGTATCGCGAGAGACCGATCTTGATGCCAACCAGGATGGGCGCGGCGACTACAAACAGCAGGGCAACCGCGATGAACGCGGTGTCGAAGGCAATCACAGTGGCCTGACCTGACACGACCCGGCCCAGGAGGCTCACCGCTGCCCGGCCGGCGGCCCCTGCATCCATCCCTTTCACCGACAGCATGGCTGTCGTGGTCGTCAGCCGTTCGATGACCGCAGTTCCTCCCGGGGAAACATTGGCACCGAGAACCACAGCATTGGCGAAGACGTTATGGTCGATCAATGTCTGGAGTCCTGCGACGCCCATCAGACCACCCAACTGGCGCCCCGTATTGAACAGACCAATACCGAAGGCGAGGTTTCGGCTGTTGAGGTCACTGAAAGCGATCAGCGTGATCGATAGAAACAGGAAGCCAAGGCCCAGACCGCGCAACAGGATGGCGGCCATCATGTCGTCCGTGCCGCTTTCGCTGGTCGAACCGGACAGCATCCACATCGCACCCATGATCATCAGGATTCCAAAGGGCACCGTGGCGACCGGCGGAACGCGGCGGACCTGCATGAGATAAGCCGATGTGAGCAGCCCGCCGATAAAAAAACCGCCACTGGGCAACAGCAGCAGGCCAGCGTCGGTAGGCGTGAACGCGAGGACCGACAGGGCGAACGCCGGGATCAGGAACGCGCTGCCGAACAAGGCGGCGCCGGCAACAAAACTGACGATAAAGGCGAAGCAAAAATCGCTCGATTTGAACAGGGTGAAGTCGAACAGACCTTGGCCTTTGGCCAACACTTGATGGCCGAGAAATCCCAGTAGCGCAGCTGTGCCGATCACGCTCAGCCAGAGGATGCGTGGCTCTTCGAACCAGTCCCATCGGCTGCCCTGGCTGAGAACGTAAGTGAAGCAGAACAGCGTGGCAGCGATCAGCGCGAAGCCGACCCAGTCAAATGGACGGTGCCGGACCTTGGCTGGCATCGGGCCGTCTGCGATCAACAGAAGTCCGCTCGCCGCCAGGGCCACCGGAGCAACGCTGAAGAAAATCCACGTCCAGGACTGGCTATCGATCAACCACCCTTGAAGGGCCGGGGCAAGCGTCGCGGACGCGACAACGGCGCCCATGGCAAACAGGGCTTGAAGGATGGGTTGGCGAGATCGCGCAAAGGAGCGAAATATGATCGCCTGCCCCCCGACCAGCAGAGTGCCGCCAGCGAAGCCTTGAATAACTCGAAGCGCGATCAGCAGGTCCAGCCGTGCCGTGATGGCAGCAATGCCGCATGCCATGCCCATGGTCAGGGTTGAGCCGATGATCATATGTCGTGGATTAAAACGCTTCAGCAGCCAAGGCGCGGTCATGAACCCGATCAGCTTGAGCGCGGTGTAGCCGATATCCAGCCAGGCGAACTCATCAGGCGTTGCGTAGGTGTCGCCGATAATGTCGCCGCGTCCGAGCGACAGAACGGTGCTGGCGATCGCCTCCGTCAGCGTGGCAAGCACAATGCCCACCATGAGCAAGACACCGGTTATAACGCGGGTGTTGCACCGCGTCGCGCTGGCATCCGCGTTCATGATCCCTCCCCGTGCGCAACCTCGACACGGGCGGACAGGCCCGGCACGATGCGGCCCGGCAACGGGTTGTGGACAAGCCGGATCTTCACCGGAACGCGCTGCACGACACGCACAAAGTTGCCGGTTGCATTGTCGGTGGGGAGCAGACTGAACGCCGACCCGCTACCCGGTGCAAAGCTGTCGACCACGCCTTCAAGTGCCCCGCTGGGGTAACCGTCGACCGTGATACGCACGCGCTGACCGGGGCGGATTTGTTCGAGCTGGGTTTCCTTGAAATTCGCCACAACCCATACGTCGTTGACCGGCACGATATCGAGCAAGGCAACGCCCGTCGTAACAAAGCGGCCGATGCGAACCTGACGGTTACCGACCACGCCATCAACCGGCGCGCGTACCACGGTGCTGTCGAGATCGATCTGGGCAAGATCGCGAGCGGCCTGCGTCTGCGTCACCGCAGCAACGGCAGCTTCGCGCTCCGCCACGAGGACGGCGATGCGTTGCTGTTGCGCCTCGACCGTTGCGGAAGCGCCGGATACCGTCGCCTCGGCCCTCAATCGCGCCGCATCGCTTTCATCGACGAGGGCTTGGCTGACCGCGTTGCTGAGAATCAGTTTGCGGCTGCGATCATTGGTTTTGTTCGCCAGATTCATCTCGGCCACGCCCGAGCGTTTCTGGGCTTCGGCCTGGCGAATCAGGGCACGCTGAAGCTGGGTTTCCGCATCGACATGGGTCAGGCGCGCCTGGGCAGCGCTGACGTTGGCCACGGCTTGCGCCAGCCGTGCGCGATAGTCACGGTCATCGATACGGAACAGGACGTCACCGGCCCGGACGGTTTGGTTGTCCTCGACCTCGACCGCAGTGACATAACCGGCAACCTTTGCCGCGAGCGAGGTGACATCGCCGCGCACATACGCGTTATCGGTGGAGGTCGCACCGCTCGAAAGCACCATGGCCCATCCGCCAGCCAGGACCACCACGGCACCGATGCACAGCAGGATGCCGATCTTCTTTCTCTTGCCTTGCCGTACCACCACGACAGGGGGCTCGGCGCTTGCGCCGGTGGCAATGGCGGCCTTGTCCTGAAGCGCGTTCATGTTGTCTTTTCCTGTTCAATGCCTGGGACTACAGCAGCCACGGGCGGCAGTGGCCTGCCGCCCGGCTGTCGAGCATTCATGAGCGCGTGATTGGCTCACTTTTTGATCGGTGTCACGAGCGTCGTTTCATCGCTGTCGAGGACGAACACGGCCAACAGGCGTGCGGGTTGGGTGTCGCTGGCGTTGGCGCTGACTTCATGCACGGAGCCCGGCTCCTCTACGAAGTTTTCGCCGACCTTGTAGATCTTTTCCGGCTGGCCTTTGACTTTGATGCGAAACGAGCCCTCCAGAACCGTTGCATAGATGAAGGCCGTTTTCGGATGGGTGTGGGACGGCGACGCGGCGCCCGGCCCGTACTCGACGACGACGCCCTTCATGCTCTTGCCAGGGATGTTGGGAATGGGACGGTCAAACACGACCGTCACCTTGCCGGGGGGCGGCTCAGCGGCCGACACTGCGCTGATCGACAGCACTGCAAAGGCAGCGGCCAAGAGGTATCGGGCAAACATGACAAATCTCCTTCGTGGGTGTGTGATTTGACGACGAGCCCCGTTACCCGGCCGTCGACTGAGCGAGCCAGTCTTCGAAGCGGATCGCGCCAAGGCGCGCGTTCTTGCCGGCGGTCAGCGATTGATCGTCGAGCACATCGCCGAAGTAGCGCGCGTTCACGTCCGGCACGACCTTCCGGTTGTCCTGGTTTACCCGCAGAAAGCGCCTGGCCAGATCGTCGAGGGGCATGGTTTCAGGACCTGCGACTTCGACCGTGCCATTGACCGGCGCTGCCAACGCGACATCGGTCAGCGCTGCCACCACGTCGACGGCCGCTATCGGCTGGATCAGCGCTGGCGAAACACGAATCTCCTCGCCAACGGCGAACGACTGGACAATGCCGCCAACAAATTCGAAGAACTGCGTGGCACGCAGGAGGGTGTAAGGAATGCCGGACGCCTTGATGAGGTTTTCCTGCGCGACCTTGGCCCGGAAATAGCCATTCTCGGGAAGCCGTTCGCTACCGACGATCGACAGGGCAACGTGATGACGAACACCGGCGGCAGCTTCCGCAGCCAGTAGGTTACGGCTCGACGTTTCGAAGAAATCGAGGACGGCCTGGTCTTCCCACGACGGCGCGTTCGCCACGTCGACGACCACCTCAGCGCCATCCATTGCTTGGGCCAGGCCCTCGCGGGTGATGCTGTTCACGCCCGTACTGGGGGAGGCGGCGAGCACGTCATGGCCGCGCTCGCGGAGGTTCTGCACAAGTTTCGATCCAATGAGGCCGGTGCCTCCGATGACGACGATCTTCATGGGGTCTCTCCCTACGCTTCTCGACAGCAACCATTGCTGTCGATGTAGAAAGAGAGTGCCTGCGCGTGTGAGGGAAGTCCTTGTGTCGGCCTTGAGTTTGTCTTCAGGCAAGCTTGGTTTTTCATCCAGGGAACAGGCAGACGACGGGCATCCCCTGCGGACGGTGCAGCGGATCAAACGCTGCCGTATTATCGACACCTCGTACTAATCGCCAGCTCGGACACGGAGTCGAGGGCGCTCGACCAGGGGATATCCGCCTTGCCATTCGTGTTTGAAGACTATGTGCTCGATCAGGAGCGCCGGGAACTGACCTTGCGCGGGCAAGTCGTGGCCGTCGGGCCACAGGCCTTCGATCTATTGCTGCAGCTCGTCAACAACCGCGATCGCGTCGTCAGCAAGGACGACCTGCTCAAGGCAGTGTGGAACGGCCGGATCGTCTCGGAATCGACGATCACCAGCCACATCAATGCGGTACGCAAGGCCATCGGCGATAGCGGTGAGGAACAGCGACTGGTGCGCACGGTCGCCCGCAAGGGCTACCGCTTTGTAGGCGAGATCAAGGTCGACGAGATCGACGGAGCCCGACAGCCTGACGGGCCTGGCACCGGCGAAACTGCTTCCGTGGACCCGACGCCAACACCGCCCTCCTCGCTTGTCCTCCCGGACAAACCCTCCATTACCGTCCTGCCCTTCCACAACCTGAGCGGCGACCCGGAGCAGGAGTATTTCGCCGACGGCATGGTCGAGGACATCATCGCCGCCCTGTCGCGAATCCGCTGGCTGTTCGTCATCGCACGCAATTCGAGCTTCACCTACAAGGGCCGTGCGGTGGACGTCAAAGGCGTCGGCCAGGAGCTCGGTGTGCGCTACGTGCTGGAAGGCAGCGTGCGCAAGTCCGGAAACAAGGTACGCATCACCGGGCAGCTCATCGACGCAACAAACGGGACGCACATCTGGGCGGAGCGCTTTGAAGGGCTGCTCGACGACATCTTCGAGTTGCAGGATCAAATCGCCGAAAGCGTCGTCGGCGCCATCTCGCCGCAGCTGGAACGGGCGGAAATCGAACGCGCCAAGCGCAAACCGACGGAAAGTCTGGACGCCTACGACTATTACCTGCGCGGCATGGCGAAACTGCACAGCGGCACCCGGGAAGCCGTCGAGGTGGCGCTGCCATTGTTCTACAAGGCCATCGAACTCGACCCGGAATTTGCATCGGCCTATGGCATGGCAGCCTGGTGTCACTTCTGGCGCAAGTTGAATGGCTGGATGAGTGATCGGACTCGAGAGATCGCCGAAGGCATACGGCTTGCGCGGCTGGCGGTGTCGCTCGGCCGAGATGATGCGGTGGCGCTGACGCGAGGCGGACATGCGCTGGCCCATCTTGCCGGCGATGTCGATGGCGGCATTGCCCTGCTCGACAGGGCACGCCTGCTCAATCCCAACCTCGCCCCCGCCTGGTACCTGGGCGGTATTCTGCGCGCACTGCGCGGTGAAACAGACGAAGCGATCGAGCATTTGAGCCATGCCGTTCGCTTGAGTCCGCTGGATCCGGAAATGTTCAGGATGCAGGTGGGAATGGCGCTCGCGTATTTCTTCGCCGGGCGCTTCGACGTCGCTTCGGCCTGGGCGGAGAAAGCGCTGGGGAACCTGCCCACCCTCCTGCCCTCGGTTGCCCTGATGGCGGCCAGTCATGCGTTCACCGGGCAAATGGACAAAGCGAAGCAGGCGATACAACGCCTGCGCGAGCTGGAACCCTCGTTGCACGTCTCCAATCTGAAGGACTGGCTGCCCATCCAACGGCCCGAGGATCTCGCGCGGCTCGCAGAGGGACTGCGGCTGGCCGGCTTGCCCGAGTGACCGCGTCCGATTGCAGCGTTAAGATCCGACGGTTTGGTTCACATTTCTGAGGATGACCACGGTATGTCCAGGCTCGACACCTCCCTGCAAGACTCCGCCGCACCTGAAGGCGTTTGTTATGGCTGCGGCAGCAGTAATCCGCACGGGCTTCACATCAAGAGCGTCTGGCATGAAGACGGCGTGCATGTCATGGCCGAACACATGCCCGATGCCAAGTATTGCGGCTGGCCGGATCTGGTTTACGGCGGGCTGATAGCGATGCTGGTTGACTGCCATTCAAACTGGACGGCGATGGCTTATCACTACCGCGCGGAACACCGCGAAGTCGGAAGCCTCCCCCACATCAATTGCGTCACCGGCAACCTCGGCATCAAGTTCATCAAACCGACCCCGATGGGTGTCCCGCTGACCCTGCGTGCGAAAGTCGAAGGCGAGGTCGGACGCAAAACTCGCGTCATCTGTGAGGTCTATGCGGGGGATGTGCTGACGGCTATTGGAGACTCCGTTTTTGTTCGTGTGGATACCGAGCAACTGGCTGCGGTTGCTCATAGTCGATAGGTTGCATCCGTCCAGGCACCGCCCATCGGCGGTTGCACGTTCATAGAAATCTCTTCAGATCGCGACGCAATGGACCTGACGGTATCGGGGATTCAGCCGATATCGACGTTCAAGGCGATGTCCCAAGTGCCGGCGCCGTTTTTCGCCAGGCCGATCATCATCAGGCCGAGCGCCTCGAGCGTCTGGGCCATGTGCAGGCCGCCGACATCCAACGGGCGCAGCCCGAGACTCTCGATGAAGGTCGAGACGCGCGCCTTGGCCTGCGGATCGTCGGCGGCGATGAACGCGTCGAGGCGCCCGCCCTTAGCAAGGACGTGGCCGAAGAGGGTGTTGAATGCTTTCACGACATGCGCGCTGGCGGGAGCGATCTTGGCGATCTCCTGCGCACCAGAACTGCCGGCGGGAGAGACGAGGCCCGTGAGGTCCGGGGAGGCCGTGTTGGTGATGTCGATGATCACCTTGCCGTCGAGCGCGTCCCCGTAATCGGCCACCACCGACGCCGCACCGGTGTACGGCACGGCGAGGATGACGATGTCGCCGGCCGGAGTGGCCCCGTACGTCCCGGTGGTCGCTCCGGCTGCGAGCTTGTCGGCCAGTGCCTGCGCCTTGGCGGGGTCGCGGCTGACCACCTCAACGGTGTATCCAGCTTTGGCAGTACGACCGGCGATCGCCGCGGCCATGCCTCCTGAACCGATGATGCTGATAGTGCTCATGTGCAGTTTCCTCGTGAATTGAAGTATTGCTCGTTGTCTCAACGGCACCCCACGATTGATATCCCGTGTGCGCCGAGCTGCGTGCGTCATTCCTCATGCCATCCCCGGGTCGACAGCATCGTTACCCGAACGGATCACGCATCGCGACATGCTGTCCGCCGGGCCCGTTGCGCCCGGCGCCCTCCTCAACTCAGGCGGCCGGGAAGTAGTGGCCGTTGTCCAGGTCCTCGAACAGGCCGGGCTGAACAGGCTCCCAACCGAGGGTCTGGCGGGTGATCAGGTTGGACGCCGGGAGGTCCAGCGTGACCAGATTCGCGAGGAACCCAAAGTATCCCGGCAGCATCAGGACGTCCGCGGGAATACTCACGGCCGGCACGCCCAGACGGCTGCCAATGGCCTCGGCGATCTCACGGAACCGGATGCCCTCACTCTCGACCCCGTGCCAATATTTGCCAGCCTCACCCTTCTCCAGCGCCAGGCGGAACAAGATGGCGAGGTCACGGGCGTGCACGGCCGGCCACAGGTTCGCGCCTTCTCCCGGGTAACCGATGACGCCCTTTTCCTTCGCCAGCCCGATCAACAATGGAAGGAAGGCGACGTCGGTCGTGCTGTGCGCGATCGTAGGAATCCGCACGATCGACGACCGCACGCCGCGTTCTGCGAGGCCGATCACGGTGGTTTCGACGACGTTGCGAACCCGCAAGGTCCCCTTGTACGCATCGCCGCCGGGAAGTGACGGGTCTTCCTCGGTGGCTGGTCGGCCCAGGTTTTCCCAACCCGGCGCGCCGATGCTCCCCGACACGACCAGCGGCTTGCCGCTTCCAGCCAGCGCTTCGCCGTACGCGAGCATGATCTGGAGTTCCGCAGCGGCCACGGCGTCGATCCCGCCAGTGGGAAGCAGGTCTTGCCGGTGCGCAACGTGGATAACGCCGTCTGACTCCGACGCTGCCGCCTTAAGCCCCTCGAGGTCGGAAATATCCCCGCGACGCACCTTGGCGCCGAGTGCGGTCAGCGCAGCCGCGGACTTGTCGGACCGGGCCAGGCCGGTGACCTCGTGGCCGGCGGCGATGAGCTCAGGGATGATGTACGAACCGATATGGCCGGTTCCGCCAGTGACTAAAACGTGCATGTTATGACTCCATAGGCGTGATGTGATGCGAGAATTGGTGATACGAGAACGCTCAGCCGAGATGGCTGACGCCGATTGAGAAGTTGGTGTGCTTGACGAAGTGTGCGATGAGGCCCAGCGAAAGCAGGCAGGCATGCTCCAGCGTTCGCGCCATGAGCAGCGGCCCGGTGTCCATCGGGCACAGTCCGAGGCGATCCGGCGAACTCATTCAACGTACGATCCATGCTGGTCGCTTTACTTGCAAAAAGCAAGTGATCAACTGAGTTTTACTTGCGACATGCAAGCGATGCTAAGATCTCGCCATGAAAACACCATCTAAAGAAGACGTTCGGTCCCATTGCGCGGTGAACTACGGCGTGGAGATTTTCGGCGACCGATGGTCGCTCTTGATCATTCGCGACATCGTTTTTGTGGGTAAGAAGACGTATGGCCAGTTCCTGAAATCGGAAGAGGGAATCGCGACCAATGTTCTTGCTTCCCGACTGGCCTTTCTTGAGGCGCAAGGGATTCTCTCGAAAACGCCCAGCCCCGATGACAGGCGCAAGGACTTTTACACGTTGACCGAGAAGGGTCTGGACCTCATTCCGATTGTGATCAGCATTGTGCTCTGGAGCGCAAAGCATGATTCGAAGTCGTACGTGCGGCGCCGCGAGGAGTTTGTTGCTCGATTAAGTCAAAACCCCATGCAGGTGAGTGAGGAAGTGAAGGCGCTGGTCCGCAATGGCGGGTGCATCTTTCCTGAGAGCGGGGGATGAACAAAGCGGCAAACGCGCCCTGTCACGGCGCACAAATCAGATGCACACACCACCGCCTGCAGGACGCTTGAGGGAGGACAAGCCTCTGCATCAGCGCAGCCAAGGCAACGTCGAGTGGCGCCAGGCCCAAGATCAATGCATCAACCTTTTTGTGGGCCGTCTCGGTAATTTGGGCCTGGAGTTCGCGACCATCCTTGAGGCCCGCGCCAGTGCTTGCGTGTCCATCAGTCGAACTTGACCAAGTCCTTGAAGATCAGTTGACCCCAACTATTTCCACGCGCCTGCACAAGCAGTCCACCTTCCGAAAGCCCACCCAGTTTGATCGGCGAGAAACCGAGATTTTCTGCAAGCGCACCCATCTCCGCTGCGGCGCCGTCATCGTCGCTCGCCAGGAACACGACTCTCCTGCCACCCTGTACAGCCGGATCCTGGCCAAGGACGGCGGCGCCCAAATGGTTGAAGCCTTTGACCAGTCGTGCACCAGTAAAGGCCTGCGCGACGACCCTGGAAGAAGGCTCTCCTCCCAGTTCCTCAGGGGACACGCCGTAGGCATTGGTCACGTCGATGATGGTCTTTCCCTTCCAGGTCGGCAGCACCTTCGCGACATCCGGGTGCGACTCGAAACGGACAGCCAGAAAGACGATGTCCGCCTTGACCGCGTCCGCCAGTTTCTTGGGAATGATTTGGGGGCCGATGGCGGCCGCGGCGGATGCAAAGCTTTGCGGGTCGCGCGTGGTTGCGACGGATACTTCGATGCCATTGCGGGCAAACGCCTTGGCCAGGGCCTGGCCGATATTGCCGAAGCCGATAATTGCGTAGCTCATATATTCTCCTGAGGTTTACCGAGTTCTACGGCGCTCCGAATAATCCAATGGAGCGCCTGGGCGCAGGGCGTCAGAGTTGCGCAAGACCGCCGTCAACGGCGACTTCGCTGGCGGTCATGAAGCTACTGTCCGGCGACGCGAGAAAGGCGGCCACGGCCCCGATCTCCGCCGGATCAGCCATGCGCTGAAGCGGGGTCATCGCGGCGTAGGCCTTCTGGCCCTCCTCGCCCAGCGCTTCCTTCGCGAGTTCGGTCGCCGTCGCCCCGGGCGACAGCACGTTTACCCGGATGCCCGTGCCTTTCAGGTCCTCCGCCCAGGTCCGCGCAAGGTTGCGCACTGCCGCCTTACTCGCGCTGTAGGCGCTCATTCCCGGGGCGCCCGTGGTGCCGGCGCTCGACCCGGTCAGGATGATCGAACCGCCCTGCCCCATCAGCGGCAGCGCCTTCTGGACTGTGAAGATCGTCCCCTTCACGTTGGTGTCGAAGGTTTCGTCAATGTGCTCGGCGGTGATCTTGCCGAGCGCAAGCTGACTTCCCGCCCCGGCATTGGCGAAGACGATGTCGAGGGTTCCGCGCTCGGCCTTCACCGCCGCGTAAAGTCGGTCGAGGTCGGCCAGATCGGAGACAGAGCCCTTCACCGCGCGGGCATTGGGCCCGAGTTCGGCTACGGCGGCATCAAGCGCTTCCTGCCGGCGACCGAAGATGAAGACGAAGGCGCCCTCCTCGATGAAGCGTTTTGCGGCGGCGCGGCCGATGCCGGTAGCGCCACCGGTAATGACAGCGGTCTTTCCATTCAGTCGGGTCATGTCGTGCATCCTTCGTTGGAGTTGTACCCAAGCAGGGAATTGCTTGCTTGAGACGAGGATGCATCGCTGATAACCTAAGGACAAGTATGCACCTTTTGGTAAGTATCAAAAATGACGACGACTTCTGAAATCTGTGACACCGGTTGCGGGCTCAACGCCACGCTGCGCATCATCTCGGGCAAGTGGAAACCGCTGGTCTTGTTTTTCCTGCGCGGCGGCCCGAAGCGCTACGGCGAGCTCAAGCGTTTGATCCCGGGCGTCAGCGACAAAGTGCTGATCCAGCAATTGAAGGATCTGGAAGCCGATCACGTGCTGACGCGGACCGACTACAAGGAAGTGCCACCTCGCGTGGACTACGCGCTGACCCCGCTCGGTCGCAGCCTGGCTGAAGCGATTGTGCCGCTGTGCACCTGGGGAACCGAGAACGCTGCGGAAATGGCAAGCATCTTCGCCAAGCGCGACGCTTTGCCCTAGCAGAATGCCGAAGAATCGCTGAGTTGGACGACACTGCGCATTCGTGAACGGGCGGCAGGTCGAATTCCTCCGGGTCAGACCGTCAGGATGCGCGGTTTGGGCGCTCTGGCCCATGTTTGGGTTGAAGCGATAGCCGAAGGTCCGCTTCTTGCCGTTTTCTGCCCTTCGCAACAGACTACAATCGGCCACAAGCGGACGTTTAGAGCAGGGTAAATAAATCCGTTCCCTTTCTCCGCAGACTGAAACAGCTCAGCGTTCCCGCCGCACGTATGCCGATCGAAGCCTACTGGCGCCGGGCAAGACAGGACTGATTAAAGGTCAGTGTGATGACACGAAGGGTGACGGGGTTGTCGGTGCCGGCAACGCATAGGTCCGTTTCATCCACGCCACCTCCGCTATCGGTGTGCGACCGAAGAGGCGCTTGAAGTCGCGGCTAAATTGCGAAGCACTTTCATAGCCCACCAGAAATGCCGATTTGGCTGCTGTCAGGTCGTTACGCAGCATCAGTAATCGAGCTTGATGCAACCGTGTCGACTTGAGGTACTGCATAGGCGAGGAATCGGTCACTTTGCGAAAATGCAGATGAAAGTTGGGCACGCTCATCTGCGCTTCCTGGGCCAGGACTTCTACATCCAGATGCTCGTGGTAACAGCTGTGGATTTTGTGAATGGCGCGCGTCACCTTGCCGAACTGGCCCTGCTGGGCGATGGCGGCGCGTAGGGTGCCGCCTTGTTCGCCGGTGAGGATGCGGTAGTAGAGTTCGCGCAGCATCGCCGGGCCGAGGATTTGCGCGTCGGTGCGGTCGGCCATGACTTCCAGAAAACGCAGGGTCGACTGGCGCAGCGGTTCATCCATGGGCGAGGCGTACATGCCCATAGGCTGAGCCGAGCGGAAGTTCCATACCTCATCCACCTGCTCAATCAGCTCGCCGACCAGGGTGAAGTCCAGACGCAGGTACACCGCCAGCATTGGCTGAGCCTCGCTGGCGTCGGTCTCCATCGTAAAGGGCACTGGCACCGACACCACCAGATAATGCAGGGCGTCATAAACGTAAACTTCATCACCCAAATAGCCGCGTTTCTGCCCCTGACAGAGGATAACGATGCCCGGTTCATACAAAACCGGAGTGCGCGTCAGTGGCCGGTTGGAACGCAGAAAACGCACATCATCCAGCGGGCTCAGGTTGTAACCCTCCAGCGGCGCAAGCTGGCCCATCAAATGCACCATACGTGATGTGCTCGGGTCCTTGGGTTTCGGCATCGACTGCACGCTCTCCACATTTATGCTCAGCCATCCGTAGAACAGCTAAGCGCCTCCCATTGCTTAATACTCTCCGCCCCCCGGTGCAGCTTGTCACGCACCAGGGCCAGGGCGTCACTGCCCAGCAGCAGGTGAGCCGGCGGGCTGGGACTGGCGATAATCGTCAGCATGGCGCGTGCGGCTTTCTGCGGGTCGCCCGGTTGATGGCCGCTTTTTTCCTCACGGGCTTTGCGCACCGGGTCGAAACTCGCATCGTAGTCACTGATACTGCGCGGCGTACGCTGCATCGAACGGCCTGCCCAGTCCGTGCGAAACGACCCCGGTGCCACGGCCGTGACAAAAATATCGAAGGGTGCAAGCTCCTTGCTCAACGTGTCAGAGATGCCCTCCAGCGCAAATTTGCTGCCGCAGTAATAGGCAATGCCTGGCATGGTGATATAGCCGCCCATGGACGTGATATTGAGGATATGCCCCGCCCGCCGCTGGCGAAAATACGGCACAAACGCCTTGGTCATTGCCACCGCGCCGAATACATTTACGTCGAACTGGCGACGCATTTCCGCCAACGACGACTCCTCGAAAATCCCCTCGTGGCCATAACCCGCGTTGTTTACCAGCACATCCACCGGGCCATGCTTGTCCTCAACAGCGGCGACCACCGCGTCGATGGCATTAAAGTGGGTAACGTCCAGCACCACACCATGGGCCCGCCCAGGCGAGAGCGCCTCGAAGGTTGCCAGAGAGGATTCGCTGCGAACAGTGCCGATCACTCGATGGCCCAAGGCTAGGGCTTCCTTAGCCAGGGCCTGGCCAAATCCACTACTAACACCGGTGATAAAGAGGGTTTTTTCTGCACTCATGGGGCGTACTCCTGAAGATACAAGGTGAGGCCATGCTAGGGTGGAGAGTGCTGGGGGACTATGCCGAATTGGATTTGAGTATTGCCTAATCCTATCGGCGTGATCGGTGGGCAACCTGAAATCTGGTGGCAAAAAACGAGACCAAAGGAAGACGGATTTATTTACCCTACTCTAAACGTCTGATTCTGGCCGATTGCTGCATTCCGCGACGGGCCGCTATGGGTCGTTTTCTGCCCTTCGCAACAGACTGCAATCGGCCAAAAGCGGACATGGAGCGCCAACGAAAGCTCAGTATCGCTATCCGTTGTATAGGCACTTTCCTGAAGAATAGGAAAGCGGGCCTCCTGCAAATTCGCAAAGGTGACCCAGCTCCACGATCGCACCAGGCTAAGTCCCGCCATACGAGACACTGGACTGATATTTATGACTCATCTGACTAAAATGGCCTTCACCTCCAGCAGATGTTTGCGTAACCGGTCTGCATAATCCTCGGCGACAGCAGCCTGAACGCTAGCGCGATTGGCCAGTGCATGACGCCACTCTGCAATGCGAACAAGTCCATCGAACAATGGATGACCTGGTTCGAACCCTAGTATGTCGAAGTAGCGGAAAACTGGAGCAACGGCTATATCCACCATGCTGAGCTTCGCACCAGCGAAGTGATTACCGTCCGATTTTTCAAGTTCGAATCGCTCTAGTTTGCCTCTCAACGCTGCTGATTTGCTAAGCGCTGTCTGCTGATCCGCTGCATTCAAATATCCCCACGCATCCGCGAGCATGGCAGTGGCGAATTCGATCCAGGCACGGTGTTGAGCACGGGTGATTGCATATTCCGGGTGCAAAGCAGGCTCCGGATACACCTCTTCGATGAATTCACAGATTGCCACGCTCTCAAAGAGCACATTCGCACCCTCGTCGCCTTTTTGCACCTTTAGAAGTGGGACTTTGCCCGTTGGAGACATGGCCAGAAACCAGTCGGGCCTGACCTTCAGATCCACATCAATGCGCTGAAATGGAACCTGCTTTTCGAGGAGTAAAATTGCCACTCGCTGAACAAACGGACAAAGCCCGTGGCTAACAAGCGTGAGCCGTGATTGCGACATTTGAATACCCACTGTTATTTCGACAACTCCCGCTTCCGGGCAGGAAGCGGGATGTACAGACTCGAAGGCGTGCCTATCTCGTTAAAGCGAGCGACCACCATCAACAATAATTTCTGTTCCCAACGTCCAACGAGACTCGTCCGACGCGAGGTACAGCACCGCCTTAGCTACTTCTTCAGGCGTGCCAAAACGGCCAAATGGGATAGTCGCAGCAATATCTTTGTTGACCTGCTCGCGGTAGGCATCGGGAATACCCGCCTTGTCGTACAGCGGCGTGTCGATCGGCCCAGGGCTGACCGCATTTACTCGAACACCACGCGGTAGAAGCTCGCTAGAGAGCGTTTTCGACATGTTTAGAAAGGCCGCCTTTGTTGCGGCATAAATGGATGAACGCGCGGCGCCCAGGTGCGCACTGATCGAGGTGTTAAGAACCACCGATGCAGGGTTTGAGAAGACCGGCAGCAGTGCTTGCAGGAGGAAGTAAGGACCTTTGACATTGATGTCGAAGGAGCGATCAAACATCTCCTCGTTCCAGTCTTCGATTGGCTTCCAGACGGATACGCCAGCATTGAGGAAGGCAACGTCGAGCTGCCCGTAATGAGACTGAACAGCCTGCGCCAGCTCCTTCTGGGCTGCGACACTAGCTGAGTCGGCTCGCAGCACCAGGACTTCGCTACCTAAAATAGCTTGAGCATTTGCCATGGACTCAGGATTAACACCTGTGACGATCACGCGTGCGCCTTCGGCGAGAAATTGCTTGGCGGTTTCCAGACCGATGCCGCTTGTACCGCCAGTGATGAGGGTACGCTTGCCTTGTAAACGGGACATGTAAATTTTCTCTCTTTTGGGGCGGCCAGCCGGACGACTGACCTTCTGAGAGCAACTATGTATTCATGCCATCACGCTGATAAGATGGGCAAATAGAATAGATCTCATGCAAAATCTGCATGAAAAGGGGCGTGATGGACCGGTTGTTACTGATGAGCTGTTTTGTACGCGCTGTCGAGACAGGTAGTTTTTCTGCTGCGGGACGTGATCTAGGACTAGGGCAACCGAGCGTCAGTCGTTACGTCGCTGCTCTTGAAGACCATTTGCAAACCAGGCTGCTTCACCGATCCACACGAAAGCTGATGCTCACGCCCGAGGGTGAACGGTACTACGCAGATGCGCGGCGTATTCTGGACTCAGTGGAACAGTCAGAGTCCTCACTGAGAGGGAACGTAGCGCCGTCTGGATTACTGCGCGTCGCTTGCCCGACCGCATTGGCTCACACCTTCATCGTACCGCACGTCGCGAGCTTTCTAGGGCGTTATCCCGAACTGTCGCTCGATCTTCAAATCAATGATCGCTACGTCAATTTAGTCGACGAGGGGGCAGAACTCGCGATTCGTATTGGGCACCTGGAGGACAGTGCAATGCGAGCCCGGCCACTAGCGTGGTTCGAGCGTGTGTGCGTTGCCAGCCGTGCGTACCTAGAGAAACGTGGCTCTCCCTCTTCGCCTGATGACCTGAAGGAACACGACTGCCTCATTTATACCCTCCTATCCACTGGAACCAACTGGCGGTTTAAGGATACTGATGTCCCGATCTCCGGACGACTGCGTGTCAACTCGCCAGAGGCGATACGTGAGTACGTCAATGCAGGATTGGGAATCGCGCAAGGGCCTCAATGGCTTTATGAGGAAGGGCTGAGAAGTGGCAATCTTCAATTGCTGCTTAACGAATACGTGGCGCCACCCGTCCCGATCCAAATCGTATACTTAGCGAATCGGCTGCTGCCCCAGCGAGCCATCGTTTTCATGGATTTTATGGCGGATGTTTTTGCTGCATTCCATGAGCGCCCTGAATAGCCTCCTGGCCCACGGCCAGGGTGCGAGCGGAGAATCATCAGCATGGCGGCCCCTTGGGCGAAAATCGCTGCACACTCACCATTCTTGCTCGTCAACGGGGCTTTAAGTAGTCACACCGGACTGCAGGGAGGAAATGAACGACCAACCTGAACTTTCCCTTCGTTAATCTCCGCGCCAGATGGCACTTTTAAACACCGCTATATTGATACACCGTCGCACTCCAATATTGGCTGCCGTTACGTTTTTGGCGAACCCATCCATCGGCCACCAGTTGTTTGGCGATCATTCGATTCATAAAGCCATGACCGAGCAGCAGAACCGGTCCTTCGTTGGCAAGGGACTGAAGTCGTCGAGCTGCCGTGCTGGCGCGCATCCTCGCAGTTCCGGCGGATTCGACGTTACGTGAGTAACCGCACAACCATAAGACTCGAAGGATAAATGCCCAGGTAAACGACGATAGCCGTGGCAGTTTCCAGTGACCATAAGGCAGTTGCGCTTCACAGAAAAGCGCGTCGACAAGGGCGGGCTTCAGGCCAAGAGCCTGGACGGAGGTCAGCGCACGAGGCGCGCTGCTTGAGACAATCACCTTGGCGGTTGCGGCGAGCTGCATGCTGGCATCCGGGACGGGTTGGTTGGTAATTTCGGACCGGTTGTATTGCTCGATCCAGTCTTTCATATCGAGCGCTGACATTTTGGCGGTTGCGACCAGCTTTGGCTGGCCGTGACGCATCAGGATTATTTCCCTCCTCACGGTATGTTTACGTCCTTGTTCAGGTGTGCGGTCAATGTGGAAGGAGCGCGGTTCCGGGAACTTAAGGTGTGACTCTCAAACCAATCGTGATCGCGGTACCACGCCACCGTGTCGGTGATTGTCAGCTCTAGTGGCCGGAAACTCAGGCCAAGCTCTTGCTCACTCTTGCCGTGGTTGAAACAGGTGCGGTCCTTCTCTCGTACCAACAGGCGCAACGTGGCCATGCTCAGCAGAATGGGCTTGCTGGTAATACGCGCATACATCTCCTGCACAGCCGCCAACGTGTATAGAAAGGGGAGCGGTAGTTGTCGAACGGGTGTCTTGACGCCCGCTATACGTCCAAGCATAGGCACCAGCTCACGCATTGTCATATGCCGGCCCGCCGCGAGATAGCGCTCACCTCGCCGCCCATGTTTGGCTGCGGCAATCTGCGCCAATGCCACATCGCGGGCATCGACAACGGAGAAACTACCGGGGATCAGTCCGGGCTGTTTGCCGAGCACGACATCGTTAACCAACTGTCCCGAGGAGGTGGGGCCCATGTCGGCTGGGCCCCACATCCAGCCAGGCAGGACCATGCAGGCATGCATCTCGGGATGGACCTCCAGGAACGACAAGACGGCACGGTCGGCGAGAATCTTGCTACGGTAGTAGTCATCCGCATCGGCATCAGCCCGCAGACATGTCTCATCGATGGACGTGCCAGGTGCGCCGTCGAGCACAGCAATGGAAGACGTATGGATGAACCGTCGTATACCGGCGCGGTAGGCCTGGTTTAGCAGGCGCCGCGTACCAGACACATTAATCTTTTCGAGTTCCTTCCAATGGCTGCCGCCCTTGTAGTTGTCGCGAAAGAACGCAGCGGTGTGAAACACCGTATCGCAGCCTTGCAGCGACGCTGCGAATGCGTCGACATCGGCCATGTCCCCAACGACCAGTTCCACACCCGGCAAATTGTTGAACTGCTGTTCACCTTTGGCTCTTGAACGGACCAGGGCTTTGACCGCGTAGCCACGAGCGACCAATTCACGCACCAGGTTGTTGCCCAACAAGCCGGTTGCGCCAGTAACGAATGCGCTGTGCATGGCTCAACCCTCCGCTGGACAGGCTAACGGCATCAGCACCGCACTGTCGAAGAAGGCCTCTTCACGGATGGCCAGCCCGTCTCTGAAGGTGAAGTGTGCGGCGTAGTACGCGGTAATATGGCGTCCATGAGGTGGAATCACCCGGCCTGGCAGCACCAAGGGTGCGGCGAATGTGCCGGTCAGGAAGGCAGTCAGCGCCAAACGATCGTTACCGACGGCGAATGGGCTGAAAATCACGTGGGCATCGGGGAGCGCTTCGAGCAATGCGATCTCTCGTTTGCGCATGGCTTCGCGACCGGTTTGTATCCCCATGCTGTCGAGGTAGGTGAAGTCTTCGCAAACCAGCGCAAGCATCGCCTCCACATCACGGCGATTGAAGGCACTGGCGGCGCGTTCCGCATAGTCGTTGGGGCCAATAGTCATACAGTCCATTCCATTCGTCTTCGAGGGCTTGTAGATATACCGTTGAGGCCTCTCCCGAAAAACAGCGACTACTGCATAATGGATTTGCACATATGCAGACCAGGGAGGATATGACGCATGGCGTTGCAAGCAAATTGGGACGATCTTCGTCTGTTGTTGGCAGTCTCGCGGCGTGGCAGCTTTCTTCAAGCTGGCCAGATGCTGGGTATTGCGGCGTCTACTGTGTCCCGCCGGTTGACCCAACTTGAGAACGCCCTGGGCGAGCTACTCGTCGAGCGGGGCGTTGAAGGATGCTGGTTGACCTCGCGCGGCCAATCCCTCGTGGAAGTTGCCCTAGCGGCGGAGGCGGGCTTGAGGCGTCAAACCGTTACTGACATGTCCGGGCTACACACAGAGCTATTTGGCAGTGTCCTGGTCAGTGCAGGAGAGGGATTTTCGTCTTGCGTGCTGGAGGCTGCGAGTCGCTTCACCTCTCTTCACCCGCGTTGCTCGGTGGAGTTGATGGCAACAGCCGACTTTCACAAGATTGTCCGCGGCGTGGCAGACATTGCTGTACGCACAGCTCATCTAGGCGAACCGTCGCTGATTTATCGACCAATAGGCAGGCTCGCTTACGGTGTCTTCGCCGATGCAGGTTATCTGAAACGGTATCCAGGGGTGACTCCGGCCACTGCGGTTAATATTGCCTTGCTTCCTCCGCTGGACATGTTGCCGCAAATGCGTGCGGCAAAGGCCGCGGGTCTGGAACGCGCGCAGATCAGCGTGAATTCGTTCGCGGTTCAGCTCGAATCGGTGAGGCGAGGAATGGGTGTGGCGGTACTGCCCCGTATTCTGGCGAAGGACCTGATCGAGCTGTTCCCGGATCTCCAACTTCCAGATATGGAAGTCTATCTGGTGACCCGGCCTCAGGCATTGAAACAGGCTCACATTAAATGTTTTTTTGCCATCCTGGAGCAGGTGCTGCTCGAAGCCCTTTCCATAGAAAATGTGGAAGGTTGCCTCTTGGGGGGGCGACCTGAAATGGGTGCATGGGGGCGCTAGACAAAAACAGAAATCGGGATGAGGGTGTGAGTTTTTTATGAGCGCGAACCACGTCGTAGCGAGATGTGACCAGGCACGGACACCACAGTGTTCGTATCGTTGGCCAATGCGGGGTTATGACGCCTTAAGCAACGCTACGTATTCAGCAGCATTGGTTTCGTGCGAACGTGGCGCTACCCCAGTGAGAGTATGTGCGTCGTCGGTTGCGGCAGATGTCCAGTTTGATCGACAGCTCTACTACTCTGACAACCATGCCAGATCGCCTCACTCACCTGCTGGGTTCCTGGCTGCTGGAGGACATAGGAAGTTAGTAACCTAACGTCGGGCTTATTTAAACGTGGTGAATGTAGTGTTGGGGAGCGGCTGACCGCTTCTGGCCGAGGCTGTGTAAAAACGTTTTTCAGCGCGACAGGTACTCAAAACCGGACTGGAAATCGCGCTTCTACGCAAACCCCTGGAGAGCCTCGACAGTTCAAGAGGTCCAGCATACCCCCGCTGTTCTGGTTGAGCGCTAGAACCGACGACAGGAGGATCATTGCCGGCGTCGATAGTCACCATCACCTCAATGAAGTTCTCATAAAAAATCCGCGGCGTAACATCAGCTCCAGACCCAACAACTACACCCCGGAGCACACCATCATGAAACGCCAAATCTTCCTCAGCATCGCTTTCTCGGTTTTTGCAGTTAACGCTTTCGCCGCTACCTCTGTTCACCCGGTTGTCGCTGAAGGCGGCTCGGATCGTCTGATTGAAAGTCGTGTGGCAGAAGGTGGTTCCGACCGTCTGATCGAGAATCGCGTTGCTGAAGGTGGCTCGGATCGTCTGATCGAAAACCGCGTCGCTGAAGGTGGCTCCGACCGTCTGATCGAGAACCGCGTCGCTGAAGGTGGCTCCGACCGTCTGATCGAGAACCGCGTCGCTGAAGGTGGCTCGGACCGTCTGATCGAAAACCGCGTCGCTGAAGGTGGTTCCGACCGTCTGATCGAAAACCGCGCTGCATAAATTAATAGCTTGACCGAAGCACTCAACGAAAAGCCCGGCCTGACAAGCCTAATGCTGTTCACTTAAGCGCGAGCGTCCACATTTGTGGCGAGGGGATTTATCCCCGTTCGGCTGCGAAGCAGTCGTAATCCAGACAACTTAGTCAATCTGAAAAGACACTGGGGCCGCTTCGCAGCCCAACGGGGATAAATCCCCTCGCCACAGGTTCTTGTTCGACTGAAGAATGTCTTAAGTGAACAGCATTGGGCCTGACAAGCCGGGCTTTTTCGTGCACAAAATAAATCGATCCCTGCTTAATGCCTCCGCCGCACCTGTGATACATAACACCTGATTGTGAGTCCCGTTCCCGATGAGGTTTGCCGATGCCCCGCTCCCCACATGTACCGCAACTGCTGATCTGCGCCGTCCTCAGTTTATTCGCCAGCAGCGCACAGGCCAGTGCGCCCTCCCCGGCGCCCGATAGCTTGCAACCGCTGCTGGTGACGTTGAACGAGCGCCTGAGCATTGCTGATCTTGTGGCGCTGACCAAGTGGGACAGTGGCAAACCGATCCAGGACAGTGCCCGGGAAGTGCAAGTCATCGCCAACGCCAGGAAGCTGGCCGTCGAGCGCAAACTGAACCCGGACGAAATAGCCGAATTGATCGCTGCACAGATTGAAGCCAACAAACTGGTGCAGTACGGGCTGGTGGCCCAATGGCGAGCGGCTGGCAAGGCGCCTGACACGCCGCGGCCAGACCTCGCCAATCAAATCCGGCCACAGCTCGATGAGCTGCAAAATCGCCTGTTGCAGCAATACGCCGCCTTCGCGCCCTATCGCAAAGACCCGCAATGTGCGGACTGGCTAGCCAAAGAACGATCCCGCCTGATCAAGGACAGTCTGCATGGTCAGGCACTGATACGCGCCACCGGGGAGCTGTGTGTCGCTGGTCAGTGACTGAGCAGCTTTAAAGCGGTCTCTAAAAAGAAGCCCGGCCTGATCAGCCGGGCTTCTTCTTTTTTGTGAGCTACTTTTAGTGCATCCGCAGGGTCGCAATTCGGCCTTGGCGGCACTCTTGAATGTCTCACGGCCAACCATCGGAGCTGAAATGTCTGAACTGAAACTGCACCCCAAAGCCGCAGAATCCCTGAACCAGTGGCACGACATGATCAGCAAGGGTGACTTGAGTGACTTGCCCGGTTTGCTGGACCCACAGGCGATCTTCCGCTCCCCGATGGCTCACACGCCTTACCAGGGTGCAGCCGTGGTATCGATGATTCTCAACACGGTCATCGAGGTATTTGAGGATTTCGTCTACCACCGGGAACTGTCGACCGCAGACGGGTTGAGCGTCGTCCTGGAGTTCAGCGCCAACGTCAGCGGGAAAGCGTTAAAGGGCATCGACATGATCCGGTTCAACGAACAAGGAAAAATCGTTGAGTTTGAGGTGATGGTCCGTCCCTTGAGTGGCCTGCAAGCCTTGGGCGAGCAAATGGGCCAACGCCTTGGCGCTTACCTGGCGGCCAGCAAAGCCTGAAGACGTTGCATCGCCTTGGACGATGCCTCTGTTCCCCGCTTGGTGTTAAATAGAGCGCGAAAAGCAGCGCAATGAGAACACCGATGAATACCCATTTTGAGATTAGTGATGTCCCTGAGCCCAACATTCAGCGCGGTGGAAACATTCATCGCGTCGCCCATCAGCAGACGGTGGTAACAGCATGATCGAGGTCACCGAAGTTTCCATTGCCGAACTGCGGGCTGCGCTCGAATCGGGTCGAACCACTGCGGTTGAGCTGGTCCAGGCCTATCTCGCCAGGATCGATGCCTATGACGGACCCGACACGCCCACCGCCCTCAATGCGGTAGTGGTTCGAAACCCCGAGGCGCTGAACGAGGCGCAGGCGTCCGATGCCCGTCGGGCCAAGGGCGAGACGCTGGGTCCGCTCGATGGCATTCCCTATACGGCCAAGGACAGTTACCTGGTGAAGGGGCTCACCGCCGCCTCCGGCAGTCCCGCCTTCGCCAACCTGATTGCCTATCGCGATGCGTTCACGATTGAACGGCTTCGCGCTGCCGGCGCGATTTGCCTGGGCAAAACCAACATGCCGCCGATGGCAAACGGCGGCATGCAGCGCGGGGTCTATGGTCGTGCGGAAAGCCCGTACAACGCTGACTATCTCACCGCCCCCTTCGCCTCGGGCTCGTCGAACGGCGCCGGTACGGCAACGGCCGCCAGTTTCGCGGCATTCGGTCTCGCGGAAGAAACCTGGTCAAGTGGACGCGGTCCTGCATCGAACAATGGTCTGTGTGCCTATACACCTTCGCGCGGGGTCATTTCGGTGCGCGGCAACTGGCCGTTGACGCCGACGATGGACGTTGTCGTGCCGTTTGCCAGAACCATGGCCGACCTGCTCGAGGTCCTTGATGTGGTGGTGGCGGATGATCCCGACACTCGTGGCGATCTGTGGCGGATGCAGCCCTGGGTGCCGATTCCAAGTGTCGCCTCGGTGCGCCCCGCTTCCTATGCCGAGTTGGCCGTGAAGTCCGATGCACTGGCAGGAAAGCGCTTCGGCGTGCCGCGCATGTACATCAACGCGGATCCCGAAGCGGGTACCAGCGATGCGCCTGGCATTGGCGGTCCGACGGGGCAGCGAATCATCACCCGCCCATCCGTGATCGGGCTCTGGGAAGAGGCTCGCAAAGCACTCGAAGCCGCTGGCGCCGAAGTCATCGAAGTCGATTTCCCACTGGTCTCCAATTGCGAAGGTGATCGCCCGGGCGCGCCGACCGTATTTACGCGGGGCCTGGTGTCCAAAGAGTTCCTGCATCATGAATTGTGGGATCTGTCGGCGTGGGCGTTCGATGATTTTCTGCGGGCCAATGGCGATCCCAAATTGAACCGCCTCGCCGATGTCGACGGACCGCTGATTTTCCCCCACGACCCGGGCACGCTCCCCAACCGGGAGGACGAACTTGCCGCAGGCATGGACGAGTACGTGAAGATGGCCGAACGCGGCATTACCCCGTGGGACCAGATCACCACGCTGCCTGACGGACTGCGCGGACTTGAACAGACGCGTCGGATCGATCTTGAGATCTGGATGGATCGGTTGAAGCTCGATGCGGTGCTGTTTCCGACGGTGGCCGACGTGGGGCCGGCGAATGCCGATGTCGATCCGAAGTCTGCGGATATCGCGTGGAGCAACGGCGTCTGGGTCGCCAACGGCAACCTCGCCATCCGGCACCTGGGCGTTCCCACGGTCACTGTGCCGATGGGCGTCATGCCGGACATCGGCATGCCCGTCGGGCTGACATTTGCCGGTCGTGCCTATGACGATTCGACGCTGCTGCGCCTGGCTTCGGCGTTCGAGTCGATCGGCACGAAACGATTGATCCCGCCTCGCACCCCTCCTTTGCCGGTTGGCCAACAATAGAAAGGGCGGGATTGGGGCATTACACGCTCCAATCCCGTCCACTGGTTGACCGTCGTCCCCCGGGATTCATTGCCGCTGAAACGTCTGAAGGTACGCCAACAGGTTTTCGATCTTTTCCGGGTCGCTGAGGCCCCAGAAAATCATGCGGGTGCCGGGCACCACTTTTTTTGGCGCTTCAAGGTACGCGGTCAGCGTTTCGCGGGTCCAGACAATGCCGGCTGATTTCATCGCATCAGAGTATTGGTAATCCGTGGTGCTGCCCGAAGGGCGTCCAAAAATGCCATTGAGCTGCGGCCCGAATGAACCGCGCGCTGACTCCCCGACCTGATGGCAGCCACCGCATATCCGCTTGAACAGTGTTGCACCCGCCTCGGCATCGCCGGCCGCGTGTGCGTGTGCGCTGAACCCCCCTGCATTGAGCATCAGGGCGAAGGTGAGTACGGCGGTTTTCTGCATGTCCTGCTCCCAATCATCTGTGGCTTGGCGCCAGCGAATCAACTCGCACCCGCTTGAAACTTCTTCCTGTAAGCCGCCGGCAGCAAACCCACTCGCTGGCGGAACAGTCTACGGAACGAATTGCCATCTTCGTAGCCCACGGCGTAAGTGATGCTGTCGAGTGTCATGCGGGTGGATTCAAGCAGCTGCTTGGCCTTCTCCAGACGCAGGGTTTGCAGGTAAGTAATGGGCGTGTAACCGGTGGCCTCCTTGAAACGCCTTTTGAAGTTCCTGACGCCGAACCCGAATCGCTGGGCGACCTCATCAATCAGCAGCGGCTGTTCGAAGTGTTCCTCCAGCCAGTGTTGAACCCGCAGGATGTCGCCATCCCCATGGTTCTTCGGCAACGACCACATCACGTACACCGATTGCTCGCTGCGCACAGCGTCGACCAACAAGTACTTGCCGCACTTTTGCGCCAGTTCCAGTGAAGCGAACCGGCGCACAAGGTGCAGTAAAAGATCCATGGAAGCACTCGCGCCCCCGCAAGTGATCACGCGATTGTCCTCGCAGAGGATCTGCGTCTCCTCCAGACAGACCTCGGCATACCGACGACGAAACAGGTCGGCAAAGGCCCAGTGCGTGGTGGCACGAACGCCCTCCAGCAGGCCCGTTTCGGCCAGCATGAACGCCGCCGTGCACATCGACGCCACCACGGCACCCTGCGCATGCTGTTGACGCAGCCACGGTCCATACGCTGAAAAGGCCGGCAAGGCGTCCTTCAGGGTGAAGAGGAATCCGGGGATCAGCACCAGATCGGTTCGCGGGATCTCGGCGGTGGACAGGTCCACGCGCAGCGTCTGCCCTCCCCACGCAGCGACATCATCGCCATCAAGCGAGGCGATGACCACTTCGAAAGGCGCGCCGGCCGTGTCGGCGAACAGGTTGGCGGCGCTGAGCACTTCCAGGGCCATCGTGGCGCTGGCGGCGGAACATTGATCCGCCAGTAAAAGCGTGACGTGCATAAATGATCCTAATGCGCTTTTCGCATGAAAAAAGTCATTTGCGCACCTACCTTACCCGATCCTTCCGCCCTAAAGTGCACCGGTCATTCAATCATCGGCGTACTTATGAATCTCTGGTTCCGACTTTTCCTCATGCTGTTTCGTCGTCCGTGGCGCAAGCCGGTTGACGCCTTGGCCACCACCGTCGTCCACATGCGCGTCTGGCCACTTGATCTCGACCTCAACCGGCACGTTACCAATGGTCGGTATTTCACCCTGGCCGATATAGGACGCATGGACTACGTGTTGCGCAGCGGTGCATTCCGGGTGGCGTTGCGCAATAAGGCCGTGCCGATCGTTGGGGACACCTGGGGCAAGTTTCGGCGTGAGCTGAAACTGTTCGAAGCATTCGAGATTCACACCAGGATGCTCGGCTGGGACAACAAGTGGAGCTTTATGGAGCACCGCTTCGTGAGCAAGGGACGCGTGGTCGGCGTCGTGGTGATGCGGGGTCTGTTCCGCTCTGCCAAAGGCACGGTTGCACCCGGCGAGTACGCCCGGGAGCTGGGATTGGCAGAACAGTCGCCGCCAATGCCGACGTGGCTGACAGACTGGTCGCAAAGCTGCAACGACATGAGCCGAGAGCTTCGAGAGGAAGAAGGTCAGCCTGCCCGACGCCCGCAGACCGTCGCGTAATGCTGTTTACTTAAGCGCGGCGTCCACATTTGTGGCGAGGGGATTTATCCCCGTTGGCTGCGAAGCAGTCGTAATCCAGACAACTTAGTCTTTCTGAAAAGACGCTGGGGCCGCTTCGCAGCCCAACGGGGATAAATCCCCTCGCCACAGATCTAGCTCGACTGAAGAATGTCTTAAGTGAACAGTATTACGGACAGTCGCGAAGGCGCGCTCGACCGTTGGCAACGTTACGGCACCCCCCGGTCAGTTTGCTCTGCACCTGGGAGCTGGCGCAGATCGAGCGTTTGCTGACGGAACTCAAAACCGCGGTTTGACCGCCTTCCACTCCGGCTTGTAACGCTGCATCTGTTTCACGTCGTCGCGCTGACGAATGCCGCAAGACAGGTACTGGTCGTGCAGCTTGCCCAGTTGATCGTGATCCAGCTCCAGGCCCAACCCGGGCGCGCGGGTGATCTTCACGCAGCCATCGACGATGGGGATTTTGCCGCCCTTGATCACTTCTTCATCCGGTTCCTGCCACGGGTAATGCGTGTCGCAGGCGTAATCCAGATTGGGCACCGCGGCGGCGACATGCGCCATCGCCATCAGGCTGATGCCCAAGTGCGAGTTGGAATGCATGGATACGCCAAGGCCAAAGGTGTCGCACATTTTCGCCAGCGCCTGGGTGTCGCGCAGACCGCCCCAGTAGTGGTGGTCGGCGAGGACGATCTGCACGCTGTTCAACGCGACACTGCGGCGGAACTCATCGAAGTCGGTGACTACCATGTTGGTTGCCAGCGGCAGGCCGGTGCGCTTGTGCAGTTCGGACATGCCGTCGAGGCCCGGCGTCGGGTCTTCGTAATATTGCAAGTCATCACCCAGCAGTTCAGCCATGCGAATCGAAGTTTCCAGCGACCAGTTGCCGTTCGGATCAATGCGTAACGGGTAACGGGGGAACGCCTTTTTCAGCGCCTTGATGCACGACACTTCGTGCTCCGGTGGCAGCGTACCGGCCTTGAGCTTGATGCTCTTGAAACCGTTGGCCTCGATCATGCGTCGTGCCTGGGCGACGATCTGTTCTTCGTTCAGGGCTTCGCCCCAACTGTCGGGTTTGTAGGGTGAGTCGACGTGCTGGGCGTACTTGAAGAACAGGTAGGCGCTGAACGGAATCTCGTCGCGAATCGCACCGCCCAGCAAGTCCACCAACGGCACGTTCAACGAGTGCGCCTGCAAATCCAGGAACGCCACTTCGAACGCCGAATACGCATTGCTCACTGCTTTGCTGGCATGGGAGCCCGGCGCCAGTTCCGCACCGGCAATGCTCACCGGTTTGTTCGCCGCCACCGTGGCCTGCACGATGCGGCGCAGTTGATTGAGGTTGAACGGATCGAGGCCGATCAGTTGATCTTGCAGTTGCTGCTGGATCAACAGCGCCGGGGCGTCGCCGTAGCTTTCACCCAGGCCAATGTAGCCGTTGTCGCTTTCAATCTCGATGATCGAGCGCAGCGCAAAGGGTTCGTGGATACCACTGGCATTGAGCAGCGGCGGATCACGGAAGGCGATGGGGGTGACGGTGACTCGTTTGATTTTCAAGAGGCTGCTCCCTTTGAACCTGAACTCAAGGCTTGATGACTGATGGATTTTTCAGGCGTTGCGACGTCGCCGCGCGGTGCCGTGCGGGCGAAAAAGATCACCACGGCCGCGACCAGTGACGTGGCCGCCAAACCGTAGAGGCCACCTTCGATGGAGCCGGTTTTTTGCTCCAGGAAACCGAACGCCGTCGGGGCAACGAAACCGCCGAGGTTGCCGATGGAGTTGATCAAGGCGATCACCGCGGCGGCGATGCGAGCGTCCAGATAGCCTTGCGGAATCGGCCAGAACAATGCCGAGGCGGCCTTGAAACCAATGGCGGCAAAACAGATGGCGACGAAGGCAAAGATCGGCCCGCCAGTGGTGGACATGAACATGCCGAACGCGGCGATTACCAGGGTCAAGGCCACCCAGGCTTGCTGGTGTTTCCATTTGCTGGCCATGGCGGCGAAGCCATACATCGCGATGATCGAAATGATCCACGGAATCGAGTTGAACAGGCCCACCTGGAAGTCGCCGAGGTTGCCCATTTTCTTGATCATGCTCGGCAGCCAGAACGTGGCGCCGTAGATGGTCAGGGCGATGGAAAAGTAGATGAAGCAGAACAGCGCGATCTGCTTGTCGGCCAGCAGCTTGAACATCGACGGCTTGACGGTCTGTGTGGCTTCGCGGGCCTGTTGTTCCAGGGCAATGGCGTCAACCAGTGCGTCCTTTTCTTCGGCGCTCAGCCATTTCGCTTCGCGCGGATGGGATTGCAGCCAGAACCAGACAAATCCGCAAAGCACGATCGAGGCGAAGCCTTCAATCAGGAACATCCACTGCCAGCCATGCAGGCTGAAACCGCTGACATTCAACAGCGCGCCGGAGACGGGACCGGAGATCACCGAGGCAATGGCCGAACCGCTGAGGAAAATCGCCATGGCCTTGCCGCGCTCGGTCGACGGCAGCCATTGGGTGAAGTAATAAATGATGCCGGGGAAGAAGCCTGCTTCGGCGGCACCGAGGACAAAACGCAGCACGTAGAAGCTGGTTTCGCCACGCACAAACGCCATGGCCATTGCTGCCGCGCCCCAGGTGAACATGATGCGCGTCAGCCAGGCGCGAGCGCCGTAGCGTTGCAGCAGCATGTTGGAGGGGACTTCGAAGATCGCGTAACCGATAAAGAACAACCCGGCGCCCAGGCCGTAGGCGGCTGCGCCAATGCCGAGGTCGGTTTCCATGTGGCTGCGCACGAAGCCGATGTTGACCCGGTCGATGTAGTTGACGATGAACATCACCACGAACAGCGGCAGCACATGGCGCTTCACCTTGGCCGCAGCGCGGGCGAGTAAATTCGGGTCCGGCGGACTCTGGACGGTATTCAAGGGGCAACTCCCAATCATTGTTTTTTTAGGGACAGGCCGATGATGGACGCAGGTATTGATCCCGTCTAATCTAACTTGGCATTCGATTGATACCTGGATTAGATCAATGTTCGAACTGACCCAACTGCGCTGTTTCACTACGGTGGCGACCGAACTGAATTTCCGCCGTGCCGCCGAACGGTTGAACATGACTCAACCGCCCCTCAGTCGACAGATTCAACTGTTGGAACATCACCTAGGCGTTGAGCTATTCACCCGCACCACCCGCAGCGTCGCCCTGACCGCCGCCGGCCGCGCCTTCTTCATCGAAGCGCAGAATCTGCTGGAGCGCGCCCAGCAAGCCGCCGTCACCGCCCGCCGTTTTGCCGAGGGCGACATCGGCTCGGTCAACATCAGCTTCGTCGGCAGCGCGGTGTATGAATTCCTGCCCAAGGTCATCGCCGAGGCGAGGCTCAAACAGCCGCATGTGAAAATCGACCTGATGGAGATGAACACCTACCAGCAGCATGAAGCGCTGCGTGCGCGGCGTATCGATCTGGGCATCGTTCGCGCGCCGTTGCTGGAGCCGGGATACGCCACCGAATGCCTGGTGCGTGAACCGTTTGTATTGGCGGTGCCGAGCAGTCATCGGCTGGCGAGCGCCGAAACCGTGTCGGTCAAAGACCTCGATGCCCAGCCTTTCCTGATGTACTCCCACGCCGCCTACCCGCCGTTCAACGAACTGCTGACCGGTATGCTCCGCTCTGCCCGCGTCGCCCCGGAATACGTGCAATGGCTCGGTTCATCATTGACCATCCTGGCCTTGGTCAACGCCGGCATGGGCCTGGCCCTGGTGCCTCGCTGCGCCACCAGCGTGGTGTTCAAGAACGTGGTGTTTCGCGATATCGATTTGGGCGAAGGTGTGCAGAGCGAGCTGCATTTGATCTGGCGCGAGAACAATGACAACCCGGCATTTGCGATGTTGCTGGAGGGCATTCGAAGGGCTGTGCGAGAGGGATGGGGCGTTTGAGTTTGTCCGGTCGGATCTGCCCATCAAGTGAAGTGGTCGGGAAGGAACCGGGTGGCGCAAAACGCCAGCGTGACGCAAGGCCACTGACCGCGCGACTTACGCAATTCTTGTTACAGATTTGAGCGTCGCGATTATCCAAACTCCAGCAACGAAAAAGCCCGGCTAAACCGGGCTTTTTCGCGTCAACAGGCAGAGCTCTGCGCTTACTGAACGTTCTTCAGCTTGACCACATCACCAGAGATTTTAGTGGTGTAACCGGTCAGGACCCAGGCCCAGAACCAGTTTTCCTGCACCTGGGTGTTGATCATCGCGTCACCGCCCTTGGCTTTGATCGCCGCGTTCTGAGCGCGAACAAAACGGTTGTTCTGCTGGATCGGGATCACGCCGAACAGCAGCAGGCCAGTGGCGCTCGCTTCGCTGTGGCCCAGGACGGTGTATTGGCTGCTTTCATAATGCTGGGTGTTCATCGGCGTGCCGGTGCAACCCGCCAGAACCAGACCGAACAGGGCAACGGCGACAACTTTACTGAGGTACTTCACTGAAAAACTCCATGAGATGTTGCCCGGGATCCATCTCTCGGGCGGCGCACACTTTAACGGATGTGGTGGCCAATTGGTATCACCTGCCGAGCACGGGCAACTATCGGCCAAAAGCAGCTTCAGACAACGAACCCGGCCGTTGCACAGTGGTCAAACCAACTGACGGCATCGCTGCGGATCAAAGGCCTTGGGCCTGGCTCATTCAAAAGCGAAGCTTTTTAATTCACATCAGGGTGCGCCGGATAACGTTCAGTAGGTTCGGATCCTGTCTGGTGCAGGCGCTGACTGCTGCTCCCATCCCCTGCTCCCTTACCGGAGTACGAAAATGACTCAGTCAATGCGCTTCTTCCTCTCGATCTTCCTCGCGACAGCATCGTTAGCATCAGCGAGCCTCCTCAACTATGCAGGTGCGGCAACCGCCGAGGACCTGAATGCCGACTCCAAGCAAGCGTTGCAAACGCTTTACAAGGCCTCACCCGTTGCCAAAGACATTTCGCAGAAAGCCAAAGCAGTGCTGGTCTTCCCGAAAATCATCAAGGCCGGCCTGGTGTTTGGTGGCAGCTATGGCGAAGGCGTGCTGATGAAGGGCTCGCAAGTAGAGAATTATTACAACTCCGTAACCGGGTCCTGGGGACTGCAGGCAGGCGCCCAGTCGTATGGCTATGCGGTGTTCCTGATGACCGACAAAGCCGTGGACTATCTACGTAAAACCAAGGGTTGGGAAGTCGGCGTAGGGCCCACCGTTGTATTGGTTGATGAGGGGGTGGCGAAGAATCTGTCCAGCACGACAGTGAAGCACGATGCCTACGCGTTCATTTTCGACCAGCAGGGGTTAATGGCCGGGATCAGCATTGAAGGAACCAAGATTTCCCTGATCAAGCGCTGAAAGCCTGCCCTTCAAGGGGGCGAGGTGAATCTTCTAACCAGATTAAAGGTGCAGTACCTTGTGTTTGTAACACCCACGTTTCGCAATCCATTCAGGTTGAGAGGTGGAACTCATGAACAACATCATCTACATCGTCGGGGCAGTTGTGATTGTCTTGGTGATCCTGTCGTTTCTCGGGCTTACATAGAATCGATGACCGTCTCGTATTGGCAAGGCTGTGCCCCGCATCGCGAGGCACAGCCTGCTCGCGCCTGACCTGTTTGGCCTTTGGAAACTCAACCGTTTGCGCCGTGATCCACAGGGCGACTTGGCGGACACAGGTCCAGAGGGCAGGATCGTATTCAGGGCAAAGGCTTATTAAGCCGCCCATCAAGGGCAAAAGGTTCTTGCAGCACCAACTCGTACAACCCACTAGCCATTTGCGGGTTCATCAACAAATTCCAGCTATGCCGCGAGACACTGGATGGGACCAGCACAAAAGGATGCTGACTCAACAGCTCAGCGCCGAACTGTTGCTGGCTGCGACTTGGGGTACCCGGTACCAGCCAATTAGGGTTGGCAATGCTATCGGGCTGCACCACATAAATCCTGGACGGGTCCAGCACCCGGGCTTGCGTAAGACGATGGGGCTTGCAATCCAGCGCATCGAAATCTTTATGCACCGCCACCTCAAGGATGGCCGTAGAGGCGTCCAGCGCTGCATAAACCGTGGCCATACCTTTAGGGTTCCAGCGCCCACCCACCTTTTCAGCCCCCACGCCCAAATGCCAGGTGGGAGCATACTCAGCAGGATCAAGGCGCCAGAAATGAATCTCACTGCTCAAAGGGTCTTTGGCCATCAATAGACCCCATACTCAATGCGCGTCAGAAAGTCAGTCACCAACTCATACCCGACCGAATTTGAAATCAGGTCGATCGGTACCTCACCATCCAGGCCCCGTGCAGGTTTGACCATCCACTGCTCGGCGAGCTCACGCGAACCCAGCACATCCGTTGCCTTTTCCAACACCTCGGCATAGTTAAGCGCTCGCGTGCTTTGCTCCGCGGTCAAAGCCTCATTGGGCGTTTTCAGTCGCCGCGCGAGCGTACGATCAGACGCGCCAACGATTTTCGACAACACGCCGCATTGCTTATACACCGTGCTGTTTTCGATCATATCCAGCACCGACTGCAGCGGGAAACCGTGTTTAACGGCCCTGTAAATATCCATACGATCATCACTAGTTTTTCCAGAAAGCAAGACCGCAACCATCGGTGGCACGCGGCTCGAACCCGGCGTTGTCACCATCGCCGTATGCTCGCCATGACTTAAGACGGTGACTGCAGCCTTAGGGGCGCGTGGCTTGACCTTGCCTTTTTGGCTGGCATCTTTAACAACCTCATCGACTGCAACATCTTTCTTCTTGGCGCTCATGGCAGCCTCCACCTCTCTGTCATCTGGCATTAACTATAGTGCCAAATGGCAGAAAGACCTAATCCAACAACGCTTGCCTAAAACACACCGCTGTAGGAGCAAAGCTTGCTCGCGATGAACGATTACGCCGTATCCCAGGCCTGACACAAAACCCAATCACCGACTAGCAGCGGCAACAAACACCAAGAAACCTGTGACGAGGGCCGCGCAGCGGCCCCCAAAAGGGAACAACTGCCCAACCCAACGTCAGTTACCCACTCACCACAGCAGACCGCACTTACGCAGGCGGTTCAATTTTATCCAGCAATCGGTTTGCCGTGATTTCAGCCACCATGACGCTGTTGGAAATGCCCAACAGGGAATAGCGCGAGCACCCCTCCAGGAGGTCCACCAACTCGTGGACCATCACATCGATCGAGGCCAGGGTTTCGACCAGAAAAACCGCCAGGGTTTCGGTCGAGGCCTCTGGGTCCACGGAAAACAGGGTGCTGCAGGTTCGCGGGGTGGCTTTGATGTCGGCAATCGACGGGAAGTGGTAATCGAGAGCCCGCTCGGCGGCTTCGTTGAGTTTTTTTGAATCGGGTTCGTACGGGGAGACAGGATCAGTGTCCGGCGGATTGGGTGTGACCTTGAACATAGTGAAACTCCTAGAGAAATGGAGCTGCCACCATTCGCTGCGAAACGATAAAAGGTGGCAACTGTACGCGGGTTCGCAGACCAGGACTCTAGGAACCCGGCAGACCCTAAGGCCTCCCACGCACAGCCGCCATGACATGAATGACAGACCTGATGAAGCGTCTGCTCAAGGACGGTAGACGTTGTGCGTCTAGAGATTACCCGGGCTGCGAAACCCGATCACTGATGGGCAGTGACACGAATCAAGTTACCGAGCGACCCCAAGGCGCACAAGCCGGCGGATTCTGGCGCAGCCGTAGGCAACGGCGCAAGGTCTTGTGGCTTTCAGGAAGTAACCTTGAACGCACTTAAACACGCAACCTGTGGCGATGTTTAAAAATCTGACACACGCTTGAAGTCAGGCCCGGCGATAAAAAACCAACCTGGTGAGTAAGGGTCCGCAGCGTCCTGCCGATAACGACAAAGCGTCGCGCTCGATTGCCGGCGTTTTATGGACCGCAAAGCATTAGCAGGGACTTTACATGCGTCACCTCAAACACCTTACTGCCCCTCTGAATCAGCAAAAGATTGCCGACGTCACGTTCCATTTCGATCCGTCTGATCAGAACGAACTGGTGACGGTGCTTCAGCGTTTTTTTGCCGAGCCGGGTCAACATGCCTTGCTGGATATTCCCGAGGAAACCCGCAGCGTGTTCCTGCTCGAAGGTGAGCGCAAATGGGTGTTGAAACACAATCGCCTGACCCACTGGAAAAAGCAGCTGCAGAACTTCCTGGGCCTCAAGCGTGTGTTCGGGTTGCATGACCTGACCAACGAGTTCATCAACCTGTCGGTTGTGTCCGCCAAGTCAGAATCGTCGCCCAGAGTGGCTGCATTCGGCCACGTCGGCCGTTTTCCGTTTCTCAAGGAAGAGTATTTGCTGGTCAGTTTTTTCGACAATCATTGCAGCGTCGATGAACGGATGATCGCCCAACCCGAACAGGCGCAAACGCTGCTGTCGGACATTTTCCAACTGTTTGGGCAGACGCTGGTCGAGGGGTTTGTGCACATGGACCCGCACCCCAAAAACATCCTGATCGGCCCCGATGGCAGGCTGCGCCTGATCGATTTCGAATGCTGCGCGCATACGGTGCTGGATCACGACTTCAGCCTGGGTTTTCTGCTGGGTTACTTCTATCGCTTCTGGTTCAACAAGTTCATATCGGTTGAACACTACAACGCGTGCTGTGAACGCTACCTGAAGCATCAGCACCCAGGGTTGAACCGTGAAGTTTTCCAGGCGGTGTATGAACGTTTTCGCGACCGTGATGTTTCCCGGAGCACCCGTTACCGCATCCTCACCTGCCCCAAGGCCCAAGCTGCATTCCTGCACGAGTTGAGGTAACCGGCAGCGGTTGGCTCAGCCTTTTTTCAAATCGAGGCAGTAGGTGTAGTAACCCGTATCGCGCACATAACCCAGGGATTCATACAACCGTTGCGCGCCGACATTGTCCGTGGCTGTTTCCAGCACCATGCCTTTGGCGCCGGTCAACAATGCAAAGGCTCGCGCCGTGTTCATCAGCAACGTGCCTACGCCCTGCCCTCGGGCGGCGGGTGTTGTGAAGAGGTCGCCGAGCAGCCAGGTGCGGTGCGCGTCGATGGAGGAGAACGTCGGGAACAACTGGACGAAACCCAGCGCCTCGCCGCTGGGAGCCTGGGCGAAGAAAATCGCGGATTCATCCCGGGCAATGCGCTCGGCGATGAAGTCGCGAGACTGCGGCAGGTTCGACGGCTGGCCGTAGAAGCCTCGATAGGCATCGAACAGGCTGGCGATTTTATCGAGGTGGGATGCGTCGGCGCGCAGGGCCTGGATGTCCATGTTGATCGTTTCCTTGCGGATTGATTCGATGAGCGGGAAAAGGGAAATGTAGATCAAAAGATCGCAGCCTGCGGCAGCTGCCGCAGGCTGCGATCTTTTGGGGCTCACCCAATCCTTAAGGCTTTTCAGTTCCGCACAGGGGCCACCGCTGGCATTGATGTCCTGGCCAGCCCGTAATAAAGAATCCCCGGGACCACCAGACCAACGATCCACGAAATATCGACACCGCCGAGCTGCGCGACCATCGGCCCGGAGTAGAAGTGCGTATCGACGAAGGGCAACTGGATCACTACACCGATGACATACACGCTGATCCCGCGCATGTTCCAGCGACCATAACGGCCCGCCGGGTCGGACAACGCCGGGATGTCATAGCGCTCTTTGTTGATGAAGTAGTAATCCACCAGATTGATCGCGCTCCACGGTGTGAAGAAGGTCAGCAAAAACAGGATGAAGTACTTGAAGGTGTTGAGAAACGAGTACTGGCCCAGCAGCGCGAGCGTGGTGGACGCCGCGACAATCAGCAGCACAAACACCATCCGCTGTCGGGCGGAGATCTCCAGACGACTGCGAAAACCACTGATGATGGTGGCCACGCACATGAAGCTGCCATAAGCGTTGAGCGTGGACACCGTGACCTTGCCGAACACCACGCTCAGGTAAAGCAGGGACGCCATCACACCGGTACTGCCCAACCCGACGATGGTCGCGACCTCGTGCCCGCGGAAGTTCGCACCGGCCAACGCCGCGGCGAACACCCCCAGCACCATGGACGCCTGGGCGCCCAGCACCGTGCCAAGCCCGACGGCAGCAAACGTCTTCCAGGACGAGGTTTTGCTCGGCAGGTAGCGTGAGTAGTCAGCCACATAAGGGCCAAAAGCGATCTGCCAGGACGCGGACAACGACACCGCCAGCAGGAAAGTACTCCAAGCGAAGTGACGGTTTTCCAGCAGCAGGCCGATATCGTTGAGGGTCATCAACCGGGTAAACAGATAGACGAAGGCGATGATGCCCAGCACGCTGGCCACCCGGCCGACCAGGTGGATGACCCGGTAACCGAAGATCGTCAGAAACGCGATGCACGAGGCGAAAATCAGGATGCCGACGCTGTCGCTGACATGGATCAACTGGGCAATCGCCTGCCCCGAAAGTACCGCGCCGGTGGCGCTGAAACCGAGGTACATCAGGCACACCAACACAATCGGGATGGCCGCCCCATAGACCCCAAACTGCACGCGACTGGAGATCATCTGCGGCAACCCGAGCTTCGGCCCTTGCGCCGCGTGCAGGGCAACGACTGCGCCGCCGAGCACCTGGCCGATCAGCAAGCCGATGAGCGACCAGAACACATCGCCGCCCAGCACCACGGCCAGGGCGCCGGTGACGATCGCGGTGATTTGCAGGTTGGCGCCGAGCCACAGGGTGAACTGGCTGTAGAGGCTGCCATGACGCTCGGCCTCGGGAATGTAATCGATCGAACGTGTCTCGATCAGGGGACTTCGCTGCTGACTATCGCTGACCTTGGTCATTACGCTGTTCTCTTATGAGGGGCAGACGGGCAAAAGTTTTTTGTGGCGAGGGAGCTTGCTCCCGCTCGACTGCGCAGCAGTCGCAAAATCGCATTGTTGTCAGTATTTTTGGGCCGCTACGCAGCCCAGCGGGAGCAAGCTCCCTCGCCACAATTGATCGCTCGACCCTGGGTTTCTGTTAACTGACTGGCAGGGCTTTTAACGCTTAAAACGCCTTGCTGGCGCTGGCAACCACCGTGGCGGAGCACAAATCACCATAGCCGTACCAGCTCGTGCATTCGCTTTTCGACAGGTTGGTATCAATGTAGCTAAGGCCCCAGGTCACACCCACGAAGTCACGGGTCAACTTGGCTTCCCACTCGGTGTAGGCATTACGGCTGTCGCCGTTGGCGGACCAGAAAGCCGGGTCTTTGACATCGTTGCGACCTACGCGCAGGTCCAGGCCGATGTCGGCCGGCAATGCGATTTTGTAGCTGAGGTAGGTGTAAAGGGTGTCCTGGTCCTCGCCAAACAAGTTCGGCGTATCGTTTGAGTAGTAAGCGCCGAGCTTCACGCCATAAACGTCAAGGACGGCGTAGACCTCACTCAGGTTGAATTGGCCCTCTTTTGGATAGTCGTACTTGATGTACCCCAGGTCGAGGCTGATGGCTTCGGTCGCCTGCCAGTAGTAGCCCGCGTAATACTCGAGTTCCTGCCGGGTCTTGAACTCGCCGCCGAAATCGACGTTCGAGGTCCAGGCGCCCACGTACAGGCCGCTGCTGTGCACCAGCGTGGCGCCGGCCTGAGCCGCCGGGTCACCCAGGGTTTGCGAAATGCCACGGGAGCGGTAATCGCTGAAGACTCCCAGGGTCATGTCCAGATTGAAGTCGTCGTTGAGTGTCAGTGCCTGGGTGGTCAGGGGTGCCAATACAAGCGTGGCGAGGGTCAATACTGAGCGTGCGTTCATACAAGTCTCTTATTGTTATGGAGGTGCGGGTTATTTCAGGCATGGCGATGCCGAGCTCCTCGTCATGCGAGGAGCCAGGCGTCTGTTGCGGGGTGCGGGTGAGCGGAGGGTCAGGACGCGGGCGCGTACACCTCTTTGCCGGCGAAGAAGGTCTTCAGGACCTTGGTGTCGAACAGTTCGTCGTCGCTGACCTTGAAGACATCGCGGTCGAGGATGATCAGGTCGGCCTGTTTGCCGGGGGTCAGCGAACCAATCTGCTGCTCCAGGCGCAGGGCTTTGGCGGCATTGAGCGTGTAGGCGTAGAACATGGTCTGGCGATCGATGCTTTCCTTGGCATTCAACACGCCCAGCGGCCCTTTGCGCGTGCTGGCCTGAGCGATGGCGTTCCATGGATTGGGGCTGGACACCGGCCAGTCACTGCCACCGGCGATGACCGCACCGGCGTTATGCAGGGACCTGGCGGGATACTGATAACCGTAAGCAAACGCGCTGATATAGGGTTTGACGAGCTCGACGGTGTAACTCTCGCCGATGGCCCACAGCAATTGCATGGAGGCGATCACGCCAAGTTGCTTGAAACGCGCAAACTCTTTCGGATTGACCAGTTGCAGGTGGCTGATGCTATGGGCCACCGGTGTCGGGTTGAGTTTGCGCGCATAGGCAAAACCATTGAGTGACTCACGCACTGCACGGTCGCCGACCGCATGCATGTGCACAATCCAGTCGCGCTTCTCCGCTGCCACCACCAACTCACCGAAGTGCGCGGGGTCGATCAGCAGTTGACCGTTTTTATCGCTGTTCTTGAAAGGAACGATGACCGCGGCGGTCTGCCCCGGAAACTCCAAAACGCCATCGGCGAATACCTTGATCCCAGGGAAACTCAGGTTAGGCACACCCTCGAATTTCTTCATCACCTTGGCCAGCACTTCCAGGTCGGCCGGACGACTTTTCGGGTTGGTCAACAGCAGCGCGGCGACGTGGGCATTGAGCTCGCCCTTCTCTGCCAGTTCGCGGTAAAGCGGCAGCACGCCGTAACTCTGCTCGGTTGCCTTGAAATCGAACAACGAATCGCCGCTGCTGGCGTTCGCCGCCGCGTCCATCCAGGCGGTGACGCCGTATTGATTGTTGACCTTCACCGCCTCGCGGGCGGCTTTCAACATGATCTCGTCGCTGGGCGCGGGGATCTGGCTGCGTATCAGGTCCCAGCGCGACTCGGCAAAATAGCCGTTGGGAGTGAAGTCCGCGTCATGACCCACATAGCTGCGATCCTGTTCCGACAAGCCTTTTACCAGCGCCGCGTCGATCTTCAGGCGCTTGAGCATGGCGTTGTTGGCCCAGCCGGTGTGCCCGTCGATCCCGCTGAGGACCACCGGTTGATCCGCCCAGCGTCCCTGATTGAAGCGCTGGCCCAGCTCCCAGCTCTTGTCCCAATACGCCGAACTGACCCCGGCGATGCTGATCACATCACCGGCACGGGCAATGCCCGCCTGATCCTGTTCGATGATCCACTGTTCAAGCTCCGGCAGCGGTTTGACTTCATCCAGCAGGTTGGCGCCCATGCTGTCCAAGGCTGCAACCACCGGGTGACTGTGGGTATCAATCATTCCCGGCATCAGCACCTTGCCCGCCAGATCGATCCGTTGCGTGTGGGTGTCGGCCAGGGCGTTGATTTGGGCATTACTGCCCACTTTGAGGATCTTGCCATCTTGCACGGCCACGGCCTGGACCAGTCCCTGACCGGGCTCGGCGGTGAAGACCTTGCCGTTGAACAACACAAGGTCAGCGGCGGCCATGGCCTGCACCGAAGAAAAAGCCAGGGCTGCGGCCAACAGGTTTGGAATAAATCGCTGCATCGGAACACTCTCTTTTTTTATTGGGCTGGGCGGGCGGCTGATGCCTGGGACAATGCCTTCGGATCAAAGCCAACGAACGGTGCCTTGGCCCACACGACCCGGCCGCCCACGACCGTCAGCAGCACGTTATTGCGGGCCAACGCCTCCTCGGGTACCTGCATGAAGTTCTTGTCCAGAACGATCAGGTCCGCAAACTTGCCCACCTCGACCGAACCGACGACAGCGTCCAGTTTCAGTTGCTCGGCAGCGTTGATGGTAATGGTGCGCAGTACTTCAGTGCGCGACAGCGCCGGGTCGTCATTCAGCCTGCCCGCATACTTGGGGCCGTAGCTGTGCGGGTTCAGCGGATCGCCTGAGCGGGTGACACCGATCTTCAGCGCCAGGAATTCGTCGAGCGGGTCGACCGGCCAATCGCTGCCATACGCCACGCGGCCGCCGGCACGGGCGATGCTGCCCGATGGCTCCATGCGGGCAAATCGCGCTGCCCCTAAATGTTCGTTGGTGCCGTCGACCGTGGACGGTGCCTGCTGGGCCCACTGGAAGGACATGTTGGCGGTCACGTCGAGCGCTTTGAAACGCGCATAGTCGGCAGGGTCCACCGACTCGTTGTGAGTAATGGCCGGGCGGAAGCCATTGCCAGGCAGTTGCTGGCGCACGTATTCGATGCCGTTCAGTGAGTCACGCACCGCGCGGTCTCCGGTGGCGTGAAGGTGCGGATCGAGGCCGGCCTGAACGGCCTTCAGCAACAGCGGGTTGAGCACTTGCGGCGGGAAGTAAAGCTCGCCGGTGTTCTTGCCGGGTGTCCACTTCGGCGCCGTATCGGTGCCGGCATTGCGCAGGTACGGCGTCAACATGGCACCCGTGTCCGCCGGCGCGTTGATGATGCCGTCCATGAACAGTTTGACGTGGCGCATGCTCACGCCCGGCGCCGGTTTCGCTTCGCCCTGGTCGAAGGTGATGGCCAGTGCCTTGGCCTCGGCGATGGTTTTGTCCGGGTCGGCAGCGGCGGCGGCCGGGTCGAGTTTGATTGCCAACAACGCCCGGGCCGTCAGCTCACCCGACTGCTGCAGAGTCGTAAACGCTTTGCCGTTTTCCGGTCCCGACAAGGCATCGAAGAAACTGGTGATGCCTTGCTGGCGCATGGCGTCGAGTGCCGCGCGGGTCTGATTGAGTTTCTCAGCATCGGTGGCGGGCGGCACCACGGCGGCCATGGCCTCGGCGGCTCCGTCTTCGCAGATGCCGTTCGGGTTGCCGGCGCTGTCGCGCATGTACTTGCCATCACCGGGATTGGCCGTGTGCTTGTTGATGCCGGCGACCGCCAGGCCGCGAGAGTTGGTCAGCACCGTATGGAAGTCGGTGGAACGGACTTGAATTGGGCGATTGGTCTTGAGCGCGTCCAGTGTCGACTTGTCGGCGTCACCGTCGAGTCCGGTCATGCCAATGCGGTCCCAGCTGCCCACTTCGAGCCAGACATCGGGGCCTTTGCCCTTGTCGGCATCCAGGCACGCCTGAATGGCTTCCTGGAAAACCTTGCGGGTCATCGTCTGGTATTTCAGGTCGCACAAAGTCATGGCGCGGCCGCCATCCCCCGGATGCATGTGCGCATCAATGAAGCCCGGCATCAACATGCGCCCCGCCAGATCAATCAGCTGTGTCTGCGTGCCGATGTACGAGGCAACCCCGGCATCGCTGCCGACATAAACGATCTTCCCGCCCGTGACGGCGATCGCCTGCTGCACGGAATTCTGGCCGTCGACGGTGTAGACATAGCCGTTGCGCATGACCATGTCAGCGCCTGTCGAAGCGTGTGTCTGACACCCCACCAGCGCCACACTGGAAAATGCCGTTGTCGTGGCAACGGCGATAAATAGCCTGGAAAATTTCAACTGCCTCACCTCTATTTTTATAGTTTTGGAAGTGGCCCGAACGGACGGTCGCAAGCCCCTGATATGCAGGGCATACCCTATAGAGCGCGGCGGTCGGATGGACCTCCACAAATGAGGAGGGGTAAGGCAAATACCGGTCAGCGAAGCAGCAACGCATACTTTGTAACAGCTGCCTTGTGGTGAGGGGATTTATCCCCGTTCGGCTGCGAAGCAGTCGTAAAATCTGAACGCACGGTCTATTTGATGCACTGCGTCGTCTGAATTCACGACTGCTTCGCAGCCGAACGGGGATAAATCCCCTCGCCACAGGGCATTTGCCACAAGGTATGTGTTGTGCGCGGCTTAATGACGACGTGCAGTTTGCGCAAGCGAAGTCGATGAGCGCAGGACAGAACCCAGCTCCACTTTGCTCTTCACGCCGAGCTGCAAGTAGCAGTTGCGCAGATAGGTGCGCACTGTGGCCGGACTCAGTGCAAGGATTTTGGCAATTTCCTTATAGGAGTGGCCGGCAGCGAACAGCATCGCCGCCGTGCGCTCGCGTGGCGCCAACACCACTCCGCGCGCCTGCATTTCGAGTGACAGAATGACGTGCTCGGCGTTGGGGCTAAGTGTCATCGCAGTACGCCCCAGGCGAATCACGCAGGGCGCCTTTTGCAGTTGTGCGATGACATCAACGGGAAGCATTGAACCGCTCCACCCAGGCAATTCGCGCTGAATCGCGGCGCACAGACTTGCGCCCACATACAGCAGACTGCCGTCCATACGAGCGACCCCGAAGTCACTCGCCCCGTTGCCCGTGTCGCAGCGGATCATGTCCTGCACCTGAAAGCGCCACAACTGCAACAGATGGTCGCAGAACGCCGAAAACAATCCGTCCTCGCTGTCATTGAAAGCCTGTGCATGAAGGCCTCGGTAGAGACAAACGAAGAACACTAAGCCGCTTTCAGGGAGCTCGAACGTGATGCACATCAGGTGGTAGAGATCGTGCCGCCGTGCGAAGTCGTTCACCTCCTCGCAGGGATCGGTGAACCCACTGTCACGCACCACTTCCCCGGGTTGACTCAAGGTCTCCTGGGAAAATCGGTCGCTGACCGCCACTTTGTGCCATTCGACGGCAAACGATTCAGGCAGATTGATCCGCCCGTGCATCCAGCTTTGAGGAGTACTGGCGTCTGACGTCGACATCTCGCCCCACCATGCCGAAGCGAAGGGCACCAGTTGGCGGAAGGCCTGCAAGCCGTCGGCGATGAATTGGGAGGCGCCGCGATCTCGAGCAAGCCGCCCCAGGTGCAACACGCAATGATTGAACGCCTTTAGCGTTGCCAGCGACGTGTTGGCGCCGACCTCATCACCCTCCTCCATTGTTTTTATCCTGTTTACTACATGGCGTATTTTTTCGACGATGCCATAGGCGCGGTTATGGCGTCCAGCGAGTGAACGGATCACCCCTCACTGTCGTACGGTTTACTCCGGCTGTCAGCAAGATGACTCAAAAACGCTAATTGCGCTAAACCGACCCAAGGGCCGGCACAACACCATCTAATCTGAATAGAGCACGAGCACAAACAAGCCTCTAGCCTCTTGATACAGGGGAGTTGGGATGACCGGAAAAACAGCACACCGATGCTCGTCATGGATCCTGCCCTCCCTGCTCGCCATCAACCTGGCGCTGACAGCGGGATGTTCAGGCAAAGCTGCGACGGCTCGCTATTCGGTCTCAAGCCTGGGCGACAGCTGCTATGCAAAAGCACTCCCTACTGTCGGCGAGGGCGGCCTTGCCTGGGGCTCCACCTTGAACATGGCTCGCAAAAAATCCGTGGATAATTGCATACGCTATGCCGGCCGATCCGGTGGCACGCCGGATACCTGCAAAGTGGTGTTGGCGGAATGCAAAAATTAATAGAGCCGCAGAACCTGTGGGAGCGAGCCTGCTCGCGATAGCGGTCTTACATTCAAACATACGTTGTCTGCCAGTCCGCCATCGTCGGATCGCCGCCCGGAGACAAGCTCGCTTCCACAAGGACAGGTCGTCTTCCTGACGTCGATCTAATTGGGTTTGCTCAATACATATGGATAGCCGTATATTCGGACAACCACATGTATTGAAGACGCTTCCATGCTGAACCCTGCCGCCGTATTCAAATGCCTGTCCGACGAAACTCGCACGCGGGCCACCTTGCTGATCACCCGTGAGGGAGAGTTATGCGTCTGCGAATTGGTCTGCGCTCTGAACGACAGTCAGCCGAAAATCTCCCGCCACCTCGCGCAGCTCCGGGCATGTGGCCTGCTGCTGGACCGCCGTCAGGGTCAGTGGGTGTATTACCGGCTCAACCCCGAACTGCCCAAGTGGGTTCGCACCATTCTTGAGACAACCCTGGAAGCCAACGCCGACTGGCTTGAGGAAAACAGCGCCCGACTCGAAGCGATGGGCGACCGCCCTCTCAACACTGCCGCCTGCTGCTGATCCACCACTTTATCTACCCTGGCCTTGCGCCTGCCCGCCTGAAAAGAGGAGTCGCCATGCGCGTTCTGTTCATGTGTACCGCCAATAGCTGTCGCAGCATTTTGTCCGAAGCGATGTTCAATCATCTCGCCCCGCAAGGCTTCCAGGCGATCAGCGCCGGCAGCTTCCCCAAAGGACAGGTGCTGCCGCGCAGCCTGACCACGTTGCAAGAGGCCGGGATTGCGATCGACGGGTTAAGCAGCAAAGGCAACGACGCCTTCGAGGCCAACCCGCCGGATATTGTCATCACCGTGTGCGACAAGGCCGCCGGTGAGGCCTGCCCGGTCTACTTCGGGCCGGCGTTGAAAGCCCATTGGGGATTGGAGGATCCATCAGAGGTGAAGGGTGACGAAACGGTCGTCGCCGCTGCATTCCACTCGACGCTTGCGCGCATCGAAACACGCTGCCGGGCCTTCCTCGCCCTGCCCTTCGCCCAACTTGATCGCGATGCACTGAAGCGCGAACTCGACCGCATCAGCACACTGTAACGGGAGCCCCCATGACCCACTCACTGCCTAATCTAGACGCGTCATTGACTCAGCCCATTGCCGGTGACGACGACCAACACAAACCACGAATTCTGTTGCTGTACGGGTCGACCCGCGCACGGTCATTCAGTCGGCTGCTGGTCGAAGAAGCCGCCCGTCTGCTCGAACACTTCGGTGCGCAGACGCGGATCTTCAATCCATCGGGACTACCGCTACCGGATGACGCCCCCAGTGATCACCCGAAAGTTCAGGAATTGCTGGAGCTGATGCAATGGTCTGAAGGACAGGTCTGGTGTTCCCCTGAGCGCCACGGCGCCATGTCTGCCGTATTCAAGGCCCAGATTGACTGGGTGCCGCTGGCCCTGGGCGCCGTTCGCCCGACCCAAGGGAAAACGCTCGCCGTCATGCAGGTCAGCGGCGGTTCCCAATCCTTTAACGTGGTGAATCAGCTTCGCGTGCTGGGACGCTGGATGCGGATGTTCACGATCCCTAATCAATCTTCCGTGCCGAAGGCTTTTCTGGAGTTTGACGAAGGCAACCGCATGAAACCGTCCGCGCTGTATGACCGGGTGGTAGACGTCATGGAAGAACTGGTGAAGTTCACATTGCTGCTGCGTGAACGTCCGGATCTGGTTGACCGCTATTCCGAACGCAAGGAGTCGGCGGAAGAACTGACTCAGCGTGTGAATCAACGCTCGATTTGAGTTCTGCGTCGTCCGAGCCTCTACTACAGCCTGGGCTTTCTGACGCTGGCTGCCCGATATGAGCGGAGTGAAAGGCTGGTAAGAATTTTTCGATCCACCCGCACGTGTCCTATCCTTTTATCCAACCCACAACGCCGGTCACCGACATGCCCACCCCCGAATCCACCCTCCTCGACAGCTGGCACCACAACGCCCAGTCCTGGATCGACGCCATCCGCACCGGCGCCATAGAAAGCCGCCTCAAGGTCACCGACCAGGCCATCCTGCTGGCGGTGCTGGGCCGCCAGCCCGAGCGCGTGCTCGACCTGGGCTGCGGCGAGGGCTGGCTGTTGCGCGCGCTGGCTGAACGGGGCATCAAAGCGGTCGGTGTGGATGGCGATGCGACGCTGGTCGAGGCGGCGCGGGCGGCGGGCTCTTCGCCGGTGCATGTGGCGAGCTATGAAGCGTTGGTGGAGGCCAAGGTGGACATCGGCCGCGACTACGACCTGATCTGCGCCAACTTCGCCCTGCTGCACCAGGACATCATCCCTCTGCTCACCGCCATGAACGCCCTGCTCGCCCCTGGCGGCGCGCTGGTGATCCAGACGCTGCATCCATGGACCGCAGCGGCGGGCGACTATCAGGATGGCTGGCGGGAAGAGACCTTTGCCGGGTTCAAGGGCCAGTGGCAAACCATGCCGTGGTACTTTCGCACCTTGTCCAGTTGGCTCAATGCGCTGGACATGGCCGGTTTTCAGCTGGCCGCCCTGCAGGAGCCGCAGCACCCGCAAAGTCCTGTGCCGCAGTCATTGCTGCTGGTGGCCGAGCAGCGGGGGTGAGTGCAATCGACCAATTCGGGCGCTTCAGTAATTCCCTTCCCGCCCCCACCGCCTGACCTCAGCCTGTATGGCATAAGCCGGCGCTTCCACAGCATTGAAATCCTGTGTATAGCGCTGGGCGAATCCTTCTACCCCCCATTCCTGATACTGCTGCACATGCTTTAGTTCGTGAGCCCAGAGCGCGATGTCCTGCTCGGCGGTTTGAGCGTCCCGGAAGAGGATAATGTCGATCAGCGTCACGGCACCGACATCGGGGTTTTGCAGCATGGCCGTGGCGGCGTTGAATTGGCCGTTGTCGCTCACTTTGTAGCGCGCAGTATCGAGGACGCTGGGGTCGTACCAGCGCAGCAGTTGTTCGCGGATGTGCGGTGGAATGGGTTGGATGCCGGTGCTGGCTGCGTCAGCGCGGGCTTGGGTCAGCCACATCGCCAGGGCCGGTGCCGCGATCTGGTGGATGTCATCAGACACCAGGCCTGGCAGACAGATGCAGCCGTCCAGGCACACTTGTGTCTCGCCGGCCGGGCAGGCGTTGGTCTGGGCTGGCACTTCAAGCGTCAGGCAAAGAACAAACAGCGCCACCAGGCGCGTGATGATGAACGGCATTGGGCGCTCCAGAGACGGACGCAGCTCGAACAGTGGGTCCCGATTGATCGACGATCCGCATGGCTTTAGCGTAGTCCCAAACCAAGCGCCCCCAAAATGCACGATTCAAGACCATCGTGGCACGCCCGTGCTCGTGCGCCTGTCAGAATCCAGGTGACGGACAATCGCTTCGACGTCTTCGAGGTATGGAGAAGCGATACAACGCTTATCACGCTCATCGGTCTTACTCATTTCATCCCCCTTTTGCCGGATTGAATTTCTAGCGCCAATCCAGATAACGAAACAGTTCCTCCTCCTGATCAAAGTGCAGTCGCACGAGGGTATCCAGACGAATCAGCTGATGCTGAATCTCATCAGCAGGTGCCGTTGCGGGGTCGGAACTGAAGTCGCTACTCATGCGCGCCAGTAAATGGATAAGACGAAAAATCTCCCGGTGAGCATGGCTCATAGCCGACATCGGGTCCTCGCCCGGCATGCTTCGCGTCAGCAGCGGGTACAGTGTGTTTTCATCTTCGTGTTCATGCTGCGCCAGTGACGTTTGCAGCTTGTCGACCAGTTCCTGCAAGTCGGTCTGTGCTTGCGCAAGTGGGCGCTGGGCAAAGTCGCTGGCCAGTTGGTGCAGATCGCTCAATACGGTGGAGAGTTGCTGGTGTTCGTCCTGCAGGCGATCGATATGCTCTGCGGCAAGCTTTCGTTTTTTCTGCCCCCACAACGGCCCCAGAGCCCGCAACGCGTTAAGGATAATCACCACGTCGATGCCCTCCTGCACCACGGCGCCAATCAGCGGCGGCAAGTAACCGATGGCCGCCACCGCCATGGCCAGCAACGACATCCCCATGCCGACCAACACACCCTGGCGGGCGATGTAGCGGGTGCGTCGGGCAATGTCCAGCGCCTCGACCAGACGGTCCAGACGATCCACCAACAGCACAACACCAGCGGCTTGTGCAGAAGCAGTGGCACCGCTGGCCCCCATGGCCACGCCGACATTCGCCGCCGCCAGCGCGGGGGCGTCGTTAATGCCATCGCCGACCATCAATGTGCTAGTGCGCAGGCAACCTTGCTGTACAGCACGCACTTTATCCTCAGGGGTCAACCCGGCACGCAGCTCGTCAATCCCGGCAGACAGCGCAATCATCTCGGCGGTTTCCAGGCGATCGCCTGTGAGCATGACGATCTTTTCGATGCCCCTATTGCGCAGTCGACGCAGAGTCTGTGGAGTTTCGCGCCGAACCTTGTCCGAGAAAACCAGCAGGCCCGCGAGTTTGCCATCCACGTCGATGAAGCTTCCACTGCACGCCAGGTAATCCATGTGGCGCAGCATGGCGGCGGCCCAGTCAGTTTCAGGGGTGTCTTTGTGAGCAAAAGACAACGTGCCGAAACGCACCTGCACGCCATCGACCTGCCCACAAAGTCCAGAGCCTGGGTTTTCTTCTACGTCCTGTGGGACGCTGAGAGGCAATTGACGCTGATGCGCCGCTTCAACAATTGCCTGGGAGACAGGATGCGTCGAGGCCTGCGCGAGTGAAGCAGCCAGGCCAAGCAAATATTGCGGATCGGCCAGCCCATTCACCTCAACCGACTGCAGACGGGCGTGGCCGCTGGTCAGCGTGCCGGTCTTGTCGAGGAACACCTGCTTGACTCCGGCCAACGCTTCCAGGGTCACGCCGTCCTTGATCAGGATCCCGCGCCGCGCGGCTCTCGAAATACCCGACATGAAGGAGATCGGTACCGCCAGAATCAAAGGACAAGGTGTGGCCACCACCAGAACCGCCAGCGCTCGCAAAGGATCACCACTCAAATGCCAAGCGAATCCGGCAAGCAACAACGTCAATGGGATGAAGAACAATGCATAGCGGTCGGCCAGGCGCACGAAAGGTGCGCGCGAACGACGTGCCTCCTCGGCCAGCCGCACGATGCCGGCATAGGTACTCTGCGCGGCCGTTCGCGTAGCGATTAGCAGGATGGGCGCACCGACATTGGAAACGCCGCTGGGCAGTTGCTCACCTTCTCGACGGGTGACGGGCAACGACTCACCGCTGAGCGCCGATTCGTCGAGAATGGCCGCAGGACTCAGCAGGCGACCATCGACCGGTATCACCTCTCCCAACCGCACCAGCAATGTTTGATTTAGCTGGACCTGCTCAACGGGGATCTCGCGCAAGCCACCCTCCTCCTGCAGCCAGGCAAAACGTGGCGCCCGGTCGATGAGCGCACGAAGCTCGCGGTCGGCGCGTTGCTTGGTGAAAAACTCCAGGGTGCGTCCGGTCGCCAGCATCAAGGCAATCACCGCCGCCACCAGTGTCTGCTCAAAGACCAGGGCGGCAGTGATCGACAGCAGCGCGATCAGGTCGACACCGGCCTCGCGCCGGGCCAGGCGCCTGACGATTTCAACGAGCAGCACTGCGGACATCACCAGACTTCCTGCGGCCCAGCACCTCGAGGCCCAATCAGGTGCTTGCGCAACATACGCAATGCCGCCGGCCAGCAGCGTCAGTGCGGTGAGCAGCAACAGAACGGGGTCCAGCCACTTACTGAGCATCGAAGTGAGTTCCTTAAAAAAGCGATTTGCAGGCCTCGCCGTAAAAACATCTGTCGCTCATCGAAGTAGAGCTTAGGACTCGAATGTCTTTTGTGTCCGCCGGGGGGCCGCAATTGAGGCGTTGGACACAACGCAGGTCATGGCTGTGCCCGGACAAACCAGGTGTTTGCCTTCTTTCTGATCTAAATCAATCAGGCGTTGGACGGACATGTAGAAATTAGAGTCAGCATTCGCACCATCGCCTTCGATGAGTGCAGAAACTTTCGTTTCGTGGAGGCTCCCATGGCTACGCACCTGCAAGGCACCCAGCCGGTCATCCCGCCGACTGCCCACCCACTTGCAGGCAGTTTATGCCGGCCACCGCGCCCTGCGACTACGCGATATGGCCATCGCCTCGGTCGCCACGCTGTATTGCCTGTGGCTGCTGTATGCCGCCGGGCCTAAATACATGTTGCTCAGCGCTTTGCTCTACGCCCCCGGTTCATTGATTTACCTGGTCACTATGAAGACTCGTCAGGGGCAACCGCTCAGCGGCCCCGAGACGGGACTGTTGATCATCATCTGGGTGGCGGCGGCCTTCGCCGGCTGGATGCTGTGGTCCGGGACACTGGCCTTGTAGGGGCCAGTGTGGCGTGTTTGTTCTGTCGTGGTGGACCGCCAAACGGGTGTTTGCGATCCATCTCTATTACCCAAGAGGAGGAATCAAAATGAGCAACAGCGAAAAAAAAGTGCCGGTTCATAGCGACGACAAAGCCATTCAGCATCCAGTGGTAACAGACCTCTGGCGCCCCTTGGAAAAACTTCGGCAACAGGTCGATCACCTGTTCGAAGACTTCAATCGCGGCTCTGGGCTGTCGCCATTCGGTCGCGGGCTGTTCGATGTCGAGCCGCTCTGGCGTCGGGAACTGATCGCACACAGCCTGCCTGCCGTGGACATCACCGAGAAAGACAAAAGCTTCGAAATCACTGCCGAACTGCCCGGTATGGATCAGAAAAACATTGAGATCAAACTGTCCAACGGCAGCCTGATTATCAAAGGCGAAAAGAAAGAGGACAAGGAAGAAAAAAGGAAGGGTTATCACCTCAGCGAGCGTCACTACGGTTCCTTCGAGCGGGTGTTCAACCTGCCCAAAGGGGTCGATGCCGAGAAGATCGACGCGCGTTTCAGCAAGGGCGTGCTGAGCATCTCGCTGCCGAAAAATCCCGAAGCCATGAAAGCGGATAAGGTCGTGCCGATCAAAGGCGAGTGAACCCCAGACCGCCCTGCCCCTTGCCGGGAAACCGGCGGGGGCTTTTTTTGTCATTGAATCAGCCGATCTTGCGACCTTGTCATTGGTTTCAGTTCAAGCTCATTACAGACACCTCGGAGACCACTATTTTTTGGCCCCGAGTGTCGCCATGTAATGAGCGACAGATTCGGCATCCGCATCAGACAGTGCGTGAGCAATCTGCTTCGTCAGGTCACCTCGGGGACGCTGGTTGGTTTGTTGAAAAACCTTGATCTGGCGAATCATATAATCGGCATGTTGACCCGCCAGGCGGGGAATCTCGCCACTGCCCTGACCGTCAGCACCATGGCACGAACTGCACTGCGCGACGCCCGCACCAGGCGAGCCCTGGCGAAAGATCAATTCACCGCGGGCATCAGGCGTGTCGGCATCCGCCTTCATGGGGCTCTGACTTGAAAAATAGTCGGCCAGCTCGGCAATCTGGGTCTCTGTCAGATGGGTAAAACCCCACATGTACTGAGTCCCGGCTTTATCGTTGCGTGCATGGCTCTTGAAGTCAGCCAGCTGCAACTTCAGGTACTCTTTTTGCTGCCCGGCCAACTTGGGAAACGTTGGCGAGATGGATTCCCCTGTCAGCCCATGGCATTGGGCGCAAACCTGGTCCGCCATGGCGATACCGGACATGGGCGAGGTTGTTTGCGATGTCTCTTCGCTCGTACGGGTACAGCCCATGAGCGCTGCTACGCAGAGGGCAAGAGTAAGATGTGATCGGTTGAAAGAACTCTTCATGCCAAATGCTTCCATGATCTACGCCCCTGTGTTCAGCGGATCAATACGCGTCCTTCACTTACCGTTCAATGTCCTGCCCTGATGACCGCCCTAGGCTGGAGCCTAGCTAGACGCAGACCATTTACAAGGTCAAAGGAAAATGAGCCTTCCAAGCCTGCATTCGGAATAACGCCCATCGCGTCAGGTCATATTCAGCAGCCAACGAATACTGGATCCCGGTACCTACGCTTAAGGCATCGCGCTCTTTATTGACGAATCTCAATTGTTCGTCTGGTTCAAGGTGTAGGAATAATCAAACAGGTGACGAAGCGACACAAAGGTTTGCGCAAACACAATGTGTCGAGCACCTGCGGATTGATTTCGGGCGGTTGAGCGCAAGCGCAATACCGCTGGCGGTAACCCACCCTTATGGGGATGACGGTCATGAACACACCCTCCCAAGACATGCTGGATAAACTGTATGGCTCACCTCGGCACATTGACCAGGCCGCCATCGCACCTCTTCTGCGCCAATACGCTGAGCCTCTGCCGGCGCTGGATTCATCCGCGTTTGGTGAAATGTTCGATCGCTACGCGGATGCGCGCGTGGTGATGATCGGTGAGGCCAGTCATGGCACCAGTGATTTTTATCGAACCCGGGCGGCGATTACCCAAAGGCTGATCGAGCGGCACGGGTTCAATATCGTGGCGGTTGAAGCAGACTGGCCGGACGCCGGCCACGTCGACCAGTACGTCCGGGGGTTGGCGCATTCCGCGTGGAAGCGCCACATTTTCAGCCGGTTCCCGACCTGGATGTGGCGCAACAGCGAGGTAAAGGCATTCACCCACTGGCTGCATCAGTACAATCACCAGCACGCCGCTGACCGTCGCGTTGAGTTTCGCGGCCTGGATGTCTATAGCTTGCGCAACTCCATTCATGAAGTGCTGGCCTATTTGGACCGGGTCGACCCGCCTCTGGCCCATGAAGCCCGGCGGCGCTATGGCTGCTTGACCCCGTGGCAGGATGATCCCGCGCTGTATGGCCACTTCGTCGAACGTGGCGGTGTGATGCCCTGTGAACAAGCGGTGATCGAACAGCTCAACGCCATGCTGGCCGAACAACTGGCGGGGCTCATCCAGAATGACGAGGCGTTCTTCAATGCGGCGCAAAACGCCCGGGTGGTGCAGGCGGCGGAGCAGTATTACCGGGCGATTTATCGAGGGTCGACCGCCTCATGGAACCTGCGTGACCGGCACATGTTCGACACACTACGGGCCCTCCTTGAACACCGGGGCCCGCAAGCCAAAGCCGTGGTCTGGGCGCACAATTCTCATATCGGCAACGCGGCCGCCACGGAAATGGGCTGGAAGGGCCAATTCAACATCGGTCAGCTGTGCCGCAGCGCCTATGGACGCGATGTCGTTCTGATCGGTATGAGCACCGACCGTGGCCAGGTGGCTGCGGCCGATGACTGGGACGGTGACATGCTGATCAAGGACATCCGGCCCTCTCGCCCGGACAGTTGGGAGCATCAGTTCCTCAAGGCAGGTGTGCCGGCGTCATTGACCGACTGGCGAGACCCAACGCGCAAAGAGCTGCGCCGGGTGTTGTCCAAACCGTTGCTGGAACGGGCCATCGGGGTGATTTACCGCCCCGAAACCGAGCGTGGCAGTCACTACTTCGAAGCAATGCTGGCCGAACAGTTCGACGCCATGATCTGGATTGAACAGACCCAACCCGTAACAGCACTGGCGCTGCCGAAAAGCCAGAAACTCGAACCGGAAGACGAAACCTATCCGTTTGGCGTGTGAGGCCGATCAAGCGTTTTCAGTCGGGGCCGTGCAGATGCTTCTCGAACCAGTCGCCAGCGAGTCTGGCGACTTCCTCAAGGGCCCCCGGTTCTTCAAAAAGATGGGTAGCGCCCGCCACGATCTCCAGATGCTGCTCACACCGCAAGGCATGACAGCTTTGGTCATTCAGTTCGAGTACCACCGGGTCCTGGGCGCCAACGATCTGCAGAGTGGGCGCCCTCACCTGCGACAATACCGCACCCGCCAGGTCGGTACGCCCTCCTCGGCTAACCACCGCATGCACCACCTCCGGGCGCACGGCCGCCGCCAACAACGCCGCCGCCGCACCGGTGCTGGCGCCGAACAGACCAATTCGTAGCGAGTGCAATTCCGCGTCGCGACCGACCCAGTCGATGACCTCCACCAGTCGCCTGGCGAGCAAGGCGATATCGAAACGTAGCTCCCGGGTGAGGTTGTCCAGGCGTTGCTCCGGCTCCGTGAGCAGGTCGAACAGCAGCGACGCCAGCCCCCTGCTGGCCAGCGACTCTGCAACATACTGATTGCGCGGGCTTGTACGACCACTGCCGCTGCCATGCACGAAGACCACCAGAGCGCTGGCGTTGGTCGGCAGACGCAAATCGGCTGATAACTCAACGTCCCTCAGGTCCAGCTGTCGATATTGCGACTCAGTCATCGACGTTCCCCTGAGCCGAGGCGCTGGTGGCAGACTCTCGCTGCCAGGCCCGCATTAACAAATCTATGACCTCTTCGTCTGAAGTCTGGGGAAATCTCAAGTACCAATAACCGATCGACATCATCCACTCGGGAATCAGCGGGCAGATCACCTCGTTGACTTCACTGCGCAGTGCCTCCACCGTTTCCAGCGGCGCAACCGGCACGGCGACGACGATGCGAGACGGTGCTTGTATTCGCACGGCGTGGATTGCCGCCATCATCGAGGCCCCGGTTGCCAGGCCATCGTCGATCAGGATCACCACCTGATCCTTCAGTCGCACGGGTGGGCGGGTTCCGCGGTACACCTGCTCACGACGCAACAGCTCCTGTGTTTCGCGCGCGAGCACGGCATCGAACGCGACCGGGGTAATGGGGTGCGCCCGCAAGGCGTCTTCATTAATGATTTGTATACCGCCACTGGCAATGGCGCCCATGGCGAACTCCGGCTGGGACGGAACGCCCAGCTTTCGGACCAGCATCAGGTCCAGGCGCACCTCCAGGGCCTTGGCCACTTCATAGGCGACCGGAACGCCGCCACGGGGCAAGGCGAGGACGATGACATCGGGTCGATGGGCGTATTTGAGCAACGGTTCCACCAGACGTCGACCGGCTTCTGCCCGGTCCTCCAATGTGGTTTGCAATGAGGGGCTTTGACTCATGAAAAACCTCCTCAGGCAATGACGCCTGTCGTTTCGTTACAACATGGCCTTGTCCGTTCTAGACCGCCAGAACACTACAAGGCACCTGGTACAGAATATGTTCGGTCGTGCTGCCCAGCAGCTTCTCCAGGCCGTGGTACTGGACTCTGCCCATCACGATCACATCCACCTGCTGCTCGTTGGCAAAATCGCTCAACGCCGAGACCGGGTGTCCGAGAACGAAATGCCGGCGGTCAGAGGGTACGCCGCACAGACCGGCCAGTTTGATGAACGATTGTTCCTCGGTTGTGCGCAACTCTTTGGTGATGTCTGAAAGCGCGAGCCCCCCCATGTCCGCCAGATACACCCCCGAAAGATCGCAGGCATACAGCAGGTGCAACTCTGCATCACACTGCAACGCCAGGTTGGTGGCTTGTTGAATGATCCGCTCATTCAGTTCGCTGTTTGCAGGCTCGGTGTCCGAAACGTCAACCGCCGCCACGACCTTGCGTGGCAAGGCATGACCGCCGCCCACCAGATAGACCGGTATCGGGCAGTGGCGCAGCAAGTGCCAGTCCAGCGGGGTGAAAAACGCGCGCTTGAGCGCTGATTCTTGCTGGATTTCCTTAATCAACAGGTCGGGCTGCAGTTCCTTGACGTGATCCAGGATGTCTTGCTCCATGTCATCAGCCCAAGCCACCTCGGTGGTCACCTCGATCGCTCTACCACGCAGAAGTTTGGACTGGTCCTCCAGCCAATCGCGATGGTCCTGCAGGTAACGCGCCCGAGCCTTTTCCCGGTCGCCTTCTTCGAGCAGCGACAACAGTTTCAACGCAGGAATCAACGTCGCAATATGCAAACGTGCACCGCTGGCCTTGGCGAGCGCTGCTGCATGGTCGATTGCCGGAGAATGGCGCAGGGCCAGGTGGATGATGAGTAACAACTGTTGATACTGGCTCATGGTCTGACTCCAGGCAGAGGGCTTCAACGCCTGCCGTTGGCCTCGTAGGGCTCAGCCGTTGCGTCCACGCCGGACCAAGCACCAGCGTTGATTCAGGTTGCTCCTCTGGAAAGTGCCTGACGTTGATAAATATCAACTACCGGCGTGAGCCCCCGTAAGAGGAGCAGCCTTTCATTCCACCGTACTTGATCACTATCAATCGGAGCGGGCCTTCCCTTCTTCACACTGCCGAAAAGTCCGCAGATGGCGTGGAGGCGAGAGTGAACAACCTGCACGGCGAAAACCCGTTGCTCAGTCACCTGGCGTTGATCGAGACGTCCTCGTATACGTGAGCGTTACCCCCTTTCACAGCCCTCACTCAGGGAACGGTGGCTGGCCAGGTGATTCCTTTTCCGGAATATCAGTCATGGTCGCCTCGGTCAGCAGCAAGATACTGGCGACTGAAACAGCATTTTCGAGGGCAATACGCACCACCTTGGTCGGATCAATGATGCCGGCTTCATACATGTCGACATAGCAATTGGCGGACGCATCGAAGCCAATGTTCCCAGGTTCCGCAAGCATGCGTGCAACCACGACGCCGGCATCCACTGCCGAATTTTCAGCGATGAGTCTGGCCGGCGCTTCCAGCGCCCGGCGAAGAATCTGCAAGCCGGTCCTGGCATCACCCTCATAGCGGGCCTCTTCGGCGGCGATAATCGGGACGGCCTTGAGCAGCGCAAGACCACCCCCCGGAACAATGCCTTCGGCGATCGCCGCCCGGGTCGCTGAGATAGCATCATCCAGTGCATCCTTGCGTGCCTTCATTTCGGCTTCGGAAGGCGCTCCGACCCGGATCACCGCGACACCACCAGACAGCCTGGCCAGTCGTTCCTGAAGCTTTTCACGGTCGTAGTCGCTGGTGGTGCTGTCTACTTGCGCACGGATCTGCTGCAAACGCGCCTCAATGGCCTCGTGTGTACCGGCGCCCCCGATCAGCGCTGTGCTGTCTTTTTGCACCACGACTCGATGTGCACGTCCCAACTGGTTCAGTTCCACCTGTTCGAGGGTGACGCCCAGTTCGTTGGAAACCACCGTTGCCCCGGTCAGAACGGCCATGTCCTGAAGCATTTCCTTGCGCCGATCCCCAAAGCCTGGCGCCTTGATTGCCACCGCTCGCAGAACACCTCTTATCTGGTTGACGACCAGTGTGGTCAACGCCTCACCTTCGATGTCGTCTGCGATCAACACCAGCGGTTGCCCGCTTTTGGCAACGAGTTCGAGCAAGGGCAGTAAGTCTTTGAGTGCACCGATCTTATGGTCACAGAGCAACAAGTAGGCGTCATCGAGTTCGACCTGCATCTTCTCGGCATCGGTGACGAAATAGGGTGAGACATAACCCCGGTCAAACCGCATGCCTTCCATGACTTCGACCACTGTTTCGGTGGTCTTGGACTCCTCGACACTGACGACACCTTCAACGCCGACCTTTTCCAGGGCGTCTGCCACCAGCTGACCGATGACAGCATCGTTATGCGCCGACAGCGTGGCGACCTGGGCCTTTTCCTTGGGCGTGCTGACCGGGCGCGACTGGGCGGCGAGGGATTCCACGACCAACAACAGCCCACGATCCAGGCCGCGCTTGAGGTCGATCGCACTGGCACCCGCAACGACGTTGCGGATGCCATCGGCCAGGATTGCATGGGCCAGCACCGTTGACGTACTGGTCCCGTCCCCTACCGCATCGCCTGTGCGCTCGGCCGCCTGACGCAGCATTTGCGCGCCCAGGTTTTCCTCGGGGTCGAGCAGGTCAATGCGTTTGGCGATCGTGACACCATCATTGCAAACCGTCGGATTGCCCCACTTATTCTGGATCAATACCGATTTTGATTTCGGCCCCAGCGTCACGCGCACGGCATCCGCCAACTGTGTGGCGCCACTCAGGATTTTCTCGCGAGCTGCAGCACGAAACACGATTTTAGTGTGAGCCATCAGGGTGCTCTCCTGGCCAGTTTTACAACAAGTACGTTTTTCAGCTTCTATGAACTGGCCCGTGCGACGTTGACTTTTATCAACAAACTCACAACGCCACCGCGCCCCAAATCGCCCAAAGAATGCGCGCACCCTCGGGATGACCGACTGTCAGTTCACGTCCCGGAATTGACAAAGATCAATTCGCGCAGCAAGAAACCGAGTCCAAATGACGGTGTGTGTTCAGCAGGCTGAAAGGAGAAGGGATCTGTTTTTCGGTCACGGTTTCACGGTTATAGGTGAGTTTTTTTCCCATTTGATGCGCGAGGAAAAAAGCCATGGACAAGTTTCAGCAAAGTCAAAAAAGCAAGCTGTTCAAAACATCCACTCATGATCCGTATTGCTTGCAGCGGGTTGCGGGTTGAGGGTTGCGGGTTGAGGGTTGAGGGTTGAGGGTTGAGGGTTCAGCCATCTGCCCGCAGTGTGACGCGGTCTATCAAGCCGGGAACCGGGCTTGGAAACACCCTGAAAAACGACTGGACACGTGACGAATAGAACCGGGCGCGGTTGTCTCAATATGGAAAGTTGAGGGGGACCAGGACACCCAGCTCACCTTCTTGTGCTTCCAGAAGGAGTACGACCATGGTCATCAATGAATCAGCCATGCCGCATTCAGCCAACCTTGAATCGAGCAGCCGCAGCAGGGCGTTGTTTTTTGAAGCCGACCGTTTGAACGATCAAGCCTACGCACTGTTGAACGAGCCCGTTTCGACGCAAACCATCCATAAGTTTTCTGACGCGAAAAAACGGGCGGATGAAAAATACCGACAAGCCTGGCAGGAATGGTTGCATACCAGGGACAAGAACAACCGATGACAGCACGTGAATGCTTATGCCACGCCCTCCCCATCATCCAGAGACAGGCGTGACGGATCTGCGATGGCGCTTCGAACGCTGACGACGGTAGAAAATACGCTTCACACATTCAGCTGACACCATGTACACCAGGCTGATCGTCAACACCGGCAAAGTGGCGGCCATCGGCTCATTGGCCGACATTGAAGGCATCGTCAACGGCACCGCTGGCACTCAGGTCACAGCCGAGGAAGGTATCCGTTTTCACTCACCTCAAGACGGCTTCCATCCCCCCTCGCCAGGACCGGTTTACTGGGTCAGCTCAACACTGTCGCGATACTCCGGCACCGAGACCGACCACCCCAGCTCCAGGCTGATACGTCGACGCAGCACATCCGAAGCATTGGGTTCGCCGTGCACCACGTAGGTGTGTTTCGGCGGCTGCTTGAACCCGCGCAACCACTGCATGATTTCATCGGCGTCGGCGTGCGCGGACAGGGTTTCCATCGGCACCACCTCGGCCCTGATTGGCACATCCTTGCCGTGAATGCGCACCGAAGGCGCGCCTGCGACAATTTGCGCGCCACGGGTACCGCCGGCCTGGAAACCAGGTACGAGTAACGTATTGATCGGGTTGGGGGCCAGCGCCTTGAGGTGGTGGATTACCCGCCCCCCCGTGGCCATGCCGCTGGCAGCAATAATCACCGCCGGGGTGCGCTGCTGATCCAGCTTGATCGAATCTGCGGTGGTGCGCACGAACTGCGCGACGTGACACATGCCTTCGCATTCTTCGGGGGACAAACGGTGCTCGCTGCGAAAACGCTGGTACAAACTCGTGACGTCGGTGGCCATCGGGCTGTTGAGATAGATCGGCACATCGGGAATCGCGTGTCGTTGTTTCAGCCGATACAGGTGGTACATCAACAGTTGGGCGCGCCCTACTGCGAACGACGGAACCAAGGTGATGCCATGACGCAGCGTGGTGCGGGTGATGACTTCAGCCAATTGCGCCTCCGGCGACTCGACTGGATGCTTGCGATCACCATAGGTCGATTCCACGAGCAGATAATCAGCCTGCTCGACGATTTCTGGAGCGAACATCAATGGATCATCCGGCCGCCCCAGATCCCCTGAACAGACCAGCGTGATGCCATCGGCGATCACCTCCACCGTCGCTGCACCCAAAATATGCCCGGCACAACGAAGCTGGATGGTCATGCCTGGGACAATTTCGACCTTGTGGTGCAACTCCACGGGCCGTAACAGTTTCAGTGCCCGTTCGGCATCTTGCTCGGTATAAAGCGGCAACGCCGGCTTGTGCCGGGAAAAACCATGCCGGTTGGCGAACTCGGCGGCCTCTTCCTGCAAGCGGCCGCTGTCCAATAGCAGGATCCTCGCCAGTTCACAGGTGGCGGGCGTGGCATACACCGGCCCGCGATAACCGCTGCGCACCAAGACGGGCAGGTAGCCGCTGTGATCCAGATGGGCATGGGTCAGGACGATAGCGTCGAGGTTCTCAACCGGAAGCTGGAACGGGTCCCAGTTATGCAACCGCAGTTGTTTATAGCCCTGGAACAGGCCGCAATCGATCAGTACATGTTGGTCGCGGTGTTCCAGCAGGTATTTGCTGCCGGTGACCGTGCCTGCTGCACCGAGAAATGTCATTCGCATGGCCGCCTCCTTGAACATTCATGGGAGCGCTATTGATCGCTCCCTTTGGCGCAAGAGCCGTTGATTTTTATCAACAGCGGGTGCGACCGGGTCGTCGTTTCAGTCAAGCCAGGGCAATGGCTTGACGATCGTCAAGCTGCACGGGGCCCTGTTCAGTACGCTCTCGGCAGTACTGCCGATCAACCTGTCGATCCCGTGGTGATAGACCGTACCCAGCACCACCATGTCGAATGCATTCTGTTGGGCGAAAAGTCCGATCACCTTGTGGGGAATGCCGGTCAGTAGATGCTGGCATTTTTTTTCAATGCCATAGCGTTCGACAAGTACCTCAAAGGCCTCCTCCTGGGCATCGTTGACCGCGTCTCTCAAACTGTCATCCAGACTCGGTGTCGGCACACTCCTCGTAGCGTCGCCCATCACCGACCAGTTGTTGACATTCAACACGTGCAAGGCGGCGTCACAGGAGGCCGCCAGCGTAGAGGCGAGGTCGAGAATCCGGTCATTGAGCCCTTGGGTCAGTTCCTCCAGATGGGACAGATCGATGGTCGCGAGAATTTTCAACGGTTTGGGATTTTTAGCTTCAGTAACCAGATGCAAGGGGGCCGGACAGTTGCGCAGCAACAGCCAGTCCAGAGGACGATGGAATGCGCGATCGAGTGCCGGTACGTGCCGGGTGTCTTTGATCACCAGATCCGCATGGAAGTCATTGACGTACTCAAGGATATTCGCCGGGGTGGACTTGGCCCAGACAACCTCGGTGGTTACCGGCAACCCGATGCATCGTTGAAACCGGGCTTGTTGCTCCAGCCAGTGTCGATGCACCTGCAAGTAGCCCTCCCGTGCCTGAGCCATCGCATCGTGATCAAACAGCCCGGCCACCGCCAGCGCCTGCACATAGTCGAACGCGACGATGTGCAACAAGGCTCCAGTGGCACAGGCCAGTGCATGCGCCCGGTCAAACGCCGGGGTGCGGGTCATTTCGGTGGGGGCAATCAATAGGATACGTTTAAGTTTCAACATCATAGACCTCGTCCTTGGAACGCGTTACCTGGCGGACTGCAAACCCGACTTCCTGTCAGGAATTCGTACAATCGCTCGTTACTTGCGAGTCGCCTTATTGGTTATCCGACTGGCACGCACCTTCTCTTCATCGGCCGTGCGTAGCGCCTGACTGGCCGTTGCCTGCGCCTGTTCCGCCTTCATGTAGGCCTCATCGGCCCTGAGCCTCGCCGTTGCGGCATTGTTTTCGGCGGCCTCCAATCGGGCGTCGAATTCCTGAGTGCGCTGATGACTGCAACCGGCAGTCGCTGCCAACAGAACGCTCAGCAATACAAAGGGCAAGCGCTTATTCATGACTTTTTCCTCTTGGTCTATCTCAACTGGAAAAGCTTCAGATCGTTGCCCCAAGTATCGGACTCCATCACCTGCACACTCTGATTTTTGTCAACTAATGGCCCGCTGGCGATTAATGAAGAACTCACTGAAGCCTTGTTGATTTAGCTCAATGTCTTGGCGCCGTTCGGGCGTAAAAAAAACCAACCGGGCGCGTGCGACCCATCAATTGCGCATCAAACAGAGGACACCGTCATGAGCGACTTGAGTCTGCGTAAGACCATTTTGGAAGAGCTTGAATTCAAGCCTGAAATCGACGCTGCCCACATTGGCGTTGCCGTGGACAATGGCGTTGTCACCCTCTCCGGTCACGTCAACAGCTATGCACAGAAAGTCAGTGCAGAGCGCGCGGTAAAAGGCATCAAAGGGGTGCGCGCTGTGGCCGAAGAAATCCAGGTCAGGCTGGAGAAAGGGGCCGGCACAGCGGACGACACCATCGCGAGCCGCGCCTTGAACATCATCAAATGGAGTGCCGACGTTCCCGACGGTGAGATTAAAGTTATCGTGCAGAACGGGCGGATCACCCTTGAAGGCGAAGTGGACTGGCAGTACCAGAAAGAAGCCGCCGAGCGCGCTGTGCGCAAGTTGTCCGGCGTGGTCTGTGTGGACAATCGACTCACCCTCGTCCCCCGAGTGGATGTGGTCGATATCCAGCATCGCATTGAAGAAGCCCTCAAGCGCAACGCCGAAGTCGACGCCAAGGAGATTCACGTCAGGGTCGATGGGGATGTGGTGAGGCTGGAAGGCAAAGTTCATTTGTGGCGCGAGCGCCGAATAGCGGAACGGGCGGCCTGGTCGGTGCCCGGGGTGAGGGAGGTGGAGGACCGTTTGCTGCTTGCTTGAGCCGATCACCCGGGAACCTGCGATCTGCCTGTTCGACCCATGCCTCCTTTCTGAGCGAAGGTCATGAAAAAAAATCACCAATGGAACCTGTCTTACTTCGCGATCGCGTTTGTCGTGCTCACCCTCGTTCAATTTCTGTTTATTGATCGTCGTGTCGTGCAGAGCATTCCATACAGTCAGTTTCTGCAATTGCTGAACGAGCAAAAGGTCAGCGATTTACGGGTCGAGAAGGATCAGATCAGCGGCAAACTGCAGGAACCCATTGACGGGCACAACCTGTTCTCCACCGTGCGGGTCGATCCGGCGCTGGCGACGGATCTCGCGCAATCGGGTGTCGGCTTTACCGGGGTCAACGAAAACACCTTTTTGAATGGACTGCTGGGCTGGCTGCTGCCGTTTTTCCTGATCATGGTGATCTGGCATTTTCTGTTTCGCGCCATGGCGGAAAAACAAGGCATAGGCGGGTTGATGAACATCGGCAAGTCTCGGGCCAAGGTGTTCGTCCAGCGCGATACCGGGGTGACCTTCGCCGATGTCGCGGGTATCGATGAAGCCAAGGCCGAATTGGTAGAAATCGTCTCTTTTCTCAAGGACAAGGCCAAATACGCACGCTTGGGGGCGCACATTCCCAAGGGTACGTTGTTGGTCGGTCCGCCGGGAACCGGCAAAACCCTGGTGGCCAAAGCCATCGCGGGTGAAGCCGGTGTGCCGTTTTTCTCGATCTCTGGATCGGAATTTGTCGAAATGTTCGTTGGCGTGGGTGCCGCCCGTGTGCACGACTTGTTCGAGCAAGCGCGGCAGGCGGCGCCCTGCATCATCTTCATCGACGAACTGGATGCGCTGGGCAAAATGCGAGGCGTTGGCACATTTGGCGGCAATGACGAAAAGGAGCAAACCCTCAACCAGTTACTGGCAGAACTGGACGGATTCGATCCCCGTGAGGGCGTTGTATTACTGGCCGCGACCAATCGGCCAGAGATCCTCGACCCGGCGCTGCTGCGAGCCGGCCGGATCGACCGCCAGGTGCTGATTGATCGCCCGGACCGTAAAGGCCGGCAAGCGATCCTCAAGGTCCATCTTCAAAAAATCACTGTGGAGCCGAGGCTGGATGGCGAGCGTATTGCCGACATCACCACGGGCTTCACGGGCGCTGATCTGGCAAACCTGGTCAACGAAGCGGCAATCGTGGCCACTCGTCGTGGCGCCGAAGCGGTCAGCCTGAATGACTTCACGGCGGCAGTGGAACGTATCGTCGCGGGGGTTGAACGCAAGAGCAGCGTGCTACATCCCGACGAGCGCCAGGTGGTGGCGTATCACGAAATGGGGCATGCCCTGGCCGCCAGTAGCCTGCCCGCCATGGACCCCGTCCATAAAGTCTCAATTGTGCCCCGCTCCATTGGCTCTCTGGGCTATACGCTGCAGCGACCGACCGAAGATCACTTCCTCATCAGTTGCCAAATGCTCAAGGACCGGATCGTGGTGCTGATGGCCGGACGCGCCGCCGAATACCTTGCTTATGGCCAGATTTCTACCGGGGCTGCCGATGACCTGGCCCGCGCCACTGATATCGCCCGACAATTGATCACCCGGTTTGGCATGAGTACCGAACTCGGACAGTCGGTGCTGGAGCGGCAAACCGCGACTTATCTGGGCGAACGTATGCAGGGCGTTGGCGAGAAAGACTATTCGGAACAAACGGCCAGGGAAGTTGACCTGGGTATTCGTGCCCTGCTCGATGAAGCCTTTGGGCGGGCAAAGGCCCTGCTCGCCAGTCGCCGGGGAGATCTGGACGCTGGTGCACACCTGTTGGTGGAGAAAGAAACCCTGACGCCCGAAGAGTTTCCACCGCTCATGCCGATCAAACCCGCCCCGCTATCCACCCCACTGACCGTGACGCCACCCTGAGGAGCGTGTCTTGTTGTCACCCCTTAGTGCGGAACACCGCGCATCCGCTACCGCCGGAGGTTCGCCATGCTGGCAGTCACCTTGATCAACACACTGGTGGTCATCATCGCCGTGGTGATCCACTACGAATGCCTGTTACGTCTGAACGATTGGCTGCCGCGGCTCAAGCTTTGGAGCCGTTTCAGGATTGTCGTCGGGGTATTCGGCGCCCTGCTGGCCCACGCGTTAGAAGTCTGGTGCTTCGCGCTGGTCTATTACCTGATGGTGCGCTCCGGCGAATGGGGCGGCCTGACCGGCAACTTCGATGGTTCGCTGCTGGACTGCGTCTATTTTTCCTTCACGACCTACACGACGATCGGTTTCGGCGATATTTCACCCGTCGGCAATCTCAAGTACCTGACCGGCCTGGAAGCGCTGACGGGTCTGGTGCTCATAACCTGGACGGCCTCGTTTCTATTTCTCGAAATGCAGAAATACTGGAAGAGCAAATAGCACGCGCAGGTATCGGACGCTCTCTGCCAGACCCGTCTGTCGGTCTGGCATAAACGGCCTGAGTCTCTTCAGACTCAGACCGCCAGGACGCTGCAAGGCACCTGATACAAAATATGCTCGGTTGTGCTACCCAGAAGCTTGTCCACCCCATGGGACTGGACTTTGCCCATCACAATCACATCCACTTGATGATCGTGGGCGAACTCGCTCAGCGCCGTGACGGGATTTCCTAAAATGAAATGTCGATGATCAGAGGCCACACCATACCGGCCGGCCAACTTGAGGAAAGACTTCTCCAGGTCTCGGCGCAGCGCTTTGGTGAGGTCAGCCAGCGTCAGACCGCCCATGTCCGCCAGAAAGGCAGCGGAAATGTCGCAGGCGTACAGCAAATGCAACTCGGCATTACATTGCATGGCCAAAGCGGTAGCTTGCTGGATAATCCGCTCGTTCAACTCGTTGTCTGGCGCTTCGGTGTCCGACACTTCCACCGCCGCCACAATTTTACGCGGCAACACGAAGCCGCTTCCGCTCACCAGATAAACCGGTACCGGACAGTGGCGCAACAAATGCCAATCCAGAGGCGTGAAAAAGGCGCGCTTGAGCGCTGATTCATGCTGAACTTCCTTGATCAACAGATCGGGTTGCATTTCCAAGACGTGATCAAGAATGTCCTGTCGCAGGTCATCAGCCCAATCCACCTCTGCGGTCACATCCAGCCCCCTGCCACGCAGATTAGTTGTCTGAGCGTTCAGCCAATCGCGATGGTCCTGCAGGTAACGCTCCCGAGCCTTTTCCCGTTCGCCCTGTTCGAGCAGCGACAACATTTTCAACGAAGGAATCCAGGCAGCAATGTGCAAACTCGCGCCGCTGGCCTTGGCCAGAGCGGCAGCATGGTTGATTGCCTGGGAATGGCGCAGGGCCGGGTTGATGATCAGTAACAACCGCTGATACTGGCTCATGATCTGTCTCCAGTCAGGTGGGTATTCGGCGCCGCGCGGCCCTGTCGGACCTCAGCGACCCGCCACTGGCGTCCATTGCCAGTTCAGTACTTCGGGCATGTCCTGCCCGTGCTCAATGAGGTAAAGCTTGTGTTTCTCCATGGTCGACCAATAGCGCGACCGTGCGGTTTGCAGCTGATCGTGCAACCGGGGCACGCGCTCGATGACGTCCAGCGCCAATTGATAGCGATCCAGGTTGTTGATCACCGCCATGTCGAACGGTGTTGTGGTCGCGCCCTCCTCCTTGAAGCCACGGACGTGGAAATTCTCGTGATTGTTGCGTTTGTACAACAGTCGGTGGATCAGCGCAGGGTAGCCATGGAAGGCGAAGATCACCGGTTTGTCGACGGTAAACAATTCATCGAACGCACTGTCCGGCAAACCATGGGGATGCTGGTAAGAGGGCTGCAGCACCATCAAGTCCATGACATTGACCACCCTCACCCGCAGATCCGGCACGTACTCTCGCAACAGGGTCACGGCGGCCAAGGTTTCCAGGGTCGGGACGTCACCGGCGCAGGCCATGACCACGTCCGGGTCTTGATCATCCTGGCACGCCCAGTCCCATCGACCGATGCCCGTCTGGCAATGACCGATGGCGGCATCGATATCCAGCCACTGCCATTCCGGTTGCTTGCCGGCGACGATGACATTGATGTAGTTGCGGCTGCGCAAGCAGTGATCGGCGACCGATAGCAGGCAATTGGCATCGGGCGGCAGGTAGATCCGCACCACGTCCGACTTTTTATTCGCCACCAGATCGATGAACCCCGGGTCCTGGTGGGAGAAACCGTTATGGTCCTGGCGCCAGACATGGGACGTCAGCAAATAATTGAGCGAAGCAACGGGTTTTCGCCACGGCACCTCGGCAGCGGTTTTCAGCCATTTGGCATGCTGATTGACCATCGAATCGACGATATGAATGAACGCCTCGTAACAGGACAGCAAACCATGGCGGCCTGTCAGCAAATAGCCTTCGAGCCAACCCTCGCACACCTGTTCACTGAGGATTTCCATCACTCGGCCATCGGCTGCCAGGTTGAGATCATCGGGCTCCAGCGGTTCCATCCATGCCTTGGCACTGACCTCATAGACTGCATCCAGTCGGTTTGAAGCGGTTTCATCCGGGCCGAACAGACGAAAGTTGCTGGCACCCAGACTGTTTTTCATCACGTCGCGCAAAAACGTACCCAACACCCGTGTGGCCTCGGCGCGCAGGCTGCCAGGCACCTCGAGTTTCACCGCATAGTCGGTGAATCGCGGCAGGCCCAGCGGCTGCAATAACAACCCTCCGTTAGCATGGGGATTGGCGCTCATGCGCCGGTGCCCGGTGGGGGCCAACGCGGCGATCTCTGGCAGCAAGGCGCCATTGGCATCAAACAGTTCGTCGGGACGATAGCTTTTGAGCCATTCCTCCAATTGCCGCAGATGAATCGGCTGCTGGAAATCGGCCAGCGGCACTTGATGCGCGCGCCAGGTGCCTTCGACGCGATGGCCATCGACGAATTTCGGGCCGGTCCAGCCTTTGGGCGTGCGCAATATCAGCATTGGCCAAAGCGGCCGTTCTGGCGCTCCGGACTGCCGAGACTGGCGCGCTTCGCGCTGAATCTCGCGGATTTTCAGCGCCATCGTATCCAGCGTCCGGGCCAGGGCCTGGTGCACCTGCGCCGGATCATCGCCTTCAACAAAATACGGATCGTAACCATAGCCATACATCAGCGCTGACAGTTCATCCTCACTGATTCTGGACAGCACCGTGGGGTTGGCGATTTTGTAGCCGTTGAGGTGCAGGATCGGCAATACCGCCCCGTCACGCGCCGGGTTGAGGAATTTGTTGGAATGCCAACTGGCGGCCAGCGTACCGGTTTCGGCCTCGCCATCACCGATCACGCAGGCGACGATCAGGTCAGGGTTATCAAACGCGGCCCCGTAGGCATGGGCCAGGCAATAGCCCAGTTCGCCGCCTTCATGGATCGAGCCCGGAATCTGCGCCGACACATGGCTGGAGATCCCGTAAGGCCAGGAAAACTGCCGAAACAGGCGAACCAGACCGTTGGTATTGCACTCCACCGATGGACAAAATTCGGTATAGGTGCCTTCCAGGTAGGTCTGCGCGACAACCGCTGGCCCACCATGACCGGGGCCGGCGACGAAGAGCATGTTCAAGTCGTACTGGTTGATCAGTCGATTGAGGTGCGTGTAGATCAGGTTAAGCCCCGGCGTCGTGCCCCAATGACCCAGCAACCGCGGTTTGATGTGCGCCAGGGTTAGCGGTTGCTTCAGCAGCGGGTTGTCCTTGAGGTAAATCTGCCCGACGGCCAGATAATTGGAGGCCCGCCAATAGGCATCCAGCCCTTCCAGTTGCTCATCACTCAGAAAATCGCTCATGAAGTTCTCCCCAACGGTCCGACCTACCGATAGTCATTCGTGGATTCTGGGAGTCTGAAACGCTCAAGACTTGATTTACATCAAGTCTCACCGCCGGCGATCAAGTTGAATGGCGTGGGACGCTATGAACATCGACCCACAGGATGCGGGTTTTCCCCGTTCGTCGATTACCCCGGCAAACGCCCGAATGAGGTGCGCGCCCCAAAGCCCCCCATCTATGCTTAGACCATCCCTAGATGGCGTCCCCTCTCATGCCTGAAACTCGCCCACTTCAAGTTCATTACCTCAAGGCCGCGTGCTCCAACTGCAGCGTGTTGGAGTTGTGCCTGCCGATTGGCTTGAGCGGCGCGGAAGTCGAGCGACTGGATACGCTGATCGTGCAGCGCTTCAAGGTTAAAAAGGGGGCCGCGTTGTACCGCACAGGTGATCCATTGCGCTCGCTGTACGCCGTGCGTATCGGCTCGTTCAAAACCAGTGTGCTCTCGGTGGATGGTCGTGAACAGGTCACGGGTTTTCACATACCCGGCGAGATGCTCGGTCTGGACGCCATCAGCGCCGATGAGCATGCCTGCAATGCGTTTGCCCTTGAGGACAGCGAAGTCTGCCCCATCCACTTTGCGCAACTGGAGAAACTCGCGCAAAGCCTGCCGTCGCTGCAACACAACCTTAACAGGCTCCTGAGCCGTGAAATCGTGCGTGATCACAGCATGTTGATGCTCATGGGCAATATGAACTCGGATGAGCGGCTGGCGGCTTTTCTGCTGAACCTGTCGCAACGTTTCAGTATCCGTGGCTATTCCTCCAGGGACTTCGTGCTGAAAATGCGTCGTGAAGAAATCGGCTCCTACCTGGGGCTGCGACTGGAAACCATCTGCCGTGGTATCGCGCACCTGCGGGATCAGGGACTGGTAGAAATATCGGGCCGAGACGTCAAAATCCAGAACATGGAAGGGCTCAAGCAGCTGGTCGCGGGCTGTCATCGCTCCCCACGCTGACACCCGCACGTCTGGAGAATCCTCATGCGTGCCATGGTTCTGCATATTCCCGGCCAGCCGTTGCAACGGGAAGAGCGCCCCATCCCGACACCCGGCCCATACCAACTGCTAATCAAAGTCCTGGCTTGCGGCGTGTGCCGCACCGATCTGCACCTGGTGGACGGTGAATTACCACAAGCGGTACTGCCGCGGGTGCCGGGACATGAAATTATCGGTGAAGTCACCGCAGTGGGCGCCGAAGTTACACCCGACTGGATCGGCCAGCGGGTGGGCGTTCCCTGGCTTGGCTGGACCTGCGGCCAGTGCCTGTTCTGCCGCTCGGGCCGGGAGAATCTGTGTGATCAAGCGCAGTTCACCGGTTGTCATCTGGACGGTGGTTACGCCGAATACACCGTTGCCGACAGGCGTTTCTGTTTCCCTATTCCCGAGGTGCTCTCGGACATTCAAGCGGCACCGCTGCTGTGTGCCGGGCTGATCGGCTTTCGGGCCCTGCAAATGGCCAAAGACGCACGCCACCTGGGCCTTTATGGTTTCGGGGCAGCGGCACATTTGGCCATTCAGGTGGCGCGGGGCCGGGGGCAGCAGGTGTATGCCTTCACCCGACCGGATGACAACGAAGGCCAGACTTATGCCCGCTCACTGGGCGCCGAATGGGCCGGCCCTTCGGATCAGCCTCCGCCACACCTGCTCGATGCCAGCCTGATTTTCGCCCCCGTAGGCGCGCTGGTGCCGGCGGCGCTGGCCGTCACAGTCAAGGGCGGCTGTGTGATTTGCGCCGGTATTCATATGAGCGATATCCCCGCTTTTCCTTACCGCCTGCTGTGGGGCGAGCGCAGCGTCCGTTCGGTGGCCAACCTGACCCGCGAAGACGGCACGAGGTTTTTTGAAGAGTTGCAGCACACTCCCGTGCACTGCGACATCACCCGTTTTGCTCTGGACGACGCCAATCAGGCACTGGCGTACTTGAGGGCAGGTCGGTTCAATGGCGCGATCGTGCTCACTCCCTGATGCGCGACCTGACCGCCAGAATACTGCCCGGCACCGAATACAGCGCCCGTTCGGTATTGCTGCCGATCAAGCGGTCGATCCCCACCCGGTGCACCGTGCCCATCACCACCACATCGGCCAGGTATTGCTCGACAAACTCGCTGATCACCGGCACCGGCAGGCCCATGACGAAATGCCGACGCTCCGGCGGAACGCCGTAACGATCGGCCAGGGTGATGAAGGCCAGATGCAGGGATTCACGCAGCTCCTCAACGTAGTCCACGCTCCAGCCACCGCCGACCAGCGGCGCATCGCCATTGAAGGCTGGCGACAAGTCATAGGCGTAAAGCAGGTGCAGCGGCGCGTCGCATTGCAAGGCCAGTGCGTTGGCGGTCTGAATGATCGTGTCGTTCAGGCCACTGATCTGGGTTGAGGGGTCGAACGGGTCCACCGCGGCGACGACCCGGTGCGGCAAACCGTAACGGGCCTGATTGACCAGGTGCACGGGGATCGGGCATTCGCGCAGCAAGTGGCAATCGAGCGGAGTGATGAACACCCGCTTGAGCGCTGGCTCCAGGGTGACATCCTTGATCAGCAGGTCGGGCTTGAGGTCTTCGACCGCGTTCAATATATCCAGCAGCGGATGGGTCGTGAACACGACTTTGACCGTCACCTCCAGCCCCAGGCCACTGAGTCGCTCGAGCTCTTCGGCCTCCCAGCGGCGATAGCGGCGCAGATAGCGCTGATACCCTGCGTCGTCGATTTTCTCTTCCCACACATGCACGATCGGCGCGGGTTCGACAAAAGCACGCACCTCCAGCACGGCGCCACTCGCCTTGGCCAGCGCGACGGCACGCAGCATGGCTGGGGACTGATGCAGGGTTTGGTCGGCGATCAGCAACAAACGTTGATATTGACCCATCACACACCTCAGCTCGACACCGGTCATTAAGCGCCGGAGGTTCCAAGATGCGCTCGTTGCCCCCTCCCCCAGGTTGATTTACATCAAACACGCGTAAATGAATGCCACGTTACGTCTCTCTGATCCAGATCAGATTGTGACGCCAGCGGCAGCGTAGAAAGGAACGAACCGCGGAATTTGTCACCGCGCGCCAATCTTACAAACCGGATGGAGGACCACCCCATGCTCACTGTCAAAGACCACAATGATCGGGCCGCTGCCGCCTACGCCGCGGTGACCGGACAATACTGGATTGAAGCGCTCAAGGATGGTCGTCACGTGCTGATCCGACCGCTGGCGGAAAAAGACCGCGAGCGTGAATACGCTTTTATCAAACGGCTGTCACCCGAGTCCCGGCACATGCGTTTTCTTGCGCAAATCAACGAGCCCGGCGCCGCCATGCTCAATCAGTTGATGGACACCGACAACAAACAGCGCATGGCCTATATCGCGCTGGTCCACGAAAACGGCCAGTTGATCGAGATTGGCGTCAGCCGCTATGCGGCCACAGCCGAACATGAATGTGAATGCGCCGTAACGGTCGCCGATGAATGGAAGCACCTGGGGCTTGGCACGTTACTGATGGAGCATCTGATCAAGGCCGCCCGCAAGAACGGTTTTCGTCAGATGTATTCGGTGGACGCCTCCAGCAACGCGCAGATGCGCGACCTGGCCAAGGCCTTGGGTTTCGAGAGGCATAATGATCCTGATGACAGCCGTCAGGTCATTCATCGTCTTTACCTGTAAAAAAATCGCCCCGCGATGTTCCGGCCAACGGTTCATTGCGGGGCGATTCAAGCGCTCAGGATTGCAGCATCTTGCCCGGTTTTATCGCCAGCACACTGCATGGCGCCCGATGCAGGAGTTGTTCGGCGGTGGTCCCCAGTAGCTTGTTCAACCCCTTGTGCTGCACCGTCCCCATTACGATGACATCGGTGCGGTGGTCGGTGGCGAAATCACAAATACTCGACACTGGTGCGCCCTCGATGAAGTGCCGACATTCCGGTGGCACGCCGTGACGCTCTGCCAGGGCCGCAAATGCCTCGGCCTGAGCCACGCCCAACGCTTCATAAACCCCGACGGCCAGCGGCAGCGCACCGAATCCCATGTCCTGCGCATACACGGCCGTCCAGTCAAAGGCATGCAGCAGTTCCAGCCGGGCATCGCACTGTTCAGCCAGCTTGGTCGCAGCGTCGATAATCTGGTCGTTGAACACATGGTCCTGGTCTTCGCTGCGCAACACATCGACGATGGCCAGCACGTTGCGGGGGCGTGGGTTGAGGGCATTGGTCACCAGATGCACCGGTACCGGACAATCGCGCAGCAACTGCCAGTCCAGCGGCGTAAAAAACACCCGTTTCAATGCCGATTCTTCCTGGGCGTCCTTGACGATCAGCGCCAGCGGCATCTCGTTGACGAAGTGCAGGATTTCCTCATAAGGATGTTGTACCCACACCACCTCACTGGTGACCTCGACCCCGTGTTTGTTCATCAGGCCGGCTTGCTCCACGAGCCATTGCCGATGGGTTTGCAAATAGCCGTCCCGGGCCAGGCTGATTTGTTCAGGGGCGAACAGGCCAGCCACCGCCAGGGCCTGCAAATAATCGAACGCCACAATGTGCAACGGCAGTTGCATGGCGAGCGCCAACGCGGCGGCCCGGTCGAACGCGGGCGTGCGGGTCATGGCTGGGGGGGCTATTAACAGTAAACGCTGAGTCTGCGACATGGGGCACCTCGGCACGCGGCCATCTGGATGAAGTGAACAGGCATCCAGATTGAGCGTTCCTGCCTGGGACGACTTGATCTTTATCAGGAACTAACCGCATGTCGGACGGTTTTTTCCGTTCCCCGCCTGTTTGACAAAAATCAATCCTGCCTCCCCGGCCAGCGGCAGGATGAGCCTAAGGTTTCACTGCCCAAACGCACCGTTGCCATTGAGCGCAAGCGTTTCTGGATTACCCACGGGAGATTTGTCATGTCTGAGCAATTACGTTTGATGCTGGTCGTCTCGCCCTTGATGGAAAACAGCCCCGCGTTCGACCGGGCCGCAGCGTTGGCCAAGGCTTCGGGTGCGGCACTGCATATTGTGGCGTTCGACTACCTGGAAGGGTTGGCAACGGCCGGCATGGTCAACGAACAAGCGCTGGAGCAGATGCGACTCGGGTATGTCGAGCGTCATCGCCAATGGCTGGAAGAGCAGGCCCGTCCCTTACGAAAAATCGGAGTGCACGTCACCACTGAAGTGATCTGGGTGGAAAGACCCTTGCAGGAAATCCTCATTCACCTCAAAGAACAGCCGATGACCGCACTGATCAAGGCACTCGAATACGAATCGCTGCTATCACGCCTGATGTTCACGCCCCTCGATATCCATTTACTGCGCGAATGCCCCGTGCCTTTGCATTTTGTCAGTCACGTGCGGCACCCCCTGCCACGCAAGATTGTCGCCGCAGTTGACCCTTTCCATCGCGATAACCAATACGAAGGTTTCAACGACCGGATTCTGCGCGAGGCCGCAAAACTGGCGAGCGCCTGTAACGCGACGCTGGATGTGATCTATGCCCATGACCTGTCTTCCATCAGCACCGACGAATTCGGCTTCGACAACGCCTCTGCATTCTTTTCCTCAGGTACCGCCAAGACGCTGTTCGATGCACAAAGCGATGCCTTCCGCGAGCTGGCCGAGCGCAATGGTATTCCTCCGGAGAACCAGCACATGATCATGGGCAATCCGGCCAAGGTTCTCTCCAGTTACGCGGATGCCTATGACATCGACGTCATCGTCATGGGCCGGGTCGGCCATCGGGGCATTGGTCGATTGGTCGGCAGTACGGTGGAACACCTGCTGTACAAAATGCCGTGCAGCGTATGGGTGATTTCACCGGAAGAACTGGCTGAGTGAAAGAAGCCCACGAATCAGAAAGAGCGAGATGCGGGGCCGCAAATGGATGGGTGCGAGGTATTTTCTGACGCGAAAGCTGGCCGGGTTAAGTTCAACCGAAGGCGTAATGCTGTTCACTTAAGCGCGCTCTTGGATCGTGCGTATCTCTGTGGCGAGCGAGCTTGCTCGCGCTGGGCTGCGTAGCGGCCCCAAAAATCTGACAATCATTGCCGATTTTTGTGAGTGCTACGCACTCAAGCGCGAGCAAGCTCGCTCGCCACAGGTTTCTCCGATTCCAGACTCTCTTAAGTGAACAGCATTGAACCGAAGGCGGGGCTTTTGATCGGGCTGGCGCCACTTCACATCGGTTACATCGCGGTATGGAAAATCTGCTCGATCTCGTCCTGATTGGCAGGACGCGGATTGGTAAAGCCGCAGGCATCCTTCATGGCATTGGTTGCCAGGATCGGGATGTCGTCGGCCTTGGCGCCCAGTTCGGCGAGGCCGCTCGGAATACCGACATCCGAAGACAGTTTACGGATGGCGGTGATGGCCGCGGCGGCGCCTTTTTCCGCATCCAGATGCTGGGTGTCGACCCCCATTGCATTGGCGATGTCTTTAAACCGGGCCGGGCATACGCTGGCGTTGAAGCTGGCGACATGGGGCAGCAGGATCGCATTACAGACGCCGTGAGGCAGGTCATAGAAACCACCCAGTTGGTGCGCCATGGCGTGGACATAACCCAAAGAAGCATTGTTGAAAGCCATGCCGGCAAGAAATTGCGCGTAAGCCATATTTTCCCGGGCGGTCATGTCGTCACCCTGGGCAACGGCAGTGCGCAGGTTGGCCGAGATCAATTCCACGGCCTTGAGTGCACAGGCATCAGTGATCGGCGTTGCCGCCGTCGAAACGTAGGCTTCGATAGCGTGGGTCAGCGCGTCCATGCCGGTGGCGGCGGTCAGGCCTTTGGGCATGCCTGCCATCAGCGAAGGATCGTTGACCGACAACAGTGGGGTGACGTTACGGTCGACGATGGCCATTTTCACGTGCCGGACTTCGTCGGTGATGATGCAGAAACGGGTCATTTCACTCGCCGTGCCAGCGGTGGTATTGATCGCGATCAACGGCATCTGTGGCTTGGCGGATTGATCCACGCCTTCGTAATCACTGATGTGCCCGCCGTTGGTGGCGCACAGGGCAATGCCCTTGGCGCAGTCATGGGGTGAACCGCCGCCCAGGGAAATAATGAAATCACAGTCGCTACGCCCCAGCAGCTCAAGACCTTTCTCGACATTGCTGACCGTCGGATTCGGCTTGGCGCCATCAAACAAGGTGGAGTTGATGTCCTGCTGGGCCAGAAGGATGGCTACCTTGGCGGCCACGCCGGCTTTGGCCAGGCCTGCATCAGTGACGATCAAGGCTTTACGGAAACCATATTTGCGGATGGCGAGCATCGCTTCGTCGAGACTGCCAATGCCCATCATGTTCACGGATGGAATGAAGAAAGTGCTGCTCATGATAAATCCTCTTTTACTCTGGAAACCCGGAAATCAGGTGAGGTCTTCTACTCATATCGCAGGCTGTGAGGCGGGTCTGATTGTCGTCATTGACGAGCTCAGCGGGAGACGTGCTGCATCAAGTGTTCAGGCGAACAGTGTTTTAAGATGCAGAGGTGGATGGGCCATCGCAGCCGGTATCTTTTGATCATGGGATTGAGCCTAAACCTGTGACGCCAGACTGGAATGATCCTTTAGCTTTCATTGGCACCTCCTTTAGTACTGAGAGGTCATGCGCACCGCCAAGTCCGGCGCGAGATCTGTGGAAGCCGGGCTTGCCCCAATGTCAGTCAGTTAAGGATGTTCAGGTGAACTTCACACCTGTGGCGAGGAAGCTTGCTCCCGCTGGGGCGCGCAGCGGCGTTTCTTGGCTTTGCGAGATTGGGTAGATGACTTGGTCGGACGCATGCGGATCAATCGACAGGCTGAAATCGGCCAAAAGCGGTCCGTGGACACTCTATTGGCGAAACAGTAGCTTATGCAGCAAGCGAGAACTGATGTGTATTCTTGGTCCGTTTTCAACCACGCTTGTGCATTTCCCTTCACGTCACATCTTGGACGGAAACGAATGAACCCAACTCTCCATAAGGCAGCTAATGGTCATCTGGCACTTGATTTCAATGAGTTGTCAGACGCTTGTTGGCTATCGATAGCTGAAGATTTGACCAAACTTCGAGGGTTCAAACGGGTGGGTTCATCCGTCATAGGCATCAGTGAACAAATTCACCAAAATTTCCAGTGTGCTGAGTTCAACCTGGCGGCCGGCTGGGACAATTGGTCTGGACATTACTTGCTTTCAGACTCTGTGGCGGGTGATGTATTTCTGCAAAAGCTATTCGACCAGGTCCGCGCCTGACAGGCGGCTCACGTCATCCGTTCCGCAGATTGGGAGTGCGTGTCTGAGCGTTTACGGATGGCTGCAAAGGGACGTTCTCTACCGCTCATGGTGACAAAGCGGTTTGGTCATTGACATATCGGTGCTTCGGGTAATGTTGCGTCGGCGGAGCCAGCGCCAGTACCACTCTATAATCGCTCTAAAATTCCCTATAAAGCCTATTCGTAAAAGGGTAAGTGTCTGAGAAATAAACATTTCAGACGTCTGTAGCGGTCTAATGGGCAGGCCGCGTGCTCAATGCAGCTTCAAAGCTCAAGCGCCTCAGGTTTTTCCCGCCTCGATCCTTTCAAGCAGCATCGGCAATATCTCGGCGGCAGCCCCTATCAGCATGAATTCCCTGTCTTCACCATTGCAACGTCGGTCTTGTTCACATGAATAACTTTATTGAGCTTATGGTTCGGTGCGAAATTGCACTCCACTTGACCACCTGTTCGCATTCGACCTGACCAGTCATTTGCATTCGCTCTACCGTCCGGCGTCATTCTGCCCCCGCCTTCAGCTATGCAGACGCTGAGAGACGGTATCAACCGCGACGGCACACAAAAAGATTTACCTAACAAATGTTAGATAGGTGTTGACGCGGGTCGAATCACCCGCTAAGGTTTGACTACCTAACGATAGTTAGGTAGCCCGACCACCAATCTGCAGGATCGATCATGACTACTAAACTTCAGCTTTTCACTTCGCCTTCGGCCTTTCCGAACCCACAGCGTCTGCGTCTGTTCATGCACGAAAAGGGTATCGCTGACCAATTTGCCGAGACCATCTATGACATGTCCCCTGTAGGCGAACAGCGTGGCTGGCGTCATTTGAATATGAACCCGTGGGGCGAAACTCCCACCCTCCAACTGGCTGACGGTAGCTACATTTCCGAAACGGCTGCCATCGTTCGTTATCTTGACCAAGAGTATCCCGGTCGCAAGATCATGGGAGAGACCGCACTGGAACAGGGTCTGGATAACATGTGGGATAACCGGGTGTGGGTGCACATCCTGTACCGCATCGTTACAGCGTTCCACGTGTTGCACACCGGACTCGGCTTCAAGCTAGAACTGACCAAGAATGAGGCTTGGGGCGAACACTGCCGTAAGGAAGCTTTGGCTCACGCCGCACTGGTCAATCGTCATCTGTCAGACGGCCGCGAATGGCTGCTCGGCGGCGATGCCCCGACCTTCTCGGACATTACCCTGGCAACCGCTATCGCCTTCTCGAAATTCCCGGTCAATGCCACTCCACTGGACGAGCGTTTTGAGTTCTTAGATGCGTACTGGCAGCGCTGGACAAAACGTCCAAGCTTCCAAGCGGCCTACGCCGATCGCAACAGCGGCATTCCTGAGCTGGATTCGCCAGCCCAGTAACCGCTTCTCAATGGAAACTCCGGTGCACCGAGATCGCCCCCCCTGGCTTTCTCGGTGAACGTAGGGATCTCGTCACGTCGCTGGTATCGACTGGCGATGCTGGCTGAACCATGATGGCACGGCTTCTGTCTGAGTATCCAAGTCAGATTGAACTCACTGCTCTCACTGATAATCTACCTGTCAAAAGGTAGGTCTATGCTGTAAATTAGCTTTCCATATTTAAGAGATCGTCCCAAGACGAAAGGCACCAAGATGAGCGTCAACTCCAAGGAAGCCATTTTGTTGGCGGCCAAGAAAATTGCCCAATCGCAGGGCTACAATGGTTTGAATTTCCGCGACCTTGCGCAAGATGTTGGTATCAAAGCGGCGAGTATTTACTACCATTTTCCAAGCAAAGCCGATCTGGGTGTTGCCGTTGCCAAACGATATTGGGAGGACGGTGCGCTCGCGCTCGAGACGATCGAATCAGAAAGCCCGTCTCCGATTGACGCTCTGCGTCGCTTTCCTGAAATATTCCGAAGATCGCTTGAGGCCGACAATCGTCTCTGCCTGGGCAGTTTCATGGGCGCTGAAACCGATACTTTGCCCATTGAGATGACAAAAGAAATTCAGATCTTTGCTGATGTCAACATTGCATGGCTAAGCAAGCTTCTATTGGCTGCGAAGGTGTGCGAATCAAGTGAGAGTGAATCTAGAGCACGTGCAATTTTCGCAGCTATTCTCGGTGCCCAGCTCTTTGCTAGAAGTCGCTCGGATATCTCGCTTTTCGATGCCCTGGTCGATTCATACCGCGCGTCCGGGCCTCTGCCGGCGTAGCAACTGACAGCGACTCGGTTCAGCGAACAGACGGCTTTGCCGCATGCGCGTCCAATGCGAAGCGGCGCTCGGTAGCGTATGTGCATTTCGCTATGCGACGGCGCAGGCGGGAATGGGGCTGCGTAAACAGTGTGATATATGTCGACCTATCCCAGAACGCATTTCTTTTTCCAAAATCTCGTAACCGTGAGTCCAATATCTAGGCCATCTATGCTGGGACTCAGCGTGGGCCTTTAAAGGCAACGCTTGTGTATCACCTGGCCTCGAGCTTTTTAAGCCAAATTGGAAGATGATCCACCTGACACAGCTTGGTTCAGGCATATATGCCGTTTGAGGTCACCTGAACGCCGATGCGTCCGTCATATCCATTCCCCTTGCCTCCCATAATCACTTCTAACGCCTGCTGTTAACGTCTCAGACGTTGAGGACGTGCCACAGACAGTTGCACCCTTGATCAGCCGCCGCTTTTCGAAGCTTTCGCTGCCCCTGCTCACGGGCTTTACCGCTCGACGCGTGCGAAGCACGGACATAGGTGTTCAGCATCATTCAGGGGTATTTCCAGCCCGCAGTAGCTGGGATAAAGCGAGTGAGCCTCGCGACTGATGTTAGGTTGCGCGCCCTTTCCCGGCTGAAGCGAGCGATTCACCTCAATCGAACCAATACAGCCAGAAAGTCCCAGTAAAAAACTTTCACCTAACAAATGTTAGATAGGTGTTGACGCAGGTCGAATCACCCGCTAAGGTTTGACTACCTAACGATAGTTAGGTAGCCCGACCACCAATCTGCAGGATCGATCATGACTACTAAACTTCAGCTTTTCACTTCGCCTTCGGCCTTTCCGAACCCACAGCGTCTGCGTCTGTTCATGCACGAAAAGGGTATCGCTGACCAATTTGCCGAGACCATCTATGACATGTCCCCTGTAGGCGAACAGCGTGGCTGGCGTCATTTGAATATGAACCCGTGGGGCGAAACTCCCACCCTCCAACTGGCTGACGGTAGCTACATTTCCGAAACGGCTGCCATCGTTCGTTATCTTGACCAAGAGTATCCCGGTCGCAAGATCATGGGAGAGACCGCACTGGAACAGGGTCTGGATAACATGTGGGATAACCGGGTGTGGGTGCACATCCTGTACCGCATCGTTACAGCGTTCCACGTGTTGCACACCGGACTCGGCTTCAAGCTAGAACTGACCAAGAATGAGGCTTGGGGCGAACACTGCCGTAAGGAAGCTTTGGCTCACGCCGCACTGGTCAATCGTCATCTGTCAGACGGCCGCGAATGGCTGCTCGGCGGCGATGCCCCGACCTTCTCGGACATTACCCTGGCAACCGCTATCGCCTTCTCGAAATTCCCGGTCAATGCCACTCCACTGGACGAGCGTTTTGAGTTCTTAGATGCGTACTGGCAGCGCTGGACAAAACGTCCAAGCTTCCAAGCGGCCTACGCTGATCACAACAGCGGCATTCCTGAGCTGGATTCGCCGGCCCAGTAACCGCTTCTCAATGGAAACACCGGTACGCCGAGATCGCCACCCCCCTGGCTTTCTCGGTGACCGTAGGGAGCTTTGACATCCCTGATCATGCGCTCCACTGCGTTGTAAATGATGCACTGCATTAACCACCGACGGATGTGTACGACGGTTTTCGCAGCCGTCGCAGGTGCGCAACTCGTTGCAAGAAGCCCGTCTGACCTTTCGCTGTTCGACTCATTAATCGAAAGCTATCGCGCGCTCGAATGGCTCCCAATGTCGGCAGTTAACGACAAGTATCCCGCATCGTCGCGCGACAACCATTCGCCGCACGACTGAGTTGGATCGGCAAGATCAGATTGAGAAGTAAGCACCTCAGCTTCTTGAGCCAAGCCTAGGAAGAGTTTTGCTTCTTGCTAAGGAAAACTTAGTGCTCAGAAAGTTAACCGCATTTTAGTTATTCAGGTCGCTTAGACCGGAGGGGCTAGGAGCTTCTAGCTCTCACCATCGAGTAGCAGAACGTAAACGGAGGCTGTTAAAAATGTTAACGAAGAACCTACTCACGTCTGGGGCCTACCTGGATAACTTCAAAGAGTTGCCTGAAAACATTCTGTGGTCGCTCGACCGCATCGAAAAATCGATGCGCGAAACAATGAAGAAGCGCCCCGACCGGGGTGACTTCTGGGTTTTTGGTTATGGATCGCTGATCTGGAATCCCTTGCTGAACTTCGCAGAACAGCAGGCTGCCAAGCTACTTGGTTGGCATCGCAGCTTTTGTTTACGATTGCTCGCGAACCGCGCAACTCTGGATAAACCTGGTCGAATGCTAGCCTTGAAATCCGGCGGCCGTACTGAAGGAATCGCCTTCCGGCTGACCGAACAGGTAGCGGAAGAGGAACTAATTCTATTGTGGGTTCGCGAGATGGCCACTGGAGTCTATCGGCCGATCTGGACCACGATCTCCCTAAAGGATGGTTCTGAAGCCACGGCTCTGGTCTTTATAGCGGAGCCCACCCACCCGTTTTTTGAGGCAGACGCGACAGTAGCAGCCATCGCCGGCTGCATTGCCAGTGCAGAGGGACCATTGGGCAGCAATGCCGATTATGTCCAAAGGCTCCATCACGCGCTGAGTGAGAACGGAATTGTGGATGAATACGTCGAGGTATTATTTACAGAACTTGGGAGGCAACCATATGAACTGGTAATGTAAGTGACAGTGGCAGATACCTGCCAGCGAAATAATCTTACATCACGACTAAGAGGTTCTTGCTCGTTGGTCCAGGCGATAGCTAGTCGCAAAACTGTGACTCCTTTTCCACCCGCTAAACGATTTGCCTGCTCTTCATACCGGTGACGCACGCCGGCTTGCTCGTCGCAGTTCTAGGAGTTCTATTTGTTCTCGCCATCGGCATCACTATGGTTCAAGTAATCGCTACCCCATTGATCTCGCTTTTGGGCGCCGCAAAAACGGCTCACAGCCGGATAACATTTGCTCATGCCTTCAACCCCCTTGGCACAACTGTAGTTCCATATCTGGGAGCAATAATTATCCAGGGGGCGGTAAACGCCGTTGACGCCATCACTCTATCGCCATCAGCGCTCAAGGCATTCCTTGCTCGGGAGTCACAAGTCAGACGTCCGCCTTGGGTCGATTGCAGCCCCTCGCGACAGGGTGTTATCGACCGAACGTAAGCAGGCAGGAACCTTTAAGGCCCACCCTCCCACAACTCAGCAGCCACCTGCGAGCATTGCTACGTCAAGTAACCGACCTGATGATGCCAGCCACTCGACAGAAGTCGAAAATCAATCCCGAGCAATCTTGTCATTTGCCAAAGCTTAGGGCAGGGTCGATACCACTGAGTCTCTGTCAGAGGAGTCACCCCATGTCAAAGCTATATCCCAGTATCGATCCCGAGGGGCTGGTCGAGTACTCAGTGGTCTACACCGACCGCTCGCTCAACCACATGTCGCAGTCATTTCAAGACGTGATGAAGAACATTTCCAGGACTCTGAAACAGGTCTACAACGCCCAGGCTGTTGCGGTGGTCCCTGGCAGCGGCACATTCGGCATGGAAGCGGTGGCGCGACAGTTTGCCACCGACCAGCAATGCCTGGTGATACGCAACGGCTGGTTCAGTTATCGCTGGAGCCAGATCCTTGAGATGGGCAACATCCCGGCGGCCACCACGGTGATGAAAGCCCGACCGGTCGACACGGGTCGCCAGGCTGCCTACGCCCCACCCCCTCTGGACGAAGTGCTGGCAGCCATTCAGGCGCAGAAGCCGCAGATTGTCTTCGCTCCCCACGTTGAAACCTCATCAGGGATTATCCTGCCCGACGAGTACCTGCGGGCCGTCGGCGACGCCGTGCATGCGGTAGGTGGCCTGTTCGTGCTGGACTGCATCGCCTCAGGCACGCTTTGGGTTGATATGCACAAATGCGCAGTCGACCTGCTGATCAGCGCACCGCAGAAAGGCTGGAGCGCCTCCCCTTGCTGCGCCCTGGTGATGCTCAGCTCTTTGGCCCTCGAGCGTATCGAACAGACGCATAGCAGCAGTTTCGCCTGCGACCTGAAAAAGTGGCTTCAGATCATGCAGGCCTACGAACAGGGCGGACATGCCTACCATGCGACCATGCCCAGCGATTCCCTCGCGCGATTCAACGAAGTGATGAAAGAGACGCAAGCCTACGGTTTCGACAAGGTCCGCGGCGAACAACAGGCTCTGGGCGATCGGGTGCGCGCCATGTTGACCGGCAAAGGCATCAAAAGCGTGGCCGCCGCCGGCTTTCAGGCCCCTGGCGTGGTGGTGAGCTACACCGATGATGCCGACATCAAGAGCGGTAAGAAATTTGCCAACCACGGCCTGCAGATCGCCGCCGGAGTGCCGTTGCAATGCGACGAGCCGGCCGACTTCCAGACTTTCCGCATCGGTCTGTTCGGACTCGAAAAGCTGCAAAATATCGAGCGCACGGTCAGCACCCTCGAACAGGCACTGGACGAGGTGATGGTTAACTAAACCCTCATCATGCCCGCAGCACGTGCGCCCTTCAGCGCTATCAGAAAAGGTTTCCAACGAAGCCTTTCAGGGGGCGGATAATTGGCGGCTGTATGACTTGGATCGACCCAAAGCTGACGATGGCGACAGGCAGAAATCGGCCACGCCCCCTGCCTCCCTCAACGTGGAGCACAAACCCTGAACACCATTGCGACTTAACCGGCCAAAAGGACACTCAGAAACTCAACCGTGCACCAGGTAGGCTCCTGACGGAACCCGATATCGCAGCTTCTTGCATTTGCCGGGTTTGGGCTGATGCCCGGGCGGGCGATCAGGAAACCAGATTCGGCATTTACCCGGAGGCGGCCAATGGCCGCGGGGAATCTCAACCTCATCGTACGCGGGCTCTGGCACGACGGAAGCCACTGGCAATTCTCCTTCGAGCCCTGGCCCGCCAGCCGTCGGCGAATCCGATACCCTCTGCGCCTGTGCGCTAGCGAATTTGCCAGCGTTGGCTTGTTCAACAGCGGCCATTTCTGCCTCGCGGCGCTTTTGGACCTCCTCTTTGAGCCCCTCCTGTACTGCGACCAGGTCCTCTTTGGCGTTGGGTGAAGTACTTGAAGCCTTGGCCTGCTGCGCCGCCTGGATCAATTGGAAGTTGCGGTTGCGTAACTCGACGTTGCGACCAACCCGCATGTTCGAGCGCGCCGCCAACGTTTCAGCCTGCTCGTACTGCCCCTGCTGAAGTCGCAATACACCAAGGTAATGCAGCGTCGCGGGATTGTTCGGCTGGATATGCAGGGCACGTTCCAGCGTGGCAGCGGCTTGGTCCAACTGGCCATTTTCATACTGTCGAGAGGCGGTTTCGATTAGCGTGGTTGATGCGCTGTTACTTTGCGAGGGTGCCTTTCGCTCGGCAGCAACCGAGCAAAGCGACACGACGGCGCAGAACGCCAGGATAAGACCCGGCAGAAAACTCTTGGTTGGCATCAGGGGCAGACTCGGCGGATCGAGGACGGCACTGCCGTAAAGCAGGCCACCAGCGCTGCTCGGCGTCGCCGATACAGGGCCCCTGTTGACCTGGCCATTACCCCGAAGTTCCCGCTGCATCGGGCACATCGGCACCGGACCTTCTCATGCGGATTGTCTGCGCCAGGTGCCGGGTGATGTGCCGAACTGGCGTTTAAATGCGCGGCTGAACGCTGCTTCGGATTCGTAGCCCACTGCAAAGCCGATTTGCGCCACATTCCCGCGACCTTCGCGCAGGTGTTGAGCCGCCACGTGCATACGCCAAAGCGTCAGGTATTGCATCGGTGGCTGTCCGACCAATGCCGTGAATCGCTCCGCGAATACCGAGCGCGACATGCCCACTTCAAGCGCCAGGGCTTCTGCCGTCCAGCCCTCGGTTGGACGGGCATGGAGCAGCGCCAATGCGCGCCCGATATGCGGATCTCGCAAACCCGCCAGCCACCCGCGCCGTTCAGCGGGGAGGTTCGCGACATACTGGCTGACGGCTTCGACGAACAGCAGTTCGGATAGCTTGGCGATGACCGTTGCCGAGCCGACGCGCCCCGCCGCGATCTCACTGACAGCGAAACGGAATGAGCTTTCAATCCAGGCCCCCGAAGCCGTCGTGCGGACATCTAGCTTCAATAAGGATGGCAGCGACGAAAGCAACGGACTGAACGGTGTTTCAGAGCCGAGGAATCCGCACAGTAGCTGTGTGGTCTCGCCGCCCCCGCCGTACTTGATTCGTGAGATGCCGCCGACTTCCGGCGGCTGAATAACTTCGCGCGCCGACATGGGCGCAATGCTCAGATCACTGCCAAAAGTATGAACGTCATTGCGAGGCAGCAGAATGAGTTCGCCTGCCCGCACGTCGAGGGTGGCGCCATCGTCGATTCGCAACTGCATGTGCCCCGCCGCGACAAAATGCGACGCAATGACATGTCGAGGTGCCGCCAGGAACGGTTTGCAATCGTCTGCAGAGATTCTTCCGCTGATGCACCAGGGCGCAGTGAGCTCCGCCTCGAGGAAGACCCCTCCAGACAGCCGAATCACCCGCAAGACATCAGATAGCGCATCCAACAATTGCCAGCCCTCCTTTCCGGAGTCCGGAGCATGTAATCAGGCGCACTGGTCATTCGCCGCCTGAACTGCGAGGCCTAGATTAGCACCAACGTGGACTCAGTGATCGAGACGCTCCCCAGACACTTCACCAATGGTCATTGCCCCCGCGTTAACCGTAATTGGCCCATTCCAACTCGACCACGCAAGCCGGAGATCAATATGAACACCGCAGCTACCCTACCCCGCTCAGATTCAGGCAACGCCGACCGTTATGCTCAAATCGTCAGATCATCGAAGAAAGCGGAATGGCAGATCGATCGTGATTTGCTACAGGACCGTAGCTTCGACTTCTCGCGAAAATTCTTGCCCGACGGACTATCGCGGATCGACCGCCTGACCTTTCTCACCGCGGACGAGGTGCGCCTGCTCAGCCAGATTCAGGGCCGAACCTATGCGTATATCTTTGGCCTGGTCGAGCGTTTTATCAGTGCCAAAATGCTCGATCAAGGCCGGGCCCATGTGTTTGACGATCAGCTCGCACTCGAAGCGCTGGTGCGCTTTTCCAACGACGAGATCAAGCATCAGGAGCTGTTCCGGCGTATTGAAACGATGATTAGTACGCAATTGCCGGCGGGATATCGTCAGGTTGCCGATCCAAACGATGTGGCGCGCGCGGTACTGGCGGCCAGCACCTGGTCAGTGCTGGCACTGACCTGCCATATCGAGCTGTTTGTTCAGACGCACTACGTGCAAAGCATCGCCCCGCGCGAGGAGTTGTGCCCACTCTTCAAGGATGTCTTCAAATTTCACTGGAAGGATGAAAGCCGGCACGTCGTACTCGATGAACTGGAGTGGGAGGCGGAGCACGCGAAACTCTCCCCGGCCGACCGCGACCAGGCAGTGACCGATCTGATTGCGCTGGTGGCCGCCGTCGACGCCATCCTGCAGGCACAATCGGCATCCGATGCCGACTACTTCATTCAAAATGCGTCACGATCGTTCAGTGTCGATGAGACAGCCCAAATCAACGCCTGCGTGCTGAGCGCCTACCGCTGGCAATACATCATCTCGGGCGTGCAGCACCCACACTTTGGCCAGCTGCTTACGCGCATGACAACACCTGCACAGATGTCCAGGATTCAGACCGCACTGGCACCCATCATGAGCAATTGATCGACAGGGGGCGACCGACCGCGCGTCGGTCGCACGACGCTGGGATGACGTACTGAAAATGCTTGATTGAGGATGGCAGCCATGACGATTCCGATGTGGATGCTGCTTGGATTTGCAACCTGGACTTTACTGTTGTTGATGGCAACCGTCGGGGTGTATCGCTGGGTCAGAATCTTGTTCTCGAGTGTTCCGATTGCTTCCTTCCGAAGCGATCAGCTCGAAGGCGAGGATTGGTATCGGCGCGGGACACGAGCACACGCGAACTGTGTGGAAAATCTGCCTGTCTTTGGCGTCATCGTGTTGGTGATTTCAGCCCTGGGTGTCGACGGCCTTGCAGTGAATTACTTGTCCATAATCGTTCTGATCGCTCGCGTGTGCCAGTCTCTGGTTCACGTATCCCACGTGCAAACCGATACGTTCGTGGCGGTTCGATTTACCTTCTTTTGCGTGCAGTTGGTCTGTTTTCTCGCACTCATTGTGATAGCCGCTTGTTACGGCGCCTGAATACTCAAATAGAGGGATGAATTCAGGCCTGGTCCTGCCAATCAACATTTCGTTCGGACGCGCCTCTGGCAAGTCAGAGGTTAGATTCGATCCAGACTATCTTCGGCGCGACCGGTTGAAAACGGCTGTCGATTCACGCCCCGCCGGCAACAAGTCTCACTCTGTGGCAGTCAGACGGTCCAAGTTTTTGACCGCTTGATGAGCGAACATCGATTGGCATCAGAGACTGTCCGGATTCGTTGTCCAACAGCACAGAACGTGTCTCTTGCGGCTTGAACAGGAAGCGTTCGCCCCACTGTCTCATACTGACCACAACCGGAAAGATCTCCCGTCCTTTGTCCGTTAGGACGTACTCCTTGTAGGCGCTTCCATCCGACGCCGGTCGAACGTCGAATACACCGACTTCAACCAACGTTTTTAGTCGCGATGCCAGAATATTTTTGGCCACGCCCAAGCTCTTTTGAAACTCGCTGAATCGGCGAATGTCGTCAAATGCGTCGCGGATAATCATGAGCGACCAGCGATCCCCAATTGCCTCCAGTGTTCTTGCTACCGGGCATTCGCTGCTTTGCGGTGAAGCACCTTTGACCATCGTATTTACCTTTTGAATAAGGGTGCCAAGTCTGTCGATAAATCTGGATCAATGTGGTTGCAAATTGAAACCTGGCCCAGCAATAATTAAAACCAGTTCTTAATTGAAACCAGTTTAACGCCATGGAGGCGTACATGACAGCAGAGGCCGACTCAACCACCGAACGTTTCTCCAGGCGGCTTTCGGGATTGCCGCATACGGATATCGGAGAAAGCAGCAGGATCGACCGGTCTCCGGGGCTTTCTTCCTCGCTCACGTTATTGTTTTCCGTCACCTGCGCACTTGCAGTAGCCAACGTTTATTTTGCCCAACCCTTGCTCGCCTCAATGGCTGAGAGCCTGGGCGTCACCTCAGGATTGATCGGGGTCGTGGTGACGGCCACTCAGGTTGGATACGCGCTGGGGTTGCTGTTCATCGTACCGCTGGGCGATATGGTCAACCGTAAACGGCTGATTTTGACTCAAGTGACGCTGTCTGCAATTGCGCTGGCGGCAGTCGGCGCATCACAGCAATGGCTGGCCCTGCTGGGAGCCATGAGCATGATGGGCTTACTGGCAGTGGTCGTTCAGGTGCTTGTGGCATATGCCGCCGTGTTGGCAACGCCATCACAACGTGGACAGGCAGTGGGAACCGTAACCAGTGGAGTTGTCCTGGGCATTCTTCTGGCGCGGTTTACCTCTGGGCTGATCGCAGATCTAGCGGGCTGGCGCGCCGTTTATTTCGTTTCCTCAGGATTGATGCTGACCATCGCGGCGGTGCTCTGGAAAGTGCTTCCTGCCGCAGTGTCGCCACGCAATCAACACTCCTACCAAGCTCTCATCCGGTCGTTCTTCAAGCTGTTCATGACCGAACCGGTTTTGCGTATCAGGGGCCTGTTGGCCTTACTGATCTTTGCCGCTTTTTCCGTGCTATGGACATCCATGGTGCTGCCGTTGAGCGCTCCGCCGCTGTCGCTTTCACACACTGCCATCGGCATGTTCGGCTTGGCTGGCGTCGCCGGTGCCCTTGCTGCCAGAAGAGCCGGTCGCTGGGCCGATCAAGGTTTGGGACAAAGAGTCACCGGCATTTCGCTGGGGCTCCTGACGCTTTCCTGGTTGCCCATCACTTTTGCCGAGACGTCCCTGATAGCACTGCTCTGCGGAGTGGTCTTGCTCGACTTCGCGGTGCAAGCAGTACACGTCACCAACCAGAGCCTCATTTTTGCTGCTCGACCCGACGCCCAAAGTCGCATGGTCGGCGCATACATGTGCTTCTACTCGGTCGGTAGCGCGCTGGGGGCGGCAGCCGCGACCCAGGTTTATGCGCTCTGGGGCTGGATGGCAGTAAGCCTGCTGGGCGCCTTGATCAGCGCTACAGCTTTGGCGCTGTGGGTTCTCACAAGACATTTCTCAACGACCATTCAAGGAAGATCAGTATGAAAGCCGGACACCTGCTACTCGCAATCTTGATTACTGCCATATGGGGCGTGAATTTCTCGGTTATCAAACTGGGCCTCACCACCGTTGACCCGCTCATTCTTGCTGGCATTCGCTTCACGCTTTGCGCACTTCCAGCGATCTTTTTCTTTCCGAAACCTGATGTGCAGTGGCGCTACATCATTGGTTACGGTCTGGTCTTCGGTATTGGACTTTGGGGCATCGTTAACCTTGGCATCAAGTCTGGTCTTTCAGCAGGCATCGCTTCGTTGGTGCTTCAGTTCAGCGCGTTTTTCACCATCCTGCTGGGCTCATGGATTTTCAAGGAAGCGATTTCCCGCTACCAACTTGCGGGTATAGGTATCGCCTCCTGTGGCTTGTTGAGCATCATCTCGATTGTTGATGGGACAGTAACGACGGCCGGGCTGATCCTGGTGCTGCTGGGAGCGGTCGCCTGGAGTGTGGCCAACGTGATCAACAAAAAAGCCAAGACCACCCAGGTCTTCGCTTTCCTGGTGTGGTCCAGCGCGTTTTCGCCCATCCCTCTTTTCGCGCTTGATTACGCTGTTAACGGCTCGGCGGGTTACAGCGCATTGGTGAATCAACTCGACTACCGCGCCGTCCTGTCGATCCTGTTCCAGGTATACCCCAATACACTGTTCGGCTACTGGGTGTGGAATTCACTTCTGAAACGATATCCAGTGTCTACCGTCGCGCCATTGTCGTTATTGGTGCCGGTATTCGGCCTGCTCGGTTCAGTCATGATTTTTAATGAGACCCTGTCACTTAACAAAATCGTTGCAGTCGTTTTCATCGTGTCGGGTCTTGGCGTCGGCTTATACGGACAGCGCGTCCTCAGTACGTTGTTCAAGCGATCTGGCCGATGCCCATCGTGATGTAACAGCACGGGCTGGAGACCTTCTGAACACTGCTGAAGCCTAGGGTGACTTCCGTGCTCAAGCTTTAGCAAGAAGACACCATAGATTCATTCGATATGGATGACCGGCAATTGCTGCCCTGGCCGCTGGGGCTCGTTTCGGATCGATTGCTGCCCTTCGCCGCAACCGGTAGCGATCAGCCAGAAGGGACATCGAGGTAGCAAACCTCACAGGGGGCCGAACACTGAGGCCATTGGCTATTTAAGCAGCGGCTCCCTAGAACTTTTCCCTATTAATCTGTCTATGTGGATAGGCACATTCGTTCGGTAAGCGCGAACCCGCAGGCTTCCCGCAGCCAGATGGCCACACGTCCAATTGTCAATCAGAGGTTGCCTTCTCTCATGAAATTCCATGACCCACGGATGGTGCTCTTCGCCCTGTTCGCGTTCGCGGCAGTTGGCTCGGCATCAGCAACACAGATGAAGACCTCAACCCCTGTTTTCCCAACTGAAGTCGCAGCCGTTCAGGCTCCTGTCCAGGCCGCGGGCAACCCTTGGCCGACCTTGGCCAGTATGGCCGACAAGCAGCCAGGGCCGTTGCTTGCCCATGACGACCGATACTGGCATGACGGCCGCTGGCACAATCGCAGAGACGATTGGCGCCGAGACGACTGGCGCAGAGATAATTGGCGTAGAGAGCAAGCCCGTCGAGAAGCTGATCGTCGTGATTGGGAGCGCCACCAGGATCGGGCCATGCGGCACCGCTACGAGGACGATCACCGCTACTATCGTCGCTAGAGCGAAGCCACGGGAATCCAGACTCGCTCATCCCGCCGCCCTGCCATACTGTTCAACATGACTCGTGCAACCTTCCGCTTCTACGAGGAGCTCAACGATTTCCTGCCGGCCGAACGGCGGCGGCAGTCCTTCACCTGCGAGTGCGCGCGAGGGGCGACGGTCAAGCACATGATCGAGGCGCTCGGGGTCCCGCACACGGAGGTCGAGCTGGTGCTGCTCAACGGCGAGTCGGTGGGCCTGGAGCGGATGATCTTCGACGGTGACCGGCTGGCGGTGTATCCCAAGTTCGAAGCGCTGGACATCAGCCCGCTGCTCAAGGTTCGTGCGCAACCTTTACGGGTGCTGCGCTTCGTCGCTGATGCGCACCTGGGCGGGCTGGCCAGCCTGCTGCGCATGAGCGGCTTCGACACTCTCTACGACAATGGCTTCGAGGATGGCGAGATCGCCGAGATCGCTGCGCAGCAAGGACGCATCGTACTGACTCGCGACCGCGAACTGCTCAAGCGGCGGATCATCAGCCACGGCTGTTACGTGCATGCCCTGAAACCGTCGCTGCAGCTGCGCGAATTGTACGAACGCCTCGACCTGGCGCGTAGCGCGCGGCCATTCAGCCTGTGCCTTCATTGCAACCTGCCGCTGCACGAGATCAGCCCGGAACTGGCCCGGTTGCAGGTGCCGCCACGCGTGGGCGCCCTCTATTCGCACTTCCTGCGCTGCGACGCCTGCCAACGGATTTACTGGGAGGGTTCGCACTGGCGCGGCATGTGTGCCCTGCTGGCACCTCTTCTGAACCGATAGCCGAGCGCATCGGATCGGCTGCGGGAAAAATGCCTCACAAACCCTGGATCAGCCTCAAGCCAGCAGCTCGGTGATCCACCGGGCCTGCCGGGCGATGTCTTGCACTTTCTCCTCGGGCACGGCCTGCCGCGCACGGGCGAAGTGGGTCAGGGTCTTCTGCTTCTCGCGCAGGATGCGCTGCCACTTGATCAGGAACGCCGGGCTGCGTGCCTGCATCTGCAGCGGGCCGAAGTAAAGCTCCTCGGGGGTGTACATCACCGGCCCGGCGCGCTCGGCGACGATGATTTCGTAGTCGAAGCGATTTTCCCGCAGCAGTTCCTCACAGAGGATGCGGTAGTCATTTTCCATCAGCCATTGGCGCAGTGGCTGCTCGCCGCCATTGGGCTGCAGAATCAGGCGCTCCTGGCCGCTCAGGCGCGCCTTGCCGCTGTCGAGGATGTCGCGGATCGTCTCGCCGCCCATGCCGCAGATGCTGATCGCGGTAATCCCGTCTCCCGGCTCGATCGCCGCCAGGCCACTGGCCAGGCGCACGCTGATCCGCTGGTCCAGGCCGTTTTCGCGCACGGTGCGTTCAGCCGAGTGGAACGGCGTCAAGGCCACCTCGCCGGCCACCGCCGCCGCGATGGCGCCACGGCGCATCAACGCCACCGGCAGGTAGCCGTGATCCGAGCCGATATCGGCCAGGCGCGCATCTGCGGGCACATGCGCCGCCACGCGCTCCAGGCGCTGGGACAATGTCTGTTCGTTCAACTGCAGTTCCTTTTCACCACGAACGTCCGGCACCGTTGGCCAGATCGGGACGCGATTCTGTCGAGCAACGCCGTGCATTTCAAATTTATATGACCAGGGCCATGACTCGCATCAGCCAGCACAAAAAAAACCCCGCAACCGAAAGTGGTGCGGGGCAAAAAATTGGTTGGTTGCGGCCAACCAAAGGAGCTCGATGAAAAGCGTTTACGGGCGGAGTCAGATGCAATCCTGTGCGGCGCGCTCAAAACTCGAAGGCAGGAAGTTCGAGGCCAGCAAATGCCGCTCGTAGATGAACACCTTGCCGCCGCTCCCGGCCTTGTAGGCTTCCAGCACGTTGTCCGCCGAGACTTTGCTCGGCACCACGATCCGGTAGCTGCGCTGGGTCTGCGAGACAGTCGGGTTCAACGCTTTGCCCTGCAATTTCGGTACGACGCAGTCGGCGAATTGCGCAGGGGTCTTGTTGGTCTGCAAGGTCAGGGTCGGATCGTTCGGCGCGGAGGCACAACCGGCGAGCAACAAAGAGGCAAACGCCATGACGGGCGCGAATAAAGGACGCATCGGTCTCATCCCGAGAGTAAAGTTCGATGGAGGCGATTTTCCGCCGATTGCCAACAAAGAAGAACTTGCGTTTCGTAATGGTCACTATTACTTCTAGCGATAGTTGCGCGCCGTGTAGACGGACCCACACTCAATCACGACTGGAAATAATTAATGAGGATCTCTACTTGAGAACTTTTGACCTGATCCGCGACGCCGTTTTGCCCGACTTCCGTGAGCGGGTGGCCGAGTACCTGATCCAGTACGAAACCGTACTGTTGTGCGAAAACGCACCCGACCCGGAGCTTGCGCGGGCCACTGCCAATCAGTTGCGGGGGTATTTGCGCGGGTTGAACACCACGCGGGTGTTGGGCATGGCGGATTGGGAGGAGCTGGATCGGCGAGTGGTTAATACGTGGCTTTAGCGCCCGACCAGCGAAGTTTCCAACAACGCCTCCAAACTCATCGGCTTGGCAAAATAATAACCCTGGGCCTGCCCTGCCCCCATCTCGCGCAGCAAGACCAGTGTCGCTTCATCTTCGACCCCTTCGGCCACCACGCTGAGGTCCAGCGATTCGGCCATCCGCACAATCGCCCGGACGATCGCGCGACTGCGTGGACTGGTGGTCAGTTCGAGGATGAACGACTTGTCGATCTTCAAGCCGCTGAAGCGGTATTGATGCACATAGCTCAGGGATGAAAATCCTGCACCGAAGTCATCGAGTACCACCGACATGCCGTTGTCGGCCAATTGCTGCATGGTCAGTCGGGCAATGGCTGGCTCAGCCACCAGCGCACCTTCGGTCAACTCCAGGCAGATCCGTGATGGCGCGACCCGGTGCCGGGCCAACAGCGCAAGCACATCGCTGGCGAAGTCCGGACGCGCCATGCTGTAACTGGAGCAATTGACGTGCACCGCAGGCCAATTGGCGTGCTGGGGCTGTGCAAGGATCACAGCAATGCTGTTGAGCATGTACAGGTCCAGTCGACCGATCAGACGCAAACCTTCGACATCCGGCAAAAACTCGCCCGGCGCGATCACCCGGCCGCCCGGTTGATGCCAGCGGATCAGCGCTTCAAGGGCCAAAAGTTCGCCGCTTTCGACGCTGACAATCGGCTGGAAATACGGCAGCAGTTCGTCGGTACGTTTGAGCGCGTTGCGTAAGGCCCCTTCCCGCTCAACCTGGTCCGAGACCTCACGGCGCACTTCCTGATTGAACACCGCGTAGCTGTCACGCCCGGCACTCTTGACCCGGTACATCGCCGCATCGGCGTCGCGCAGCAAGTCGGCTGGTTCGTGATGGAACTGACTGTCGGCGCTGACAATACCGATACTGCAGGACGAAAACACTTCATGACCATTGATGGAAAACGGCAGGTCGAACGCCACCAGGATCCGTTCGGCGATTTCGATCACCACGTCCAGCGGCGCCTCGGGGACGAGCACTGAAAACTCATCGCCGCCCAGGCGCGCCAGCATGTCGGTGTCGCGCAGACACCCGCGTAAACGGTGGGCGGCCTGCATCAGCAGCAGGTCGCCAAAATGATGACCGAGGCTGTCGTTCACCATCTTGAAACGGTCGAGGTCGATGAACATCACCGCCAGGTGCCCGCCTTCGCTGCCGAACCGCGACCAGGCCAGATTGAGGCGCTGTTGCAGGTAGGTACGATTCGGTAGCCCGGTCAGCGCATCGTGGGAGTTTTCGTGTTGCAACTTGGCATTGGCGTGATCGAGCTCGCGAGTGCGGTTCTGCACCCTGGCTTCCAGCATGAGGTTGGCAGCATGGATCGCTTCGGCGGCGGTGCGTCGCGACAACGCGGTGTCGATGTGCCGCGACACGAATGTCAGCAGTTCCTGGTCCCGCAGGGTATAGCGCACCTGCGAGGTATAACTTTGCACCGCCAGCACGCCACGCACCACATCGCCATCGAACAATGGAATGCCAAGCCAGGAGTAGGCTTTGACAGACTCATGGGCCATTGCGATTTCACCGTGCGCAGACAATCGGTCAGCTTCGCCTGCATCAATCAGACAAGGTCGGCGCTGACGGATAACGTACTCGGTCAAGCCCCGGCGCCCACGCCGCGCCTCCGGGCAGGTTGTCTGCCGCTCATCGACGTAATACGGAAAGGTCACTTCACTGGTCGCGTCGTCGAACAGTGCAATGTAGAAGTTCCGCGCGAACAGCAGATCACCGACGATGCCATGCAACGTTTGAAACAACTCAGCCATGTCGCCAGGCTGGCTCGACAGTTCAGCGATCTGGAACAGCGCGCTCTGCAGATGTTCGGCGCGCTGTCGTTCTGCCACTTCCTGCCTCAATGCATCGTTGACGGCTGAAAGCTCCAGGGTGCGACGCATCACCGTCTCTTCCAGATCCTCGCGGTGCAGAATCCGGTCCAGCGCCATGGCCACGTGGCGGGCCACCACCAGAAACAACGCGCGGTCTTCAGCGCTGTAAGTACGAGAAACGTCGTAGACCTGCATCGCAAGCATGCCAAACACGTCATCCGAGGCATTTTTCAACGGTGCGCCCATCCAGAACTCGGGACGATCACCCACGCAGTAGAAACGATTCTCGGCCTGAGCCGCGAGAATGCCGGCGGCGTCGATCAGCAACGGCTGGCCACTGGTCAATACCTGGCCGGTCAACGACAAGTGCGAAGGGTCAAGGTATTCGTAGTGCTGGGACTCCACGGCATCAACGTCGATGATGTCGACGTAATACGGGTAGTCAATCTTGCCACTGTGCGGGTCATACAGCGCGAGATAAAAGTTCTCGGCGTCGATCAGGCTAGCCAGCAGCTGGTGAACCCCTACCAGAAACACTGACCGGTCGCGGGTCGAACTGGCCAGGTAGGTAATTTCATACAACACACGCTGAGTAATCTGCGCACGGGCCAGGGTATTGGTCTGTACCTCAATGCCCAGGCGCTGGGCAAACTCGGCGAGCGCCGGCTCCGCGGCATTGTTGGCTGGCGCGAGTAGCCAACCCAGCACCGTTTCGCCTCTGCCGGTCGGCCAGCGGTGCAGGTGCCGGGTCAGGCAAAAGGCTTCAAATTCTTCATTCGCAACGATTGACGGCCACTGCACCCTCGGGTCGCCCTGCCCGACCAAATGCATTTGTTCGCCGGCGCGGTAAACCACCCACGCGGTGGTATGGGCCCAATTACGCGCTGAATCCAGTAAATGTTCGAGGGTGTTCTCGTTACCAGCGCAGGCCATTGCGACCGTATCCCACTTCCCGTCTGGTTGAGATGCGACAACGTCGCAATCGTTCGATTGCCGCGGGGAGTGTGTCAATGGACAAAAACTCATCAGCGCTCCCAGAGCCAGAACTGGCGATACTCACCTACTGAACGCAAACAATGTGCCAGTGATCCTCCCGTTTAAAGCGTATAGAGGTTTTTTTCAATAGTTTTATTCGCTAAGTGCCAACAAGGGACGGACAACGAGTGACTCGCTACTTGTTGTCCAGGTCGCTGATCGCCGTGCAGTTTCAGATGCGGATTTCGCTGGTCGGCATCACGTCGATCCGCGCCACGGGCCCCGTCAAGTGCGCCAGGTCTGCGTTGTGCTCGGTGATGATGTCTTCGGCAGCGAGGTTGCCGTTGTCGACAGTGGAATGCGCGTCGGCGGCGAGCACGACGTCATAGCCCAGCTTCAGGGCCTGGCGGACAGTGGCGTTGACGCAATAGTCGGTTTGCAGCCCGCAGATGATCAGGCGGTCGGCGCCCAAATCCTGCAATTGGGCTTGCAAGTGGGTCCGGTAGAACGAGTCTCGATTGGTTTTTCGCACGCGAAGGTCTTGCGGCGACGTCTTCAGGCTTTCGGCCAGTTGCCAGCCTTCGGAACCGTATTGCAGCTGGTCGCCCTGTTCTTCGTGCTGGATGAGGATGACCGGGATGCCTGCTTCGCGAGCCTTGGCACTGAGGCCGTTGATGTTCTCGATAACGCGCTTGATCTCAAAACATTCGTATTCGCCAGTGCACAAGGCACGCTGGACATCGATGATCAGCAGTGCGGTAGCCATGAGCTTCCTTCCTTGATAGGTCGGTGAATCGGCAACGGGTATCGAATCCGTTCCCCTTTTAACGTCTAGGGATCGGGGGCCACCCTCAAGAATTGGGGTGGCCTCGGATCTGCCTCAATAACCGAGCGACAACCCGGTGTTTCGACGTGGATCGTTCGCACCATAGAAGCGGTTTTTGCCCACCGGTTTGCCTTCCAGCGAAGGCGCGCCGACCAGAATTGCCGCCACATGGTTGGCATCCTGTGGCCCGGCAAACTTGTGCCCCCAACTTTCGAGCATCTTCACCGTATCAGGGCTGGTAGTGAAGGTCTCCAGGTTGGTCTCTTCCGGCAACCACTGCTGGTGGAAACGCGGTGCATCGACCGCTTCCTGGATGTTCATCCCGTAGTCGATCACGTTGAGCATAGTCAGTAAGGTCGCGGTGATGATACGACTGCCGCCGGGGGTCCCGACGACCATCACCACTTTGCCGTCCTTGGTGACGATGGTCGGGCTCATGGACGACAGCGGTGCCTTGCCGGGAGCGATGGCGTTGGCCTCCCCTTGCACCAGACCGTACATGTTCGGCACGCCGATTTTCGAGGTGAAGTCATCCATTTCGTCGTTGAGGATGACCCCGGTTTTGCTGGCCATGACGCCGGCGCCGAACCAGTCGTTCAAGGTGTAGGTCACCGAGACCGCGTTGCCCCATTTGTCGACGATGGAGTAATGGGTGGTGTTGCTGCCTTCGTGTGGCGCTACGCCGGGTTTGAGCTCGCGGGACACACCGGCCTTTTGCGGATCGATGGCGGTGCGGATTTTGGTCGCGTAGTTTTTATCCAGCAGATGGGCGATCGGGTTCTTCACGAAATCCGGATCGCCCAGGTAGCTGTTGCGGTCCACATAGGCGTGACGCATCGCTTCGATCTGGTAGTGCATGCCCTGGGCCGAGTGATAGCCCAGGTCTTTCATCGGATAGCCTTCGAGAATGTTCATGATCTCGCAAATCACCACGCCGCCAGAACTCGGCGGCGGTGCCGAGACCACATGGTAGCCGCGGTAATCACATTCAATCGGGGCCAGTTCGCGGGTCTTGTATTTGTCGAGGTCGGCCTGAGTGATGATGCCTTTGTTGGCCTGACTGGAGGTAACGATGGCATCGGCCACCCAGCCTTTATAGAAGCCGTCGGCGCCGTTCTCGGAGATTTCCCGCAGGGTCTTGCCGAGGTCTTTTTGCACCAGTTTCTGACCGACTTGCATCGGCTCGCCGTTGCTCAGGAAGATCGCACCGGAATCCTTGATGTCCTTCTTGAACACGTCAGTGGCGTATTCCAGCAATTCGACATCGCCCTGCTCCAGCACAAAACCGTCTTCGGCGAGCTTGATGGCCGGGGCGATCACTTCCTTGCGCGGTTTGGTGCCGTATTTCTGCAGCGCCAGTTCCATGCCCGACACGGTGCCCGGCACGCCAACGGCCAGATGGCCACGGGTGCTCAGGTCAGGGACGACGTTGCCCTCCTTGTCGAGGTACATGTTTGCAGTAGCGGCCAGCGGGGCTTTTTCGCGGAAGTCGAGGAAGGTCTTGCGCCCGTCCGCCAACTGAATGGTCATGAAACCGCCGCCACCCAGGTTGCCCGCCGCGGGATAAACCACCGCCAGCGCATAACCGACCGCTACCGCGGCGTCGACGGCGTTACCGCCGTTCTTGAGCACATCGACGCCCACGTGACTGGCCAGATGCTGGGCGGTAACAACCATGCCGTTTTCGGCCGCGACCGGCGCCACGGAGGCCGCGTAAGCACTGAGGCAGCTGAGCGCCAATGAGGTCGCAATCAGCGATTTGGCAAAAGGTTCGAACTTCATGAGTCGGTCTCTTTTTGTTTTTAGGCTCTGTACAAAAACAGAGGGAAGGCTTCAAGAGCAAAGGCAAGTATGGCTGGGATTGCGTATTGCGCCTCCCCGTCGAGGCAGTATGCTTGGCCTCTGCTCAGCACCTTTACGGAGTCCACCGGCATGAGTTACACCTTCATCACTCTCGCATCTCCGGTGGGTGAGTTGAAGCTGGTCGCGAACGGCTCACGACTGGCAGCCATCCTCTGGGAAAACGACAAGCCCGGCCGGGTGCGGCTTGGGCCGATGAGTGAGGCGCCGGATAATCCGATCCTGATGCGCACCGCTCAGCAGCTGCGGGAATACTTTGCGGGCAGGCGCAATCGTTTCGACCTGGATCTGGATTTTGCCGGGACGGAATTTCAGAAGAAGGTCTGGGCAGCGCTGCTGACCATTCCGTTTGGCGAGACCCGCAGCTATAGCGAAATAGCCCGGCAGATCGGCAACCCAAGTGCGGTTCGGGCAGTGGGCGCCGCGAATGGCAAGAACCCGATTTCTATTGTTGCGCCGTGTCATCGGGTGATTGGCGCTTCGGGGAAACTCACCGGATTCGCCGGTGGACTTGAGGCGAAGGAGCTGCTGCTGACGCTGGAAGGATGCGAATGGTCAGGGGCCGGCAGGACAGGCGATTTGTTCTGACGTGACAAGCCCCCGCGCCACAGGGGACACAGCTTAAGCGGTGAAGATGTTTTTCATCGCCGCATACTGCAGCAACATGATGGTCTTCGCATCGCAGATTTCCCCGCGATAAAACGCCTCAAGCGCGTCGTCGAATTTCCATTCCAGCACTTCCAGCTCCTCGGTCTCCTCCTCCAGTCCGCCGCCCTCGCTGACCTTGGAAGCGGCATCGTACTCAGCGATGAAGAAGTGCAGCTTTTCGGTCACCGAACCGGGGCTCATGTAGGCCTCAAACACCTTGTGCACATGGTGCACGCGATAACCGGTTTCTTCCTCGGCTTCTTCGCGGATGCGTTCTTCAGGCGCCGCACCTTCGAGCAGCCCTGCCGCCACTTCGATCAGCAACCCATCGTGGCCATTAACAAACACCGGCAATCGGAATTGCCGGGTCAACACCACGGTTTTCTTTTCACGGTTGAACAGCAAGATCGCCGCGCCATTGCCACGGTCGTAGACCTCGCGGGTCTGGCGTTGCCATTCGCCGTTGTTGCGCAGGTAATCGAAGGTGATTTTCTTGAGCAGGTACCAGTCGTGGGACAACACCTGAGACTCGATGAGGTTGACCCGCTCGGCTGTGTTCGACATGGCAATGCATCCCTTTTTTCGTCAGAAGGCGCACATCTTAGGCGAAAACGAAAGCCTGGCGCTAAGACAGCTGAGCCTTGTATTCCTTCTCATACTGACCCGCCAGCGTCTCTTTCTGTTTGTCGTCGAGTAGCTTGCCGGCCATCTGGAAGAACTTCTGCTCTTCCTCTTCCAAGTGGTGATTGACCTTCTCGGCGAGCTTCTTCGCGGCGACCAGCCACGCCGGACTGGACATCTCGGTCTCGTCCAGTTCTTCCATCATTTCGTCCATCTCGTGATGTTCTGAAATGGCATGACGGCTGAGGTCGACGCCGTTATCGAACTCCATCAGCGGGATGTAGAAATGCCGCTCTTCAGCGGTTGCGTGGGCCTGAAGTTCGGACTTGAGCTGCTTGTAAGCCTCGACCCGCTCGGGAGTGTCGCCGCTGGTCTGAATCAGTGCATCGGCGTAGGTGCGTTGGCGGTCATGGCTTTCGCGCAAGGCTTCAAAAATATTCACGGATTGTCCTCATAGGCCGCGTTCAGGAATGACGCTGTTTAGGCTAGACATCTGCGCGATAACGACGGTTCCACTTGTTCTCAGGATGGAACCAGGCTCGCGATCGAGATAGGCTGCCATTTCACCGCCATGCCATAAGGATATAGCCATGCCCCTGCGAATCGAGTTGTCGCAAAACCCCACGAATGTAGACCGCGAAGCGATCCTCACGCCGTTGCGCGCCTATAACGCCTCGCAGGCGGGAGAGGCGAACTCGCAGCCGATTGCCTTGCTGGTGCGCGATGACAACGACGAAATCCTCGGCGGGCTCTATGGCAGGTTCTTTTACCGATGGTTATTCATCGAATTGCTGTCGGTGCCTGAACAAGCCCGGGGACAGGGCATGGGCACGCAGCTGATGCTGATGGCCGAAGACCTGGCACGGGAAAAGGAATGCATCGGAATATGGCTCGACACCTTCGACTTCCAGGCGCCAGAGTTCTACAAGAAGCTCGGCTACAGCGAGCTAGGCCAGATCGCCGACTACCCGCCAGGCCACAAGCGCTTCTTTTTCCAGAAGCGCCTGATGAACAACACCTGACCCGGCGGGAGCAAACCCCATTTTCATAATCAACACAGAACAACTGTGGGAGCGGGCTTGCTCGCGAAGGCGGTGTGTCAGTCAACAGAGATGTTGAATGTACCGGCCTCTTCGCGAGCAAGCCCGCTCCCACAGGGGTATGCGTCAATCCAAAGAATCAGAGGCAGGTCGCCAACGCCGCCAGTCGGCGCTTGGCCACAAAGTCGTCATGCTGCGCGTAATAATTCAGCACGGTAGCGGAAGCGTCAGTCTTCACGTCCACAAAGGACTCCGCCGAGCGCGTGTAAACGGTAGTGCCGCCCTTCTCGCCAGGCTGCAAATACGCGCCAGCATCGACACCGAACACCGCCTCATCCTGCCAGGAAAACTGCACACACTGGGCGACGACTTTTTCCGGTTTGTCCGACGTCAGGGTTTTGTACGGGGTTCCAGTGCGGGCGTCGTTCATCGCCGAGCCCGCGCATCCCGCCAGCAACGTTACGGCCAGCGCCACCATCAGAATTCGCATTGCGTTCGCTCATCAAGAAAAAGCGGACTGTATCACCGCGGCACGGCGTATCGTTCTGCTTTACTTCATTTATACCGCGACACCGAGTGACGATTCGCGCACCCTGTCGCGCCATTAACACCGCATCGCCCGTTTTTCCGGGCTCATTTTCTGGAAAGTCATGACACCCAACGCCGAATACTACAAACCGACCGCTGAATATGCCGACAAACTGATCAGCCAGATCGGTCAGACACCGTCCTGGATTGCCAAGCGAATTGGCGTTACCGACAAGCGGATTCGTTACATCCTCGACGGCGAAAGAACCGTCAAAGGTGAAACCACGCCAATTCAAATGACGTACCCCGAGCAGTTTGCCCTCGAGTGCCTGGCAGCAGCGGCCAAGGCCAGCAAGAAGCAGTCTTCGTAATCCAGCCTCAAGGAGCGACCATGGCGGCAACCGAACAACAACACGAGCAAGCGCTGAAGAAGTTTCTCGATGAGCGCCCTGAACTGCGCGTCGAACTCGACAACCTCAACCCGCTGTTGGCTCAGGCCAAGGGCGAGACCGTTGCGCAGTACCGCGACGAACGCTTGCATGAAGCCTTCGAAGCCGAGGCCGAGCGCCTGGGATTGTTCGCCTGGGAGCTGACGCTGCAACTGACCGCAGCGACGTCCGAGGACTATCAGGCACAGCGCCTGGAAGTGCACAAGGAAGTGGCCGAGATGGCCGGTATGGACTGGCTGGAGTATTGCGAGTTATATGGATTGAGTAAGTGACCCTTTCGGTCGCTGCCTGAGGACGACCTTCGCTGATGTTGCCATCCCTCTCAACTGACCGCGCCAGCCCGGGCCATCTGCATACCCGCAAATGGCGCGGACGCATCGGCATGTCGCTAGTGGCCAGCCTCTCGGTGCTCGCCGGCATGACCGACGCCATCGGCTTCATGGCCAGCGGCGACTTCGTTTCGTTCATGAGCGGCAACACCACCCGCCTCGCCGTCGCTATCAGCGACGGCGACCTGGGCCTGACCTTGCGCCTGATGATCCTCGTCGGCACCTTCATCGTCGGCAACGCCTTGGGGATTGTCGTCAGCCGCCTCGGCGGCCGTCGGGCGCTGCCCTTGCTGCTGTGCATCGCCACGCTGCTCTGCGGCGCTGCTGCCTGGCCCTACGACGAACAATTGCCAGCGCTGCTGGCGACGATCATCGCCATGGGCATGCTCAATGCCGCCGTGGAAGAAGTGAACGGACTGCCGGTCGGCCTGACCTACGTCACCGGCGCCCTGTCGCGCTTCGGCCGTGGTCTGGGGCGCTGGATGCTCGGCGAACGGCGCAACGGTTGGCGCGTGCAATTGATTCCCTGGACCGGGATGTTTGCCGGCGCGGTACTCGGCGCCTTGCTGGAACATCACTTGGGGCTCAGGGCCCTGTTTGTCAGCGGCCTGCTGGCCGGCGTGGTCGGGTTGATGTCGCTGAAAATCCCTCAGCGCTGGCAGTTGGGTTACATGCCGCGCTGAATTGGTGGTGTCTGTCAGGCCGCCTTCGCGAACAAGCCCGCTCCCACATTTGACCGAGTTCTAACTGAAGAGCACGGTCAAATGTGGGAGCGGGCTTGCTCGCGAAGGGGGCGACTCGGTCCCAAGGGAAAACCCATTTAGCCGCCCCGGCGATAAAGCTTTATCATGGCCGCAGTTTTGCTGATCGAGTCCGTCATGAAGTTCGCCATCGCGCTGTTTTCCGCTGCCCATGCGCCCTCCTCGCGCCGCGCCCTGCTGTTTGCTCAGGCTGCGTTGGCCGGTGGGCATGAGATTGTCCGGCTGTTTTTCTACCAGGACGGCGTCTACAACGCCTCCGGCAGCGTGGTCACGCCGCAGGATGAACAGGACTTGCCCAAGCAATGGCGCAACTTCGTCACCGAGCATCAACTGGACGGTGTCGTGTGTATCGCAGCCGCCCTGCGTCGTGGCGTGTTGAACGAAGAAGAAGCCGGGCGCTATCAGCGTCAAGCGGTGGCGGTGGGCGCGCCGTGGGAATTGTCTGGCCTGGGCCAGCTGCATGACGCGGTGCAGGACGCCGACCGATTGATCTGTTTCGGAGGCGCGTGAAATGGCTAAATCCTTGCTGATTATCAGCCGTCAGGCGCCCTGGTCCGGGCCGAGTGCGCGGGAAGCGCTGGACATCGTGTTGGCCGGCGGTGCCTTTGATCTGCCGATCGGCCTGCTGTTTCTCGATGACGGGGTGTTCCAGCTCGCCGCGAAACAGGACGCCAAGGCCCTCCAGCAGAAAGACCTGAGCGCCAACCTGCAAGCCTTGCCGATGTTCGGTGTCGACGAGCTGTTTGTCTGTGGCGACAGCGTTGCGGAACGGGGTCTGAACCCGGCCGGCTTGTCGCTGGAAGAAGCGCAGGTGCTGGCCGCCCACGAAATCACCGCACTTATTGACCGTTACGACCAGGTGATCACCCTCTGATGTCGACTTTGCATGTGTTGTCTCATTCCCCGTTCGGCGACGATCGCCTGACCAGTTGCCTGCGCTTGATGGGCACTGACGATGCGCTGCTGCTGACTGGCGACGCGGTTTATGCGTTGCAACCCGGCACCGCGCCGTTCAATGCGCTGAACGCCCGCCATCTGAAACTGTTCGTACTGGCCGAAGACGCCCAGGCTCGCGCGCTGGAGATTCCTGACACGGCCAAGGCCATCGATTACCCGGCCTTCGTCGAGCTGTCGATTCACTACGACAAGGTCAACAGTTGGCTATGAAATCCCTGACGGTCGGCGCACGCGCCATCGAGTTGGACAAGGACGGCTTCCTGGTCGAACTGAGCGACTGGTCCTGCGAAGTGGCCAGCGCCCTGGCCGCCGCCGAAGACATCGAGTTGAGCCCCGAACACTGGGAAATCCTCGAACTGCTGCGCAGCTTCTACGCCGAATTCCAGCTGTCGCCGGCCACCCGTCCGCTGATCAAGTACACAGCAATGAAGCTGGGCCCGGACAAGGGCAACAGCCTGCACCTGAACCGACTGTTCAAAGGCACCCCTGCCAAACTCGCCGCGAAACTGGCGGGCCTGCCCAAACCGACGAATTGCTTATGACCGACTACCCAGCGCTGACCCTCGAAACACCCGCCGAACATCCGTTCGCCCAGTTCGTGCGCATTCTCGGCAAGGGCAAACGCGGCGCCCGCGACTTGACCCGTGAAGAAGCCCGCGAAGCCATGGGCATGGTACTCGACCATAAGGTCGAGGACACCCAGCTCGGCGCGTTCCTGATGCTGTTGAGGCACAAGGAAGAAAGCGCTGAGGAAATGGCGGGGTTTACCGAAGCGTTGCGTGAACGGTTGAATCCGCCGGCACTGGCCGTCGATCTGGACTGGCCGACGTATGCCGGCAAGAAACGCCATCTGCCTTGGTACCTGTTGGCCGCCAAGTGTCTGGCGCAGAACGGTGTGCGGATTTTCATGCATGGCGGCGGCGCACACACGGCCGGTCGGCTGTACAGCGAGCAACTGCTGGATGAGTTGAAGATTCCGTTGTGCCGTGACTGGCAGCAGGTCGGCCACGCACTGGATAACGGCGGTCTGGCCTTCATGCCGCTGGTGGATTGGGCACCGCAGCTGCAACGAATGATCGACCTGCGCAACACCTTGGGCCTGCGCTCGCCGATCCATTCCCTGACGCGGATTCTCAACCCGTTGAGTGCCCGCTGTGGCCTGCAAAGCATTTTCCACCCCGGTTACCAGGCGGTGCATCGCGATGCCAGCGGTTTACTCGGCGATACCGCGATTGTGGTGAAAGGCGACGGCGGCGAAATCGAGATCAACCCGGACGCCGACAGTCACTTGTACGGCACCACTGGCGGTGAAAGCTGGGACGAGGAATGGCCGCAGTTGTCGGCACAACGCCACGTCAAACCGGCCACCCTCGATCCTGAGCATTTGAAAGCCGTGTGGCGTGGCGACCTGGTCGACAGCTATCCGCAAATGGCGCTGATCTCGACCATGGCCCTGGCCTTGCGCGGCCTGGGTCAAACCCGCGACCACGCCTTCGAAACCGCCCAGCAGTATTGGGAAGCGCGGGACAAATCGATTTAACCGATCATAAGCGCCCAACCTTTGCGCTTTTTTATCGAACCTATGCGAATAGACTCCTCTCCAACGCTTATTGGTTGAGGAGTCTTGAACATGGGTTTGTTAGTTGAAGGTCGCTGGCATGACCAGTGGTACGAAAGCGGAAATGACGGTACGTTCCAGCGTGAACAAGCGCAGCGTCGCAACTGGCTGACCGCCGACGGCAAACCGGGCCCGAGCGGTGTCGGTGGCTTTGCGGCCGAGGCCGGTCGTTATCACCTCTACGTGTCCCTCGCCTGTCCATGGGCTCACCGCACGCTGATCCTGCGCAAACTCAAAGGCCTCGAAAGCCTCATCGACGTCTCGGTGGTCAGTTGGTTGATGCTGGAAAACGGCTGGACCTTCGACCAGAACCTCGGATCGACCGGGGACAAGCTCGATCATTTCAATTTCATGCACCAGCGCTACACCGCCGATACCGCCGACTACACTGGCCGCGTCACCGTCCCGGTGCTTTGGGACAAACAGCAAAATCGCATCGTTAACAATGAATCGGCGGAGATCATCCGCATGTTCAATGGCGCCTTCGATGATTTGACGGGTAATGACCTGGATTTCTACCCGGCGCCGTTGCGGGGCGAGATCGACGCGTTGAACGAACGAATTTATCCGGCGGTGAACAATGGCGTGTATCGCGCAGGGTTTGCTACGGCGCAGAAGGCTTATGAAGAGGCGTTCGATGATGTGTTTAACGAACTGGATCGCCTGGAACAGCTGTTGGGCGCCAATCGTTACCTGACCGGCGAATACCTGACTGAAGCTGATATTCGGCTGTTCACCACGTTGATTCGCTTTGACGCGGTGTATTACGGGCACTTCAAATGCAACCTGCGGCGGATTGCCGATTATCCGAATCTGTCGAACTGGCTACGGGAGATTTATCAGTGGCCGGGGATTGCCGAGACGGTGGATTTCGAGCACATCAAGAATCACTACTACGGCAGCCACAAGACCATCAATCCGACGGGGATCGTGCCTAAAGGGCCGGCGCAGGCATTCACAGCGCCGCATGATCGCGAGCGGTTGAGTGGGAAAGGGATTTGGCTTAAGAGCCAGACCTGATCTGAAATACTGGGGCGGTTTTGAGGGCCCCTTCGCGAGCAAACCCGCTCCCACATTTGACCGAGTTCTAACTGAAGAGCACGGTCAAATGTGGGAGCGGGCTTGCTCGCGAAGGGGGCCGACGCGGTCTCTAGACTTGCGCCTGAGCGCCCTCGAACCACGCCAGTTTCTCGCGTAATTGCACCACTTCCCCAACGATCACCAGCGTCGGCGCATGCACTTCATGCTCCGCCACCAAACTTGGCAAATCGGCCAAGGTGCCGGTAAACACCCGCTGATTGACCGTGGTGCCCTGCTGGATCAACGCCGCTGGCGTATCCGCCGCGCGACCATGCTTGATCAACTGCTCGCAGATGATCGGCAAACCCACCAACCCCATGTAAAACACCAGGGTTTGCGCCGGCGCGACCAGGTCGGCCCAGGGCAAATCGGTGGAACCGTCCTTCAGGTGCCCGGTGACAAAACGCACAGACTGCGCGTAATCACGGTGAGTCAGCGGAATCCCGGCATACGCCGCGCAACCGCTGGCCGCGGTGATACCCGGCACCACCTGGAACGGGATGCCATGGGCCGCCAGTTCTTCGATCTCTTCACCGCCGCGACCGAAGATGAACGGATCACCGCCCTTCAATCGCACGACCCGCTTGCCTTGCTTGGCCAAATCCACCAATTGCTGGTTGATCTGATCCTGAGGCACAGCGTGATCGGCGCGACGCTTGCCGACGTAAACCCGCTCGGCATCGCGACGGCACAAATCCAGAATCGCCGGTGCCACCAGGCGGTCATACAGCACCACATCGGCTTGCTGCATCAGACGCAAGGCACGGAAGGTCAGCAGGTCGGGATCACCCGGGCCGGCGCCCACCAAATAGACTTCGCCCGTTGCATTCGGTGCTTCACCGGCAATTTTCGCCAGCATCAAGCGCTCGGCTTCGGCGCCCTGCCCGGCCAGTTGTCGGTCGGCAATCGGGCCCTGGAACACATCTTCCCAGAACGCCCGACGCTGCTGCACATCCGGGAACAGGTGTTTGACCTGGGTGCGAAAACGCGCGGCCAGGCCGGCCAGTTGACCGTAGGTGGAAGGAATCCAGGTTTCCAGTTTGGCGCGGATCAACCGCGCCAGCACCGGCGCGTCGCCGCCGCTGGAGACCGCTACGATCAAAGGAGAACGGTCGACGATCGCCGGGAAGATCACGCTGCACAAGGCTGGCGCGTCCACCACATTGACCGGCACGCAACGCCGATGGGCATCGGCGGAGACTTGCGCGTTCAGCGGTTCGTCGTCGGTGGCGGCGATGATCAGCCCGCAACCGTCCAGGTCCGATTCAACGTAGCCTCGCACCAGACACTCGCCACCGCTGCCGGCAACCAGTTCGCGCAGTTGCGGTTCGATTTCAGGTGCGACCACCCGCAGCAGCGCACCGGCTTCGGCCAGCAGGCGGGATTTGCGCAAGGCAATCTCCCCCCCGCCGACGACCAAGACACGACTGCCGCGAAGGTTATGGAACAGCGGCAGATAGTCCATTTAGCCGATGACCTCAAGGCCACCCATGTACGGTTTCAGCACGTCCGGCACACGGATCGAACCGTCGGCCTGCTGGTAGTTTTCCAGCACCGCCACCAGCGTACGACCGACCGCCAGGCCGGAACCGTTCAGGGTGTGAACCAGTTCAGGCTTGCCGGTTTCCGGGTTGCGGAAACGCGCTTGCATACGGCGGGCCTGGAAGTCGCCGCAGTTGGAGCACGACGAAATCTCGCGGTATTTGTCCTGGCTCGGGATCCACACTTCCAGGTCGTAAGTCTTGACCGCGCTGAAGCCCATGTCGCCGGTGCATAGCGCAATAGTGCGATAAGGCAGTTCGAGCAATTGCAGGACTTTTTCGGCGTTGGCCGTCAGGCCTTCCAGCGCTTCCATCGAGGTCGACGGCTCAACGATCTGGACCATTTCAACTTTGTCGAACTGGTGCTGACGGATCATCCCGCGCGTATCGCGACCCGACGCACCGGCTTCACTGCGAAAGCATGGCGTGTGGGCGACGAACTTGATCGGCAGCAGTTTCGAATCGACGATTTCACCAGCGACGATGTTGGTCAGCGACACTTCGGCGGTCGGAATCAGGTACAGATCGGCTTCGCCTTCGCGAGCAATCTTGAACAGGTCTTCTTCGAACTTCGGCAGCTGACCCGTGCCTTGCAACGCCGGCGCTTGAACCAGATAAGGCGTGTAGGCCTCTTCGTAACCGTGTTCGCTGGTGTGCAGGTTGATCATGAACTGCGCCAGGGCGCGGTGCATGCGAGCAATCGGGCCGCGCAACAGAGCGAAACGGGCGCCGGACAGCTTGGCGGCGGTTTCGAAGTCCAGCCAGCCAAATTTCTCGCCCAGGGCGACATGGTCCTGAACCGGGAAATCGAACGCGGTCGGGGTTCCCCAGCGGCGCACTTCGACGTTACCGTCTTCGTCATCACCGATCGGCACGGATTCATGCGGCAGGTTCGGGATGCCGAGCAGGATCGAATCCAGATCGGTCTGGATCGCGTCCAGCTCGACTTTACCGGCGCTCAATTCGTTCGCCATGCGCTCGACGTCGGCCATCAGCGGCGCGATGTCTTCGCCGCGCTGCTTGGCCTGGCCGATGGATTTGGAGCGCGCATTACGGTCAGCCTGCAGTGCTTCGGTGCGGGTCTGGACGGTCTTGCGCTGTTCTTCCAGCGCTTCGATGCGCGCAACATCCAGCGTGTAGCCACGGGATGCCAGGCGGTCCGCTACGTCCTGAAGGTTGCTACGTAACAGTTTGGAATCGAGCATGTCGGTCTCTCGTTATCAAAGTTTGGTCAAGGACAGGCCAGCCCAGGTAGCGAGCAGTCCGCCGAATACGCTGATGGCAGCATAGACAAAAGCCAGCGGTATTTGCCCGGTTTCCAGCAGACGCACCGTATCCAGTGAAAAAGATGAAAAAGTCGTCAGCCCCCCGAGGAAGCCGACCATCAACCCGGCGCGCACCTCAAACGGCACCTCCGGGCGTATTAAAAACAGACCGTATAGAACGCCGATCAGCAAACAGCCGACGATATTAACGGCCAGCGTCGCGGTATAGAAGTGCCGCGGCCAATTAGCGTTGACCCAGTTACCCGTGGCAAAGCGCAAAAGCGTTCCGGCGATACCACCCACAGAAACGGCAACGATCAATGGAATCACTATTTTCTCCGCTGCCGGGGGCTGAGACGGTCAAGTTGCGCGAGGTGATTGAGCTTCTCGCCGATTTTCAGCTCCAGGCCACGCGGCACCGGCTGATAGAACGGTTGTGGCTCGAGTTCTTCCGGGAAATAGTCTTCGCCAGCGGCGTAAGCGTCCGGCTCATCGTGGGCGTAACGGTATTCGTCGCCATAACCCAGTTGCTTCATCAGCTTGGTCGGCGCGTTGCGCAGGTGCAGCGGCACTTCCAGCGAACCGTGTTCGGTGGCGCTGCGCATGGCAGCTTTGAAACCCATGTACACCGCGTTGCTTTTCGGCGCGCAAGCCAGATAGGTGATGGCCTGGGCGACCGCCAACTCGCCTTCGGGACTGCCGAGGCGCTCCTGCACTTCCCACGCCGCCAGGCACAGGCTCAGGGCGCGGGGATCGGCGTTGCCGATGTCTTCGCTGGCCATGCGCACCACGCGCCGGGCCAGGTACAGCGGATCGCAACCGCCGTCGATCATTCGGGCGAACCAGTACAGTGCACCGTCGGGATTGGAGCCGCGCACGGATTTATGCAGCGCGGAAATCTGGTCGTAAAACGCTTCGCCGCCCTTGTCGAAACGTCGACGGGTATCACCGAGCAGGCTTTGCAGCAGGTCGACGCCGATCTCGCTGTTGTCTTCAGCCAGGTCCGAGGCGTTTTCCAGCAGGTTGAGCAGACGCCGGCCATCGCCATCGGCGGCCGACAGCAGCATCTGGAAGCCTTCATCGCTGAGGGTCAGTTGCCGCTTGCCCAGGCCACGCTCTTCAGTCAGCGCGCGATGCACCAGTTTGCGCAGGGCCGCTTCGTCGAGGCTTTTGAGCACGTAGACGCGGGCTCGGGAGAGCAGCGCGTTGTTGAGTTCGAAGGAGGGATTTTCAGTGGTTGCGCCAATGAAAATCAGCGTGCCGTCTTCAACGTACGGCAGGAACGCGTCCTGCTGAGACTTGTTGAAGCGATGCACTTCATCGACGAACAGGATGGTCCGCCGGCCGTACTGCCCGGCCTGCTGCTTGGCGATTTCCACCGCCTGACGGATTTCCTTCACGCCGGCCAGTACCGCCGAAACCGTTTCGAAGTGCGCATCCGAGACTTCCGCCAGCAGCCGCGCCAGGGTGGTCTTGCCCACACCCGGTGGGCCCCAGAAAATCATCGAGTGCAAGGCACCCTGCTCCAGCGCTTCGCGCAAAGGCTTGCCGCGAGCGAGCAGGTGTTCCTGACCGACGTACTCGTCCAGATTGGCCGCACGCAAACGGGCGGCCAAGGGCTGAGCTATCGGGGCACTGCGAAACAGGTCCATCACTACTTATGAAACCTCACTGGGTCCTGATGCCGATCAATTGAGTATTGAACACATCGGTACCTGTGGGAGCGGGCTTGCTCGCGAATGCGGTGTGTCAGACAACATTGATGGCGACTGACACGCCCTCTTCGCGAGCAAGCCCGCTCCCACAGGTACGGCGGGTTATTCCTGGATCACATCGGCACCCTTGGGGATGTCGAACTTGAACTTGGACGCCGGAATCGGCTCGTTGGCTTTCACGCCGGTGAACAGGATGTTGGTGCGCTGACCGACGCTGTCGATCATCTGCATGTCATTGACCAGGCCATTGCGGAACGAGAGGCGCAGGCTGTCGAACAGGGTGTCCTTGGTTTTCGGCTTCAAGGTGAAGTCGATCACGCCACCGGCTTCCTTGGCGCTGATGTCGAAGCTCTGGCTGATCTTGGACACGTCACCGGACAGCAGCAACGCCGGGGTCTGGGTCAGGCGCTGATCGAGGTTCTTGATGGTGGCCTGCTCAAGGTCCGGATCCCACAACGTTACCTTCTTGCCGTCGGAGACCATCGTTTGTTCAGCCGGCGCATTGGTGTGCCAGTAAAACAAGCCAGGACGCTGCAAGGACATTTCACCCGCGGTTTCCTGCAATTGGGTGCCGCTGCCGTCGAGGGTCAACTGGGAGAAACGCGCGGTCAGGGTCTGGGATTTTTCCAGCAATTGGGTCAGACGCGCCACGTCCTTGTCATCGGCGTGGGCCGAGAGCGTGGTCAAAGCCAAAACCGGCAGCAACAGCATGCGGATAAGACGCATGGGAGTCCTCATAACATTCGTGGGGGTGCGATGGCGCGTCATTACGCCACCGCGTTTCAATCAATTCAGTCGCGTACCGGGCCCGGAGCCAGGACTTCACGCGAACCGTTGGTGTTCATGGACGTCACGACCCCGGCCATCTCCATGGCTTCGATCATGCGCGCGGCGCGGTTGTAGCCGATTTTCAGCTTGCGTTGAACCGCAGAGATGGACGCTCGACGGCTTTCCAGTACGAACTGCACCGCTTCGTCGTAGAGCGCGTCGGATTCACTGTCATCGTCGCCACTGCTGCCGCCTTCAAAGCCACTTCCCGGCTCTTCGACACCGGCGAGAATCTCGTCGTTGTATTCCGGTGCGCCGCGCAGTTTCCAGGCCTCAACCACCCGGTGAACCTCGTCATCGGAGACAAAAGCACCGTGAACACGGATCGGCAGGCTGGTGCCCGGCGGCATGTAGAGCATGTCACCGTGGCCCAACAGTTGTTCGGCGCCGCCCTGGTCGATGATGGTGCGCGAATCGATCTTGCTCGACACCTGGAACGCCATACGGGTCGGAATGTTGGCCTTGATCAGACCGGTGATCACGTCAACCGACGGACGCTGGGTCGCGAGGATCAAGTGGATACCGGCGGCACGGGCCTTCTGGGCGATACGGGCGATCAGTTCTTCAACCTTCTTGCCGACGATCATCATCATGTCGGCGAATTCGTCCACCACCACGACAATGGTCGGCAGCTTGGTCAGCAGCGGTGCTTCGTCGTGAATGCTTTCGCGCTTGTACAACGGATCGGTCAATGGCGTACCGGCGTCCTGGGCTTCCTTGACCTTGGCGTTGAAGCCCGACAGGTTACGCACGCCCATCTTCGCCATCAGCTTGTAGCGACGTTCCATCTCGGCCACGCTCCAGCGCAGGGCGTTGGCGGCGTCCTTCATGTCGGTCACGACCGGGCACAACAGGTGCGGAATGCCTTCGTAGATCGACAGCTCAAGCATTTTCGGGTCGATCATGATCAGCTTGGCGTCTTCCGGGCCGGACTTGAACAGGATCGACAGGATCATCGCGTTCACGCCCACCGATTTACCGGAACCGGTCGTACCGGCTACCAGCAAGTGAGGCATTTTCGCCAGGTCGGTGATGACCGGCTTGCCGCCGATGTCGTGGCCCAGAGCCAAAGTAACCGGCGACTTGAAGTTGTCGTACTCGGGGGTCGACAGCACTTCGGAGAAGCGCACGATCTGGCGGTCTTCGTTAGGAATCTCGATACCGACGGTGGTCTTGCCCGGAATCACTTCCACCACGCGCACGCTGGTCACGGCCAGGGAACGTGCCAGGTCTTTCGCCAGGTTGGAGATGCGGCTGACCTTGACGCCGGCCGCTGGCTGGATTTCGTAACGGGTAATCACCGGGCCTGGGTGAATCGAATCCACCGACACTTCGACGCCGAATTCCTTGAGCTTGATTTCCAGCAAATGGCCGACCGCCGCCAGGGATTCAGGCGAGTAATTGAGTTGTTTCTTTTCTGCCGGGTCGAGAATCGAGATCGGCGGCAAGGTGCCTTCGACGGCGCTGTCGACGAACAACGGCGCCTGTTTCTCTTTTTCCACCCGTTTGCTGGGCGCCGCTGGTTTGGGCGGCGCAGGGGCAATCACTGGCGGCACCTGCTTCTCGCGGTCCGACATGTGTTTGCTCAGGGCCTGCTCACGTTCGATCAGGCGTTCCTTGACCTTGGCTTGCTCACGCTTGTCCGTGACGGTCGGCGCGACCACGTTGTGCACGCGATCATCGACTTCACGCAACTGCGCAACCAGTTGTTTACGCTCGACACGCGCCGCCCACCAGCGATTGGCCGCGCCCTGGAACAATTCGAACAGGTCGAGGGTTATTTTGCCGGTGAGGTCCATCACTTTGAACCACGAGAGGTCGGTGAACACCGTCAGGCCAAACAGGAACAACGCGATGAACACCAGCGTACTGCCCTGGATGTTCAGGGCATTCCTGGCCAGATCACCGAGGCTTTCGCCCAAAGCGCCGCCAGCGCCGGCCGGCAGACCGGTCGCGGCGTGGAAATGGATATGGGCCAGGGCCGCGCCCGACAGCACCAGAAACACCAGGCCGATCAGGCGCCAGGAAAACAGCCAGCCGCTCCACTCCCACTGCTCGTGGCGTTGACGGAAGATTTGATAGGCCTTGATCGCCAGCAACAACGGGAAGATATAGGCGAAGTAACCCAACACCATGAACAGGATATCGGCGCTGTAGGAGCCGACCGGCCCACCGAAGTTCTGCACATCGTCGATCTTGCTGTTATGGCTCCAGCCCGGATCGTCCTTGCCGTAGGTCAACAAGGCCATCATCAGGAACAGGCACAAGCCCCCGATGGCGATCAATGCACCTTCCTTGAGCCGGTAGTGCAATTGCTGGCGCCAGAGCGGAACGACTGTTTTTGGTGCTGCGGTGGATTTCTTCAAAACGCTTCTTTTCCTGCGCCTATGGCGCGTCCATCTGTTGAATGACTATAAAAAACTGCCCAATCCAGGCAGGCAAAAAAGTTAACAGGCGCAACTGGGACTACTTTTAACACTACACCCCGGTTTTTATAAACACGGCGCGCAACGCTTATTTTATTACAAACGCTGTTACAGGCAGGCATTGTACGGGTTTGTTCGTTCGATGCCATGCTTGAAACCCAAGGTGTAGCATAGCCAACAGCACATGACGCGCGTTTCAATTTGAGCATGCATTCTCTTTTGTGACAAAGGCTTATGAGGTGTTTTTATGAGCGAAGCGAAGCATTCCCGCCTGATCATTCTGGGTTCCGGCCCCGCCGGTTACAGCGCTGCCGTTTATGCCGCCCGCGCCAACCTCAACCCCGTTGTGATTACCGGCATACAGGCAGGTGGCCAGCTCACCACCACCGTCGAAGTCGACAACTGGCCCGGTGATGTCGAAGGCCTCACCGGCCCGGTGCTGATGGAACGCATGCAAAAACACGCCGAACGCTTTCACACAGAGATCGTTTACGACCACATTCACACTGCCAAGTTGCAACAGCGCCCGTTCGAACTCATCGGCGACAGCGGCACTTACACCTGCGATGCGCTGATTATCGCCACCGGCGCCTCGGCGCAATACCTGGGGCTGCCATCGGAAGAGACATTTGCCGGCAAAGGCGTGTCGGCCTGCGCGACGTGCGACGGTTTCTTCTACCGCAATCAGGTGGTCGCCGTCGTTGGCGGCGGCAACACGGCAGTTGAAGAAGCGCTGTACCTGTCAAACATCGCCAAGGAAGTTCACCTGATTCACCGCCGCGACAAGTTGCGCTCGGAGAAGATTCTTCAGGACAAACTCTTCGAAAAAGCCGCCAAAGGCAATATCCGCCTGCACTGGAACCAGAATCTGGATGAAGTGCTGGGTGATGCCAGCGGTGTGACCGGCGCCCGCCTGCGGGACAGCCACACTGACGAAACCAGTGAACTGCCGCTGACCGGCGTGTTCATCGCTATTGGCCACAAGCCCAACACCGACCTGTTCGAAGGCCAGCTGAAAATGCGTAACGGCTACCTGCTGGTCAAGGGCGGCAGCGAAGGTGATGCTACCAGCACCGAAATCCCGGGCGTATTTGCCGCCGGGGACGTGGCCGATCACGTTTATCGCCAGGCCGTCACGTCTGCCGGGGCCGGTTGCATGGCCGCGCTGGACGCCGAGAAGTATCTCGACGACATTCCAGTCATTTGACGGCACACTTCACGGTGGGCCCACCCGCCCACCATCGCCCTCCCCTTCTGCAAGCCCGGATGCCATGCTGACTTGGTTACAACGCAACACCCTGACCTTCCCGCCCCTGGAAAAAGCCATGCGCGATCCCAACGGGCTGTTGGCCGCGGGCGGGGATCTGTCCGCCGATCGTCTGATTCAGGCCTATCGCCACGGCTGTTTTCCGTGGTTCTCGGAAGGCCAGCCGATTCTCTGGTGGTCGCCGGATCCGCGCACCGTGCTGTTTCCCGACGAACTGCATGTCTCGCGCAGCCTGAACAAATTGCTGCGCCAGCAACGCTATCAAGTGACCTTTGATCAGGATTTTGCCGCGGTCATCCGCGCTTGCGCCGCGCCTCGGGATTACGCCGACGGCACCTGGATCACAGAAGCCATGCAGAACGCCTACCTGGAGCTGCACAGGCGTGGCTACGCCCATTCGGTGGAAGTCTGGGACCAGGGTGAACTGGTCGGAGGGCTCTACGGCCTGGCGATGGGTCAGCTGTTTTTCGGCGAGTCCATGTTCAGCCGCGCCGACAACGCCTCGAAATATGGCTTTGCCACGCTGGTCCGACATCTGAAAGACTCAGGCTTTGTGCTGATCGACTGCCAGATGCCGACCGACCATCTGCACAGCCTCGGCGCCCGAGCGATTCCCCGCCGCGAGTTTGCCGACTACCTTGCGCAGCATCTGGACCAACCCAGCCGCGCAACCTGGGTTTGCTGAGCGACTTTTGCGCGCGTGGCTTACACTTAATTCAAAGCTTATCCCGAGGGTTGATCATGACCGAGTTGGCGCGTTTGAAGTTTTATGCCACTCAGCCCCACTCTTGCAGTTATCTGCCCGAGGAGCAGGCCACGACCTTGTTCCTCGACCCTAGTCAGCCCATGGATGTGCATGTCTATGCAGACCTGTCTGAAATGGGTTTCCGTCGTAGCGGCGATCATCTTTACCGGCCTCATTGCCAGAATTGCAATGCGTGCGTACCGGCGCGTATCCCTGTGGCGCAATTTTCGCCCAACCGCCAGCAGAAACGCATCTTCAAACGCAACGTCGACCTGCAGGTGCGCCCTGCCAGGCCGCAATTCAGCGAAGAGTATTTCGACCTTTATCAGCGGTATATCGAACAGCGTCACGCCGATGGCGATATGTACCCGCCGAGTCGCGATCAGTTTGCGACGTTCCTGGTACGTGACCTGCCGTTTTCCCGATTCTACGAATTCCGCCTCGAAGGGCGACTGGTGGCAGTGGCCGTCACCGACTTGCTGCCGAACGGTCTGTCGGCCGTTTACACCTTCTACGAGCCCGCTGAAGAACGCCGCAGCCTGGGGCGCTATGCGATCCTCTGGCAAATCGCCGAGGCTCAGCGTCTGGGACTGGAGGCCGTCTATCTGGGCTATTGGATCAAAAACTGCAAAAAGATGAGTTACAAGACTCAATATCGCCCTATCGAACTGCTGATTAATCAGCGCTGGGTCATCCTGAACTAGAGCAAGCCGTAAACCCCTTGGCTTAAACCCCATTTTTCGGGCACAATGCACGCCGCTTTTGCCTGGCGCAGTTGCACCGGGCCATTCATTGGACACCGAGGGCTTTACTGCATGTCGAAAGAAGACAGCTTCGAAATGGAAGGCACTGTCGTCGACACCCTGCCCAACACCATGTTTCGTGTGGAGTTGGAAAATGGGCACGTCGTAACCGCGCATATCTCCGGCAAGATGCGCAAGAATTACATTCGTATTCTTACCGGCGACAAAGTGCGCGTCGAGCTGACGCCCTATGACTTGAGCAAAGGGCGCATCACTTACCGCGCTCGCTAATCAAGTCAATACAAAACGCCCGGTTTATGCCGGGCGTTTTTGTTTGCGGATTTTGATGCCCCCCAATCCCCCTGTGTGGGGGGGGGCTTGCTCTGGGCGGCATTCCGACGAATGCGGTGGGTCAGTCGACATTGATGCAAGCTGACCCACCGCATTCGCGAGCAAGCCCGCTCCCACAGGGGGTTGAGGCACATCCAGCAGACAGCAAAAAGGCGCCTTTCGGCGCCTTTTGCTTTCTTGCGATAACTGTCAGGCCATTTCAGCCGTGGTCTCGAAGTCGAAGGTCAGCTCGCCGTCCTTGAGATCGATGTGAACCACACCACCATGGTCGGCCAGTTCGCCAAAGAGGATCTCTTCCGCCAGCGGACGCTTGATCTTGTCCTGAATCAAACGCGCCATTGGTCGAGCACCCATCGCCGAGTCGTAGCCGCCTGCTGCCAGCCAGCTGCGCGCCGCGTCCGTCACTTCCAGCTGCACGCGCTTGTCTTCCAGCTGCGCCTGAAGCTCGGTAAGGAACTTGTCCACCACGCTTTTGATGACCTCATGGCTGAGGCGACCAAACTGGATAATGGTGTCCAGACGGTTGCGGAACTCTGGCGTGAAGCTCTTCTTGATCACTTCCATTGCATCGGACGAGTGGTCCTGATGGGTGAAACCGATCGAAGCACGAGCTGCCGTTTCGGCACCGGCGTTGGTCGTCATGATGACGATCACGTTACGGAAGTCCGCCTTGCGCCCGTTGTTATCGGTCAGCGTACCGTGGTCCATGACCTGCAGCAGCAGGTTGAAGACTTCCGGATGCGCCTTCTCGATCTCATCGAGCAACAGCACGCAGTGAGGCTGCTTGGTGATGGCTTCGGTCAGCAGGCCGCCCTGATCGAACCCGACATAGCCTGGAGGCGCACCGATCAGACGCGAAACGGTGTGGCGCTCCATGTACTCGGACATGTCGAAACGAACCAGTTCGATACCCAACGCCTTGGCCAGCTGACGCGCCGCTTCGGTTTTACCGACACCGGTAGGCCCTGCGAACAGGAACGAACCGACTGGCTTGTCAGGCGACTTGAGGCCGGCACGGGACAGCTTGATCGCGGTCGACAGCGAGTCGATTGCGGCATCCTGACCAAATACTGTCAGCTTCAGGTCACGCTCAAGGTTACGCAGCAGCTCTTTGTCGGAGCTGGTGACGTGTTTTGGCGGAATTCGCGCGATTTTCGCAACGATGTCCTCGACCTGAGGCACTTCGATACGTTTCACGCGCTTCTCGATCGGTTGCAGACGCTGATAGGCGCCCGCCTCGTCGATGACGTCGATCGCCTTGTCCGGCATGTGCCGGTCATTGATGTAACGCGAGGCCAGTTCAGCAGCGGCGCGCAGGGCTTCATCGCTGTATTCGATGTTGTGGTGCGCTTCGAAACGACCTTTCAGGCCGCGCAGGATACCAATGGTGTCTTCCACCGAAGGTTCCGACACATCGACCTTCTGGAAGCGCCGGGCCAGAGCACGGTCCTTCTCGAAAATCCCGCGGAATTCCTGGAAAGTGGTCGAGCCGATGCAGCGAATATCGCCCGACGACAGCAGCGGCTTGAGCAGGTTCGAGGCATCCATGACCCCACCGGACGCGGCACCCGCACCAATGATGGTATGGATTTCGTCGATGAACAGGATCGCCTGCGGACGTTTTTTCAGCTCATTGAGCAACGCCTTGAAGCGTTTCTCGAAATCGCCGCGGTATTTGGTCCCGGCCAGCAAGGCCCCCAGATCGAGGGAATACACCACGCTGTTGGCCAGCAGGTCTGGTACCTGGTTGTCGACAATGCGCTTGGCCAGGCCTTCGGCAATCGCGGTTTTACCCACGCCCGCCTCGCCCACCAGCAACGGATTGTTTTTGCGACGACGCGCCAGGATCTGCGCGACGCGCTCAACCTCCAGCTCACGGCCTACCAATGGATCGATTCGACCCTGGCGCGCGAGTTCGTTGAGGTTGCTGGCATAAGCATCCAGAGGATTGCCTGAAGAAGAAGACTCACCGCCCTCGTCGTCCTGCATATCTTGCTCACCTTCAGAGTGATCGCCATGCCCCGGCACTTTGGAAATGCCGTGTGCGATGTAGTTGACGACATCGATGCGCGCAACGCTCTGCTGTTTCAGCAGGAACACTGCCTGACTCTCTTGCTCACTGAAGATCGCGACCAGTACGTTGGCGCCAGTCACTTCGCGTTTGCCCGAGCTCTGTACGTGAAAGACAGCACGTTGCAGAACACGCTGGAAGCCCAGGGTTGGCTGGGTCTCACGATCCTCGTCATGAACGGGGATCAATGGCGTGGTGGAGTCGATGAACTCCTGCAGGTCGTGCTTGAGTTTGTCGAGGTTTGCGCCGCAGGCACGCAAAACGGTGGCGGCAGCCTCATTGTCCAATAGGGCCAGCAGGAGGTGCTCGACGGTCATGAATTCATGACGCTTCGAACGGGCCTCCTTGAAGGCAAGATTGAGGGTGACTTCGAGCTCGCGGTTTAACATAGCTTCACCTCATACCCAAGTGGTCGGCGATTAACCGTCCTTCTCGATTTCACAGAGTAGCGGATGCTGGCTTTCCCTGGCGTACTGGTTGACCTGCATGGCCTTAGTCTCGGCGATGTCACGGGTAAACACTCCACATACTGCCCGTCCTTCTGTGTGGACGGCCAGCATGACCTTGGTCGCCAGCTCGCGATTCAGGTTAAAAAACACCTCGAGCACTTCGACGACGAAATCCATCGGTGTGTAGTCATCATTGAACAAAACCACCTTGTACATCGGCGGCGCCTGTAAAGCAGGCTTTGCCTCCTGAACAGCAATGCCTGCGGAATCGTCGTCGTGTGAATCAGGGTGATCCTGATTGAATGTTAGTCGAATCTGGCTGATTGCATGCATGGAAAGAAAGGTTCGTCAGTTGTGCAAATACAGTGGTGGGGGCGGCTATGGACGATTTCAACTCCGACTGCCCGGTCACCTTGACTATCGGGAAAACGGTGTTACAAACAATAGAGCCCACAGTGGGTAAAAAAGGTCCGCGGAGTCAATCTTATTTCCAGGAAATGACTGCGGATGAACTGGATGATACTCCAGTGATGGAGTCTGTTGCAGAGGGATATGGGTATGTCAGTCGGCAAGGTGAAATGGTTCAACAATGCCAAGGGGTTCGGTTTCATTAACACCGATGCCAGAGAAGGTCGTGACGAGGACGGTCATCTTATTGATTTCTTTGCGCACTACTCGGCCATTGAGATGAATGGGTACAAGACTCTCAAGGCTGGGCAAGCTGTAAATTTCGAGATTGTTCAGGGCCCCAAAGGGTTGCATGCCGTGAAGATTATGTCCGTCACGACCGAGAACGAGCAGGCCGCCCCTGCCATCCAGCAAGAAACTGTATCGAGTTAATACAACCCGTCATCCAGTCATAAAAAAAACCGCCAGAAGGCGGTTTTTTTTATACCTATTCGCTTACATATGCGAAATCAGCGCATCACCAAACGCGGACGAAGACAGCAGTTTCGCGCCTTCCATCAAACGGTGGAAGTCATAGGTCACGGTCTTGGCGGAAATCGCGCCGTTGGTGCCCTTGATGATCAGATCAGCCGCTTCGGTCCAGCCCATGTGACGCAGCATCATCTCTGCGGACAGGATCAGGGAACCCGGGTTGACCTGGTCCTTGCCAGCGTACTTCGGCGCAGTACCGTGGGTCGCTTCGAACATCGCAATGGTGTCAGACAGGTTGGCACCCGGTGCGATACCGATACCGCCCACTTCCGCCGCCAGGGCATCGGAGAGGTAGTCGCCGTTCAGGTTCAGGGTCGCGATCACATCGTATTCGGCCGGGCGCAGCAGGATCTGCTGGAGCATGGCGTCGGCGATAGCATCTTTGACGATAACGTTCTTTCCGGTTTTCGGGTTTTTGAACTGCATCCACGGACCGCCGTCGAGCAGGGTCGCGCCGAACTCTTCAGCCGCCACTTCGTAGGCCCATTCCTTGAAGGCACCTTCGGTGAACTTCATGATGTTGCCTTTGTGCACGATGGTCAGCGAGTCGCGGTCGTTATCGACCACATACTGCAGCGCTTTTCGCGCCAGACGCTTGGTGCCTTGCAGCGAAACCGGCTTGATGCCGATACCGCAGTTTTCGTCGAAACGGATCTTGGTGACGCCCATTTCATCTTTAAGGAACTTGATGACTTTGGTCGCTTCCGGCGAACCGGCTTTCCACTCGATACCCGCGTAGATGTCTTCCGAGTTCTCACGGAAGATCGTCATGTCGACGTCGCCTGGCTTCTTGACCGGGCTAGGCACGCCTTCGAACCAGCGCACAGGGCGCAGGCAGACATAAAGGTCGAGTTGCTGACGCAGGGCCACGTTCAGGGAACGGATGCCGCCACCGACCGGGGTGGTCAGAGGGCCCTTGATGGAAACCACGTAATCTTTAACTGCGTCCAGGGTTTCCTGGGGTAGCCAGGTGTCCTGATCGTAAACCTGAGTCGCTTTCTCCCCGGCATAGACTTCCATCCAGGAAATTTTGCGCTCGCCGCCGTAAGCCTTCTTAACAGCAGCATCGACAACCTTGATCATGACCGGGCTGATATCAACGCCAATACCGTCACCTTCGATGAAGGGGATGATCGGGTTGTTAGGAACATTGAGAGAATGGTCCGCGTTGACGGTGATTTTGTCGCCGACTGCTGGAACCTGAATCTTCTTGTATCCCATGCTGAACTCCATTGTTTGGATTGAACATCTGGCTTCGTTCGAGCGTACCCCAGTTAAATCGGCACGCAAACCCTCTGTTCCAACCATCTGCCGCAAAGCTGCACACTTCGCGGCGTACAAGCCTGAAAGCAAAGGGAAAAGCGCCAAACTCAAGCACGGTGCAAGACTCTACGCCCCACTCGCCCCTGCGACCTTTAGACCAATGGACGATAATCGTTACCTATGAACCATCGGCAGATTGCCAGCTACCTATGTATAATGCCGCCCGCTGACCACAGAGTCACGACGGCCGACCGCTCTATGACGAGACCCTCGGCCCGAAAAAAGCCGGACTGTTACCGCAGTCCACCCGCTTGACGCTCGACTGATGCACCCAACATCACCGCGAAGAAATCTCGACATTCGGCTCATGGATGACTTTGAACGAACGCGCTTACCCGGCGCCCCTCGAGTTTTTCTGCGCACGCTTTAGCAAAGAAGAGAGAGTTAATCCGAATATGCCCACCCGCTCGAAGATCATCTATACCTTCACCGACGAAGCTCCCGCCCTCGCCACCTATTCACTGTTGCCTATCGTAGAGGCCTTCACCGCCTCCGCTGATATCGCCGTGGAAACCCGCGATATCTCTCTTGCAGGGCGCATCCTGGCCAGCTTCCCCGAGCAACTGGGTGACAAAGCCGTAGCCGACCACCTCGCCGAACTGGGCGACCTGGCCGTTACGCCTGAAGCCAACATCATCAAGTTGCCGAACATCAGCGCCTCGGTTCCGCAACTGCAAGCCGCGATCAAGGAACTGCAAGCCCAGGGCTTCGCACTGCCTGACTACCCGGAAACCGTGACCAGCGACGCCGACAAGCTCGCCAAGTCGCGTTACGACAAGATCAAGGGCAGCGCCGTAAACCCGGTTCTGCGCGAAGGCAACTCCGATCGTCGTGCACCGCTGTCGGTCAAGAACTACGCTCGCAAGCACCCGCACAAAATGGGCGCCTGGGCTGCGGACTCCAAGTCCCACGTCGCGCACATGAGCACCGGCGATTTCTACGGCAGCGAGAAAGCTGCCCTGATCGACGCCGCTGACGCCGTCAAAATCGAACTGATCGCTCAAGACGGCACCACCACCGTCCTGAAAGAAAAAACCACCGTGCAAGCCGGTGAGATCCTCGATTGCGCGGTACTTAGCAAAAACGCGCTGCGCAGCTTCATCGCCGCCGAGATCGAAGACGCCAAAGCCAAAGGCGTGCTGCTGTCGGTTCACCTCAAAGCCACCATGATGAAGGTCTCCGACCCGATCATGTTTGGCCAGATCGTTGCCGAGTTCTATAAAGACGCACTGGCCAAGCACGCTGACGTGCTGGCGCAGATCGGCTTCAACCTGAACAACGGCATCGGCGACCTGTACGCTCGCATCAAAGCCCTGCCGGCCGAGCAACAAGCGCAGATCGAAGCGGACATTCAGGCGGTCTACGCCGCTCGTCCGTCGTTGGCCATGGTCAACTCCGACAAAGGCATCACCAACCTGCACGTGCCGAGCGACGTGATCGTCGACGCCTCGATGCCGGCGATGATCCGTGACTCCGGCAAAATGTGGGGCACTGACGGTCAACTGCACGACACCAAGGCTGTGATTCCGGATCGCTGCTACGCCACCATCTACCAGGCGGTGATCGAAGACTGCAAGCTGCACGGCGCTTTCGATCCGACCACCATGGGCAGCGTGCCAAACGTTGGCCTGATGGCGAAAAAAGCCGAAGAGTACGGCTCGCACGACAAGACTTTCCAGATCAAGGCCAACGGCGTAGTTCGGGTTTCCGATGGCGCTGGCCGCACCCTGCTGGAGCAGTCGGTTGAAGCCGGCGACATCTTCCGCATGTGCCAGACCAAAGACGCGCCGATCCAGGACTGGGTCAAACTGGCCGTCAACCGTGCTCGCGCAAGCGCCACTCCAGCGATTTTCTGGCTGGACCCAATGCGCGCCCACGACGGCGTAGTGATCGAGAAAGTTCAGGCTTACCTGAAGGATCACGACACTTCCGGCCTGGACATTCGCATCATGTCGCCAGTCGACGCGATGGCCTTCACCCTGGGCCGCACCCGCGAAGGCAAGGACACCATCTCGGTGACCGGCAACGTACTGCGCGACTACCTGACTGACCTGTTCCCGATCATGGAACTGGGCACCAGCGCCAAGATGCTGTCGATCGTTCCGCTGATGAACGGCGGTGGTCTGTTCGAAACCGGCGCCGGCGGTTCGGCACCGAAGCACGTTCAGCAGCTTTTGGAAGAAAACTTCCTGCGCTGGGATTCCCTGGGTGAGTTCCTGGCCCTGGCCGCCTCCCTTGAGCACCTGGGTGTTACCTACAACAACCCTAAAGCGCTGGTGCTGGCCAAGACCCTGGATCAGGCCACCGGCCAGTTCCTGGACAACAACAAGTCGCCATCGCGCAAAGTCGGCAACATCGACAACCGCGGCAGCCACTTCTACCTGGCGCTGTACTGGGCTCAAGCCCTGGCTGCCCAGACCGAAGACACTGCACTGCAAGCGCAGTTCGGCGAACTGGCCAAGACCCTGAGTGGGAACGAAGCAACCATCGTTGCCGAGCTCAACGCCGTTCAGGGCAAGCCAGTGGACATCGGCGGTTACTACCACGCCAATGCCGAGCTGATCAGCAAGGCCATGCGCCCGAGCAACACCTTCAACGCCGCGATCGCTGCGCTGGTTTAAGGTTGTAAGGATGCAAAGAAGCCCCGGCCCTGCGCCGGGGTTTCTGTTTCTGCCCCACATTCCAATGTGAACACCGAACAAATGTGGGAGCGGGCTTGCTCGCGAATGCGGTTTATCATTCAACAATGATGTCGATTGACCCACCGCTTTCGCGAGCAAGCCCGCTCCCACATTTGACCGTATTTCAATATTCAAAATTCGAGGAAGCTTTATGGATTGGCTACCCCACATCACCGTCGCCACCATCGTCGAAGACAACGGCCGTTTCCTGATGGTCGAAGAATCCAAGGGCGGACGAACGGTGCTCAACCAGCCCGCCGGCCATCTGGACCCGGACGAAACCCTGATCGAAGCCGCCGTGCGTGAAACCCTCGAAGAAACCGGCTGGGACGTCGAGCCGACTGGCGTGGTGGGCATTTACCTCTACACCGCTCCGAGCAACGGCGTGACCTATCAGCGGGTCTGCTTCACCGCAAAACCGCTCAAACATCACCCCGACTATCAGCTGGATGACGGCATCGTCGGCGCAATGTGGCTGACGCGTGACGAACTCATGGCACAGCGCGCAAACTGGCGCAGTGAGCTGATCATCCGCTGTATTGATGATTATCTGGACGGCAAACTCTTCGGCCTCGAACTGATCCGCCCTTCTCTTTAGCCTTGCGGGCTTCGGCCTGTTAGAATCGCGTCCTTTTTAAAGACACTCATTGAATCCCTATGCGTGATCCAGCCCCTTCTGACACACAAAAGAAGCGCGTCATTGTCGGCATGTCCGGCGGCGTGGACTCTTCCGTTTCCGCTCTCCTGCTGATCGAGCAGGGTTATGAGGTGGAAGGCCTGTTCATGAAGAACTGGGAAGAAGACGATGGAACGGAATACTGTACCGCCATGGATGACCTGGCGGACGCTCAGGCCGTGTGCGACAAGATTGGCATCAAGCTGCACACCGCCAACTTCGCCGCCGAGTACTGGGACAACGTGTTCGAGCACTTCCTGGCCGAATACAAGGCCGGTCGCACGCCGAACCCGGACATCCTGTGCAACCGCGAGATCAAGTTCAAGGCATTCCTGGACTACGCCATGATGCTCGGTGCCGACCTGATCGCCACCGGTCACTACGTGCGACGCCGCGACATCGATGGCCGTACCGAGCTGCTCAAGGGTCTGGACCCGAACAAGGATCAGAGCTACTTCCTGCACGCCGTCGGCGGTGAACAGATCGCCAAGACCCTGTTCCCGGTCGGCGAGCTGGAAAAACCCGAAGTGCGCGCGATTGCCGAGAAACACGAACTCGCCACCGCGAAGAAAAAGGACTCCACCGGAATCTGCTTTATCGGTGAGCGCCGCTTCAGCGACTTCCTCAAGCAATACCTGCCGGCCCAACCAGGCGAGATCAAGACCACCGAAGGTGAAGTTATCGGCCGTCATCACGGCTTGATGTATCACACCATCGGCCAGCGTCAGGGCCTGGGCATTGGTGGCTTGAAAGACGCCAGTGACGAGCCGTGGTACGTGCTGATCAAGGACCTGGAACACAACGAGCTGATCGTTGGCCAGGGCAATGACCATCCGTATCTGTTCTCCCGCGCCCTGCTCGCTTCAGACATCTATTGGGTCAACCCGATCGACTTGAGCGAACCGCGCCGGCTGACAGCTAAAGTCCGCTATCGCCAAAGCGACCAGCCCTGCACGCTGGAAAAAACCGCCAACGGCTACCGCGCGACCTTCGATGACCCGCAACGCGCGGTCACCCCAGGCCAGTCCGTGGTGTTCTACGACGGTGAAATCTGCCTCGGCGGCGGCGTGATCGAAGTCGCGGAGCCGTGGACCAGCAAAGGCACTCCTCAAGGCGAGCAGCAATGAGCCCGACTCAGGAGCAACTGACGGCACTGGGCGGCGTGTTCCTCGCCGCCGTGCTGGTCGACAAGATCGCCAAGACCGGCCAGACCGCCGAAGCCGGCCTGACGTGCATGCTCGGTAGCCTGCTGATTCGCGACCCCAAGGACACCCTGGAAGTGTACGGCGGCGACGACATCAATCTGCGTGAAGGTTACCGCGCATTGATCGGCGCCCTGGAACGCGACCCAAGCACCCTTCAGCGCGAGCCGCTGCGTTATGCGCTGGCAATGCTCGGCCTGGAGCGTCAACTGGCCAAGCGCAACGACATGCTCGACGTGATCGGCAAGCGTTTGCCGCAGATTCAATCCCAGGTCGAGCACTTCGGCCCGGCGCACGAAAACGTCATTGCAGCGTGCGGCGCCCTGTATCAGGACACCCTGAGCACCTTGCGCCAACGCATTCAGGTCCACGGCGACATGCGCAACCTGCAGCAACCGAGCAACGCTTCGAAAATCCGCGCCCTGTTGCTGGCCGGGATTCGATCGGCGCGCCTGTGGCGGCAGTTGGGCGGTCATCGCTGGCAGCTGGTGATCAGCCGTCGCAAGTTGCTCAAAGAGCTTTACCCGCTGATGCGCAGCAGCTGAACCGCGCCCGCAAGACCCTTGGTAATTTGTAACGCGTAAGACGCTGGTCAGTTGGCAACGGACCGGCGGATTTTTTCATGTATGATACGCGCCCCATTTCGTTGCCCGACTGTCCGAGAACACCCCATGCAGCTTTCTTCGCTCACTGCGGTTTCCCCTGTTGACGGCCGCTACGCCGGCAAAACCCAGGCCCTGCGCCCAATTTTCAGCGAATACGGCCTGATCCGTGCTCGCGTTCTGGTTGAAGTGCGCTGGCTCCAGCGCCTGGCCGCTCACCCGGGCATCAGCGAAGTGCCGGCGTTCTCCGCCGAAGCCAACGCTGTGCTGAACACCCTGGCGGAAAACTTCGCTCTGGAGCACGCCGAGCGTGTCAAAGAGATCGAGCGCACCACCAACCACGACGTAAAAGCCATTGAGTACCTGCTCAAAGAGCAAGCGGCCAAGCTGCCGGAACTGGCCAAGGTCAGCGAATTCATCCACTTTGCCTGCACCAGCGAGGACATCAACAACCTGTCCCACGCCCTGATGCTGCGCGAAGGCCGTGATGACGTGATGCTGCCGCTGATGCGCCAGACCGCCGAAGCCATCCGCGAACTGGCCATCCGTTTCGCCGACGTGCCAATGCTGTCGCGCACCCACGGTCAACCGGCTTCGCCGACCACCCTGGGCAAAGAGCTGGCGAACGTGGTTTACCGTCTGGAGCGTCAAATCGCTCAGGTCGCGGCGGTTCCGCTGCTGGGCAAGATCAACGGCGCTGTCGGCAACTACAACGCTCACCTGTCGGCCTACCCTGAGATCGATTGGGAAGAGAACGCCCGCGCCTTCATCGAAGACGAGCTGGGCCTGGGCTTCAACCCGTACACCACGCAGATCGAACCGCACGACTACATTGCCGAGCTGTTCGACGCAATCGCGCGCTTCAACACCATCCTGATCGACTTCGACCGCGACATCTGGGGCTACATTTCCCTGGGTTACTTCAAACAGCGCACCATCGCTGGCGAAATCGGTTCGTCGACCATGCCGCACAAGGTCAACCCGATCGACTTCGAAAACTCCGAAGGCAACCTGGGCATCGCCAACGCACTGTTCCAGCACCTGGCGAGCAAGCTGCCGATCTCCCGCTGGCAGCGCGACCTGACCGACTCCACCGTATTGCGCAACCTCGGTGTCGGCTTCGCCCACAGCGTGATCGCGTACGAAGCCAGCCTCAAAGGCATCAGCAAACTCGAGCTCAACGCTCAGAAGATTGCTGCCGATCTGGACGCGTGCTGGGAAGTATTGGCCGAGCCAATCCAGACCGTGATGCGTCGCTACAACATCGAAAACCCGTACGAAAAACTGAAAGAGTTGACCCGTGGCAAGGGCATCAGCCCTGAAGCACTGCAAACTTTCATCGACGGTCTGGACATGCCAGCCGCCGCCAAGGCCGAGCTGAAATTGCTCACCCCGGCGAACTACATCGGTAACGCTGTAGAGCAAGCCAAACGCATCTGATCGACCGCTTTACCCTTTTGAGACGCCCGGCAGCGCCGGGCGTTTTTATTCCCGTCTGAAAAGTGCTTTTTTTCAATAGGTTACACATGAATCCTGATATTCCTCTTCAACTTCTGGGTGGCATCACGGCGCGCGAATTCCTGCGTGACTACTGGCAGAAAAAACCGCTGCTGATCCGCCAGGCGATCCCTGATTTCGAAAGCCCGATCGACCCGGACGAACTGGCCGGCCTGGCGCTGGAAGAAGAAGTTGAATCGCGCCTGGTAATCGAACACGGTGAGCGTCCTTGGGAAATGCGTCGCGGCCCGTTCGCCGAAGACGAATTCAGCAAGTTGCCGGAAACCGAGTGGACCCTGCTGGTTCAAGCGGTCGACCAATTCGTGCCAGAAGTCAGCGAGTTGCTGGAAAACTTTCGCTTCCTGCCGAGCTGGCGCGTCGACGACGTGATGATCAGCTTCGCCGCCCCGGGTGGCAGCGTCGGTCCGCATTTCGATAACTACGATGTGTTCCTGCTGCAAGGTCACGGCAAGCGCAACTGGAAGATCGGCCAGATGTGCGACTCCGAGTGCAAGCTGCTGCCACACGCGGACCTGCGCATCCTCGCCGACTTCGAAGCCACCGATGAGTGGGTTCTGGAGCCGGGCGACATGCTCTACCTGCCGCCGCGTCTGGCCCATTGCGGCGTCGCGGTGGATGACTGCATGACCTACTCGGTCGGCTTCCGCGCCCCGAGCGCCTCTGAAGTGCTGACTCACTTCACCGACTTCCTCAGCCAGTTCCTGACCGATGAAGAGCGCTACACCGATGCCGACGCCCTGCCGGCGGTCGATCCACACCAGATTCAGCACGACGCCCTTGATCGCCTGAAAGCTTTGCTGGCCGAGCACATGAGCGACGAGCGCCTGCTGCTGACCTGGTTCGGCCAGTACATGACCGAGCCGCGCTACCCGGAACTGATCGTCGGCCCGGAAGAAGTCGAAGAAGAAGACTTTCTCGCCAGCCTGGAACAAGGCGCTGTGCTGATCCGCAACCCGAGCGCGCGCATGGCCTGGTCCGAAGTCGATGACGACCTGCTGCTGTTCGCCAGCGGTCAGAGCCGTTACCTGCCGGGCAAACTGCGCGAGCTGCTGAAGTTGATCTGCGCTGCCGACGCCCTGCACACCGATAACCTCGGCGACTGGCTTAGCGACGAAGACGGCCGCGGTCTGCTGTGCGAGCTGGTCAAGCAAGGCAGCTTGGGGTTTGCTGATGAATAAAATCCACGTTCGTGTCGCAGACTGGCAGAAGGACATCGCCGAGATCCGGCGCATTCGTGAGACGGTGTTCATCGCCGAGCAATCCGTTCCGCCTGAGCTGGAATGGGACGCTGATGACGCAACGGCGGTGCATTTCCTGGCCTTCGAAGGCGACTTTCCGATTGGCACCGCTCGTTTACTGCCCGACGGCCACGTCGGCCGGGTGTCGGTGCTGAAAGACTGGCGCGGCTTGAAAGTCGGCGATGCGCTGATGCAAGCGGTAATCGGTGAAGCCGAGAAGCGCGGGCTGAAGCAGCAGATGCTGAGCGCGCAGGTACAAGCCACGGCGTTCTATGAGCGCCTGGGCTTCAGCCTGGTCAGTGAGGAATTCCTGGAAGCAGGCATTCCGCATGTGGACATGGTGCGTCACTCCGTTTGAGACCCTGTGGTGAGGGGATTTATCCCCGTTCGGCTGCGAAGCAGCCGTCAAACCATTGCATGCGGAAAACCTGATACACCGTGGTTATTTTGGGGCCGCTTCGCGACCCAACGGGGATAAATCCCCTCGCCACAGAGAACACCACAAAACGCCCCGTCATTCTCGGATGCCGGGGCGTTTTGCTGTCTACGATTCAACTTGCCCCACGCCGGGCCGACAAACTGGCAATATCAACACTTCAAGATGTCGGAGATAACGGATATGTCCCTACGCACCCTGCTCACCACGCTGCTGCTGACCTGCAGTTTTTCGGTCATGGCCGCCACCGAGATCGTGCCTTTGAACTACCACACCAGTGCCGACATGCTGCCGATGGCCCAGGATTTCATCGGCAAGGAAGGCCAAGTCAGCGCCTATGGCAACCAACTGATCGTCAATGCCGATCAACGCAAGATCGACGAACTTAAAGCCCTTATTGCACAACTCGATACCCAACCCAAGCGCCTGCTGATCACTGTCGACACCAACGAAAACAACTTCCAGGGCGATCAGGGTTACTCGGTAAATGGCGCCAAACCGAGCCAGACTCGCATCATCAATCGCAGTACCGACAGCCGTGACGGCGGGATTCAGCAGATCCAGGCCAGCGAAGGGGCGCCGGCACTGATCCAGGTCGGCCAGAGCGTTCCGCTCACCAGCACACAGACCGATTCCTACGGCGATCTGCGAAGCCAGACCGAATACCGCAACGTCACCCAGGGTTTCTACGTCACCGCCAGCGTTACCGGCGACATCGTTCACCTCGCAATCAGCACCAATCGTGACCGGATGAGCCAGGAACGTCCCGATGTAGTGAATGTGCAAAGTACCGACACAACTGTCACGGGACGACTGGGTGAATGGATCACCCTGGCCGGCGTGAACCGCCAGACTCAGGCCGACAAACAGGGCCAGACCCGCAGCTACTCGACTCAGGGCCGAGATGACATGACCCTGCGGGTGAAAGTCGATACTTTGGACTAAACCACCGAAAACTGACTGATTAGTCGTATTAGACCAAAGATGTAGTGCCATAAAAAAAGCACTACAAAACGTTTGACGATACAAAAAAGCAAAGGCATGATGGCCTCGCTCCCGCTAATCAGGGGCCCTGGCAAGGGCCTTCGAAGCGCCGTTCGCACCTATCCCGCGAGCCGCTTCGTGTCTGTACCGCCCACAAGGTGTGTTTGACGAGGTTGCCGACTGGAACGAAGTTGTCCCGAGGGACGGAAGCGTAATTAGGTAACCCGGCTCCACACTGAAGTTCGTACCAAGGCCCACGACGCCCGAATGCGCTCGACAGTTCGCCCTTACCTGCTCACTTCCCCTCGAGCCCATCGTTCATCCCGTCGCCACCCCCGCCGAATCCGACTTGACCACCTAAGCTTCTGGTCAGCGAGCAGCCTTTTACGCCCCTCTAATTGCGTACTTGGCAGGAGCAGGAATTTTCCACCCAGACCTATGCGACGAGGTTTATCTCCATGGCACTGACACGCGAACAGCAAATTGCAGCCCTCGAAAAAGATTGGGCTGAAAACCCACGCTGGAAAGGCGTGACACGCGCTTACTCCGCTGCTGACGTCGTCCGCCTGCGTGGCTCGGTTCAACCTGAGCACACCTTTGCAAAATTGGGCGCCGAGAAGCTTTGGAACCTGGTAACCCAGGGCGCCAAACCGTCCTTCCGTCCTGAGAAAGATTTCGTCAACTGCATGGGCGCCCTGACCGGCGGCCAGGCTGTACAACAAGTTAAAGCCGGTATCCAGGCGATCTACCTGTCGGGCTGGCAAGTCGCTGCGGACAACAACTCCGCCGAATCGATGTACCCGGATCAGTCGCTGTACCCGGTGGATTCGGTTCCAACCGTGGTCAAGCGCATCAACAACTCGTTCCGTCGTGCTGACCAGATCCAGTGGAAAGCCGGTAAAGGCCCGGGCGACGAAGGCTACATCGACTACTTCGCTCCAATCGTGGCGGACGCTGAAGCCGGTTTCGGCGGCGTACTGAACGCTTACGAGCTGATGAAAAGCATGATCGAAGCAGGCGCTGCCGGCGTTCACTTCGAAGACCAACTGGCTTCCGTGAAAAAATGCGGCCACATGGGCGGCAAGGTACTGGTTCCTACCCAGGAAGCTGTACAGAAGCTGACCGCTGCCCGTCTGGCGGCTGACGTTGCCGGTACTCCGACCATCATTCTGGCCCGTACCGACGCTAACGCGGCTGACCTGCTGACTTCCGATTGCGACCCGTACGACCAGCCGTTCGTGACTGGCGAACGTACTCAGGAAGGCTTCTACAAAGTGCGCGCCGGTCTCGACCAGGCCATCGCTCGCGGCCTGGCTTACGCTCCGTACGCCGACCTGATCTGGTGCGAAACCGCCAAGCCGGATCTGGACGAGGCTCGTCGCTTCGCTGAAGCGATCAAAAAGGAATACCCGGACCAACTGCTGTCGTACAACTGCTCGCCTTCCTTCAACTGGAAGAAAAACCTGGACGACGCGACCATCGCCAAGTTCCAGCGCGAATTGTCTGCCATGGGTTACAAGCACCAGTTCATCACCCTGGCCGGCATTCACAACATGTGGCACAGCATGTTCAACCTGGCGCACGACTACGCCCGTAACGACATGACTGCCTACGTGAAGCTGCAAGAGCAAGAGTTCGCTGACGCTGCCAAGGGTTACACCTTCGTGGCTCACCAGCAGGAAGTGGGCACCGGCTACTTCGACGACATGACCACTGTGATTCAAGGTGGCACGTCTTCGGTAACCGCGCTGACCGGTTCGACTGAAGAAGAACAGTTCCACTGATCCGATTCGCCTGAGCAAACGGCCGTTGCGGACCGAATAGAAAGCTAACTGCAACGCCGCACATCTGACGCCCCGACTGGTTCGGGGCGTTTTTTTGCGCGTGATTTAACCAACAACGCAAAACCTTGTGGGAGCGGGCTTGCTCGCGAAAGCGGTCCAACATTCAGCATCTACGGTGACCCAGGGTGGTACCTCCTCGGTAACCGCGCTTTGTTTCCGGTGCGCCAGCTCGAAAGTTCAGACGATGAAGTTCACCAGGCGGTTGGGCACCACAATCATCCTGCCCGCCCCTTTCAAGTGGTTGCGCAGCCCTGCGTCGGATGACGCCCTGCACCGAATGGCGTCATGCTCGGCATCAGCCTCGATCATAATGTGCCCGCGCAATTTGCCATTTATCTGCACCATCATTTTTACTTCGTCCTGTTTCAAGGCTTCGCTGTCCGGCATGGGCCACGAACTGTCGTAAATATCGCCTTCGAACCCACCCCCCGTCCAAAGGACCTGAGTGATGTGCGGCGTCACAGGGTGCAGAACCTGCAACAGGATCGCCATGCCTTCGCGGGCCACTTGTGGGCCGGCAGCCCTGCCACCCTCAAGCACCTTGAGCATCTTCATCGCACCCGAAACGACAGTGTTGTATTGCAGTCGTTCGTAATCGTTGTTGATCTGCTGCAGCAAACGATGCATCTCAAAGCGCACGCGTTTCGATTCAGCAATGTCTCCAACCCGATCATCTGCACAGCGCCGAGCCTGATCGTCGTGGAAGAAGCTCCAGAGCCGGCGCAGAAAGCGATAGGTACCTTCAACGCCGCTATCGCTCCAGATCGTGCTCTGATCAGGAGGACCTGCAAAGATTGTGAAAAGTCGGGCGGTGTCAGCGCCGAACTTGTTAATGATGTCTTTCGGCTCGACGACGTTATTCTTCGACTTGGACATTTTTTCCACGCCACCGATGATGACGGGTAAACCGTCCTCAAGCGCCGTAGCCCTCAGAGGACGGCTTTTTTCGTCATACTCGACCACCACCTGCGCGGGGTAAAACCACTGCAGGCTACCGTCATCGGCTTTTCGGTAATAGCTTTCACGCAATAGCATGCCTTGGGTAAACAGGTTCTTGAACGGCTCGCTGAAATCCACCAGCCCTTCGTCACGCATTGCTCGTGTCCAGAACCTCGCATAGAGCAAATGCAACACCGCATGCTCGATACCACCGATGTATTGATCGATTGGCAACCAGTAACGACTGCCGGGCCCCACCATCGAGGTATCGCTATCAGGATCGCAATAACGCATGAAATACCAGCTCGAATCGACGAAGGTATCCATGGTGTCTGTTTCCCTCTGCGCTGCCGCTCCGCAGCGTGGGCAATCCACATCGCGAAACGACTTATGCGCCAGCAACGGGTTGCCGCTGCCATCCGGCACGCAATCAGTAGGCAATACGACCGGCAAGTCCGAATAAGGCACCGGCACGTCACCACATTGCTCACACTGGATGACAGGAATCGGCGTCCCCCAGTAACGCTGCCGTGAGATCCCCCAGTCGCGCAGGCGCCAAGTCGTAGTCTTCTCACCCATTCGGCGATCAATCAGCGCAGCGGTTATCGCCTGGGCCGCCTCTGTAACAGTGAGGCCATCGTAGACACCAGAGTTGATGAGATGCCCCTCTCGACAAGTGTAATTGTCGGACCAGAACGTCGGGTCGAATACGTGATCGCTCCGGGCAATGACTTGGCGGACGGCCAAGCCATATTGATTGGCAAATTCGAAGTCGCGCTCATCGTGCGCAGGCACCCCCATCAGGGCTCCGTCACCATACTCGCCAAGCACATAATTGGTTATCCACAGCTCAACAGGCTCACCGGTTAACGGATGCTCCACATGCAAGCCACAGGGGACGCCAAACTTGCTCTGGCTGCTGGATGGGCCGGAATTCGCCGTTTGTCGACAGGTGTGCACCTGCGGCTCCAGCCCAGGGTTGAGCTCCAGGGCATGTTTGGCCAGTGCATGTTCAGGGGATACGGCACAGAAGGTTACCCCCATGAGCGTATCGATACGGGTGGTAAATACCCAGAGCTTGCCTTCGTCGATCACTTGTCCGGCAGCGTCCTGGATTCGGTGGGCAAAAGCCAAACGTACCCCTGCGACCTTCCCTATCCAGTTACGCTGCATGGTGCGGACCCTGTCCGGCCAACCATCCAGAGCGTCGATTGCCGAGAGCAATTCCTCGGCATACTGGGTTATACGCAGGTAGTAACCTGGAATCTGCCGCCTCTCGACGAGAGCCCCCGAACGCCAACCTCGACCGTCGATTACCTGTTCATTGGCCAGCACCGTTTGATCGACAGGGTCCCAATTGACTATCTGGGTCTTCTTGTAGGCCACACCCTTTTCCAGCAATTTGAGGAAAAACCACTGACTCCACTTGTAGTATTCAGGGTCGCAAGTGGCAATCTCCCGGGACCAGTCGAAGGCAAACCCCAAAGGCAGCATTTGCGACTTCATGTCCGCGATATTCAATAGTGTCCACTGCGCTGGCGAAACACCCGACTTCATAGCTGCGTTCTCCGCGGGCAAGCCAAAGGCATCCCACCCCATAGGCATCAGGACATTGAATCCTTTCATGCGCATATGGCGAGCCAGCATGTCGTTGATCGTATAGTTGCGTACATGCCCCATGTGCAACTTTCCCGATGGATAGGGAAGCATCGAGCAGGCATAGAATTTAGGCCGGCAAGCATCTTCAACCGCCCTGAATACATCATTTTCAAGCCATTGGGCCTGAACCGTACTTTCAACAGAGGCCGCGTCATACTGTGCTCGCATAGAAGCTCCTTAACTGTGCTGGAGCTGAGCGACAAGACTCGATCAACCCACAATTCCTTTGTTAGTTCCTGTCCCGCGATGTGACGCGGGGCAATGCAATTGTCCTGTGGCCGACCCAAAAACAGATGCCTCCAAATACGATGCCCAGCCCCCCATAGAGGCTCCAGCTCAACTGGAAACCAACACCAGCGATCAGCAAGGCTCCCAGCCCCACGGACACCATCCTCGCCCCCGCCAGCACGACCGGAACAAGAGAAAAGAGCGTAGGTTGCGTTTGCAATGGCGTTTTTTGCGAGATAAGCGCGGTGACGTAGGTAACGCTGAGAATCTCACCCAGCGTCCAGAAGAAAACAAACAACAGAATCAGTACCGTATGTTCGAATAAGGCATAGGCGCCAAAACCGACACTGTAGAAAATAGCGGCAAAAGCCAAATTGGTGAGCGGCTCGAAACGCGACGTCAACGCAATCAGTGACTGCGTCAACAGGATCACCAGCAGCGCATTGACGATTCCTACCGCACCGAACAGGCTGGCAGCCTTCCCCGCCGTTACCACATCAAGCCACAAAGGCAGATGGTACTCACGCTGCGCATCCAGCACCGCCAACGCAAAGAACATGACACCCGCGACAATTACGATATGCGGTATACCAGCCATTATGCCAATTGAAGTTTCCCTTGTTGCAGGCGTGCTGCCGTGGCTTTCCGGCAGTGACAGACAGGCACTTGAAAACAGGCACAACACACTGGTGACCAGCGCAAAAAGCATTAGATAGACGCTATCGAGAGCCAGTAAATATCCGCCAATGACAAACAACAGAGCCCCTCCCAGATTGCTGGCCAGATGCAAATAGCCAAAAGAGGCGACGCGGTTACTATCGTTAGCCGTCAAGGACGTCAAGATACTGAACACAGGTGTGACCAGCCCCGCGCAGAACATGAACAGCAAAACCATGGCAATGGATGCGACCGGCGCGCTGAACAAAATCCCGCACAGCAAGCATACAAATGAACAAAAAGAAGAGCAGACCAGCAGAGTCCTGAACGTATAGCGTCCGACCAACACTCCTCCCAACAAGTTACCCACCAGGAAAAACGCCGACATCAGTGTAATCACCAACGCCACCCCGGAACTATCGAGCCGGTAATGACGCTGGAAAAACAAAGCGGCAAAGGGACCCAAGGCATTCGCCATGACGAACAGCAATCGGAGCAGCACGATATTGCGCATCCCGGTGCCCAAGCCGGTCATTATCAGCAATGGCTTCACTACTGAACTGCTTCCGTCACATCACTCCTGCTGCCCTCATTGAGGTGTAATACCCACGCTTGAATACCCCCTCGGAAACGCCGATCGCCATATCCGGACTGTCCAATGGAATAACCCGAATCGGCAAACCCGATCCCGCGTGTTCCGTCACAAACATGCTGTCGAACAGACGAATATTGGAACTGAGCTTTTCCTGCAAAACGGCCAGTTCACTGGTCTTGTGAATATCCAGGGAAGCCATGGCCGCGCCTACAGTGGCGGGGTTTACATATTGCGAGTAGGACATCGGTCCGCCAAAACGGCGAAAAACCTCCTGATAATTGGCCTTTTCCGACATAAATATACCGCCACCATTGGCGCCAAAAGCCTTGGCCAATAAATAAACCAACAGGGTTCGTGGATTAAGCTCAGGCATGAAAGTACGAATATAGCCCTCACCCCGCTCGCCATAGGCACTTAATGAATGAGAGTCATCAAAGTAGAGAAACATCCCATACTTATCCTGCAACGCCAACAACCGCTCAATAGGCGCACTCCCTCCCATGCTGTAAGCACCGTCAGCAACATACGCGACCAAAGGATGGCGCTTGCACATATCTTCAATAAAGTCGACATCATTATGATTGCAAGTGACAACCTGCGTTTCATCACCACAGATGGCCTTGACCTGATTCAGTGCAAAGTGCGCATGCTTATCAAAAATCAAAACGGGACGTTGGCCATCTGTAAACATACCGGCCGCCAGTAGGGGCAGAGACGCGACGATGCCCGCACTGCAGGAAGTCGCTGTGAATGCTAGACACTTAAAATGTGCCGATAAGGCGTCTTCAAGTTCATCGAGTTCTTTCAACCTTATTCTGATACGTGAGGTAGGCAAATTCACGGTACCGCAACTCAACACATAATCTGCGGCACGTCGCGCCAGACGTTGATCGACCTCGAGACCCAAATATGAACAAGAGCACATATTCATGAACAAATGACCATTCTGGTCCTGCATACGCCCCTGCGGAGCGTGCTTGATACTCAAATCGGTCAGCCCCGAATTTTGCGCAAGCGCCCAGGATGGATTACCAATCTCTACGGACCTGGCCGTATTTATATACTTGTTTTTTTGCTCAGTCATACACGACCTCTCTCTATAGACATAAGAGTTAGACCCATACTGATTTCAATGCCACCTATCCAGCCACCGAATTTACCTAACGGCAGCCTACTATCAATCTCATAAAATCAATGTTCACCAACGCTTAGGAAAGTTCGCACATTGGTAGATGAATGATCCGTAGGAACTTTCTGAAAAATTACTTCACGCCAGCAAAAAGTGACGCACCTTCTATATTCAAGTATTACGTCACATTCATACTTTGCGCACGCGACCAGCAAACTCTCGCCACGGAGTATTAACTCATCATGAATGGAAGACTCAAAGGAAAACGAGCGCTTATAACAGGCGCATCGGCAGGTATTGGAAGAGCTATAGCCGAAACTTTCATTGTCCAGGGCGCCGATGTTTTCATTACCGCCCGCACTGATGTAGCTGGGGCTCGTGCAGTCATTGCATTAGCTGAACACTTTGGCCAGCGGGCCGGTTTCACCCTTATGGATGCTGCAAGCACTAGCACTGATGCACTTTTCGAAGAAGCGCAAGCAGCCATTGGCCCCGTGGATATACTCGTCAATAACCCGGCACTCATAACCCGTACTCCATTTCTGGAGCTGAGCGAAGACGAATACGAACAAACCCTTGCGGTCAACCTCCGCTTTCCATTCTTCATGACTCAACGCTTTGCAAGAGACTGCATCGCTCGCAAACAGGGCGGCAGCATCATTAACATCTCATCGGTCAGTGCCTTCAAGGCGGTCAGCCGAATGTCAGCTTATCAGGCGAGCAAAGCGGCGCTGTCCATGCTTACACGAAGCTGCGCGGTAGAACTGGCACCCTATGGCATCAGAGTCAACACGATTTCACCTGGGCTGACCGCGACCAGTGGTAACGCCAATCAGTGGCGGGATTCCCCAGAGGTATGGCAGAACAGAAAAAAGGAGATTCCCATGCAGCGCGCTGGCATGCCTGCAGATATGGCAGGCGCTGCCATCCTGCTCGCATCTGATGAGTCATCCTGGATGACCGGTGCCGATCTGGTAATCGACGGGGGTCACAGCTGCATTTAGAGAACCCGGAAAGTCGCGGCAGTCTTACGCATTGCGTGCCTATTGGCGTTTTCCATGAACGCTACCTACCCCGACTCCCACAGGGAATGCGACAAGCCGCAAAACTGGGCGAAAAACCTTGATCCAGAGCATTTTCTCGACCAGGAAAAGAAGGTAAAACGACCCCGCCCACTACTTGCAGTAACGTGCATATAAGGCAACTTTCCGACGCTCACCGGGTTAAACAGTTTAAAAACCGCCACAAACAACATTGATTATCATTTAGCGAGCGCTATGTTCGTTACATTTCCTACAAAACAATATTGATGAAATGCCGGCTAATGCCCGAACGGCATGGGCTACAGGGCTTTGGAGGTGCGCTATGTCCTTATTCCTGTAAATAATTTCGCTATAGGAATTTTACTTGCACGGTGTTGTGCCATAAAATCAGCGGGATTGATTGCTGCGACATATCGTCACTGCTTTGTTTCTTTTCAAGCTCAGAGACCTTTGCTCTCTGTTAAGGATTACCAGCATGCCCGAAGCGACAGGACTCATGGCCCACAACTGGGGCTTTGCCATTTTCCTTCTGGGCGTCGTCGGCCTTTGTGCCTTCATGCTCGGCGTCTCCAGCCTCCTCGGGTCAAAAGCCTGGGGCCGCAGCAAAAACGAACCGTTCGAATCCGGCATGCTGCCTACAGGTGGCGCCCGTTTGCGGCTCTCAGCAAAATTCTATCTGGTTGCGATGCTCTTCGTGATCTTCGATATCGAAGCCCTTTTTCTCTTTGCCTGGTCTGTGTCCGTCCGCGAAAGCGGCTGGACCGGATTCGTCGAAGCTCTCGTTTTCATAGCAATTCTGTTGGCAGGTCTTGTCTACCTATTTCGAGTGGGCGCCCTTGACTGGGCTCCGGCAGCTCGTCTTAAGCGGCAAGCGAAGCTGAAACAATGAGGCTTTGGCAATGCAATACAATCTCACCAGGATCGACCCCGATGCTCCTAACGAGCAGTATCCGATTGGCGAACGGGAAACCGTTTCCGATCCGTTAGAAGATCAAGTCCACAAAAACATCTTCATGGGCAAGCTCGAAGACGTGCTTAACGGCACGATCAACTGGGGGCGCAAGAACTCCCTGTGGCCGTACAACTTCGGTCTTTCGTGCTGCTACGTGGAAATGACCACCGCCTTCACGGCGCCCCACGACATCGCGCGCTTTGGCGCCGAGGTTATCCGGGCATCGCCGCGTCAGGCGGATTTCATGGTTATCGCCGGTACCTGCTTCATCAAGATGGCGCCGATCATTCAGCGTCTCTACGAGCAAATGCTCGAGCCTAAATGGGTTATCTCCATGGGTTCGTGCGCCAACTCCGGTGGCATGTACGACATCTACTCCGTCGTTCAAGGGGTGGACAAGTTCCTACCCGTGGACGTCTACGTGCCTGGCTGCCCGCCCCGCCCTGAAGCTTTTCTGCAAGGCTTGATGCTGTTGCAGGAGTCGATTGGACAGGAGCGTCGTCCGCTTTCCTGGGTCGTCGGCGATCAAGGCGTGTACCGCGCCGAGATGCCTTCGCAAAAGGAACAGCGCCGCGAACAGCGAATCGCAGTCACCAACCTGCGCAGCCCCGACGAAGTCTGATCCAGACCTGCTTCTTTTATAGAACGAGAACCTGGCTTCATTCTTTACGTTGACCGAAAGCGATAAATAACCATGACTACAGGCAGTGCTCTGTACATCCCGCCTTATAAGGCAGACGACCAGGATGTGGTCGTCGAACTGAACAACCGTTTTGGCCCTGAGGCGTTCACCGCCCAGCCTACCCGCACCGGCATGCCGGTGCTTTGGGTTGCCCGTGCCAAACTCGTCGAAGTCCTGACCTTCCTGCGCAACCTGCCCAAGCCGTACGTCATGCTCTATGACCTGCACGGCGTGGACGAGCGTCTGCGCACCAAGCGTCAAGGGCTGCCAAGCGGCGCCGACTTCACAGTGTTCTATCACTTGATGTCGATCGAACGTAATAGTGACGTAATGATCAAGGTCGCCTTGTCCGAGAGCGACCTCAGCGTGCCGACCGTGACCGGCATCTGGCCGAACGCCAACTGGTACGAGCGTGAAGTGTGGGACATGTACGGCATCAACTTTGCCGGTCACCCGCACCTGACCCGCATCATGATGCCGCCGACCTGGGAAGGTCACCCGCTGCGCAAGGACTTTCCGGCCCGTGCCACCGAGTTCGACCCGTTCAGCCTGACCCTGGCCAAGCAACAGCTTGAGGAAGAAGCCGCGCGCTTCAAGCCTGAAGACTGGGGCATGAAGCGTTCCGGTGCGAACGAGGACTACATGTTCCTCAACCTCGGTCCTAACCACCCTTCCGCGCACGGTGCGTTCCGCATCATTCTGCAGCTGGACGGTGAAGAGATCGTCGACTGCGTTCCGGACGTCGGTTACCACCACCGTGGTGCCGAGAAGATGGCCGAGCGTCAGTCCTGGCACAGTTTCATTCCGTACACCGACCGTATCGACTACCTCGGCGGCGTGATGAACAACCTGCCGTACGTGCTCTCGGTCGAGAAGCTGGCCGGCATCAAGGTGCCCGAGAAGGTCGACGTCATCCGCATCATGATGGCCGAGTTCTTCCGGATCACCAGCCACCTGCTGTTCCTGGGGACTTACATCCAGGACGTCGGCGCCATGACCCCGGTGTTCTTCACGTTCACCGACCGTCAGAAGGCGTACACGGTGATCGAAGCCATTACCGGCTTCCGTCTGCACCCGGCCTGGTACCGCATCGGTGGCGTCGCTCACGACCTGCCGCGCGGCTGGGAAAAACTGGTGAAAGACTTCATCGACTGGATGCCAAAGCGTCTGGACGAGTACCAGAAAGCCGCACTGGACAACAGCATCCTGCGTGGCCGGACCATCGGCGTCGCCGCCTACAACACCAAAGAAGCCCTGGAATGGGGCGTCACCGGTTCCGGCCTGCGTTCGACCGGTTGCGATTTCGACCTGCGTAAAGCGCGTCCGTACTCCGGTTACGAGAACTTCGAATTCGAAGTGCCGCTGGCGGCCAATGGCGATGCCTACGACCGTTGCATCGTGCGTGTCGAAGAAATGCGCCAGAGCCTGAAGATCATCGAGCAGTGCATGCGCAACATGCCGGAAGGCCCGTACAAGGCGGATCACCCGCTGACCACGCCGCCACCGAAAGAGCGCACCCTGCAGCACATCGAGACCCTGATCACGCACTTCCTGCAAGTTTCGTGGGGCCCGGTCATGCCGGCCAACGAATCCTTCCAGATGATCGAAGCGACCAAGGGCATCAACAGTTATTACCTGACGAGCGATGGCGGCACCATGAGCTACCGCACCCGGATTCGCACCCCAAGCTTCCCGCACCTGCAGCAGATCCCTTCGGTGATCAAAGGCAGCATGGTCGCGGACTTGATTGCGTACCTGGGTAGTATCGATTTCGTTATGGCCGACGTGGACCGCTAAGCATGAACAGCACGCTTATCCAGACTGACCGTTTCGCCTTGAGCGAAACCGAGCGCTCGGCCATCGAGCACGAGCTGCATCACTACGAAGACCCGCGCGCGGCGTCGATCGAAGCCCTGAAGATCGTCCAGAAGGAACGTGGCTGGGTGCCTGACGGCGCGCTTTACGCCATCGGCGAGATCCTCGGCATCCCGGCCAGCGACGTTGAAGGGGTGGCGACGTTCTATAGCCAGATCTTCCGTCAGCCGGTCGGCCGTCACATCATTCGCGTTTGCGACAGCATGGTCTGCTACATCGGTGGTCACGAATCCGTGGTCAGCGAAATCCAGAGCAAGCTGGGCATCGGCCTGGGTCAGACCACCGCCGACGGTCGTTTCACCCTGCTGCCGGTCTGCTGCCTCGGCAACTGCGACAAGGCGCCGGCGTTGATGATCGACGACGACACTTTCGGTGATGTGCAGCCTGCCGGCGTTGCCAAATTGCTCGAGGGCTACGTATGACCCTGACTTCCTTCGGTCCTGCCAACCGCATCAAGCGGTCGGCCGAGACTCACCCGCTCACCTGGCGTCTGCGTGACGACGGTGAAGCTGTCTGGCTCGACGAGTACCAGGCCAAGAACGGTTACGCGGCTGCGCGCAAAGCCTTCGCCGACATGGCTCAGGACGACATCGTCCAGACCGTGAAGGACTCCGGCCTTAAAGGTCGCGGCGGTGCAGGCTTCCCCACTGGCGTTAAGTGGGGCCTGATGCCCAAAGACGAATCCATCAACATCCGCTACCTGCTGTGCAACGCGGACGAGATGGAACCGAACACCTGGAAAGACCGCATGCTGATGGAGCAACTGCCCCATCTGCTGATCGAAGGCATGCTGATCAGTGCTCGCGCGCTGAAAACCTACCGTGGCTACATCTTCCTGCGTGGCGAATACACCACCGCCGCCAAGCACCTGAACCGTGCCGTGGAAGAAGCCAAGGCAGCGGGCCTGCTGGGTAAAAACATTCTGGGCAGCGGCTTCGATTTCGAGCTGTTCGTCCACACCGGCGCCGGGCGTTACATCTGCGGTGAAGAAACCGCACTGATCAACTCCCTCGAAGGCCGCCGCGCCAACCCGCGCTCCAAGCCGCCCTTCCCTGCCGCCGTTGGCGTGTGGGGCAAGCCGACTTGCGTGAACAACGTTGAAACCCTGTGCAACGTGCCGGCGATCATTGCCGACGGCGTGGACTGGTACAAATCGTTGGCGCGCGAAGGCAGTGAAGACATGGGCACCAAGCTCATGGGCTTCTCCGGCAAGGTCAAGAACCCGGGCCTGTGGGAACTGCCATTCGGCGTTACCGGTCGCGAGTTGTTCGAAGACTACGCCGGCGGCATGCGCGACGGTTACAAGCTCAAGTGCTGGCAGCCTGGCGGCGCCGGTACCGGTTTCCTGTTGCCGGAACACCTGGACGCACAAATGTACGCCGGCGGCATCGCCAAAGTGGGCACCCGTATGGGTACCGGCCTGGCCATGGCGGTGGACGACAGCGTCAACATGGTTTCTCTGCTGCGCAACATGGAAGAGTTCTTCTCCCGCGAATCCTGCGGCTTCTGCACCCCGTGCCGTGACGGTTTGCCGTGGAGCGTCAAGCTTCTGCGCGCGATCGAGAACGGTGAAGGGCAAGCCGGCGATATCGAGACCCTGCTGGGTCTGGTCGGTTTCCTCGGCCCAGGCAAGACCTTCTGTGCTCACGCACCGGGCGCCGTGGAGCCATTGGGCAGCGCAATCAAATACTTCCGCCATGAGTTCGAAGCCGGCATCGCGCCTACCAGCGCCGTCGTCCCGCCTCTGGCAAGGCCGATCGTAGTCGGCGCGTAAACGCTTAAAGAAGCGAAGGGTCCGTGCCCTTCGCTTTGTCGTGTGATGACGCCTTGAACGGCTGTGTTGATTCACGCGAATAACAAGATTCCATTAGCCACGCCCGCTGACACCGGGCCAACGAAGAACTTTGAACCATGGCCACTATCCACGTAGACGGCAAAGAGCTCGAAGTCGATGGGGCAGACAACCTGTTACAGGCATGTCTGTCGCTAGGCCTCGATATCCCTTATTTCTGCTGGCACCCAGCCCTTGGCAGCGTTGGCGCTTGCCGCCAGTGCGCGGTCAAGCAGTACACCGACGAAAACGACAAGCGTGGTCGGATCGTCATGTCGTGCATGACGCCAGCTACCGACGGCAGCTGGATCTCCATCGACGACGAAGAAGCGAAAGTGTTTCGCGCCAGCGTCGTTGAATGGCTGATGACCAACCACCCTCACGACTGCCCGGTCTGTGAAGAAGGCGGTCACTGCCACCTGCAAGACATGACGGTGATGACCGGCCACAACGAGCGCCGTTATCGCTTCACCAAGCGTACCCACCAGAATCAGGATCTCGGCCCGTTCATCGGTCACGAAATGAACCGCTGCATCGCTTGCTACCGCTGCGTGCGCTTCTACAAAGACTACGCCGGCGGCACCGACCTCGGTGTATTCGGCGCCCACGACAACGTGTACTTCGGTCGCGTTGAAGACGGCACCCTGGAAAGCGAGTTCTCCGGCAACCTCACCGAGGTCTGCCCGACCGGTGTGTTCACCGACAAGACTCACTCCGAGCGCTACAACCGCAAGTGGGACATGCAGTTCTCGCCGAGCATCTGCCATGGCTGCTCCAGCGGTTGCAACATCTCCCCGGGCGAGCGTTACGGTGAACTGCGTCGTATCGAAAACCGTTTCAACGGTTCGGTAAACCAGTACTTCCTGTGCGACCGTGGCCGTTTCGGCTATGGCTACGTCAACCGCAAGGATCGCCCGCGTCAGGCACTGCTGGCCAACGGCGCCAAGCTGACCCTCGACGAAGCGCTGGATAAAGCCGCCGACCTGCTGCGCGGTCGCAACATCGTCGGCATCGGTTCGCCGCGTGCCAGCCTCGAAAGCAACTACGCGTTGCGCGAACTGGTCGGCGCCGAGCACTTCTATTCCGGTATCGAAGCCGCTGAGCTGGAACGCATTCGTCTGGTCATGCAGGTGCTCAAAGACAGCCCGCTGCCAATCCCGAACATGCGCGACATCGAAGACCACGACGCGATCTTCGTCCTCGGCGAAGACCTGACCCAGACTGCTGCGCGCATGGCCCTGTCCCTGCGTCAATCGGTCAAAGGCAAAGCCGAAGACATGGCCGACGCCATGCGCGTTCAGCCGTGGCTCGACGCTGCGGTGAAGAACATCGGTCAGAACGCGCTGAACCCGCTGTTCATCGCCAGCCTGGCTGAAACCAAGCTCGACGACATCGCCGAAGAATGCGTACACGCTGCACCAGACGACCTGGCCCGCATCGGTTTCGCCGTGGCTCACGCCCTCGACGCCGGCGCGCCTGCCGTTGAAGGCCTGGACGCTGAAGCTCTTGAGCTGGCCAAGCGCATTGCCGACGCTCTGCTCGCCGCCAAGCGTCCACTGATCATTGCCGGCACCTCGTTGGGTTCCAAGGCGCTGATCGAAGCGGCGGCAAACATCGCCAAAGCCCTGAAGCTGCGCGAGAAGAACGGTTCCATCAGCCTGATCGTGCCAGAGGCCAACAGCCTCGGCCTGGCCATGCTCGGTGGCGACTCGCTCGATGCCGCGCTGCAAGCCGTGATCGACGGCAAGGCTGACGCGATCGTCGTGCTGGAAAACGATCTGTACACCCGTACCGACAAAGCCAAGGTCGATGCGGCCTTGAATGCCGCGAAAGTGCTGATCGTGGCGGACCATCAGAAGACCGCCACCAGCGATCGTGCGCACCTGGTTCTGCCAGCCGCCAGCTTCGCTGAAGGCGACGGTACGCTGGTCAGCCAGGAAGGTCGCGCCCAGCGCTTCTTCCAGGTCTTCGACCCGACTTACCTGGATGCGAGCATCATGGTTCACGAAGGCTGGCGCTGGCTGCATGCCCTGCGCGCGACCCTGTTGAACCAGCCGATCGACTGGACCCAACTGGACCACGTCACCGCTGCCTGTGCCGCAAGCACTCCGCAACTGGCCGGTATCGTCAGCGCCGCACCGTCCGCCGCGTTCCGCATCAAAGGCCTGAAACTGGCTCGCGAACCGCTGCGTTACTCCGGTCGTACCGCCATGCGCGCCGACATAAGCGTGCACGAACCGCGCACTTCCCAGGACAACGACACCGCGTTCTCGTTCTCCATGGAAGGTTACTCGGGCTCGGTCGAACCGCGTCAGCAAGTGCCATTCGCCTGGTCTCCGGGCTGGAACTCGCCGCAAGCCTGGAACAAGTTCCAGGACGAAGTCGGTGGTCACATCCGCGCTGGCGACCCAGGCACCCGCCTGATCGAAAGCACCGGTGACTCGCTGAACTGGTTCGCCAGTGTTCCTCGCGCGTTCAACCCGGCGCCGGGCACCTGGCAGGTTGTGCCGTTCTTCCACCTGTTCGGCAGCGAAGAGAACTCTTCGAAAGCCGCACCGGTTCAGGAACGCATCCCGGCCGCTTACGTGTCGCTGGCCAAATCCGAAGCCGACCGTCTGGGTGTCAATGACGGCGCCCTGCTGAGCTTGAGCGTGGCTGGCCAGACCCTGCGTCTGCCGCTGCGCATCAACGAAGAGCTGGGTGCCGGTCTGGTCGCATTGCCGGCCGGTTTCGCCGGCATTCCGCCAGCGATCTTTGGCAAATCCGTTGACGGTCTGCAGGAGGCAGCTCAATGACCTGGTTCACGCCTGAAGTGATTGACGTGATCATCGCGGTCCTCAAGGCCATCGTGATTCTGCTCGCCGTCGTGGTGTGCGGCGCGCTGTTGAGCTGGGTCGAGCGTCGTTTGCTCGCCCTCTGGCAGGACCGTTACGGTCCGAACCGCGTCGGCCCGTTCGGCGCGTTCCAGATCGCGGCCGACATGATCAAGATGTTCTTCAAGGAAGACTGGACCCCACCGTTCGCCGACAAAGTGATCTTCACCTTGGCGCCGGTCGTGGCCATGAGCGCCTTGCTGATTGCCTTCGCGATCATCCCGATCACCCCGACCTGGGGTGTGGCGGACATCAACATCGGCATCCTGTTCTTCTTTGCCATGGCCGGTCTGTCGGTCTACGCGGTGCTGTTCGCCGGCTGGTCGAGTAACAACAAGTTCGCCCTGTTGGGCAGCTTGCGGGCCTCGGCACAAACCGTGTCGTACGAAGTGTTCATGGGCCTGTCGCTGATGGGCATCGTGATCCAGGTCGGCTCGTTCAACATGCGCGACATCGTTGAATACCAGGCGCAGAACCTGTGGTTTGTCATCCCGCAGATCTTCGGTTTCCTGACCTTCTTCATTGCCGGCGTCGCCGTGACTCACCGTCACCCGTTCGACCAGCCGGAAGCAGAGCAGGAACTGGCCGACGGTTACCACATTGAATACGCCGGCATGAAATGGGGCATGTTCTTCGTCGGTGAGTACATCGGCATCGTGTTGATTTCGGCGCTGCTGGTGACGTTGTTCTTCGGTGGCTGGCACGGTCCGTTCGGCATTCTGCCGCAGATCCCGTTCATCTGGTTCGCACTGAAAACCGCGTTTTTCATCATGTTCTTCATCCTGCTGCGCGCCTCGATTCCGCGCCCACGGTATGACCAAGTGATGGATTTCAGCTGGAAGTTCTGCCTGCCGCTGACCCTCGTCAACATGCTGGTGACCGCTGCGATCGTGTTGCTCAACACGCCCGCCGTCGCGGCTCAGTGAGGATAGAGAATCATGAAGTACATATTTGACATCGTGCATGGCTTCTTCACCCAGCTTCGCAGCCTGGTGATGATCTTCGGCCACGCCTTCCGCAAGCGCGACACGCTGCAATACCCGGAAGAGGCGGTGTACCTGCCGCCGCGCTTCCGTGGCCGTATCGTGCTGACCCGCGACCCTGATGGCGAAGAGCGTTGCGTAGCCTGCAACCTGTGCGCCGTGGCGTGCCCGGTCGGTTGCATCTCGCTGCAGAAAGCTGAAACCGAAGACGGTCGCTGGTACCCGGACTTCTTCCGCATCAACTTCTCGCGCTGCATTTTCTGCGGCCTCTGCGAGGAAGCCTGCCCGACCACCGCAATCCAGCTGACACCGGATTTCGAGATGGCCGAGTTCAAACGTCAGGACCTGGTGTACGAGAAAGAAGATCTTTTGATCTCCGGCCCCGGCAAAAACCCTGATTACAACTTCTATCGTGTTGCAGGTATGGCGATTGCCGGGAAGCCGAAAGGCTCCGCGCAGAATGAAGCCCAGCCGATCAACGTGAAGAGCTTGCTGCCTTAAGGAAGAAAGATGGAATTCGCTTTCTATTTCGCATCGGGTATCGCGGTTGTGTCCACGCTTCGCGTGATCACTAACACCAACCCTGTGCACGCCCTGCTCTACCTGATCATTTCGCTGATCGCCGTGGCGATGACGTTTTTCGCCCTCGGCGCGCCGTTCGCCGGTGTGCTGGAAGTGATCGCCTACGCTGGCGCCATCATGGTGCTGTTCGTGTTCGTGGTGATGATGCTGAACCTGGGCCCGGCCTCGGTTCAGCAAGAGCGCGTCTGGCTCAAGCCCGGTATCTGGCTCGGCCCGGTCGCGCTCGGCACCCTGCTGCTGGTTGAACTGTTGTACGTGCTGTTCAGCCACGACAGCGGCCAGGCCATCGGCCACACCACCGTAGACGCCAAGGCCGTGGGCATCAGCCTGTTCGGTCCTTATCTGCTGGTGGTCGAACTCGCCTCGATGCTGCTGCTCGCCGCAGCCGTCACGGCGTTCCACTTGGGCCGCAACGAAGCCAAGGAGCAATGACGATGCCTGCTATCCCTATGGAGCATGGTCTGGCGGTCGCCGGCATCCTGTTCTGCCTCGGTCTGGTCGGCCTGATGGTCCGGCGCAACATTCTTTTCGTGCTGATGAGCCTGGAGGTCATGATGAATGCCTCTGCACTGGCCTTCATCGTTGCCGGTAGCCGCTGGGCGCAGCCGGATGGACAGATCATGTTCATCCTGGTGATCAGCCTGGCAGCCGCCGAGGCCAGTATTGGCCTGGCGATTCTGTTGCAGCTGTATCGCCGCTTCCACACTCTCGATATCGACGCTGCCAGCGAGATGCGCGGATGAATCTTCTCTATCTGACTTTCGTATTCCCTCTCATAGGTTTCCTGCTGCTGGCGTTCTCACGCGGGCGCCTCTCGGAAAACCTGTCGGCGCTGATCGGCGTCGGTTCCATCGGCTTGTCGGCCATCGTCACGGCTTATGTGATCTGGCAATTCAACGTCGCGCCACCTGAAGGTGGTCATTACACCATGGTGTTGTGGCAGTGGATGGCGGTGGAAGGCTTTACGCCTAACTTCGCGCTGTACCTGGATGGTCTGTCCCTGACCATGCTCGGTGTGGTGGTCGGCGTCGGCTTCCTGATCCACTTGTTCGCGTCCTGGTACATGCGCGGTGAAGCCGGTTACTCGCGCTTCTTCGCCTACACCAACCTGTTTATCGCCAGCATGCTGTTTCTGGTACTGGGCGATAACCTGTTGTTCCTGTACTTCGGTTGGGAAGGCGTGGGCCTGTGCTCGTACCTGTTGATCGGTTTCTACTACAGCAACCGCAACAACGGTAACGCGGCACTCAAAGCCTTCATCGTCACCCGGATCGGCGACGTGTTCATGGCCATCGGCCTGTTCATCCTGTTCGCGCAACTGGGCACGCTGAACATCCAGGAACTGCTGGTGCTGGCGCCACAGAAATTCCAGGCCGGCGACTTCTGGATGGTCATGGCGACCCTCATGCTGCTGGGCGGCGCTGTCGGTAAATCGGCGCAACTGCCGCTGCAAACCTGGCTGGCGGACGCGATGGCCGGTCCTACTCCGGTTTCGGCACTGATCCACGCCGCAACCATGGTGACCGCCGGTGTCTACCTGATCGCCCGTACTCACGGCCTGTTTGTCCTGGCGCCTGATATCCTGCACCTGGTTGGCGTTGTCGGCGGTGTGACCCTGGTACTCGCCGGTTTTGCCGCACTAGTTCAGACCGACATCAAACGTATCCTCGCCTACTCGACCATGAGCCAGATCGGCTACATGTTCCTGGCGCTGGGCGTGGGTGCCTGGGATGGTGCGATCTTCCACCTGATGACCCACGCCTTCTTCAAGGCGCTGCTGTTCCTTGCGTCCGGCTCGGTGATCGTTGCCTGCCACCACGAGCAGAACATCTTCAAGATGGGCGGCCTGTGGAAGAAATTGCCACTGGCCTACGCCAGCTTCATCGTCGGCGGTGCGGCTCTGTCGGCCCTGCCACTGGTGACCGCGGGCTTCTACTCCAAGGACGAAATCCTCTGGGAAGCGTTCGCCAGCGGCAACCACGGTCTGCTGTACGCCGGTCTGGTCGGTGCGTTCATGACTTCGCTGTACACCTTCCGCCTGATCTTCATCGCGTTCCACGGTGAAGTGAAGACCGAAGCGCACGCCGGTCACGGCATCGCTCACTGGCTGCCACTGTCGGTGCTGATCGTATTGTCTACCGCCATTGGCGCGATGATCGTTCCACCGCTGCACGGCGTGCTGCCGGAAAGCGTCGGCCATGCCGGCGGCGAAGCCAAGCACAGTCTGGAAATCGCCTCGGGCGCCATCGCCCTGTCCGGTATCCTGCTGGCCGCGTTGCTGTTCCTCGGCAAGCGTCGTTTCGTCACTGCAATCGCCAACAGCGGCATCGGCCGCTTCCTTTCGGCCTGGTGGTTCGCTGCCTGGGGCTTCGACTGGATCTACGACAAACTGTTCGTCAAGCCATACCTTGCGATCAGCCACGCACTGCGCAGAGACCCGCTCGACCAGACCATCGGTCTGATCCCGCGTATGGCCAAAGGCGGTCACACCGCCCTGAGCCGTACCGAAACCGGTCAACTGCGTTGGTACGCGGCATCGATGGCAGCCGGCTCCGTGCTGGTCATCGGCGCCATCGTGCTGGTAGCGGTCTGAATATGAACCTTGCGAACTTGCGAAAGGAATTGAGCCCGTCATGATTCTGCCTTGGCTAATCCTGATCCCCTTCATCGGCGGCCTGCTGTGCTGGATGGGTGAGCGCTTCGGCGCCACCCTCCCCCGCTGGATTGCGCTGTTGACCATGACCCTGGAACTCGCGCTCGGCCTCTGGCTGTGGGCCCACGGTAATTATTCATTTGCTCCGGCGCCTGGCGCCGATCCGACCTGGGCGCTTGAGTTCAAGCACATCTGGATCGAGCGCTTCGGCATCAGCGTGCACCTGGCCCTCGACGGCCTGTCGCTGTTGATGATCCTGCTGACCGGTCTGCTGGGTATCCTCTCGGTACTCTGCTCGTGGAAAGAGATCCAGCGTCACGTTGGCTTCTTCCACTTGAACCTGATGTGGATCCTGGGCGGTGTCGTCGGCGTGTTCCTCGCCCTCGACCTGTTCATGTTCTTCTTCTTCTGGGAAATGATGCTGGTGCCGATGTACTTCCTCATCGCGCTCTGGGGTCACAGTTCTTCGGACGGCAAGAAAACCCGGATCTACGCGGCGACCAAGTTCTTCATCTTCACTCAGGCGTCCGGCCTGATCATGTTGGTGGCGATCCTGGGTCTGGTCCTGGTCAACTTCAACGACACCGGCGTGATTACCTTCAACTACGCCGACCTGTTGAAAACCAAGATGTCGCTGACCACCGAGTACATCCTGATGCTCGGCTTCTTCATCGCCTTCGCGGTGAAGCTGCCAGTGGTGCCGTTCCACTCCTGGTTGCCTGACGCTCACGCCCAGGCGCCGACAGCGGGTTCGGTCGACCTGGCCGGTATCTTGCTGAAAACCGCTGCTTACGGTCTGCTGCGTTTCGCCCTGCCGCTGTTCCCGAATGCCTCGGCCGAGTTCGCGCCGATCGCCATGACCCTGGGTCTGGTCGGGATCTTCTACGGTGCGTTCCTGGCCTTCGCCCAAACCGACATCAAGCGTCTGATCGCCTACTCTTCCGTTTCCCACATGGGCTTCGTGTTGATCGGCATCTACTCCGGCAGCCAACTGGCGCTGCAGGGCGCGGTGATGCAGATGCTGGCTCACGGTCTGTCGGCCGCGGCACTCTTTATCCTCAGTGGTCAACTGTACGAGCGCACTCACACCCGTGACATGCGTGAGATGGGCGGCCTGTGGTCGAAGATCGCTTACCTGCCGGCCGTCAGCCTGTTCTTCGCTGCCGCGTCCCTGGGCTTGCCGGCGACCGGTAACTTTGTGGGTGAGTTCCTGATCCTGATCGGCACGTTCCCGAGCGCTCCACTGATCACTATCCTCGCGACGTCCGGTCTGGTGTTCGGTTCGGTCTACTCGCTGATCATGATCCACCGTGCCTACTTCGGCCCGTCCAAATCGGACGCGGTGCTGCATGGCATGGATGGTCGCGAACTGATCATGGTGGTCGGTCTGGCTGCGTTGCTGATTTTCATCGGCGTGTACCCGCAACCGTTCCTCGATACCTCTGCTGCGACGATGCATGGCGTACAGCAATGGCTCGGCACCGCCTTCACTCAACTCGCTTCGGCCCGGTAAGAGCGCTATGGAATTCACGACTCAACACTTTATTGCGCTTGCGCCGTTGTTGATCACCAGCGCCACGATCATCGTGGTGATGCTGGCAATCGCCTGGCGCCGCAACCACTCGCAGACCTTCCTGATTTCCGTGGCGGGTCTGAACCTGGCGTTGCTGTCGATCCTGCCAGCCCTGAAAGTCGCGCCTCTGGCCGTGACGCCATTGCTGCAAATCGACACCTTCGCTTGCTTGTACATGGCGCTGATCCTGGTCGCCACCCTCGCTTGTGTGACCCTCGCCCACGCCTACCTCGGCGACGGCGGTTCGGGTTACCCGGGCAACCGTGAAGAACTTTACCTGCTGATCCTGATGGCCGCCGCCGGTGGCCTGGTACTGGTCAGCGCGCAGCACCTGGCCGGGTTGTTCATCGGTCTGGAACTGCTCTCGGTACCGGTCTACGGTTTGGTGGCTTACGCCTTCTTCAACAAGCGTTCGCTGGAAGCCGGTATCAAGTACATGGTGCTGTCGGCCGCCGGTTCCGCGTTCCTGTTGTTCGGTATGGCCCTGCTCTACGCCGACTCCGGCAGCCTGAGCTTCGTCGGCATCGGCCAGGCCCTCGCGGCCACCGGCCTGCCAAGCTCGCTGGCGCAACTGGGTCTGGGCATGATGCTGATCGGTCTGGCGTTCAAGCTGTCGCTGGTACCGTTCCACCTCTGGACCCCGGACGTTTACGAAGGTGCTCCGGCACCGGTAGCTGCGTTCCTGGCCACCGCTTCGAAAGTGGCTGTGTTTGCGGTGATGGTGCGGCTGTTCCAGATCTCGCCGGCCGCAAGCAGCGGTGTCCTGAGCGACGTGCTGACCATCATCGCCATCGCGTCGATCCTGTTCGGTAACCTGCTGGCACTGACCCAGAGCAACCTCAAGCGTCTGCTGGGTTACTCGTCCATCGCTCACTTCGGTTACCTGCTGATCGCCCTGGTGGCGAGCAAGGGTCTGGCCGTGGAAGCCATCGGCGTGTACCTGGTCACCTACGTGATCACCAGCCTCGGCGCGTTCGGCGTGATCACCCTGATGTCCTCGCCGTACAACGGACGTGACGCGGATGCCCTGTACGAATACCGCGGCCTGTTCTGGCGCCGTCCGTACCTGACCGCCGTCCTGACCGTGATGATGCTGTCCCTGGCCGGCATCCCGCTTACCGCGGGCTTCATCGGCAAGTTCTACATCATCGCTACCGGCGTCGAGTCGCACCAATGGTGGCTGGTCGGTTCCCTGGTACTGGGCAGCGCCATCGGCGTTTTCTACTACCTGCGCGTCATGGTCACCCTGTACCTGATCGAGCCGAACCTGCGTCGCCACGATGCGCAACTGCACTGGGAACAACGTGCAGGCGGCGTGATGCTGCTGGCGATCGCCGCACTGGCGTTCTTCCTTGGTCTGTATCCACAGCCGTTGCTGGTGCTGGTTCAGCAGGCAGGGTTGGCGGGTTGATCGCTTGAGCGACACTCGGTAGAAAACAGAAACGGCACCTTCGGGTGCCGTTTTTGCGTTCAGGCCTTCACAGTTTCTTCACCATATGTGGGAGCGAGCCTGCTCGCGATGGCGTCGGCATGTTCAACATCGTCATTGCCTGACATTGCGCTATCGCGAGCAGGCTCACTCCTACAGGTTGTGTGCCGTTCGCTAATTCTGTGGCCACCCCGGATCTGCACCCGCATGGCTTGGCGTTCCACCCACATGACGAAATTGTAATTCCCCCATCACCTTGGCGTTATCCGCAGCTTGCAACGATGCCGCCCGGCGACCATGCCGGCGGGCCTTCTCCGCCGAACAATAAAACCCACGCCGAAGCACGTTCCCGTTCTGCCGATGGCAATCCTGGCTCATAAAAAAGCCCGGCATCGAGACTCGATGTCGGGCTTGTTCAAGTGCGATGCGCTTACAAGTCTTTGGCGTTGTCGTCTTTCTTTTCATTGACGACGACGGGGTCGCGAGCTTGTTCCTTGGCGACGAACAGCTCTACGGAGCGGTCATTGACGGTCATCATTTTTTCGAAGGTCCGATCACCGCCGCCTTCGGCCAAGACCAGAGAGGACATCGCCAACGCTGCTGCAAAGGCACTGATTTGTACGAATTTCATGTTTGATTCCTCGTTTAAGTAGCTGACGGGATCAAGGTAACAATCCGAACCTTTCGTAACGGTGGCGCGCAAATTACATATCCGTTATGTAGACGCAGCGCTGAGTCAGAGATAAAACCTGTGGGAGTGAGCCTGCTCGCGATTGCAATGGATCAGGCACCAAAGAAAACGGCACCTTACGGTGCCGTTCGCATTTCAAAGTCCAGCGGTTTACTTACGCGCCGCCTCCCACGATTTCAGCAGTTCGTTGTAGCTCACGGTTTCACCTTTAGGCTTCTCGTTCGCCAGTTTCGGCTTCGGTGCTCCCGGCTGATCGAACCAGTACTGCGCATCGCGCTCGGGGTTCATTTTCGGTGCGCAAGTGGCTTGCGCTTTCGAGCGTTCCAGACGGGTCATGATCGCGTCTTGATCCTTGGCCAGACCATCGAGCGCCTGTTGCGGGGTTTTATCGCCACTGGCGGCTTCGGCGATGTGGCTCCACCACAGTTGTGCCAGACGCGGATAGTCCGGCACGTTGGTCCCGGTCGGGGTCCATTGCACGCGGGCCGGGCTGCGATAGAACTCGACCAGACCACCGAGTTTCGGTGCCAGGTCGGTCATGGCTTGCGAGTTGATGTCCGACTCGCGGATCGGCGTCAGGCCGACGATGGTTTTCTTCAGGGATACGGTTTTCGAAGTCACGAACTGCGCATACAGCCAGGCCGCGAGTTTTTGCTTCTCAGGTGTGGACTTCATGAAAGTCCAGGAACCCACGTCTTGATACCCCAGTTTCATGCCCTGTTCCCAGTATGGCCCGCGCGGCGATGGCGCCATGCGCCATTTCGGCGTGCCATCGGCATTCACCACTGGCAGACCGGGCTTGGTCATGTCGGCGGTGAACGCGGTGTACCAGAAGATCTGCTGGGCGATGTTGCCCTGGGACGGTACCGGACCGGATTCGGAGAAGGTCATGCCTGCCGCTTCCGGTGGCGCGTACTTCTTCAGCCAGTCGACGTATTTGGTGGTGGCAAACACCGCGGCCGGGCCGTTGGTATCGCCGCCGCGGGTCACGCTGGAACCCACCGGGTGGCAGTCCTCGACGCGGATGCCCCACTCGTCCACTGGCAAACCGTTAGGCAAGCCCTTGTCGCCACCACCGGCCATGGAGAACCAGGCATCCGTGAAGCGCCAGCCCAGGGACGGGTCTTTCTTGCCGTAGTCCATGTGCCCGTAGATGCGCTTGCCGTCGATTTCCTTGACGTCTTCGCTGAAGAATTTGGCGATGTCCTCATAGGCCGACCAGTTCACCGGCACACCCAACTCGTAACCGTACTTTTCCTTGAACTTGGCTTTCAGCTCCGGCCGCTCGAACCAGTCGGCGCGGAACCAGTAGAGGTTGGCGAACTGCTGATCAGGCAATTGGTAGATCTTGCCGTCGGGCGCTGTCGTGAAGGAAATGCCGATGAAGTCCTTGATATCCAGGGTTGGCGAGGTATACGCCTTGCCTTCATTGGCCATCAGGTCAGTGATTGCTTCGGTCTTGCCATAACGGAAGTGTGTACCGATCAAATCCGAGTCGTTGACCCAGCCGTCATAGATGCTTTTGTCCGACTGCATCACGGTCTGCAGCTTCTCCACCACATCGCCTTCTTGCAGCAAGTCGTGGGTCACTTTGATCCCGGTGATTTCGGCAAAAGCCTTGGCCAACACTTTGGACTCATATTCGTGAGTGGTCAGGGTTTCCGAGACGACCTTGATGTCCATCCCGCGAAACGGCTCCGCCGCCTTGATAAACCACTTCAGTTCGGCGAGCTGTTGCTCTGCCGTCAGGGTGGACGGTTTGAACTCACTGCCAATCCACTTTTTCGCAGCGTCTTCATAGGCATCGGCCCAGGCTGCAGCGCTCAGCCCGCTGAGTGCCAGCATGGCTGCCAATGAAACGCTATGTCGCAGCTTATTGTTTTTGTCGAACATAGAGACCTCCTTTTAGGGTTTCGGAGCAACTTTGCCGAGCGATTCGACTAGCCCCAACGCATCACAGCCAACAGCCACACCAGGGACAACGCGAACGCAACCCAGATGCTCCAGTCGGTGACGCCGATTACCAGCAAATGCAGGTAGGCGCTGCCGAGAAGACCGATAAACAACCGATCGCCACGGGTGGTGGCAATCGGCAACAAACCACGGCGAAGAATGCTCGGCGAACGCAGTTCCCAGGTCGTCATGCCCACCAGGATCAGGGCAATGACGCTGAAGAACGCCGCCGTAGGGCCGGTCCAACTCATCCATTCCATCATCAGCTCCTCAGACCCGGCCCAGGGCAAAGCCCTTGGCCACGTGGTTGCGAACAAACCAGATCACCAGCATGCCTGGCAGGATAGTCAACACCCCCGCCGCCGCCAGCACGCCCCAGTCGATGCCGGATGCCGAGACCGTGCGCGTCATCACCGCCGCAATCGGTTTGGCGTTGACCGACGTCAGCGTTCGCGCCAGCAGCAGCTCGACCCAGGAAAACATGAAGCAGAAAAACGCCGTCACGCCGATCCCGGAACCAATCAGCGGAACGAAAATCTTCACGAAGAACTTGGGAAAACTGTAGCCGTCGATGTAGGCGGTTTCGTCGATCTCCTTCGGCACGCCAGACATGAAGCCCTCAAGAATCCACACCGCCAACGGCACGTTAAACAGGCAGTGAGCCAGTGCCACCGCGATGTGGGTGTCGAACAAACCAATCGAGGAATACAACTGGAAGAACGGCAGTAAAAACACCGCCGGTGGCGCCATGCGATTGGTCAGGAGCCAGAAGAACAAGTGCTTGTCACCGAGGAACCGATAGCGCGAGAACGCATACGCGGCCGGCAATGCCACGCTCAGCGAAATCACCGTGTTCAGGCTCACGTAGTACAGCGAGTTGAGGTAACCGGTGTACCAGCTCGGGTCGGTGAAGATCACCTTGTAGTTGGCGAAGGTGAAATCCTGGGGAAACAACGTCAGACCGCCGAGGATTTCGTTGTTGCTCTTGAAGGACATGTTCAGCAGCCAGTAGATCGGCACCAGCAGGAACAGGATGTAGATCAGCAGCGGAATCAGCTTTCTCTTGCTCATGGCGGGCCTCAGCGGTTGGCGTCAGAGTGAGTCATGGCGGTGTAGAACAGCCACGACACCAACAGGATGATCAGGAAGTACACCAGCGAGAAAGCCGCCGCCGGGCCGAGGTCGAATTGCCCTACGGCCATTTGGGTCAAGGTCTGACTCAAGAAGGTCGTGGCATTGCCCGGACCGCCACCGGTCAGCACAAACGGCTCGGTGTAGATCATGAAACTGTCCATGAACCGCAGCATCACCGCGATCAACAACACGCTCTTGAGCTTGGGCAACTGGATGTGTCGGAACACCGCCCAGGCCGAGGCCCGATCAATCCGTGCCGCCTGGTAATACACGTCCGGAATCGCCCGCAGCCCCGAGAAACACAACAGCGCCACCAACGACGTCCAGTGCCAGACGTCCATCACCAGCACCGTGACCCAGGCGTCCATGGTGTTGGCCGCATAGTTGTAACTGATGCCCATGGCATTGAGGCTCGATCCGAGCAGACCAATGTCCGCCCGACCGAAGATCTGCCAGATCGTCCCCACCACGTTCCACGGAATCAGCAACGGAATCGCCAGGATGATCAGCACCAGCGATGACCAGCGGCCCTTGATCGGCATGGTCAGGGCGATGGCGATGCCCAGCGGGATTTCGATCAGCAGCACACAGCCGGAGTAAATGAACTGACGCAGCAATGAGTCATGCAGGCGCGGATCGAGCAGCACTTGCTTGTACCAGTCGGCGCCGACGAAGTAGCGGCTGGACTGGTCGAAGATGTCCTGCACCGAGTAGTTGACAACCGTCATCATCGGGACCACCGCACTGAACGCCACCAGCAAAAACACCGGCAACACCAGCCACCAGGCCTTGTTGTTCTGCACCTTGTTCATGGCTACGTCTCCAAGAGATATTCGTCGGCATACACCATCAACCATTGAGCCGGGAAGCTGATGTAGGCGGTTCCCTCAGGCACTGGTTTGTCTTCGGCCAGGCGCACTTTCAAAGGCGCGCCGTCGAGGTTCAGGGTCATGATCTTGTAGGTGCCAAGGTCTTCGACGTGTACGACCTGTGCCTGCATCGCCTCATCAAACGGCTCATCCCACACGTGCACGAACTCTGGACGGATGCCGACCTTCAGGGTTTTCCACTCGGACTCGGCAACGCGTTTCTGTTGAGCATCGGAAAGCGGCAAATGAGTCGAGGCAAAACCGACACCGCCTGGCTGCGGCTGAACCTCGATCAGGTTCATCCCCGGACTGCCGATGAAATAGCCGACAAAGGTGTGGCTCGGTCGCTCGAACAGTTCTCTCGGCGTACCGAATTGCACAATCTGCCCGCCATACATCACCGCGATCTTGTCGGCGAAGGTCGAGGCTTCGAGCTGATCGTGGGTGACGTAGACCATGGTGATGTTGAATTGCTCGTGGATCTGCTTGAGCTTGCGTCGCAATTTCCACTTCAGGTGCGGGTCGATCACGGTCAGCGGTTCATCGAACAGGATCGCCGACACGTCATCGCGCACCAACCCACGGCCCATGGAGACTTTCTGTTTTTCATCGGCGGTGAGATTGCGTGCCTTCTTGTACAGCAATGCCTGAAGGTCGAGGACTTCGGCAATTTCCTGCACCTTGCTATGAATTTTCGCCTCGCCCATGCCCTGATTGCGTAGCGGGAAGGCCAGGTTATCGAACACCGTCATGGTGTCGTAGACCACCGGAAACTGGAAAACCTGGGCGATGTTGCGCTTCTCCGGGGTCAGCTCGTTGACCACTTTGCTGTCGAACAGCACCTGGCCCTGGGACGGGCTGAGCAATCCGGAAATGATGTTGAGCAAGGTCGACTTGCCGCAGCCCGAAGGCCCGAGCAAGGCATAGGCACCGCCCTGCTCCCAGACGTGGTCCATCTCGCGAATCGCGTAATCCTCGGGGCCAGTCGGCGTGCGGGTGTAACTGTGGGCGAGATGCTGCAAACGAATTTCGGCCATCAGGCAACCCTCGCGATACGGCGACCGGGCGCCTGGACCAGCCGCCCCTGTGTATCGAAGACAAACAGTTTATGGGTCGGGATATAGATACGAATCGGTGCATCGACGTCGTATTCGTGAACGCCGGGCAAGTGCAGCACCAGCAGGAAATGTTCGTTGCGCACGTGCAGGAAGGTTTCCGACCCGCTGATCTCAGCCACCTCGACGGTCACCGCCAGTTCCAGGTCATCGTCGTTGCTCGGCACCAACGAAATATGGCTGGGCCGAACGCCAAAGCGGAACTCACCCTCACCCACCGGCCGCAGATCGACGTTGAGCGGGAAGTGCACGAAATTGGCGAAGCTGACTTCGTTGCCGGCGATACGCCCCGGCATCAGGTTGATCGGCGGCTCGGAGAACAGCTCTGCCGCCAGCACGGTTTGCGGCTGGTGATAAACCTCGGAAGACTTGCCGCTCTGAATCACCCGGCCTTCGTGAAGAATCGTGGTGGTACCGCCCAGCGCCAGGGCTTCGTTGGGTTCGGTGGTGGCGTAGATAGCGATGGTGTGGTGGGCCGCGAACAGCTCGCGCATTTCCTGCCGCAGTTCTTCGCGCAGTTTGTAGTCGAGGTTCACCAGCGGTTCGTCGAACAGAATCAGCTCGGCGTCCTTGACCAGCGCCCGGGCCATCGCCGTGCGCTGTTGCTGACCCCCGGAGAGTTCAAGCGGATGGCGCTGGAGAAATTTCTCGATGCGCAACATCTTCGCGGTTTCCAGCACTTTGCTCTGGATCAGCTCATTGGAAACGCCGCCCTGGCGCAAGGGCGAGGCGATGTTCTCGAACACCGTCATGGTCGGGTAGTTGATGAATTGCTGATAGACCATCGACACATTGCGCAAACGCACCGGGCGCTGGGTGACGTCGACGCCGTTCATCAGGATGCGGCCGCTGTCGGGCTTGTCCAGACCGGCCATCAGGCGCATGAGACTGGTTTTGCCGGACAGCGTGCGCCCGAGCAAAACGTTGAAGGATCCGGCTTCGAAATTAAGGCACGCATCATCGATCCAGGTCTGGCCCTCGACGGTGCGGCTGACGTGCTCCAGGGTTAATGACATGGCTCGGCCTTTTTATTATTGGAGTCAAGCGACCGGAGCTACAGAGCGACATTCGTGCCAGAAATTGCAAGCCGTTGATCCGGCTTGAGAATCCTGCAAATGGAAGAAAAACCGCGTTCGTTGCTGAACAGAAATGAACAACCGCGACTGAACAATTGAACAATCCGGTGGTTGACAATGAACAATAGTGAACAACACTCTGTGGGAGCGGGCTTGCTCGCGAATGCGGACTGTCAGACACATTATTGGTGTTTGACCCACCGCATTCGCGAGCAAGCCCGCTCCCACATGGAATCTCATAACAACAATAAAAAGCATTATTCAGAGGCTGAATGCCATGGCCGCACCCGCCCTGCCGCTCTCCCACGACGCCATCATCCACGACTCCTGGTCCCGATGCCGCGCGTTCGGCCTCAATCATCAGAGCGCCCCGGCGTTCGATCAGTTGCCGGCCGAGGGCATTGCGCAACTGCTGGAGAGCCAGCACTCACTGGTGCAAACCACTCACCAGGAAGTCCTGCCGTATTACGAGAACATCCTCAGCAACTCCAACTGCCTGATCATGCTCGCCGACAATCAGGGCCAGGTACTGACGTCCTGGGGCACCCAGCGTTTCATCGAGCCGAGCCTGACCCGCGGTTTCAGCGTCGGCGCCAGTTGGATGGAGCGCTGCAGCGGCACCAATGCGATCGGCACCGCGCTGGCCTGCGAGCAGGCGGTGCACATCGAGCACGATGAACATTTCCTCAAGGCCAACCGTTTCATGACCGGTTCCGCCGCACCGATTTTCGATGCCGAACGCAAGGTCATCGCGGTGCTGGATGTGTCCAGCGACAGCTACCTGCCGCCGTCCCACACCCTCGGCATGGTCAAGATGATGAGTCAGACCGTGGAAAACCGGCTGATCCTCAACCTGTTCCATGGCCAACATTTCCAGCTGACCTTCAACACCGGGCTGAATAACCTCGACAGCCAATGGGCCGGGCTGCTGATCTTTGATGAAACCGGCCAGGTGCTGTCGGCCAACCGCAGGGCTGACAATCTGCTGGGCATCAGTCTGTCGCGGGTCAGTGTCGAAAGCCTGTTCAAGGTCTCGCTGCTGGAGTTGTTGAACCAGCCGGACGGCCTGCCCTTCGCCTTGCAAACCTCGGGGCGCAACCGCTTTCAGTGCCTGTTGAAGAGGCCGAAAAAGGCAGTGATTCAGGCGCGAGTGTTTACTGAGCCCACGGTGGCGATACCGCAAGCGATCAGCCTCAATACCCTGCATTTCGGTGACAGCCGCGTGGAAAAAGCCGTGCGCCAGGCCGAGCGGTTGCTGGAAAAAGACATTCCGTTGTTGATTCACGGCGAAACCGGGGTCGGCAAGGAAGTCTTCGTCAAAGCCCTGCATCAGGCCAGTTCGCGCAACAAACAACCGTTCATTGCCGTCAACTGTGCAGCCATCCCCGCCGAACTGGTGGAGTCTGAGCTGTTTGGCTACGAGAAAGGCGCGTTTACCGGCGCCAACCAGAAAGGCAGCATCGGGCTGATCCGCAAGGCCGACAAAGGCACCCTGTTCCTCGATGAAATCGGCGATATGCCGTTGCCGACTCAGGCTCGACTGCTGCGAGTGTTGCAGGAGCGTTGCGTGCAACCGGTGGGCAGCAGCGAGCTGTTCCAGGTGGATATACGGATTATTTCGGCGACCAACCGCTCGCTGCGCGAACAGGTGCAGTTGGGGCGGTTTCGTGAGGATTTGTATTACCGGATTGGTGGTTTGACCCTGGAACTGCCGCCATTAAGAGAACGCAGTGATAAAGAGGCCTTGTTCAAACGTCTGTGGGAACAGCACCGCGAACCATCGCAGTGGGCCGGGCTGAGCCGAGAGGTGATGGAGTTGTTCAGCCGTCATCCGTGGCCGGGGAATTTAAGACAGGTCAGCAGCGTGATCCAGGTAGCGCTGGCCATGGCCGAGGAACAACCGGTGCGGCCGGAGCATTTGCCGGATGATTTTTTTGTCGATCTGGAGATGGAACCGGTGGATTTGCCGGAGCCGTTGGCGGTGGATTTGAATGATGCAGAGGAATTGAATCGGCAGCTGCAGGCGGCTGGGGGGAATATTTCGCACTTGGCACGGCGGTTGGGGGTTAGCCGGAATACCCTTTACAAGCGGTTGCGCCAGACGGAATGACAAGTGAGCTGCACTGGCGGTGTTTCAGCTTAAGACCTTCGCGAGCAAGCCCGCTCCCACAGGGGATTTGTGTCGCACGCAAAATTGAAATCCACCTCTGACCACTGTGGGAGCGGGCTTGCTCGCGAAGGCGCCAGCCGAAACACCGCCATACTTGCGCCCTGCGCATAAACAAAAACCCGCACAAGGCGGGTTTTGTTTGTAGCAAACGCAGCAATCAGTCAGCCAGACGCCAGGTCGTGCCGCCCTTGCCGTCTTCCAGCACCACGCCCATCGCGGTGAGCTGGTCGCGGATACGGTCGGATTCGGCCCAGTCTTTACCAGCACGTGCTGCCAGACGCGCAGCAATCAGCGCATCAACTTCAGCCGCATCCACCCGCCCTTCAGCGCCGGCCTGCAAGAAGTCATCCGCCTCAAGCTGCAACACGCCCAGCACACTCGCCAACTCCTTCAAACGAGCCGCCAGACCGGCCGCCGCATTGAGATCGCTCTCACGCAGACGGTTGATCTCGCGGACCATCTCAAACAGTACGGCACAGGCTTCCGGCGTGCCGAAGTCGTCGTTCATCACCTGGGTGAAACGCTCGACAAAGGCTTCGCCACCGGCCGGTGCCACGCTCGGCAACCCTTTCAACGCATGGTAGAAACGCTCGAGTGCGCCCTTGGCGTCCTTGAGGTTGTCTTCCGAGTAGTTGATCGCGCTGCGGTAGTGGCTCGACACCAGCAGGTAACGCACGACTTCCGGGTGGTACTTTTCCAGCACGTCGCGAATGGTGAAGAAGTTGTTCAAGGACTTGGACATCTTCTCGCCATTGATGCGAATCATGCCGCAATGCATCCACGCGTTGGCGTAGGTCTTGCCGGTGGCCGCTTCGCTCTGGGCGATTTCGTTTTCGTGGTGCGGGAACTCGAGGTCGCTGCCGCCGCCATGAATATCGAAGGTCTCACCGAGGCAGCAGGTGGACATCACCGAGCACTCGATGTGCCAGCCCGGACGACCGTCGCCCCAAGGCGATGGCCAGCTCGGTTCGCCCGGCTTGGCGCCCTTCCACAGTACGAAGTCCAGCGGGTCTTGCTTGGACTCGTCGACTTCGATCCGTGCACCGATGCGCAGGTCTTCGATCTTCTTGCGCGACAGTTTGCCGTAGCCCATGAACTTGGCGACGCGGTAATACACGTCGCCATTGCCCGGGGCGTAGGCGTAACCCTTGTCGATCAGGGTCTGGATCATCGCGTGCATGCCGGGGATATGCCCGGTGGCGCGTGGTTCCATGTCCGGTTTCTGGATGTTCAGGCGCGCTTCGTCTTCGTGCATCGCCGCGATCATGCGCTCGGTCAAGGCTTCGAACGACTCGCCGTTCTCGTTGGCCCGATTGATGATCTTGTCGTCAATGTCGGTGATATTGCGCACATAAGTCAGGTCGTAGCCGCTGAACCGCAACCAGCGGGTCACCAGGTCGAACGCGACCATGCTGCGGCCGTGGCCCAGATGGCAATAGTCGTACACGGTCATCCCGCAGACGTACATGCGCACCTTGTTGCCATCCAAGGGTTTGAAGACTTCTTTGCTCTTGGTGAGCGTGTTGTAGATCGAAAGCACGTTAGAGGTTCCTTGAATCACTGGCCCCACGAATCACGCAAGGTCACGGTACGGTTGAATACCGGAGCACCTGGTTTCGAGTCCTTGATATCCGCGACGAAATAACCTTCGCGCTCGAACTGGAAACGGTCTTCCGGCTGTGCATTGCCCAGCGAAGGCTCAGCACGACAACCGGTGAGGACTTGCAGCGAGTCAGGGTTGATGTTGTCCAGGAAACTGGCGCTGTCTTCGGCCTTCTCAGGGTTGGCCGAACGGAACAGGCGATCGTACAGACGCACTTCGCATTCGACGCTGGCCGCAGCCGGCACCCAGTGCACCACGCCTTTGACCTTGCGGCCCTCAGGGTTTTTGCCCAATGTTTCCGGGTCGTAAGAGCAACGCAGTTCGACGATGTTGCCATTGGCGTCCTTGATCGCTTCGTCGGCACGGATCACGTAGCTGCCGCGCAGACGCACTTCGCCAGCCGGTTCCAGGCGCTTGTAGCCTTTTGGCGGCTCTTCCATGAAGTCTTCACGGTCGATGTAGATCTCACGGGCGAACGGCAGAACGCGAACACCCATGTCTTCTTTCGGGTGGCACGCCAGTTCGAGGTTCTCGACCTGGCCTTCCGGGTAGTTGGTGATCACGACTTTCAGCGGACGCAGCACGCACATGGCACGCGGGGCGCTGTGGTCGAGGTCGTCACGGATGCTGAATTCGAGCATGCCGAAGTCGACCACGCCGTCGGAACGGTTGGTGCCGATCATTTCGCAGAAGTTGCGGATCGATTTCGGCGTGTAACCACGGCGGCGGAAGCCGGACAGCGTGGACATGCGCGGATCGTCCCAGCCATGAACGTGCTTTTCATCGACCAGTTGCTTGAGCTTGCGCTTGCTGGTGATGGTGTAGTTCAGGTTCAGACGGCTGAATTCGTACTGACGCGGTTGCGCCGGCACGGGCAGGTTCTCGAGGAACCACTCGTACAGCGGACGATGGCTTTCGAACTCCAGGGTGCAGATCGAGTGAGTGATGCCTTCGATGGCGTCCGACTGACCGTGGGTGAAGTCGTAGTTCGGGTAGATGCACCACTTGTCGCCAGTCTGGTGGTGATGCGCGTGACGGATGCGATACATGATCGGGTCGCGCAGGTTCATGTTCGGCGAGGCCATGTCGATCTTGGCCCGCAGCACGCGTGCGCCGTCCTTGAATTCGCCAGCCTTCATGCGGGCGAACCAGTCCAGGTTCTCTTCCACGGAGCGATCACGGAACGGGCTGTTCTTGCCCGGTTCGGTCAGCGTGCCGCGATATTCCTTGGCCTGTTCAGGGCTCAGGTCATCGACGTAGGCCTTGCCGGCCTTGATCAGTTCAACGGCCCAATCGTGCAACTGGTCGAAATACTGCGAGGCGTAGCGCACTTCACCGGACCATTCGAAGCCCAGCCACTTGACGTCGCTTTCGATCGCGTCGATGTATTCCTGGTCTTCCTTGGCCGGGTTGGTGTCGTCGAAACGCAGGTGCGTGACGCCGCCAAATTCCTGGGCCAGGCCGAAGTTCACGCAAATCGACTTGGCGTGACCGATGTGCAGGTAGCCGTTGGGCTCAGGCGGGAAACGGGTGACGATCTGCGTGTGCTTACCCGAGTCCAGGTCCGCCTGGATGATCGGGCGCAGGAAATTGACCGGCACGGCAGGGCCGGTCTTGGAATTCGAGGTAGGGTCGACAGTGGGCTTGCTCATAGGATCCTTGAACGTACAAGTGCGCGGCCAGTTGGCCAAATCAAAGCGGCGGTTAAAACAAAGGGGCTTATCATAGCCGATGCCGTCAAGTCGCTGACAGCGCAGGGCAAAAAACGGCTGCATTTAATCGGATGCAAATGAAAAACAGCCTCGAAATTCGCGCCCGGCACGCTAAACTGCGCATCTTGGCCAAAATTGGCCGGACCGGTTGAGGGCTTCAACGCCCCGAAACCCACGAATTATTTGAATGAGTACCGATCATGACCCAAGTCAAACTGACCACCAACCATGGCGACATCGTCCTGGAACTGAACGCTGAGAAAGCCCCGATCACCGTGGCCAACTTCATCGAGTACGTCAAAGCCGGTCACTACGAAAACACCGTTTTCCACCGCGTCATCGGTAACTTCATGATCCAGGGCGGCGGTTTCGAGCCAGGCATGAAAGAAAAGAAAGACAAGCGTCCAAGCATCCAGAACGAAGCCGACAACGGCCTGCCGAACGAGAAGTACAGCGTTGCCATGGCCCGCACCATGGAGCCGCATTCGGCTTCCGCCCAGTTCTTCATCAACGTCGCTGACAACAGCTTCCTGAACCACAGCGCCAAGACCACTCAGGGCTGGGGTTACGCCGTGTTCGCCAAGGTCGTTGAAGGCACCGACGTGGTCGACAAGATCAAAGGTGTTTCCACCACCATGAAGTCCGGCCACCAGGACGTACCCGCAGAAGACGTGATCATCGAGAAAGCCGAGATCATTGAGTGATACTGCTGATTTCAGACTTGCATCTGGAAGAGGAGCGCCCGGACATCAGCCGGGCGTTTCTGGATTTGCTCGCCGGACGCGCCCGCTCGGCGAGTGCGTTGTACATCCTGGGCGACTTTTTCGAGGCGTGGATTGGCGACGATGCCATGACGCCGTTCCAGCGTTCCATCTGCCAGGCCCTGCGCGAACTCAGCGACAGCGGCACGGCCATTTTTCTGATGCACGGCAATCGCGACTTCATGCTCGGCCAGGCCTTCTGTAAACAGGCCGGCTGCACATTGCTGAAAGACCCGAGTGTCGTGCAGTTTTACGGCGAGCCGGTGCTATTGATGCACGGCGACAGCCTCTGCACCCGCGACGAGGCCTATATGAAGCTGCGTCGCTATCTGCGTAATCCGGTCACCCTGTTCATCCTGCGGCACTTGCCGTTGCGGACTCGCCATAAACTGGCGCGCAAGCTGCGCAGTGAAAGCCGTGCGCAGACGCGGATGAAGGCCAATGACATTGTTGATGTCACGCCGGAAGAAGTGCCACGGATCATGCAGGAATATGGCGTGAAGACCTTGATCCATGGGCATACCCATCGCCCGGCCATTCACAAATTGCAGATTGGCGAGCAGGCGGCCAAGCGGATTGTGTTGGGGGATTGGGACCGTCAGGGGTGGGCGTTGCAGGTGGATGAGCAAGGGTTTGCACTGGCGCCGTTCGACTTCGCCCCGCCGCCGCAACTCGCAGCACCCACAAACTAACGGCCGAACACAAAACCAATGTGGGAGCGGGCTTGCTCGCGAATACGGTTTTTCATTCAACATTGATGTCGACTGATCTACCGTCTTCGCGAGCAAGCCCGCTCCCACATTATTGACCGCGTTTCGCTTAGTGACCGGCTGCTGCAGGCCCCGCCTTCGCCGCAAACGGCGGTTTCGCCAGCCACACCAGCACAATCAAGCCCATGAACGCCCACCCCAGCAACGTGAAGTAATCCACGGTGGAGAGCATGTACGCCTGACTGGTCAGCACATGATCCAGCTGCGCATACGCCGGGTTGCTCGCCCCGCCCAGGCTGTTCAACGCCTCGCGGGTAGCCGGCTCATAGGTGCTGATGCTTTCACTCATATAGGCGTGGTGCTGATCGGCCCGGCGAATCCAGATCCAGGTCGTCAGCGACGCCGCAAAGCTACCGCCCAGCGTCCGCAGGAACGTCGCCAGGCCTGCGCCGTCGGCGATCTGGCTCGGAGGCAGGTCCGACATCAGAATGCTCAAGGTCGGCATGAAGAACAGCGCGACGCCAATCCCCATGAACAGCTGCACCAGGGCGATGTGCTGGAAGTCCACTTCGTTGGTAAACCCGGCACGCATGAAACAGCTCAGGCCAATCGCCAGGAACGCCAGCCCGGCCAGCAGCCGCAGGTCGAACTTGTGCGCGTACTTGCCGACAAACGGCGACATCAGCACCGGCAGAATCCCGATCGGCGCCACCGCCAACCCCGCCCAGGTCGCCGTGTAACCCATCTGGGTTTGCAGCCATTGCGGCAGGATCAGGTTGATCCCGAAGAACCCGGCGTAACCCAACACCAGCACAATCGTGCCGATGCGGAAGTTGCGGTAAGCGAACAGCCGCAGGTTGACCACCGGGTGTTTGTCGGTCATTTCCCAGATCACGAACACCGCCAGCGCTATCACTGAAATGGCCGCGCCGATGAGGATGAAGTTCGACTCGAACCAATCCAGATCGTTACCCTTGTCGAGAATCACCTGCAAGGCGCCGACGCCAATAATCAGCGTGATCAAACCAATGTAATCCATCGGCTGGTAACTGGTTTCCACCGGCCGTGCCTTAAGTTGCGAGCGCACCACCATCACCGCGAAAACACCGATCGGCACGTTGATAAAAAAGATCCACGGCCAGCTATAGCTGTCGGTAATCCAGCCGCCGAGGATGGGGCCGGCAATCGGCGCCACCACCGTGACCATCGCCAGCAACGCCAGGGCCATGCCGCGCCTGGCCGGCGGATAGACGGCAATCAGCAGCGTTTGAGTCATCGGGTACAGCGGACCTGCCACCAGACCTTGAAGCACCCGAAAGCCAATCAGCTCCGGCATCGAGGTCGAGATACCGCACAGAAACGAAGCCAGCACGAACAGAATCGTCGCCCAGAGAAACAGCTTCACCTCGCCGAAGCGCCGGCTGAGCCAACCGGTCAGCGGCAGCGCGATGGCGTTGCTCACGGCGAACGAGGTAATCACCCAAGTGCCCTGCTCCGAACTCACGCCGAGGTTGCCGGAAATCGTCGGCAGCGCCACGTTGGCGATGGTGGTGTCGAGCACTTGCATGAAGGTCGCCAGCGACAGGCCAATGGTGCTGAGCAGCAGGCTGGGCGGCGTGAAAGACGCGTTATTGCTCATCGCAAATCCTTTGAAACCTGATTGACGCTGCGCCTGTTACAGACGCAGCTGCCCTTGTGGGAGCGAGCCTTTGTGGTGAGAGAGCTTTTGTGGCGAGGGGATTTATCCCCGTTGGGTCGCGAAGCGGCCCTGAACCTGTGACTGCGGTATCTCAGAAAAACCGCATTCACCGGTTTGCGACTGCTTCGCAGCCGAACGGGGATAAATCCCCTCGCCACAAAAGCTCTCTCACCAAAGAGGCTCCCTCACCACAAAGGCTCACTCTCACAGGGTCGGTGTGATGACTGATCAGCGTTGAACGGTTTTGCTGACCGCAGCGCTGTTGTCGTGGATCAACTGAGTGATCATCGCGTCGGCCTCGGCCAACTGACGGTCATACACATTGGTGCTGAACGAGGCCTTTTGCGGCGGCTGTTGCGCCAGCACCGGGCCGCTCTGGTCACGCAGGTTCACATCGACCTGAGTCGACAGGCCGACCCGCAACGGGTGCTTGGCCAGTTCTTCGGCGTTGATGTGAATCCGCACCGGCACCCGCTGGACAATCTTGATCCAGTTACCGGTGGCGTTCTGCGCCGGTAGCAAGGCAAACGCGCTACCGGTGCCGGCGCCGAGGCTGTCGATGGTGCCGCTGAACTTCACGTCACTGCCGTACAGGTCGGCTTCGATGTCCACAGGCTGCCCGATGCGCATGTCACGCAGCTGGGTTTCCTTGAAATTGGCGTCGATCCACAGCTGATCCAGCGGAATCACCGCCATCAAGGCGGTGCCCGGCTGGACGCGTTGGCCCAGTTGTACCGAGCGCTTGGCCACGTAACCGGTGACCGGCGCGATCAAGGTGCTGCGGGAGTTGTTCAAGTAAGCCTGACGCAATTGTGCGGCAGCGGACATCACGTCCGGGTGCGACGACACCACCGTGTCATCGACCAGCGCACTGGTGGTTTTCAGTTGCTGTTTGGCGTTGGCCAGGGCGTTTTGCGCCGAGGTCAAGTCATCGCGAGCGTGGGACAGTTCTTCCTGGGAAATCGCCCCGCCAGCGGCGAGGTTTTTCCGGCGATTGAAGTTGTCCTGAGCCTTTTGTACTTCGGCCTGCTGCGCATTGACCTGGGCTTTCATGCCGTCGACGTTGCTGTACAAGCCGCGAACCTGACGCACGGTGCGGGCCAGATTGGCCTGGGCACTTTGCAGACCGACTTCGGCGTCGTTCGGGTCGAAGTTGATCAGCACCTGGCCTTCATGAACCAGGTCGCCATCATCGGCACCGATGCTGACCACGGTGCCGGTGACCAACGGAGTGATTTCCACCACGTTGCCGTTCACATAGGCGTCGTCGGTGCTTTCGTTCCAGCGCCCGTAGAATTCGTGATAACCCCAGACGCCGATACCGGCGAGGATCACCACGATTGCGAGCACTACCAGCATGACTTTGCGTTTGCGCGAATTGCGGGTGTCTTGTGCGTTGTCAGGGGTTGGTGTCGTTTCGGCAGTGGCCATGACAAATACCTCGAATTAGTTGTGCTGCGTGGCTGGGGCTGCGTTGGCTGCGGTCAGGGTCTCGCCCTGGAAGCCGCCGCCCAGCGCCTGCATCAATTGGATCGACAGGTCGATCTGCTCGGCATTCAGGTTGGCCAGCTGACGCTGGGCCTGGAGCAGTTGCTGCTCGATGCTGAGCACGTCCAGGTAATTCCCGATGCCGGAACCGTAGCGCTGGACCACGGTGTTGTATGAATCCTGGGCAATGTCGGTGGCGCGCTGCTGTGTCCCGATTTGCCGGCCGATATCGCGCAACTGGTTGATGGTGTCGCTGACATCACCCAGGGCTTTCACCAGGCTTTTGTTGTACTGCGCCACCGCGAGGTCGTAATCGGCGTCGCGGGAATCGAGGTCGGCGCGCAGGCGGCCGCCGTCGAAAATCGGCACCGAGATCGTTGGTGCAATGTTGAAGAAGCGACTGGCTGAACCGAACATCGCATCGCCCAGCAACGACTCGGCACCGGCCGCGGCGCTCAGGTTGAGGTTGGGGTAGAAGCGGGTTTTGCCGGCGTCGATGTTCTTGCTCGCCGCCTCGACCCGCCAACGCGCGGCCACCAGGTCTGGACGTCGACCGAGCAACTCGGCCGGCAGCACCGAGGGCAACGCGACGGCGCTGGCCTGGAGGATTTTCGGCCGGGCGATTTCATTGCCGCGATCCGGGCCTTTGCCGAGCAAGACGGCCAAGGCGATTTTCGCGCTTTGCAGGCGTTTTTCGGCGTCGATCAGGCTGGCTTCAGACGTGGCTTCCAGGCTTTCGGTTTGCTGGAACTGGTACTGGCTGTCGATCCCCGAGCTCAGGCGACGCTGGCTCAGGTCGAGCATTTGTTTGGTGCGTTTGAGGTCTTCACTGGCCAGGTCGTAGACGATGTGCGCCTGACCCAGATCGCTGTAGGCGCGAGCGACGTCGGCGGACAACGTCAGCTGAGCGGCCTGTTGATCGACTTCGGCAGCACGGGCCTGACCCAGTGCGGCTTCCCAGGCATCACGCTGACCGCCCCAGAGGTCGAAGTTGTAATTGAAACTGGCGCTGAGGTTGCGCACGGTGGAGTACGTGCCGCCCTGCCCGCTCGGGTCCTGATCCCGGGCCAGACGCGAACGGCTGACACCAGCGCTGGCATCAAGAGTCGGCATGCGCGCGGCATCCGCTGCATAAGCGGCGGCGCTGGCCTGGTGGGCGCGGGCGTCGGCAATTTGCATGTCGGGGCTGTCGTGCAGGGCTTCGCGGATCAAGCCGTCGAGCTGTGGGTCGCCGAGGCTTTTCCACCAGTCGCTTTTCGGCCAGGCCGCCGGCGACAGGGTCACACCGCTGAGGGATTGTCCGGCCTTGAGGGTTTTCGCATCGAGGCTTTTGCCCTCGGTGTTCAAGCCACTGTAGCTGGCGCAACCCGCGAGGGTCATGGCTGCCAGCACTAGGCTCAGGCCGGTACGCAGGGTTTTACTGCTCATTTGTCACCTACCCGCAGCAGGGTGATCGAGTCACCGGCTGCCACCAGAATTTTCTTGAGGATCTGTTCCAGGGTTTTCAATTCCTCTGGGGTGATCGCGCCAGCCAGTTCATTCATGGCATCGGCACCGATCTCCGGCAGGCGGTCAGTCAACTGCTGGCCTTGTTCGGTCAGCACCAGCTGAACCTGACGGCGATCCGCTTCGCAGCGTTGGCGGGCGAGGAAGCCTTTCTGTTCCAGACGATCGAGCATGCGGGTCATCGATCCGCTGTCCAGCGACAGGTGACGGCACAGCTCGGCCGGGGTATCGACGCCGAACTGGGCCATGATGATCAGCACTTTGAACTGCGCGGCGGTGATGCCGTGGGGTTCCATGTGAGTGTCGATGATCCGGTCCTTGAGCAGCGCAGCGCGCCCGAGCAGGAGGCCGAGATGACACGTGTGGAATTCGTCTGGGGTGAAATGCTTCATCTGACCACCGATTAGCTGCCTAGGCAGAGAATGTATGTCGAGATATTACTGCCTAGGCAGCGAATGTCAACGTAATAGTTAGGTTGCTTGCTATTTAGTTGATAAATGGCGCAGGAAAGTTGCTTCGGATCGATGATCGCAGCGCGCCCTTCGCGAGCAAGCCCGCTCCCACATTTGATCTGCGGCGTAACACAAATCCAATGTGGGAGCGGGCTTGCTCGCGAAGGCAGCGACTCGGTTTTAGAGAGGGCGAGGTTTAGAAATCCCGCTTGTAGAAGATGTCCAGCGAACTGGCCACACCGCCCGCCGCTTCGAGGTAGACCTTTTTGCTCAGCTTGTAACGCAAGGCGATGGTGTTGGCCGGCTCGAACACGCCAACCCCATAACGCAGGCTGAGCTTCTCGGAGATATTGCCGCTGGCGACCACGCTGGTGGCGTTGCCGCTACCCTCGGTATCGAGCTGGAAATCCTGAATCCCCAGGTTTTTCGCCAAGCCGCTGGTCACTCCCGAACTGCCCATCAACCCCAACCCGAGCGCAGCTTGGGCGAGCATGTTGTTGTCTTCACCGTTACTGGCCAACGGACGCCCCAGCACCAGATAGGACAAGGCCTGCTCCTGGCTCATCGCCGGCTCGGAGAAGATCTGTGTGGTCGGCTGCTCCGCGCTGCCGCTCAAGCGAATGCCGGCGATCACATCGTCGGTCTGGCGAATCGCTTCGATGTCCAGATACGGCTGATCGATCGGGCCGGCAAACAGCAAACGCGCCCGGCGCACGGTCAACCGCTGACCGTAGGCACGATAACGCCCATCGTTGAGCCAGAGCTCGCCGCGGGTGTCCATGTTGTCGCCGATGTGCACATGACCTTGCAGGTTGGCGGTCAGGCCAAACCCGGCGAAGCTGAGTTTGTCCTGCCCGACCACCACATCGATGTCCATCGCCATGGCCATCGGGGGTTTGCCCTCTTCGGTCTGCTGGCCAACGATCACCGTGTCATCGGACACCTTGACCGTCGATGGCGGCAACTCGCGCACGGTGATCTCGCCTTTTGGCACCAGCACCTTGCCGACGATCGCCAGTTTGTCGTCCTTCATCGAAATCTTCAGGTCCGGCGCCACTTCCAGCTTGGCGTAGGGCTCGACGGTGACGGGCAATTGCGTGCCTTTGAGCGCCAGATCCACCACCAATGCCTGACCCCAGGCGATGTTGCCGCTCAAGGTGCCCTGCCCGGTCTTGCCGCTTTTCCAGCCGCCGTTCAATTGCACGGTTTCGCCAGCAATCACGGCTTGAAGTTGCAGCGCTTCGAGGTCCATCGGCAGTTCAGGCCCGGAAATCTCGCCGTCGCTGAGCAGTAGATTGCCGTTGACCTGCGGCGCCAGCAGCGTACCGGCGAGCGTGCCGCTGCCATTCAAGCGTCCGGTCAGTTTCTCGACCATCGGCACGAATGGCCGCGCCACCGACAGATCCAGACCACTCAGGCGGAACGAGCCGGTCAGTGGTTTGTCCTTCGGCAACGGATTGATCTGCGCCTGGAGCATCAGCTCACCGAGCTTGCCGCCGACAAAATTGAGGTCAGTGTCGATGCGCTTGGGCGTGAGTTTGCTGTTGAGTTTCAGGGTCTGGTACGGGAAGTCCAGCCACTGGTCCTTTTCCTTGATGCGCAACGTGCCGCCGCTGGCATCGACGCTGATCTGGCCGTTAGGGCCGCTGGCCGGCAGGTCCAGTTGCAGGTCGGCGTTGAGCCGGCCCTTCCAGGCGAAATCCTTGGGCAGCCACTGCGCCAGGCTGTCGATCGGGAACTGTTTGAGGTGATAACGCAGCTTCGGCTCAGGCATCAGGCGCTGATCCTCGCCGCACAGGCTGGCCGGGCCGGACGTCCAGCAATGGGCGCCAAAATTGATCTTGCCGTCCGCCAGCCGTTCAAGCTTCGCCGGACCTTGCAGTTTCCAGTCTTGACCGCCGGCCTGGATATCGCCGCTGGCCAGGCGCCCACGCCAATTGCCTTGGTCCAGATTGCCGTCGAGGCCGAGGGCGAGTTTCAGCTTCGGCCCTTGCAGGTCGAGGGTGAGTTTCTGGTTTTTGATATCGCCCTGGCCGCTGGCGGTCAGCGTGCCCAGCGACGTTTCACCGGCCTGAATGCCGCTGCCCTTGAGGTCGATTTTCGCCCGTTGCGCACTGTCGAGGGTGGCGTCCAGATTCAGGCTTTGCAGGCGATTGTCTTCGAAGGCCAGTTGCGTGCCTTGCAGTCCGAGCTTGCCTTGCGGAGCCTTGAGTGTCCCGGCGACATCGACGCGACCATTGAGCTGGCCGCGCAGTTGCGGCCACAACTGAGCCAGGCGCGGCAGCTTGATATCGATCTGACCGGCGAGCTTCTGTTGCAGGCTGCCCTTGCCGTTGATGCTGTTGTCGCCGAGGCGAATTTGCAACGCGCTGAGGTTCCATTGCTCGCCACCGCCATCGGCTTTGGCCTGGATTACTGCCGGTTGGCCGCGGAGTTTGCCTTTCAAGTCGAGATCAGCGGTCAGGCTGAGTTTTTCATTCTTCATCTCGCCCTTGCTGCGCAACGGTCCGGCCAAGGTTCCCGGCAACTCCGCGACCCAGTACGCCGGGTTGATCGCCGACAAGTCCAGCGCCGTGTCCCAGGCAATGCCGTCGGCGAATTGCAGGTTCAGGTGCCCTTCGGCCTTGCCCTGCCCGGCTTCGAGTTGAATTTGTTGCAGGTAGATCTTCGTCAGGTCGCCGCTGAACGGGCTGGTCAGGCTGAACGCCCCGGCCGGGCCGTCGAGTGCGGCTTTGAAGCTGCCCAGGTATTTACCGTCGGTGTAGGAGACTTCACCGTTGAAACTGCGCAACGCCACTTCGGGCTCGTCGATCAGTGGATAGAGGCTGTGCCACGGGAAATCCAGCCAGTCGATCTTGGCATCAAAGCTCAGGCCTTTGCTCCAGTCGAGGTTGCCGGTGAGTTTCAGGTTTTGCTTGTCGTTGGCCGTGAGGTCCAACCCGGCGATCTGAGCGCCGTTCGCGTCGACCTTGCCTTGCAGCAGCAACGCGACCGGGCCTTTTTCCCCAGGCAACGTGGCTTTGCCGAGCAACTGGTAACCGTTTTTCAGGTCACCGTCGCCGGTGAGTTCCAGTTGGTTGAGTTGCAGGGTGTCCGGCAGATCGGCACCTGGCTTGAAGCCGTCAGCGGTGATCCGCACTTTGGCCGGCAGGTTTTCCACCAGCGGTTGCAGTTCGCCGGTCAATTGTCCGTTCAGGTAACCGCTGCTGTCGGCTTTCAGGTTCAGGGTTTTCAGCAGATCGCCGTCGACCTTCAGGGCCAGCGCCCAAGGCCCGGTGCCGGGAGCTGGCAGGGTCAGTTTGCCTTCGGCCTTGAGCGGCCAGTTACCGCTGGGTTGCAGCAGGCCTGAAAGATTCAGGCTCAGGTCATCCCTTTGCAAATGAACGGAATCGATCTGCAAACCGTTGGCTGTCCAGTGCGCCGCCAGTTGCAGGCCCTTGAGTTCTTCGCTGCCGTTAAACAGCAGGCTGCCGACCTGGACATCGCCCAGCTCGATGGCCAAGGGCAACTTCAGATCCGGGAGACTGATCGGCCCGCTGCTTTCTTCTTCTGTGCCTGGCGGGAATTGCAGGCTGACCTGATCGGCTTTCAATTGCTCGATGCACAGGGTCATGCGCGTCAGGCACAGCGGCGACCAGGCGAAAATCACCTTGTCCAGCTCAACCCGGCTGCTGTCCTGCTGCCACAGCACATGGTCGGCACTCCACTGTCCGCCCAAACGGCCCTGGAAGTTCCCGACGGTCAAACCCGGCACAAAGCCGAGCGCCCAACGACTGCCCGCCGCCGTGCCAAGCACCGTGGCCACGGTCAGGACGACCAGCATCAGCAGCGCCAGAATCGCCAACAGCGTTATCTTCAAACCACGATTCACAGCTCAGGCCCCATGGAAAAGTGCAGTCGAATGCCGCCCTCGTCGTCCATCGCATGGGCCAGGTCGAGGCGTATCGGCCCCACCGGCGAGACCCAGCGCACGCCGATACCGACGCCGGTCTTGAGGTTCGGCAGTTCGAGGGTATTGAAGGAGTTGCCCTGATCGATGAAGGTCGCGACCCGCCATTTTTCGGCGATGGAATATTGATACTCGACGCTGCCGGCGATCATGTAGCGGCCACCGATGCGATCGCCCTCGGAGTTTTCCGGGGACAGGCTCTGATAGTCGTAACCGCGCACGCTCTGATCGCCACCGGCGAAGAAGCGCAGCGACGGCGGCACCGATTTGTAGCCGTTGGTGGCGCTGCCGCCGACCTGTACCCGACCGAGGAAGCGGTGTTTGTCGAAGACCGTGGTCAAGCCTTTCACCAACGCGGTGCCGTAAATCAGGTTGGTGTCGGAGCCCAAACCTTCCTTGGCCACTTTGGTCTCGAATCCCAGGCGATAACCGTTGTGCGGGTCGATGCGGTTATCACTTTTAAGGTAGGAATAGCTGACGCCAGGCATCAGCAACGTGCTGAGCCCCGAGTCGTCGCCGAGCCTGTATTCCTCGCGCTGCCACTTGAGCGATACCACTCGCTGCCAACCGCTGGGCAGCTTGCTGTGCCACTCGGGGCCGAGGGTCAGCAGTTTGCTGAGGGAGTCCTTGTCGGCAATTTCTTCATTCTGATAGCCACCGGCGAACCGCAGCTTGTCGGTCAACGGTGGGTCCAGGGGAATGTCGTAGAACACACCGACGTTCTGCCGAGGCGCCGAAACTTCGGTCTCCCAGCCATAGCTGTGCCCCTGAGGGTTGACCCAGTGCCGGGTCCAGTTGGCCTTGATCCGTGGGCCGACGTCGGTGGAAAAACCCAGCCCGAGGCCCATGGTCCGTGGTTTGCGGGTTTCGAGTTTGACGTCCACCGGGATCACGTCGTTCTTGGACGACGTTGGCGCTGCATCTACCCGCACGCTTTCGAAATAGCCGCTCGATTGCATGGCCTGATTGAGTTCGGCGATCAGTTCAGAGTCATAAGGCGCGCCGGCCTTGAATGGCACCATGCGCAGCAGCAGGTCTTCGTCGAACGGCGTGTCACCTTCGAAACTGACCTTACCCAGTGAATAACGCGGGCCGCTGTTGTAGATCAGTTCGATGTCGGCAACGCCGGCTCGCGGGTCGACCAACAATTTCTGGCTGCTGAAATAACCACTGAAATAACCGTAGCGCGAGGCCTGATTCTGAATCAGGCGCTTGGCGTCTTCGTAATGGCCATGGTTGAGCACTGCGCCGGTTTTCAGCGCATTGCTTTTGGGTACACGGAATGATTTGAGGGAGGCGGCCGGGCCGTCGATGCGAATAGTGACGTTGCGCAAATGCACCGGCTCGCCGGGATCGATGTTCAGCACCAGGCGCGGCGTCTTGCCGCCCTTCACATCCGAGTCGATCTGCGGCTGGTAATAACCCAAGGCCTGGGCGGCCTTGCGCGCCTGTTCTTCGGCGCCACGACTGAAGCGCAGCAAGGCTTCTTCGTCTCGATCGCCGAGGTTGCCAATATAGCCCTCTATATTGGCTTTCAGTTCATCGTTGGACGGTTTGATCCGCACATCCAATTCACTTTGCGCCAGCGCCGCGCAGCTGGTAATCAGCATCAGCACGCCGCTGGTAATTCTTCCTGGAAACTTCATAGGCGCGGATGCTATCACGAGCTTGGGAGCGTGATAGAGCCTGGCGTGCGGTGAAAGTTCTACCTTTATGCCGTTGCTGTTTGTAACACCTGCGGATTGGCGTGGAAAAACACGTGTTCGCGAATCGGTCCTACGGCGACCTCACCAATTTCCTCATAGCCCTGGCGCTTATAGAACTCCAGGTAACGAGGATTCCCGGTATCGAGGATGACGCCCTCGGAGTGCTCATCCACCGCGCACCAGTTGTGCACCGCTTGCAGCAACTGTTCGCCAAAGTGTTTGCCCTGGAATTGCGGATGAACCCCCAGCAATGGCAGCAGGTGCACCGAATCGGACGGGACGCAAGCCATCACGGCATCGTGATACTCGAGATAGCGTCGGGTGCAGCGGAACCCGGTGCTGAGCACCATGCGCAGACGCCAGGCCCAACTTTCGGTGATGCCCAGGCGACGTTGCGGCGGCGCGATCAGCGCGATGCCGATCAACCGGTCGTTGACCAGCAGGCCGATGGCCGGCAAGTCCTGAAGAAAGTGTTGCTTGACCAGTTCGCGCACGGTGGCCCGGACCCGTTGCTCATAACCGGGACGCTCCGCTTCGAACAGGTAGCCGAACGTCGGCTCATGCCGGTAAGCCTGGTACAACAGCGAACGCGCTTCGCGGGAATAGCCGCTGTCGAGCATGTGAATATCGGCGATGACGGTCGAGGTTTCGGGCATAACGGTAGATCTCCCCTGGCACAGGTCAAATGACTGCGCTCTTATTGGTACGAGCCTGTGGGTGGTAATACAGTTCCCCCACAGGTATAGACCAAGGCTGGATCTTCATCGACTGGACTGGCCTCTTCGCGAGCAAGCCCGCTCCCACAGGTTTTGTGGCGTACACAAAATTTTTGTTCGCTGGAGAACCCTGTGGGAGCGGGCTTGCTCGCGAAGAGGCCCTCACTGCCAATATAGATCTGACAGAACACAGTGAATCCCCTCACCCCACACTGGCCCCATTCCTACATGTCAGCTAGCATCGCCCTTTTGCCAGGACTGCCGACCATGAAGATCGTCTCCTTCAACATCAACGGGCTGCGCGCTCGCCCTCATCAGCTGGCGGCGCTGATCGAAAAGCATCAGCCCGATGTGATTGGACTGCAGGAAACCAAGGTTCACGACGACCAGTTCCCGCTGGCCGAGGTTCAGGCGCTGGGCTATCACGTGTATTTCCACGGTCAAAAAGGTCATTACGGCGTGGCCCTGCTCTCGCGCCAGGAACCTATCGCGCTGCACAAAGGTTTCGTCACCGATGAAGAAGACGCTCAGCGCCGTTTCATCTGGGGCACGTTCGCCGATGCCAATGGCGTGCCGGTGACCATCATGAACGGCTATTTCCCACAGGGCGAAAGCCGCGATCACCCGACCAAGTTCCCGGCCAAGGAACGCTTTTACAGCGATCTGCAACAATTGCTGGAAAGCCGGTTCAGCAACGATCAGCCGCTGGTGGTGATGGGCGACGTGAACATTTCCCCGGAAGACTGCGACATCGGTATCGGCCCGGACAACATGAAACGCTGGCTGAAAACCGGCAAATGCAGCTTCCTGCCGGAAGAACGCGAGTGGATGGCCCGCTTGAAGAACTGGGGCCTGGTGGACAGCTTCCGCCACTTGAACCCCGAGGTGGCCGACCGTTTCAGCTGGTTCGACTACCGTAGCCGCGGTTTTGAGGATGAGCCCAAGCGTGGGCTGCGGATTGACTTGATCATGGCGTCCCACGGGTTGTTGCCACGGGTGAAGGATGCGGGCGTGGATTACGAATTGCGCGGGATGGAAAAGCCGTCGGATCACGCGCCGATCTGGCTTGAATTGAGCTGATCTCTGCCTTTCGACATAGCTCACCTGTGGGAGCGGGCTTGCTCGCGAAGGCGTCGTGTCAGTCAACATCAATGTTGAATGACAAACCGCCTTCGCGAGCAAGCCCGCTCCCACATTGAGCAACTGTCATCTTTCAGAAACCTTACTGACTTATTCTCCCGGCACTTCCTTTGGCTTGTAAGGTGCTGGCATGACGCTGCGCGTGTTGTTCCTGCTGATGCTGTGTGCCTGGCTGCCGCTGGCGGCGTCGGCTGGCGCGTTGCCGACGCCCGAGGCTGACCCGGTGCTGCGCATCCAGGGTTCCAACACCATCGGCGCGGCATTGGGCCCGGCGCTGGTTGAGGGTTTGATGCGCGAACAGGGCCTGCTGAAGATTCACAGCGAGGCCCCGGACACAGCCAACGAGCTGCGCGTCATCGGCGAAACCGTTCAAGGCCGCCGGGTCGCGGTGGACATTGCGGCCCACGGTTCCAGCACCGGTTTCACCGCCCTGAAAACCGCCACCGCCGACCTCGCCGCCTCCTCGCGCCCGATCAAGGACAGCGAACGGGCAGACCTTGCACGCTTGGGCGACTTTAAAAGCGTCGGCGCCGAGCAGGTCATCGCCATCGATGGCCTGGCGATCATTCTTCATCCGCAAAATCCATTGCATGAACTGAACACCGAACAATTGGCGCGAATCTTCAGCGGCGAGGCAAAAACCTGGGAAGAACTCGGCGGCAGCGGTGGGACGATTCATCTCTATGCGCGGGATGACCAATCGGGCACCTACGACACGTTCAAGGAATTGGTCCTCAGCCGTCGTGGGAAAACCCTGAGCAGCGCTGCGAAACGGTTCGAATCCAGCGAGCAATTGTCGGACGCGGTCAGCCTGGACCCGCAAGGTATCGGCTTCATCGGCCTGCCTTACGTGCGTCAGGCCAAAGCCGTGGCGATTGCCGATGGCCAATCCCAAGCCATGCTGCCGCTCAACAGCCTGATTGCCACGGAAGACTATCCGCTGTCCCGTCGGCTGTTCTTTTACCTGCCGCCCAATGGGAAAAACCCTTGGGCCGACGCATTGGTGGCGTTCGCCCAAAGCAGCAAGGGCCAGGCGATTGTCGCGGCCAATGGTTTTATCGCCCAGACCGTCCAGGCCATGACGGTCACGCCGAATGCATTGATGCCGGAGGGTTATCAGGCGCTCAGCCGTCACGCCCAGCGCCTGACCGTGAATTTCCGTTTCGAAGAAGGCAGTGCGACGCTGGACAACAAGGCCCGGCAGGACCTGTGGCGGGTGCTCGACTATATAAAGCAGCGTGACAAGACCAATCGGCAGGTGACACTGGTGGGGTTTGGCGACGCAAAAAGTGATCCGGCGCGGGCCGATCTGCTGTCGAAACTGCGCGCCATGGCGGTGCGGCGGGAACTGGTGAAAAGCGGCGTGGTGTTTCGCGAGATTCGTGGTTTTGGCGCCGAGATGCCGGTGGCGGCCAATAGCGCGGATGAGGGGCGAATCAAGAATCGGCGGGTTGAGGTGTGGGTGTATTGATGCCTCGGCTGACTCAGAAACACCCTTTGCGGTAAGTGGGCTCCTGTGGCGAGGGGGCTTGCCCCCGTTGGGTGGCGAAGCCGCCCCAAACCGGTTACCCGCGTTTTTCAGGAAGACTGCATTTATCGGTTTTACGACTGCTTCGCAGCCGAACGGGGGCAAGCCCCCTCGCCACAGGTTTTTCGTTGCCTCAAGAATTCCTTGAGCCGTTAGCCCAGCAATTTCTCAAGCTGCGCCGTGGTATCCACCGCGCCCATGGTCTTGGCGGCATCCAGCGCAGAAACGCCATTGGCATCCTTGGCTTTCGGGTCGGCACCTTTGCTGATCAGGTAGTCGACGATTTCCACGCGATTGAACATCGCCGCCATCATCAGCGCAGTGCGACCGTCGAAGGACGAACCTTCCACTTGCGCGCCGCCTTCAACCAGTGCCTTGACCACCGCCAGATCACCCTTGAATGCCGCGCCGGCAATCGGGCTCTGGCCATTGTCGTTGCGGATTTCCGGGTCGGCCTTGTGCTCGAGCAGGACTTTTACCGTCTCCACATGGCCGTGGTAAGCGGCCAGCATCAGCAAGGTGTCACCCTTGTGGTTACGCAGGTTCGGCGGCAGGCCCTTGGTCAACAGCGCGGCCATCATGGCCGCATCGCCCTCACGCGCCTTGTTGAATACCTGTTCGGCAAATTCAGCGGCTTCTTCGGGGGACATCTGGCGGCTTTGGTCTGACATTGGGCACTCCACGTTCTGTTATTCGCAAAGCCGACAGTTTCCCGAGCAGCCCCGAGGCTGTCACTTCTTTTTTCTCATGGACGGCCATAGCCACATTCAATAGCGCTGCATTCAATAACGCTGCATTCAATAACGAAAAGCGCCGCCGTGAATATCCGCCAGCAACTGCGCAGTGACCTGCACGTAAGTCTGGGTCCCTGGCAGCCAGGCATAAATCGGATCGTCGCCGGTCTTGCCGGGGTCGAAGGCTTCATCCTTAAGCCGGGTCTTCTGATATTTGAAGGTGCCCGTGGTCTCCATTTTCACCTTCACCCGCAGGAACAACGGCACCGCATAGGCGGGCATTTGCTCACGGGCAAACGCCAGCAGTTCACTGAAATCCAGGGTCGCCAGGGACTCGGCTGGCGTAATCGCCGCCATCCCGGCACGCCCGTTGGTGTTGCGGATTTCCACGCCGTAGGCCACGGCTTCGGAAATATTCGGGTGTTGCAAAAGGATGTTCTCGACCTCGGTGGTCGAGACGTTTTCGCCCTTCCAGCGGTAGGTATCGCCCAAACGGTCAACAAACTGCGCGTGACCGAAACCGATGTTGCGCAGCAGGTCACCGGTATTGAAGTAACGGTCGCCCCTCTCGAACACGTCGTGCAGCACAACCTTTTCGGTCTTCTGCGGATCGGTGTAGCCATCCAGCGGTGCCTTGTCGTCGATCTTCGCCAGCAACAGCCCCTGCTCGCCTTTGGCGACTTTGCGCATGAAGCCCTTGGCATCGCGTATCGGCGCGCCGCTGTCGTGGTCGTACGCCGCCAACTGCCATGACATCAGGGAAAACCCGACGGTGTTGTCAAAGTTGAGGATGTTGGTGAAGCCAATGTTGCCGTCGCTGGCGGCGTACAGCTCACAGATATGATTCACCCCGAATCGCGTCTTGAACTCGCCCCACGCGCCGGGGCGCAGGCCATTGCCGATCATCTTCGTCACCCGGTGCTGGCTGTCGTCGAGGCTGGGCGGTTGATCCACCAGGTAGCGGCACAATTCGCCGACGTATCCGAGGGTGGTCGCGCGGTACTTGCGCACATCGTTCCAGAATTGGCTGGCGCTGAACTTGCGGCGAATGGCAAAGCCCGAGGCGCCACTGATCGCCGAGCCCCAGCACACGCACAACCCGGTGGCGTGATAGAGCGGCAAGGTGCAATAGACGACGTCCTCCGGGCGCATATCCAGGGCGATCAGCCCGAAGCTCGCGGAGCTGCGCATCCAGCGGCCGTGCTTGAACACCCCGGCCTTGGGCAAGCCGGTGGTGCCCGAGGTGTAGATATAGAAACAAGGGTCATCGAAAAAAACCTGCTGACTGCTCGCGGGGTTGGCGCTGGAGCTGTCGGCACTGGCGGTCATCAGGTTGATGAACCCGTCGGGCGCAATGCCTGGATGGCTGAAGGTGTCTCGATCAGCCACGAACCAGGTGCGCGCCGCGTCGATCGACACCCGTTCGCGAACCGCCGAAAACGCCGGCACCAGCTCTTCTCCGACAATGATCGCCGCGGGTGCCACCAGGTTAAGACTATGAGCCAGGGTATCGCGGGTCTGCGAAGTATTGAGCAAGGCACTGATCGCGCCAACCTTGGCCACCGCCAGGATCGTCACCAGCAGTTCCGGGCGATTCTCGATAAAGACCGCCACGACATCGCCCTTGCGGATGCCTTGGGCAATCAAATGATGGGCAATGCGATTGGCCCACTGGTTGACCTGAAAATACGTCAGCGCGACCTCGCCCTGCAGCAATGCCGGGCCATCGGGATTGCGCAATGTCGCTTGCTCAAAGCTCCAGCCCAGGCCACACGGTTGGGTCGGGTCCTTGACGTTGGCGGCGTTCATGCCTTTCACCACGCGAGGAATGGCTTTGGCAATGGAAGGCAGCTTGCGGAGCATCATGCCCCAGGTAATCGTGTCGTTCGGCGTGCGGCTCATGGTTGCTCCCGGTCGATCTTTTTATTGTTCGGGCGGCGTTGATTGAGGCCGAAAATACGTCAGCGGTTCCTGAGCTGTACACGCGGTTTTTGAAATGATTTGTATCCACGTCTGCGACATTCGAAAGCGTGAGCTTGCGCGGGGCAATTGGTTCCATCGAATCGATGTCGACCACGCAAAATGCAGGATGCACGATGGCCATTCATGCAGATTGCACGAAAGCGCAAAAACACTGAAAAGATAACTAATTGATATATAAGGGTTTTTAAAAAATCAGGTGCTGGCACAATCACTGCAACTACCTCTGCATGCTTGCCATTCAAGAGCTAACGGAGCTGATAGACATGAACCTGATCCAAGAAAAATTTTCGTCCCTGTTCTCCAACTTCGAAGTGACCACCCAGCCACGTCCTGATGGTGGCATTCTGCTGACATTGAGCAGCACCGACGGCAAAGTCTTCAAACGCTCGATTTCCTACCAGCAATTGCATGCGGGTGATCAGCTGTCCTGGGTGATCAGTGCCATTCGCCGTGACATCGCCGAACAGGCCAGCGAACTGCCGCAGATTTCCATGCTGCAAAGCCAGCAGCGGTTTGCCCTGCCGACGTATCACTCGGTTTAAACCGTTCCAGGGCTGTAAACAAACAGGCCGTGAGCGCTTTCGCTTCACGGCCTGTTTTGTTTCCATGTGGGAGCGGGCTTGCTCGCGAATGCGGTGTATCAGATAGCATCAATGTTGAATGGCACGCCGCCTTCGCGAGCAAGCCCGCTCCCACAGGTTATATGCGTCGTGGCTTAGAACGCGGAAGGGTTGATCCGCGCAAAACTGTCCACCGTCACATGCCCCGCCAGCTCCCCGCCCTCTCGGGCCAGTCCGCACGTCGCCATTCCCGCCGTGCGCGCTGCGTCCAGTTCCTCGACGATGTCAGACAGAAACAGGATCTGCGAAGCGTCCAGGCCAATGGCCTGGGTAATGCGTTCGTAGGACTTCACTTCACGCTTGGGCCCCGAGGTGGTGTCGAAATAGCCACTGAACAGGTGTGACAGATCCCCCGCTTCCGAGCAGCCAAAGATCAGCTTTTGGGCCTGGATCGAACCGGACGAATAAACAAACAGTTTGAAGCCGTCCTGATGCCAGCGTTTAAGCGCTTCAACGGCATCCGGGTAAACGTGGCCTTTCAACTCTCCGGCCTGATAACCCTGCTCCCAGACCATGCCTTGCAACGCTTTCAGCGGCGTGGCTTTGCGGTCTTCGGCGATCCAGCCCAGAAGAATGTCGATCACCCGCTCGACGGCGGCGTTCGGCTCGTTGGTCTCCCGGCGAACGGCATCCAGTTGCTCGGCAACATCCGCACGCGCGGCATGCTGGCGAACAAAATCCGGCAAGTGTCTGGCGGCGTAGGGAAACAGCACGTCGAACACAAAACTCACCGCGCTGGTAGTGCCTTCGATGTCGGTGAGAATCGCTTTGATCGGCATCGCCTCAGTCCTCAAGACCCGGGAACCGGCTGGCGATGTCTTCGCCGGTGAAATTGGCCACCCAGCCTTCAGGGTTGTTGAACAGACGGATCGCGACGAAATGCGGATGCTCGCCCATATCGAACCAATGCGCGGTGCCGGCTGGTACCGAGATCAGGTCGTTTTTCTCACAAAGCACCGCGTAGACGTAATCGCCGATGTGCAGGGAGAACAAGCCACGGCCGGCGACAAAAAATCGTACTTCGTCTTCGCCATGGCGATGTTCGTCGAGAAACCTGGCGCGCAATTCGGCTTTTTGCGGGTGGTCGCTGTTCAGGCTGATCACATCGACAGTGATGTAACCGCGTTCGGTCATCAGCTTGTCGATTTGCTCCTGATACGCGGCGATCACTTCTTCCTGACTGGCGCCGGGCTGGATTTTCGCCGTGGCTTGCCAGCGGTCGAAACGCACGCCCTGCTCAGCCAGGGTCGAGGCGATGTCTTCGAAATGCGTCAGCACCTTGTTAGGTAAATCAGGGCTTGAGACGTGGTAAACGGACAGGCTGCTCATCAGGGCAACTCCTTAACGGTTCATGCTTTACAGTTCAAGAGCGAGCGCATCTTCAACTCGCACTCGAACAAAAATTCAAAGGCCTCGATCTGCCGCAGTGCATCGCTCATGCGCGCGCCCCAGGTGTAGAGACCGTGGCCGCGGATCAGGTAGCCGACGCAATCGGGATGGGCGTCCAGCCAAGGCTGCACCTTGGCGGCGAGGCGCGCAATGTCTTGATCGTTATCGAAAATCGGCACACGCACCCGGGATTCGTGGGTCGACACACCACTGAAAGCCTTTTGCAGTTCGTAGTCTTCGAACTCGATGAAGTCTTGCGGCGTCAGGCGCGACAGCACCGTGGCGTTCACCGAATGGGTGTGCAGCACCGCGCCGATCTCCGGGCGCCAGCGGTAGAGCTGGGTGTGCAGCAGGGTTTCGGCGGACGGTTTTTTGCCCGGTTCCAGGCTGTTGCCGGACAGATCGGTCGCCAGCACATCGTCGGGGCCGAGTTGGCCTTTGTGCTTGCCGGACACCGTCAGCAGCGCTTCAGTCGGCGACAGGCGCGTCGAGTAGTTGCTGCTGGTGGCCGGCGACCAGCCGCGGCCATACAGAAAACGCCCGGCATCGATGATTTCCTGGGCGAGGAGCTCACGGGTGAGGCTCATGGCCTGTCCTCTTGCATTCGTGTGGCAATGATAACGGCTGCCGCGAAGGCCGCGAGGCTGGCAATACTAAAGGTCAATGTTGGGCCGAGGGCATTCCAGCTGTAGCCGGAATACAACGCGCCCAGTGCGCCGCCGGTGCCGGCCAGTGCGGCGTATAACGCCTGGCCCTGCCCTTGTTGGCGCGCGCCGAAGCTACGTTGCACGAACTGGATGGCAGCCGCGTGAAAGCTGCCGAAGGTCGCCGCGTGCAGCACTTGGGCAAACAACAGCACCCAAAGAAATTCAGCGAACGAACCGAGCAACAACCAACGCAACGCCGCCAGCAGAAAACTCGCCAGCAACACCCGTCGCACGGAGAAACGCGCGAGAATCTTGCTCATGGCCAGAAACATCAAGACTTCGGCGACCACACCGACCGCCCAGAGCATACCGATCAGCCCACGGCTGTACCCGAGTCGCTCCAGGTGCAAGGTCAGAAAGGTGTAATAAGGACCGTGGCTCATCTGCATCAGCGCCACGCAACCGTAAAACGCCAACACCCCGGGACTGCGCAACTGCTTGAGAAAACCGTCCCCCGCCAACCGTTCGCTCTGAATCGGTTGAGCGTTGGGCACCCAAAGGCTGCTGACCACGATCCCGGCCAGGATCAGCATCAGCGCCACCGGGTAGATGTCGAGGCTGAGCCATTCGAACAATCGGCCAAGGGCGACCACGGTAATGATGAAACCGATGGAACCCCACAGGCGGATCTGACTGTAGCGGTTAGTCTGGCCCTGCAAGTGCGCCAAGGTGATGACTTCGAATTGCGGCAACACCGCGTGCCAGAAAAACGCGTGCAAGGCCATGACCATCGCCAGCCAGGCGTAGGTCTTGCTGACGAAGATCAGCGAGAACGTCAGCAGCGTGCAGACCGCACCGAAGCGCACGATGGCCAGGCGTCGGCCGGTGTAATCACCGAGCCAGCCCCAGATGTTCGGCGCCACGCAGCGCATCAGCATCGGGATCGCCACCAGCTCGCCGATGCGCGCGCTGGAAAAGCCCAGGTGATCGAAGTACAGCGCCAGAAACGGCGCTGTCGAACCGAGCAAGGCGAAATAGAACAGATAGAAACTGGAGAGCCGCCAGTACGGGAGCGCCGCCACTGTCCTTAGACCGCAGCGGCTGTGAGATCAGCCATTAAAGCTGACCCAGCACCGGCGTACTCACGCGCACGTCCAGGTTCTGCCCACGGTGACGCAACAGGTGATCCATCAGCACGATGGCCATCATCGCTTCGGCGATCGGTGTGGCGCGGATGCCGACGCACGGGTCGTGGCGCCCCTTGGTGACGACTTCCACCGGGTTGCCATGGATGTCGATGGAACGGCCCGGCGTGGTGATGCTCGAGGTTGGCTTGAGCGCCAGGTGCGCGACGATCGGCTGACCCGACGAAATGCCTCCTAAAATGCCGCCCGCGTTGTTGCTGAGGAAACCTTGCGGGGTCATTTCATCGCGGTGCTCGGTGCCGCGTTGGGCAACGCTGGCGAAACCGGCGCCGATTTCCACGCCTTTGACCGCATTGATGCTCATCAGCGCGTGAGCGAGTTCGGCATCGAGACGGTCGAAGATCGGCTCGCCAAGGCCCGGCATTACGCCTTCAGCGACTACTGTGATCTTCGCGCCAACCGAATCCTGGTCGCGACGCAACTGGTCCATATAGGCCTCCAGTTCCGGGACCTTGTCCGGATCAGGGCTGAAGAAGGCGTTCTCTTCCACCGAATCCCAGGTCTTGAACGGGATTTCGATCGGGCCGAGCTGGCTCATGTAGCCACGAATGACGATGCCCTGAGTGGCCAGGTATTTTTTCGCAATCGCACCGGCCGCCACGCGCATGGCCGTTTCACGGGCCGAGCTGCGACCACCGCCACGGTAATCGCGCTCGCCATATTTGTGGTGATAGGTGTAGTCGGCGTGGGCCGGGCGGAACAGGTCCTTGATCGCCGAGTAATCCTTGGACTTCTGGTCGGTGTTGCGGATCAACAGGCCGATGGAGCAACCGGTGGTGCGCCCTTCGAACACGCCGGAGAGAATTTCGACTTCGTCGGCTTCCTGGCGCTGGGTGGTGTGGCGGCTGGTGCCGGGTTTGCGGCGATCCAGGTCACGCTGCAGATCTTCCAGAGAGATCTCCAGGCCCGGCGGGCAGCCGTCGACAATGGCGACCAACGCCGGACCATGGCTTTCGCCCGCGGTGGTGACAGTGAACAGCTTGCCGTAGGTATTGCCGGACATGCAGGACGCTCCGTGAATTCGAACCAAATACGTAATGCGCGCCAGTATACGCAGGCTACCCGACTAGTTCATCCTCGAACCTTATGGGTGCCTGCGAGTCCAACCGGCATCTTGTTCATGATGGCGTGATGATGCTGCGAGTTATAGCCTTGAGCCTTACCCTCTTTACCGGCTTTGTACAGGCCACAGTCCTGCAACGCCCGATCACCTTGGACACCGGCACCGGCGAGCTTTTCGGCTCGTTATTGCTGCCCAAGTCCGATACACCGGTACCGGTTGTCCTGATCATTTCCGGCTCCGGTCCTACAGATCGTGACGGAAACAACCCCGACGGCGGACGCAACGACAGCCTCAAGCGTCTCGCTTGGGTGTTGGCCAAACACAACATCGCCAGCGTGCGTTATGACAAACGCGGCGTGGCGGCGAGCCTTGCGGCGACCCCGGATGAACGCAATCTGTCGGTTGAAGCCTATGTGGCCGACGCCGAGGCCTGGGGCCGCAAGCTCAAAACCGACCCGCGTTTTGGCCAGTTGATCCTGCTGGGCCACAGCGAAGGCGCCCTGATCGCCAGCCTCGCTGCGCCGAGCCTGGATGCCGCCGCGGTCATTTCCATGTCCGGCAGCGCCCGGCCGATCGATCAGGTGCTGCGCCAGCAATTGAGCAATCGCCTGCCGCCACCGTTGATGCTGCGCAGCAATGAACTGCTCGACAGCCTCAAGGCCGGCCACACCGACGACAACGTACCGCCGCAATTGCAGGTGATTTTCCGCCCGAGCGTGCAGCCGTATCTGATTTCATTGTTCCGCCAGGACCCGGCGGCGGCGTTCGCCAAGTTGAAGATGCCGGCGCTGATAATCCAGGGCAGCAACGACATCCAGGTCGGTGTCGGCGACGCCAGGCTATTGAAGGCCGCCAAACCGGACGCCGAGCTGGCGCTGATCGAAGGCATGAACCACGTGATGCGCATCGTGCCCAACGATGTAAAACGGCAATTGGCCTCTTATAAGGATCCGCAATTGCCGCTGGCGGCCGAACTCGGCACGCGAATCCTCGGGTTTATTGACGGACTTCGCGCCAGTTAGCGGCGTTAGGGGCGTAAAAACTGGTTTAGAACGCCCCTAACCCTCCAGTCCTGAAAAAAACGGCCGATAAGCCTTTGTCGCCAGCGCTATGACTGGCGGCAAGCAGAGCTTGGACAGGATCTCGCCGTTATGACTGATACCCAGACTTCACCCGACACCACTGCTGAAAAAGACGCACCACCAGTGGTCGAGCTGCCGTGGGCGGACGTCCACGCCGAGCACCACAAGATGCTCCGTCTGGCCCCATTGAAAACCGACCGCAACACCGGTGGACGGCCGCTGCGCTTTGTTGAATTCGGTTACGCCGAGCGCAACAACAAGGAACACAGCCTGATGCGCATGAGCATTGCGCTGCCCGGCCAGCGTGTGCGCAAGGAACAGAATCATCTGGACGTGTGGGTCGATCACGCCACCAAGCGCGTGCATTTCGGGCCTGACAGCGGTTTGCAGATCGAACCGATGAACCGTGGGATCGGTCGTTTCATGGCCGCTCAGGGCATTACCTGGGCGAAAAAGAGATGGCCCGGCTACACCGTCGACGGCACCGACCTGAACAACAAGGATGCGCTGAACGAAGACACTCGCCTGCGTCGCGATCACTTTTTGCGGATGCACGGTTTCGACGTGATCTACGCCGACGCCCAGCATTTGAAGGGCAGCGTCAAAGAAGTGCAGGTCGGCGACCTGTTGAGTGACTGGAGTACGGAAAAACTGCAGGTCGTGGAAATTCTTGAGGCGGCGCAGATGCTTCAGCAAGCCGAGCAAAATCTCGCCGAGCAGGAAGTCAAACTCAAGAAACACGAAGAAAAAGTCAGCAAGTACAAGCGCGAAGACACCGGACTGCGCTTTACCATTACCTGCCTGGTGGCGTTTGCGGTGTTTCAGGCGGGGTTGTTGATCTGGATTGCCACGCACCGGTAATCGGTGTCGAACCCAATTGTGGCGAGGGAGCTTGCTCCCGCTCGAGCGCGAAGCGGTCGCAAAACAGGCAACCGCGGGATATCTGGAATTATGCGGTATCAGGTTTTAGGGCTGCTTCGCAGCCCAGCGGGAGCAAGCTCCCTCGCCACAATGATCGCAGTTAAACGCGGGAAGCGAACAGCGCCTGATGGTTGCGGCACTGTTCCGCCGTCAGCATGAACACGCCATGCCCACCGCGCTCGAAATCAAGCCAGGCGAAGTCGACTTCCGGGTACAGCGCCGAGACGTGAACCTGGCTGTTGCCCACCTCGACAATCAGCAAGCCCTTCTCGGTCAGGTGATCCGCCGCTTCGGCGAGCATGCGCCGCACCAGGTTCAAACCATCATCACCGCAGGCCAGGCCCAGCTCCGGTTCGTGCTGGTATTCGTCCGGCATGTCGGCGAAATCTTCCGCATCGACGTAAGGCGGGTTCGACACGATCAGGTCAAAACGCTGACCCGGCAAACCATCAAATCCGTCGCCCTGCACCGTGTACACCCGCTCATCGACGCCATGGCGCTCGATGTTCTGGTTGGCCACTTCCAGCGCTTCAAACGACAGATCGGCCAACACCACTTCGGCGTTCTGGAACTCGTAGGCACAGGCGATACCGATGCAGCCGGAACCGGTGCACAGGTCAAGAATCCGCACAGGTTCGGCGCCCAGCCACGGCTCGAAACGTTTTTCAATCAGCTCGCCAATCGGCGAACGCGGGATCAATACGCGCTCATCGACAATGAACGACATGCCGCAAAACCACGCTTCGCCCAACAGGTAGGCGGTAGGAATACGTTCTTCGATACGGCGCTTGAGCAGGCGTTGCAGCTTGACCAGCTCGTCTTCTTCAAGATTGCAGTCGAGGTAGCTGTCGGCGATTGCCCACGGCAAGTGCAAGGCACCCAACACCAACTGGCGCGCTTCGTCCCAGGCATTGTCGGTCCCATGGCCGAAAAACAGATCCTCCCCATGGAAGCGGCTGACGGCCCAACGGATATGGTCACGCAGGGTACGAAGTCGGGAAGTGATCACGGGGCAAACTCCAAAAAAAACGACTGGCGATTCTAACAGCCAAAACGCGTCTCGACGACGCGGGAAAACTACCGGGGCGAATGTAGGACTAATCTGTTTTTTCGACCGCCTATTGAACAAAACGGCCCTATTGACAAGGCTGCGAGCCAGCAAAGACGGCGCCTACGATGGTAGCGATTCACAGAAGCGCTCAGCCAGAGGACAATGTCGCAAAAGCCCCACCCGAAGGAGCCCCAGAATGTCCGTTCCAAAAACGATGTTTCAACTCAGCGGCCGCGGTTATGCAGCTGCCGTTCTGAGCCATGCGACCCTTGTCATCATCGATGCCCAGAAAGAATACCTCAGCGGCCCGTTGGCCTTGAGCGGCATGGATGCTGCCGTCGCGAACATCAAGCAACTGGTGGCCGCTGCCCGTGCAGCCGGCCGGCCGATCGTCCATGTCCGCCACCTCGGTACTGTCGGTGGGCTGTTCGATCCACAAGGTGAGCGCGGTGAATTCATCCCGGGCCTGGAACCACAGGGCGACGAAACCATCATCGGTAAATTGCTGCCGAGTGCGTTCCACGGCACCGAACTGCTGGAACGCCTGCAGAATCTCGGTTCACTGGACCTGATCGTGTGCGGTTTCATGAGCCACTCCAGCGTCAGCACCACGGTGCGCGCCGCGAAGAACCTGGGCTTTCGTTGTACGCTGGTAGAAGACGCCTGCGCGACTCGCGACCTGCCTTACAAGGGCGGCGTATTGAGCGCAGACCACGTTCAGCAGACCGAAATGGCGATCATGGCGGACAACTTCGCCACCCTCGCATTGACTCATGAACTGATCTGATCGACGCTCGATGAGCGGTCCATGCCGCCGCTCATCCGCAAAAGTCTATCATTTGCTGTAATTGTCTTAGCCTCAGGAACATCCCGGTCAACTCCCGGTCGAAGGGCCGATACCCATTGAGGAAGGTCGGAATGAAGTTATCCGATGGTTTTGACGCTCGCCGCTTGCGGCCCAAAGGCCAACGCAACTGGCGTTTTCGAATCGGCGCGGCATTGGCTGCCTTGCTGTCGATGAGCGGTGTGTTGCTGGCGATGGCAGGCATAGCCAGCCTGCTCGGCCACGCACCCGCCCTGGGCGAGTTGAATACCAACCGGGTCGGTTCGGCAGTGATTCTGGCGATTGGCCTGTTCGTGCTGTACCTCGGCGTGTGGCTGTGGCGTCGCTGCCGTCGCCGCTCGCGGCAGTCGCAAGAGCTGAACATCTCCCCGCATTTGATGAAAAAGCACGACTGAGCCGAGTGCTGTGCGTTTTCTCGCGCCCCATTCCCCTCGAGTTGGGTAAACTGGCCGCCCTTCGCGGAGGCTGACATGCAAGACGACGATTTTTCCCTGTTCAAAAGCGCGATCCAAGGCGTCAAGCCGATCAAACACGATCGCGCCGAAACCGGCAAACCCAAAGCTGACCGCGCGCAAATCGCCAAGCTGCGTCAGGCCGCCACGGTGCGCACCGATGCCACCACCGTTGACGGGCTGTCCGATCAGTTCGTCATCGATGTTGGCCCGGAAGACGAGCTGATGTGGGCGCGTGACGGTGTTCAGGAAAGCCAGATGCGCAAGCTCAAGATCGGACAGATCCCGTTCGAAGGCAGCCTCGACCTCCATGGCATGAGCGTGGAAAAGGCCCGGGAAACCCTCTGGGCGTTTCTGGCCGAAGCAACCAAATTCGAAATCCGCTGCGTGCGCGTCACCCACGGCAAGGCTGTGCGTCTGGACGGCAAGCGGCCGATGATCAAAAGCCACGTCAACACCTGGCTGCGCCAACACTCACAAGTGCTCGGCTTCACCTCGTGCCAGGCGAAACACGGCGGCGCCGGAGCGGTTTATGTGATGCTCAAACGGACCATGATGGAAGGTCGCGACGAATAAAGCTGTCGCGTGGCACATTATCGGGATAACGATTTGCAATGATATAGGCGCTCCCGTAATACTCCGCAGATGGAATTCAAAGAACGACTCAAAGCAGCCCGCCAACACGCCAAGCTCAATCAGACCGAGCTTGCCGAACGCGCAGGCCTGACCCAAACCTCAATCTCCGACCTCGAGCGCGGGAAGTCGAAGGCAACCGCCTTTACTGCCCAGATCGCTTCAGTGTGTGGCGTTTCACCGATGTGGCTGGCTGAAGGTGTCGGTGACATGCTCAAAGGGGTGTCCGATGCTGCTCCGTTGAATCGCCCCCCTCCAAGCGTTTCAATGTCAGACATCCAGCCTTGGGACGACAGCACGCCCCTGGATGACGACGAGGTTTATGTCCCCTTCCTGCGTGAAGTTGAGCTGGCGGCTGGTTCAGGCCGTTTCGTGATTTCGGAAAGTGACAGCGCCAGGCTGCGCTTCTTCAAGAAAGACCTGCGACACAACAACGTGCAGTTCAGCAACGCCAAGTGCGTGGTGGTGAGCGGAAACAGCATGCTCCCGGTACTGCGCGACGGCGCTACCGTTGGCATGAACGTCGGAAAGAACTCGCTGGGCGACATCGTCGACGGCGACATGTACGCGATCAACCACAACGGCCAGCTCCGCGTGAAACAGGTCTACCGACTGCCCAGTGGGATCCGCCTACGCAGTTTCAACCGTGACGAGCATCCGGACGAGGACTACACCTTCGCCGAGATCCAGGAGCAGCAGATTGCGATCCTGGGCCATGTCTTTTGGTGGGCGATGTATTCACGGTGAACTGAGTTGCGGTGATTCGGGAGCGTCCAGTGCCCTGACGTGCAATACGGCAAGTCGACACCCACCCAAGAGAAGCCCGCCAAGCGCGGGCTTTTTTGCACCTGGAATATAGGCACGGAATAAAATATGGGAATACCTATTGACACAAAATATGGGAGCGCCCATATTCGTATTCAAGCCAACGGGAAATCGCTCGGAAGCCGCCAAGCATCACCTCTGTCCATTCACCGAGTGGGCAGTGGGATGCAGGCCTGCATCAAACGCAAGGCTCACCAGAGCAAAAAGCGACATCAATGGACTGAGGTAAAAACCATGACTGTAGACATCAGCAACTTCACCATCGCTACCCCGCTTCCAATCTCCGACACCAACCCGATTGCGCTTGAGCTGATCGGCTGGCGCGCACTGATCGAATGCCCCGAAGTCATCTCAATGCTTGACGATGGTTCGCTGCAGATGACGGCGCCGACACTTGGAGCCTCGAGCAAGAGTACGCTACGAACCCGTTGCGAGTGGAAGGAGCCAGGTTACTGGCTGTTCTCCAGTGCAGCGGACCACTGGAACCGCCAGGAAATGCGACTGACCAAAGTCAACTCGCTGCAGAAAGTCGTGATCGGTCAGATTCATGTGCAGGGCTCAGAACGACCTCCGGTAAAGGTGTTCTGGAACAAAGGAAAAATCACCATGGGGTTCCGAACCAGTTACCTCCAGGATGATCCAGTCAACTCGACGATTTTGGATAACGTGCCGCTCGGTGCACTTTTCAAAATCAACATTCACGCCAACTCGAGCGGCGCCGTCTCTGTATCGGCTAGTTGTAACGGCGTCCAATCCACTTCCGCAATCATGCGTCTGGACAACACCTGGGACACGAAAACACTCGCCTTCCACGGCGGCGTGTACAACCAGATCGATTACTCCGACACCACCGACCCGCTAGACGGTTCTGTCTGCATCATCAGCGATCTGTCGATCACTCACGCCTGATACGACCTGCTCGGCCTGATGAGCAAAACAGGCTTCAGGAAAGCATCACTGCTGCACCTTGGCGACAGGGTGTAGCGGGATGCGGATAAAACCCGGCAGGCCAGCGTGATCGACAAACACTTCCCGGCCGCAATGACCGATTTGGGGCTTCGCGCCCGCCGGCAATACAACTGCCGGCACACATACGCTACCATGTGCCCCATGTCGGGGATGAACCCTGCGTTTATTGCCACTCAGCTCGGTCATAGTGTTCAGATATTGCTATCGACCTACGCCCGATGGATCAACGCCAGTACTGACTGGGGCGAGCTCGGGAAGCTTGAAAAGAGCTTGATTGGCACACAATTGGTACAGACAGAAACAGTACCCCTCTGAAACCCGTATGGAATCAGCCTCTGTGACACTGGAACAGAACTACACCGCGATTCTCGGCCAACTGGGCGAGGACGCCACCCGCGAGGGCCTGCTCGACACGCCAAAACGTGCCGCCAAAGCCATGCAGTACCTCTGCCGCGGTTATGAACAGACACTGGAAGAGGTCACCAACGGTGCCTTGTTCAGCTCCGACAACAGCGAAATGGTGCTGGTGAAGGACATCGAGCTCTACTCGTTGTGCGAACACCACCTGCTGCCGTTTATCGGCAAGGCTCACGTCGCCTACATCCCGAGCGGTAAGGTATTGGGCCTGTCGAAAGTCGCGCGGATCGTCGATATGTACGCCCGCCGCCTGCAGATCCAGGAAAACCTCAGCCGCCAGATCGCCGATGCGGTCCAGCAAGTCACCGGCGCCCTGGGCGTTGCAGTGGTGATCGAGGCCAAGCACATGTGCATGATGATGCGCGGTGTGGAGAAACAGAATTCGACGATGATCACTTCGGTGATGCTCGGTGAGTTCCGTGAAAACGCGGCCACCCGCAGCGAGTTTCTCAGCCTGATCAAGTAATTCGCAGCACGAAGAAAACCGGCATTCATCGCCGGTTTTTTTTCGCCTGCGAAAATCAGGTAAGCTGCGCGCCTTCTGTTTGCCCCTGTGAGGCTTATACCGTGTTCGTTAAAGCGCTTCGTGTCGGCCTTGGCCAACTGATCATCTTCATCGATTTCATTACCCGTCCGGGCAAAAAACAGCGCCCTGCCGAGGTTCAGGCTCAGGTCAATACAGCGGCCAAGGACCTGACCCTCTATCAGTTCCACGCCTGCCCGTTCTGCGTGAAAACCCGCCGCACCCTGCGCCGCTTGAACGTGCCGGTGGCGTTGCGCGACGCGAAGAACAACGAACAGGATCGCCAGGCCCTGCTGGAACACGGTGGCAAGATCAAGGTTCCGTGCCTGCGCATCGAAGAGAATGGCCAGACGACCTGGATGTATGAGTCCAAGGTGATCATCGATTATCTGGACAAGCGGTTTGCCGCGGCCTGAAGCCGTACAAATTTCAGATAAAAATAAACCGGCCCATTGGCCGGTTTATTTGTTTTTGCACCCTCTCACACCAGCAGCCTCAAGCCGCTTCCGCCGCCTGAGCCTGACGCACTACCGCGGCCAAACGCTTGAGCCCTTCGTCCAGCCGTGCCGGGTCGATGTGGCTGAAATTCAGGCGCAAATGCCCAGGATTGCTGTCCGGTTCGGGGAAGAACGGCTCGCCCGGCATGAACGCCACATCCGCTGCCAGTGCAGCCTTGAGCAACGTTCGCGTGTCCAGAGGCTGCTTGAGTGTCAGCCAGAAAAACAGCCCGCCCTGCGGCACATTCCAGTCCGCCAAATCCGCAAAATGCGTTTCCAGGGCTGACTGGAAAGCGTCCCGACGAACCCGGTAGAAGTCCCGCAGCTCGCTCAAGTGATGCTGGAATTTCTCTGTGCCGATCCACTGCAGCGCTTGCCACTGGCCCACGCGATTGGTGTGCAGGTCGGCTGATTGCTTGAGTTTCAGCAAGTGCGGGAAGAGATCCGGACTGGCGATCAGATAGCCGACTCGCAGTCCGGGCAACAGGGTTTTCGACACGGTGCCGGTGTAGATCCAGCTGGCCTTTTTCAAGCGGCTGACAATTGGCGTGGCGCTGCCACCGTCGAAGGTCAGCTCGCGGTAAGGCTCGTCTTCGATCAAGGTCACGCCAAACTCATCCAGCAAGGCTGCTATGGCATCGCGCTTGGCTTCGCTGTAGCGCACGGCCGAAGGATTCTGAAAAGTCGGGATCAGGTAGATGAACGCCGGACGGTGTTTTTCCAGACGAATACGCAGTTGAGCCAGGCTCGGGCCATCAGCCTCCAGCGGGACCGTGATGCAGTCGGCACCGAACAGCTGAAAAATCTGCAAGGCCGCCAGATAAGTCGGCGCTTCGAGCAAAATCTCGGTGCCGTTGTCGATGTACAGCTTGGCCGCCAGATCGAGGGTTTGCTGGGAGCCGCTGACCACCAACACCTGACTCGCCTCGCAGGGTACGCCCAGCGCCCGCGCCTCTGCTGCCAGCGCTTCACGCAGCGCCGGCTCACCTTCGCTCATGCCGTATTGGCCCATGGACAGCGGCATGTCGGCCCACTCGACTTTCGGCAGCATGGCTTCGGCGGGCAAGCCGCCAGCGAACGACATCACTTCCGGGCGCTGGGCGGCGGCAAGGATTTCACGGATCAAAGAACTTTTAAGGCGCGAGACACGTTCGGAAAATGCCATGGGGTCACCGGTAGCGAGGCTTGAGGAAAATGAGTCAAACTGGTTGACCGAAATTACGACAGACCGAACGGATACGTCAATATGCTTGACCTTAAAAACCCCGCTACTCAGCAACAGGCGATGGAAGCGTTTTTCTTCGGTTATCAGGCGTTCACCGCGAAAGCCGACGAAATGCTCGAGCGTCGTGGCTTGAGCCGGGTGCATCAACGCATAGTGTTTTTCATCGCGCGCTACCCAAACTTGAGCGTCAAGGAGTTACTGGCGTTGCTCGGGGTGACGAAGCAGGCGCTGAACATTCCGCTGCGTCAGTTGGTGGAGATGCATTTGGTGAACAGTGTCGCGTCCGAAACCGACAAGCGTAAGCGGTTGCTGGAACTCACCGACGATGGCACGCGGTTTGAGCAGTCGTTGCGGCGCGAGCAAGTGAAATTGCTCGAGCGGGTGTTTGCCGAAGCTGGGGAGACGGCGGTGAATGGGTGGTTGGCGGTGAATCTCGCGCTGGGGAAAAGTCAGGTGGCTGCTGATTAAGTTTTTCCGTGGTGGATTTGTAGTGGCCGATCTGGCCTCTTCGCGAGCAAGTCGGATCGCCGCACCGCCGCTCCCACTCGACCGTATTCTTCTGAAGGAACCCGATCACCTGTGGGAGCGGCGGTGCGGCGATCCGACTTGCTCGCGAAGGGGCCCGAACAGGCGATATATCTCTATTGCCAAACTTTTCGTCTACAAAATCAAAAACATTATTTGCTTTATTTGTATACAAAAGCATAATCCACTTCGTGCGAGTTCCTGACCAAGCGGTCAACAAATTCGCAAGTACCTCAAAGGGTCGCTGCCACCCTCATGGGTCCGGCCCTGGAAATAACAATAAAACTCTTGAGGAGTACTCCCTGTGGAAAGCCGCAAATCCGAAGCCTCGACGCTGGAACTCTCGCCGCCGTTACGCAATGGCTGGCTGGAGCGCATCTTCAAACTCAGCTTGCATGGCACCACGGTGAAGACCGAGTTGATTGCCGGTCTGACAACCTTTATCACCATGGCCTACATCATCTTCGTCAACCCCAACATCATGGCCGACGCCGGGATCGATCACGGTGCCGCGTTCGTCGCCACCTGCATCGCCGCCGCGCTGGGTTGCCTGTTGATGGGCCTTTATGCCAACTGGCCGGTCGGGCTCGCACCGGGTATGGGCCTCAACGCCTTCTTCACTTACACCGTGGTCGGCACCATGGGCTACAACTGGGAAACCGCCCTTGGCGCGGTGTTTGTTTCCGGTGTGTTGTTCATGTTCCTGACCTTTTCGCGGATCCGCGAATGGCTGCTCAATAGCATCCCGGTGAGTTTGCGCTTTGCCATGGGCGCCGGTGTGGGCTTGTTTCTGGGGCTGATTGGCTTGAAAACCGCGGGCATCGTGGTCGACAGCCCGGCCACCCTGATCAAGCTCGGCTCCCTGCGCGAACCTGGTCCGCTGCTGGCCGCCATCTGCTTCCTGATGATCGCCGTACTCAGCTACCACAAAGTGTTCGGCGCGATTCTCATCAGCATCATCACCGTCACCCTGGCGGGTTGGGGCCTGGGCCTGGTGCACTACGAGGGCCTCATGTCCGCTCCGCCGAGCCTGGCGCCGACCTGGATGGCCATGAACATCGCCGGCGTATTCAACGTCAGTATGATCAGCGTGGTGCTGGCCTTCCTCTTTGTGCACATGTTCGACACCGCCGGCACCCTGATGGGCGTCGCCCAGCGCGCCGGCCTGGTGAACGCTGACGGCAAGATCGAAAACCTCTCACGCGCCCTGAAAGCCGACAGTGCTTCCAGCGTATTCGGCGCGATGGTCGGTGTTCCGCCGGTCACCAGCTACGTGGAAAGTGCCGCGGGTGTAGCCGCTGGTGGTCGGACTGGTCTTACCGCCGTGACCGTAGGTGTGCTATTTATTGCCGCAATGTTTTTCGCACCGCTGGCTGGCATGATCCCCGCTTATGCAACCGCCGGTGCGCTGATTTATGTGGCGATGCTGATGATGGGCGGCATGAAGCACATCGAATGGGACGAAGCGACCGACAGCATTCCGGCGATCGTTACCGCGATCATGATGCCCCTGACCTTCTCGGTCGCCGATGGCATTGCGCTGGGCTTTATCACTTACGTGGTACTGAAAGCCTGTACCGGTAAGCAAAAGGAAATTTCCATCAGTCTGTGGGTGCTCTGCGCGATCTTCATCGCCAAGTTCATTTTCTTGTAAGCCATTTACGATTCAAAAGCAGGCTTCAAAACAGCCTCACCCCGTCGGGTGAGGCTTTTGTGCAAATGGAGGAAAGTGATGAGTCTGGAAACCTGGCTGCTGTTCAGCGGCGCTGCGCTGGTGGTCATCCTGATCCCGGGGCCACTGTCTTTGCTGATGATCAGCAACAGTCTGAATTACGGTTTGCGTCGCTCTTACCCGGCGTTTCTGGGGGGCGTGATTGCCTCGATCTGCTTGCTCAGTGCGTCGGCGCTGGGTTTGGGCGCCTTGCTGCTGGCGTCGGAACAGTTGTTCAGCGCCCTGAAGATCGTCGGGGCGCTGTACCTGTTCTACCTGGCCTGGCAGAGCTGGCAGCAATCGCGCCTGCCCTCCCACGGCGCTGAAGTGCCCCAGGCTGCGCCAGCGCCACGCTTTCGCGCACTGTTCGGGCGCGCGTTCATGCTGGGCGCCAGTAACCCGAAAGACATTCTGTTCTTTGCCGCTTTCCTCCCGCAGTTCCTCAGTGCCGAGCAGCCGTTCCTGCCGCAGTTGCTGATGATGATTGCGACCTGGACCGTGCTGGATTTGCTGTGCAAGTTGGCTTATGGGTTGGGGGCTCATGGTGCGGCGCGGTATTTACGCAGTGGCAAGGGGCAGAGCTGGTTTAACCGGGTGAGTGTGGGGTTGTTTAGTGGTGCGGGTGTAGCATCCTTGTTGAGCCGTTAAAAGCAAAAGCTTCGCGAGCAAGCCCGCTCCCACATTGGAATGCGCACTCCTGTGGGAGCGGGCTTGCTCGCGAAGGCGTCATCCGCAACACCACATTCATCAGAGCAAAAAAAAGCCCGCAGTGTGAGCGGGCGAAAGACCAAAGAAGCTATATGCGCAGTCGCTTCTCGGAGGAGGCAGCTGCTTGGGGAATCAACTGCCTCGATACGTCGAATAGCTGTACGGCGAAATCAGCAATGGCACGTGGTAGTGATCCTGTTCCGCAGAGATGCCAAAACGCAGCACCACCACATCCAGGAACGCCGGTTCTGGCAGCTGAACGCCACGGGCGCGGTAGTAATCGCCCGCATGAAACTGAACCTGATAGACCCCGGAACGGTAGTCATCGCCTTGCAGCAGCGGTGCATCGACCCGGCCGTCGCTGTTAGTGACGGCTGTAGCCACCAGTTCCAGCTGAGAACCTTCTACGCGATACAACTCGACCTTGATCGAGCTGCCCGGGCAACCATGTGCAGCGTCTAAAACGTGAGTAGTCAAACGTCCCATTGATTCTGCGCGCCTGCCTGCGTGGAGCAGTCAGACCTCGCGCCTCCCGAAGTCAGTTGAAAAGGAGACCGCACCGATTCGGAGCACGAAACGCTGCGGCGAGCGACTGATTAAGACACTTTTCAAAAAAATTGTACACAATAAAAACAACATATTTACTGCGATACCCGTCATTCAGGGATTCCCGCCGAATCTGCCCCCAAACCATAGGATCAAAGGACCTTCCATCCATTAGCTGACCAATCAGGCAGGTTTCTTGCAATAACATGTGAAGATGACAGTCAGTGAAAAATGCAAAAAAACAGGCTTACAAAGTGGATATAAAGTTGTATACAATCAGCCCATCGCTGTGACGCCAGCCTTGGATCTCATCGCCAGGCCGCTCACACAAACCGTTACCACGAATAAGAAGGAAGACTGCAGTGAGCGCTGACTACCCACGCGACCTGATCGGTTACGGCAGTAACCCTCCTCACCCACACTGGCCGGGCAATGCCCGCATCGCCTTGTCCTTCGTGCTCAATTACGAAGAAGGCGGCGAGCGCAATATCCTGCACGGCGATAAAGAATCCGAAGCCTTCCTTTCGGAAATGGTCTCGGCACAGCCGCTGCAAGGCGCGCGCAACATGAGCATGGAATCCCTTTACGAGTATGGCAGCCGAGCCGGCGTCTGGCGGGTTCTGAAACTGTTCAAGGAATTCGACATTCCGCTGACCATCTTCGCCGTGGCCATGGCCGCCCAGCGTCACCCGGACGTGATCCGCGCGATGGTCGATGCCGGCCACGAGATCTGCAGCCACGGCTATCGCTGGATCGACTACCAGTACATGGACGAAGCGCAAGAACGCGAGCACATGCTCGAAGCGATCCGCGTCCTCACCGAAATCACCGGCGAGCGCCCACTGGGCTGGTACACCGGCCGCACCGGTCCGAACACCCGTCGACTGGTGATGGAAGAAGGCGGTTTCCTCTACGACTGCGACACCTACGACGACGACCTGCCCTACTGGGAACCAAACAACCCGACCGGCAAGCCGCACCTGGTGATTCCGTACACGCTGGACACCAACGACATGCGCTTCACCCAGGTCCAGGGTTTCAACAAGGGCGACGATTTCTTTGAATACCTCAAAGACGCATTCGATGTGCTGTACGCCGAAGGTGCCGAAGCGCCGAAGATGCTGTCGATCGGTTTGCACTGCCGCCTGATTGGTCGTCCGGCGCGTCTGGCCTCGCTCAAACGCTTTATCGAATACGCTAAAAGTCATGAACAGGTGTGGTTCAGCCGTCGCGTCGACATCGCTCGCCACTGGCACGAAACCCACCCGTATCAAGGGGCCACGAAATGAGCCACTTCCAAACCCTGAAGCCGTCGACCCTGAGCCGCGATGCGTTTGTCGCCGCTTTCGCCGACATCTACGAACATTCGCCATGGGTGGCCGAAAAGGCCTTCGACCTGGGCCAGGACGCTTCGATCGACCAGATCGAAACCCTGCACCAGCGCATGAGCGACATCCTGTTGAGCGCCGATCACGCCAGTCAGCTTGAGCTGGTCGTCGCTCACCCGGACCTGGCCGGCAAAGCCGCCGTCCAGGGCCAGTTGACCGAAGCCAGCACGAATGAACAGGCTGGCGCCGGTATTCACCAATGCACGGCCGAAGAGTTTCAACGCTTCACCGAGCTGAACGACGCCTACAAGGCCAAGTTCAAGTTTCCCTTCATCATGGCGGTAAAAGGCAGCAACCGGCATCAGATCCTCGCGGCGTTCGAAACGCGCATTCACAACTCGGCCGACACCGAATTCAAATGCGCGCTGGCGGAGATTAACAAGATCGCCCTGTTCCGATTACTGACCCTATAGCGAGCTGCCCTTGTAAAAAGTACCCGGGTGTTGAAAACGCGAAGACACCCAGGGCAGCAAGCATCCCAAGCCAACTAATTAAAGGCAGACAAGAAGAATGAAAGCTTACGCCGTACCTTTCGAGAAGTTCGTCAACCTGGCCGACGCCCGCCTGGGCACCAAAATCATCTCGGTCACCGATGACTGGTTCGCTGATGCCAACCGCCTGTTCCAGCCGACCCCGGCTGTGTGGAAGGAGGGCGTGTTCGATGACAACGGCAAGTGGATGGACGGCTGGGAGTCGCGCCGCAAGCGCTTCGAAGGCTACGACAGCGCCGTGATCCGCCTGGGCGTTCCGGGTTCGATCAAGGGCGTGGACATCGACACTTCATTCTTCACCGGCAACTTCCCGCCGTCGGCCTCCCTGGAAGCGTGCTTCCTGGCCTCGGGCGAGCCGGACGACAACACCCAGTGGACTGAAGTGCTGTCCGCCGTCGAGCTGCAAGGCAACAGCCACCACTACCACGAAATCAGCAATGACAAGGCGTTCAGCCACCTGCGTTTCAACATCTACCCGGATGGTGGCGTGGCCCGTCTGCGTGTTTACGGTATTCCGTTCCGCGACTGGTCCGCTGTGGGCGACAACGAGCAAGTTGACCTGGCCGCAGCCCTGAACGGTGGCCGCGCCCTCGCCTGCTCCGACGAACACTTCGGCCGCATGAGCAACATCCTCAACCCGGGCCGTGGCATCAACATGGGCGACGGCTGGGAAACCGCACGTCGTCGTACGCCAGGCAATGACTGGGTCATCGTCGCGCTGGGTCATGCCGGCGAGATCGAAAAAGTCATCGTCGACACCCTGCACTTCAAGGGCAACTACCCGGACACGTGCTCGATCCAGGGCGCCTTCGTGAAGGGCGGCACCGACAGCCAGATCGAAACCCAATCGCTGTTCTGGCGCGAATTGCTGCCGGCGCAGAAACTGGAAATGCACGCCGAACACACCTTCGCCGAGCAGATCAAGGCGCTGGGCCCGATCACCCACATCCGCCTGAACGTGTTCCCGGATGGTGGTGTTAGCCGCCTGCGGGTATTGGGCAAGGTCGCTAAATAAGCGCTGAACTCAATCGCCAGCAGGCTGGCTCCCACAGGGAAATGCATTCCAAATGTGGGAGCTAGCCTGCTAGCGATAGCAACAGAACAAACAACACAGAATTCAAGGTAAGAAGACCAGCATGCGCACATTGACGATTGAACCGCTGACCAAAGAAGCCTTCGCCCCTTTCGGTGACGTGATCGAAACCGACGGCAGCGATCACTTCATGATCAACAACGGTTCGACCATGCGCTTTCACAAACTGGCGACGATGGAAACCGCCACGCCAGAGGACAAGGCGATCATCAGCATCTTCCGCGCCGACGCGCAGGATATGCCGCTGACCGTCAGCATGCTGGAGCGTCACCCGCTGGGCAGCCAGGCTTTCATTCCGCTGCTCGGCAACCCCTTTCTGATCGTGGTCGCGCCACTTGGCGATGAACCTGTATCAGGCTTGGTCCGCGCCTTCGTCACCAACGGCAGGCAGGGCATTAATTACCATCGCGGCGTCTGGCACCACCCGGTGCTGACGATCGAAAAGCGGGATGACTTCCTGGTGGTTGATCGCAGTGGCACAGGCAATAACTGCGATGAGCATTTTTTCAAAGAGGATGAGCGTTTGATCCTTGCCCCCCACCAATAAGAGAAGGTCTGATCACTCGACAACAGAGTGACAGGCGAGAGGTAAAGACTGTGGAAGCACATCTGTTGGAATGGCTGAACCTGAGCGTGCGCTGGGTTCACATGATTACTGGCGTGGCCTGGATCGGTGCGTCGTTCTATTTCGTCTGGCTGGAAAACAACCTCAATCGGGTCAACCCGAAAAGTGGTCTGGCGGGCGATTTGTGGGCGATCCACGGCGGCGGTATCTACCACCTGGAAAAATACAAACTGGCCCCACCGACCATGCCGGACAACCTGCACTGGTTCAAATGGGAAGCCTATTTCACCTGGCTGTCGGGGATCGCGCTGCTGTGCGTGGTGTTCTACTCCAACCCGACGCTGTACCTGCTGGCACCGGGCAGCAGCCTGACCGGCCCTGAAGGGGTCGCACTGGGCATTGCCTCGTTGTTCGTCGGCTGGTTCGTCTACTCCTTCCTCTGCGACTCGGCCCTGGGCAAACGCCCTGCCCTGCTCGGCGTCATCCTGTTCGTGCTGATCATTGGCGCCGCTTACGGCTTCAGCAAAGTGTTCAGCGGTCGTGGTGCGTACCTGCACGTCGGCGCGATCATCGGCACCATCATGGTCGGCAACGTGTTCCGCATCATCATGCCGGCGCAGCGCGCCCTGGTTGCCGCGATTGCCGAAAACCGCACGCCGGATCCGGCGCTGCCGGCCAAAGGCTTGCTGCGTTCGCGTCACAACAACTACTTCACCTTGCCGGTGCTGTTCATCATGATCAGCAACCACTTCCCGAGCACCTACGGCAGCCAATACAACTGGCTGATCCTGGCCGGGATCGCGGTGTTGGCGGTGTTGGTGCGTCACTACTTCAACACCCGTCATGACAGCCACAAATTTGCCTGGACCCTGCCCGTCGCGGCAGTGGGCATGATCTGCCTGGCTTACGTGACTGGCCCGGCGCAAATGCCTAGCGCCCCTGAAGTGGCCAAGGCGCCTGGCACCATCGAGTACCAGCCGCTGCCGGAAACTGCCCTCGGTGGTGGTGCCAAACCTGAAGCGGCGAAACCTGCTGCACCTGCCGCTGCACCGGCTCAGGCGTCCAACGCCGGCCCCGGTTTCGACAAGGTGCACAGTGTGATTCAGGAGCGTTGCGCAGTTTGCCATTCGGCCAAACCGACCAGCCCGCTGTTCAGTGCCGCACCGGCTGGCGTGATGTTCGATACCCCCGAGCAGATCCGCCAGAACGCGGCGCGCATCCAGGCACAAGCCGTCACCAGCCAGATCATGCCACTGGGTAACATCACCCAGATGACCCAGCAGGAGCGGGACCTGATCGGCGCGTGGATTGTTCAGGGAGCTCCCACCAATTAAATAGCAAAAGCTTCGCGGGCACCCCCACCTACAGGTACGACACATACCCTGTGGGAGCGGGCTTGCTCGCGAAAGCGTCGGGTCAGTCAACAGTAATGTTGAATCCAATGGCCTCTTCGCGAGCAAGCCCGCTCCCACAAGGTGGCGTGCTGCAAAAATCACAAGAATAAAAAAGATCCGAGGTGTTGCATGTCCGAGCTATCCAAAGCCCGCATCCCCGACGCACCCGCCATTCAGCGTTTGCCCCTTTTGCAGCTGATCCTGGTCGGCCTGCAACACGTTCTGCTGATGTACGGCGGAGCCATCGCGGTGCCGCTGATCATCGGACAGGCCGCTGGCCTGAGTCGTGAAGAAATCGCCTTCCTGATCAACGCGGACCTGCTGGTAGCCGGGATCGCTACCATCGTGCAGTCGCTGGGCATCGGCCCCATGGGCATCCGTATGCCCGTGATGATGGGCGCCAGTTTCGCCGCGGTCGGCAGCATGGTCGCCATGGCCGGCATGCCGGGCATCGGCCTGCAAGGGATCTTCGGCGCGACCATTGCCGCCGGATTCTTCGGCATGATCATCGCGCCATTCATGTCCAAAGTCGTACGCTTCTTCCCGCCTCTGGTGACCGGCACGGTCATCACCTCGATCGGTCTGTCGCTGTTCCCCGTGGCCGTGAACTGGGCCGGCGGTGGTGCAGGCGCCGCTCAATTCGGCTCGCCGATTTACCTGGCCATCGCCGCGCTGGTGCTGGCCACCATTCTGCTGGTCCACCGCTTCATGCGCGGTTTCTGGGTCAACATTTCCGTGCTGATCGGCATGTGCCTGGGTTACGTGCTCTGCGGCCTGATCGGCATGGTCGACCTGAGCGGCATGGCCCAGGCACCGTGGCTGCAATTCGTGACCCCGCTGCATTTCGGCATGCCGAAGTTCGAACTCGCACCGATCCTGTCCATGTGCCTGGTGGTGGTGATCATCTTCGTCGAGTCCACCGGGATGTTCCTGGCACTGGGCAAAATCACCGGTCAGGACGTCTGCCCACGGATGCTGCGTCGCGGTTTGTTGTGTGATGCCGGCGCCTCGTTCTTCGCCGGTTTCTTCAACACGTTCACCCACTCCTCTTTCGCGCAGAACATCGGCCTGGTGCAGATGACCGGCGTGCGTTGCCGCTCGGTGACCATCGTCGCCGGCGGTTTGCTGGTGGTGTTGAGTTTGTTGCCGAAAGCGGCGTTTCTGGTGGCCTCGATTCCACCCGCCGTACTGGGCGGCGCGGCGATTGCGATGTTCGGCATGGTCGCCGCCACCGGGATCAAGATTCTTCAGGAAGCCGACATCGGTGACCGTCGCAACCAGTTGCTGGTGGCGGTGAGCATCGGCATGGGGCTGATCCCGGTGGTCCGTCCGGAATTCTTCGCCCACCTGCCGATGTGGATGAGCCCGATCACCCACAGCGGCATCGCCATGGCCACGCTCAGTGCGCTGTCGCTGAACCTGCTGTTCAACATCCTCGGCGGCGCCGAACGCGCGGCCATCAACGACTGCCACGCGCACTAACAAGTAACAACACAAACCCTGTGGGAGCGGGCTTGCTCGCGAAGGCGTCGGATCAGCCGACATTCATGTTTCTGACACACCGCTTTCGCGAGCAAGCCCGCTCCCACAGGGGGAATACCTGCACCTCCAACAATAAAAACAAGAGGGAGCAACAGATGATTCGGACACAGACAAACATGCTGTTAGGCGGTGGTCTATTGGCCGCCAGTCAGGCCATGGCCGGCGATTTATTGCTGTGGCAGACCAACAGCCTGAGCTATCTGTATGGCAAGGATTTCGCGGTCAACCCGTCGATCCAGCAGACGATAACCTTTGAGCACGCCGACCGCTGGAAGTACGGCGACAACTTCCTGTTCGTCGACAGCACTTACTACAACGGCGAGAAAGACCGGAACAAAGGCGTTCACGCCTATTACGGCGAGTTCAGTCCGCGCCTGTCGTTCGGCAAAATCCTCGACCGCCGTTTTGAATTCGGCCCGATCAAGGACGTGTTGCTGGCCATGACCTACGAGAATGGCGAAGACGACACCGAGGCCTATCTGATTGGCCCCGGTTTCGACCTCGCAGTACCGGGCTTCAACTTTTTCACCTTGAACTTCTACTATCGCCAGACCGAAGGCTCGCGTCCCGGCGACGATGTCTGGCAGATCACGCCGGCCTGGTCCTACACCCTGCCATTGGGCAACTCGAACCTGTTGATCGACGGCTACATCGACTGGGTCGTGGATAACGACCAGAACTCACAGGGCTCCTACCACGCCAACCTGCACTTCAACCCGCAAATCAAGTACGACTTGGGCAAGGCCATGGGCTGGCGGGAGAAACAGGTGTACGTCGGCGTCGAATACAGCTACTGGAAAGACAAATACGGCATCGAAAACAGCGCCAACTTCGACACCAATGAAAACACCACCAGCCTGCTGGTGAAGGTGCACTTTTAAGATGGCCCGCAACCGTGCTCCAAACCTGTCGTCGGTGCGCTGTTGCGGGGCACTTGAGACCTGGCCAAGGAGTCAGTATTCTCCGCGGCCGCCCGAATCTGGTCTAAAAAAAAGCCCGGATTTAATTCCTGACCAGAAAGCCAACTTATCCCGGCACTGGACGGTACCAAGGCACTCCAAAACCACTCTCAATCGACTGCTCTTGAGCCGCCGAGCGGGAGATTTTTGGCTTTTCAAAAGCCTTGGCTCAGCTCTTGCTAACAGCACTGAAGCTGACCGAATGGATGATTTTTTACAGCTACAGAAAAAGGCGCCACACCAGAGCGCCGACCTTAAAAAAATAACGTGGAACACCTACTTTTTGGGAGCAACCGAATGAAACGTACGTGCACTAGCCTGATGCTGGCGGGATCATTGCTGGCCGGGGGCCAGGCCATGGCCGGCGACTTGCTGCAATGGCAGAACAACAGCCTGACCTACCTGTATGGCAAGGACTTCCAGGTCAACCCGCGCATTCAGCAGACGGTGACCTTCGAACACGCCGATGGCTGGAAATACGGCGACAACTTCATGTTCGTCGACAAGATTTTCTACAACGGCAAGGAAGATTCCTTCGCCGGTGAGAACACCTACTACGGTGAAATCAGCCCGCGCCTGTCGTTCGGCAAGATCTTCGATCAGAAACTCGAGTTCGGCCCGATCAAAGACGTGTTGCTGGCCATGACATACGAGTTCGGTGAAGACGACACCGAGTCCTACCTGATCGGCCCTGGTTTCGACCTGGCCATCCCCGGCTTCGACTACTTCCAGCTGAACTTCTACAACCGTCATACCGAAGGCGACCGCCCGGGGGACAATATCTGGCAGGTCACACCGGTCTGGTCCTACACCATCCCGGTGGGCGATTCGAACATCCTGGTCGATGGTTTCATGGACTGGGTGGTCGATAACGACGTCAACAAAAAAGGCGAATACCACGCCAACCTGCACTTCAATCCACAGGTCAAATACGACTTGGGCAAGGCGCTGAACCTGGGCGAGAAGCAGTTGTACGTGGGTGTCGAGTATGACTACTGGAAAAACAAGTACGGCATCGAAGACAGCCAGGGTTTCAAAACTGATCAGAGCGTGACCAGCTTCCTGGTCAAGGTGCACTTCTGATCCGGCGGCGTCTGTAAGGACGCCATCGCGAGCAGGCTCGCTCCCACATTGGAATGCATTTCAACTGTGGGAGCGAGCCTGCTCGCGAATGGCCGCAACACAAAAAATCTCAAGCCGAAACCACAGGCTCCGCCAACCCGAGAAACCGGCACAACTCCTCGCGCTTGGCCAACGCATCCCTGCGCCCCAAATCAATCAATTCGCTGCAATACCCCGACTCGAACAGCAGATAACTCAGCACCCCCGCCCCGCTCGTCTTGGTCGCCCCCGGCCCGCGCAGAAACAGACGCAGCGCCGCCGGCAACTCCTGTCGATGCCGCGCCGCAATCTCATCGATCGGCTGACTCGGCGAAATCACCAGCACCTCTACCGGCGCCACACCCAACGCGCGCGTCGGCGTGCCATCGGGCAGCAGATGACTGAACTGATTGAGCCGCTGCAGCAACTCGATGTCACTTTCCAGGCTGTCAATGAACGTGCTGTTGAGCATGTGCCCACCGATCTGCGCCAGGCTCGGCTGCTGGCCGGTGTAAGCGCGTTGCAGCGGTTGTTCCGGGTCGACACCGCGGGGGTTGCCGCTAACGCCCACTACCAGCACTCGGCTGGCGCCCAGGTGCAGCGCCGGGCTGATCGGTGCCGACTGACGTACCGCGCCGTCGCCGAAATACTCTTCACCGATTTTCACTGGCGCAAATAACAGCGGAATGGCCGAACTGGCCAGCAAGTGATCGACGGTCAATTGAGTGGGGACGCCGATTCGCCGATGGCGCAACCAGGCATTGATGGTGCCGCCGCCCTGATAAAAGGTCACCGCCTGACCGGACTCATAGCCGAACGCGGTCACCGCAACCGCCTGCAACTGCTTCTGTGCAATGGCCTCGGCAATCCCGCTCATCTGCAGTTTGTCGTCGAGCAATCCGCGCAGCGGCGAACTGTTGAGCAAAGCCACCGGCACCTGAGCGCCAATCCCGAGCAAACTGTGGGTGACAAAACGGCTGGCCTGATGGATCACACCCGGCCAGTCGCTGCGCAGCACCAAATGACTGCGAAAGCCCTGCCAGAAGGCTGTCAGACGTTGAATTGCACCACGGAAATCCATCGCCCCACTGGCGAGGCTGACCGCGTTGATTGCGCCGGCCGAGGTGCCGACGATCACCGGAAACGGATTGCTCGCGCCGACCGGTAACAGCTCGGCAATCGCCGCCAGCACACCCACCTGATAGGCCGCCCGAGCCCCGCCGCCGGAAAGAATCAACCCTGTAACCGGTTCAGCAGGACTCATCGCAACACTCCATGGTGCTTATAAGGACGGTGGTTCAACCGCGTTTTGCGTACAGCTTCGGCTCGCCCGGTGGACGACTCTTGAAACGGCGATGAGCCCAAAGGTATTGCTCTGGACATTCGCGCAAGACGCCTTCGACCCATTGGTTGATCCGCAGGCAATCGGCCTCTTCGGTTTCGCCGGGAAAACCCTCGAGCGGTGCATGAATCACCAGTCGATAACCGCTGCCGTCCGCCAGACGCTCCTGAGTGAACGGCACCACCAGCGCCTTGCCCAACCGTGCAAACTTGCTGGTGGCGGTGACGGTGGCAGCCTGAATCCCGAACAGCGGCACGAAGATACTTTGCTTGGCACCATAGTCCTGATCCGGTGCGTACCAGATTGCCCGGCCTGCGCGCAGCAATTTGAGCATGCCGCGCACATCGTCGCGCTCCACCGCCAGCGAATCGACGTTGTGCCGCTCGCGCCCCATGCGCTGGACGTAATCGAACAGCGGATTCTTGTGTTCGCGGTACATGCCATCGATGGTGTGCTGCTGGCCGAGCAACGCCGCGCCGATTTCCAGCGTGGTGAAATGAACGGCCATCAGGATCACGCCTTTGCCGTCGCGCTGGGCTTTTTTCAGATGCTCCAACCCTTCGACATGGGCCAGCTTTGCCAGACGCTCGCGCGACCACCACCAGCTCATGGCCATTTCGAAAAACGCGATGCCCGTTGAGCCGAAGTTTTCCTTGAGCAGGCGCTTGCGCTCGGCAGCGGTTTTTTCAGGGAAACACAGTTCCAGATTGCGCTTGGCAATGCGCCGTCTGTCGCCCGCTACTCGATACATCAATGCACCCAGGGCGCGACCGATCGACAGCAATGCCGGATACGGCAGCTGGACAATCAGCCACAACAGCCCCAAGCCACACCACAGCGGCCAGAAACGTGGAGATAGAAATGCTGTTCGAAAACGCGGGCGATCCATTAAAGGTTCCGGAAAGACAATGGCCGCGCATTCTACATCGTTCGACCCGGCTTGCGGCTCGCGGGCGTTCTCGTTATAAGTCTCGGCACTTTTAGTGACAAGTCGTTGTATGCCGACCATGAGCCAAACCGAACCGCTAGACCAAGATCCCGTGTTCCAGCTGAAGGGCAGCATGCTCGCCATTACGGTGCTGGAACTGGCTCGTAACGACCTCGAGAACCTCGATCGTCAACTGGCCGCCAAGGTCGCCCAGGCGCCTAACTTCTTCAGTAACGCGCCACTGGTGCTGGCCCTGGACAAACTCCCGGCCGGCGAAGGCGCAGTCGATCTGCCGGGCCTGATGCGCGTCTGCCGCCAGCATGGCCTGCGCACCCTGGCGATCCGTGCCAGCCGCATCGAAGACATTGCCGCGGCCATCGCGGTCGACCTGCCGGTGCTGCCCCCGTCCGGCGCCCGTGAGCGTCCGCTGGACCCGCTCGAAGGCCAAGTCCAGAAAAAACCGGAAAAACCGCCGGAGCCGACGATCAAGCCAACGAAAATCATCACCTCGCCCGTACGCGGTGGGCAGCAGATTTATGCCCAGGGCTGCGATCTGGTGGTGATCTCCTCGGTCAGTCCGGGGGCGGAACTTCTCGCCGATGGCAACATCCATGTATACGGCCCGATGCGTGGTCGAGTGTTGGCCGGCGTCAAAGGCGACACGAAAGCCAGGATTTTCTGTCAGCAAATGAGCGCTGAACTGGTTTCCATCGCAGGCCACTACAAGGTTTCGGAGGATCTGCGTCGCGACCCTTTGTGGGGCGCGGGCGTACAGGTCAGCCTGTCGGGCGATGTGTTGAACATCATTCGGCTTTAACGGATACTGCCGCATTTTCCAAACATCTCTAAAACGTAGCGAAAACGGCTCAAACGAAGTAGGAAAAAGGCCATAAGCAGTGTTTACCCGAGGTAAGCGCCGTTCTGGACCGAATTCCAGCCAAGGCTGTCCGACTGCAGTAGTTTTTCTAGAGATGTTTTTCAGGGGCTAAATGTCCTTTTTCCTTAGGGGTGAAACACCTTGGCCAAGATTCTCGTGGTTACATCCGGCAAGGGTGGTGTGGGTAAGACCACCACCAGTGCTGCTATCGGTACCGGCCTCGCACTGCGCGGCCACAAAACAGTTATCGTCGACTTCGACGTCGGTTTGCGTAATCTCGACCTGATCATGGGTTGCGAGCGCCGCGTGGTGTATGACTTCGTCAACGTGGTAAACGGCGAAGCCAACCTGCAACAAGCCCTGATCAAAGACAAACGCCTGGAAAACCTCTACGTACTGGCCGCCAGTCAGACCCGCGACAAAGACGCGCTGACCGTCGAAGGCGTGGAAAAAGTGTTGATGGCGCTGAAAGAAGACTTCGAATACGTGGTCTGCGACTCTCCAGCCGGCATCGAAAAAGGCGCCCACCTGGCCATGTACTTCGCAGACGAAGCGATTATCGTGACCAACCCGGAAGTGTCCTCGGTTCGTGACTCGGACCGCATGCTCGGCCTGCTGGCCAGCAAATCGCGCCGCGCTGAAAAGGGCGAAGAGGCGATCAAGGAACACCTGCTGCTGACCCGCTACAACCCGCAACGGGTCAGTGACGGCGAGATGCTCGGTGTCGAAGACGTCAAAGAGATTCTGGCGGTCGCCCTGCTGGGTGTCATTCCGGAATCCCAAGCGGTACTCAAAGCTTCCAACTCGGGCGTGCCAGTCATTCTCGACGACCAGAGCGATGCCGGTCAGGCATACAGCGATGCGGTCGATCGTCTGCTGGGCAAAGCCGTGGAGCATCGTTTTCTCGATGTAACGAAGAAGGGATTCTTCGAGCGCCTGTTTGGAGGTAGATAATGAATCTTTTTGACTTCTTTCGTGCCAGCAAAAAGGTCAACACCGCGTCGGTAGCGAAAGAGCGTCTGCAGATCATCGTGGCGCACGAACGCGGCCAGCGCAGTACACCGGACTACCTGCCAGCCTTGCAGAAGGAATTGGTCGAGGTCATCCGCAAGTACGTCAATATCGGGTCCGATGACGTGCACGTCGCTCTGGAAAACCAGGGCAGCTGCTCGATTCTGGAACTCAATATCACCCTGCCAGATCGCTAGTCGATCAGACAGGAGCCACGGCGGTTCAGGCTTGCGCTCCTGTAGGAGCCGAGCTTGCTCGCGATAGCATCACCTCGGTTTATCAGATAGACCGAGTTGCCTGCATCGCGAACAAGCTCGGCTCCTACAGAGTGTGGAGGCCTGAGCCGCCGTTGGCGTTTGTTACGAGGCTGTTTTAATGCCGCTGTCCAACATCCGCATCATCCATCAGGACGCCGCCGTACTGGTGGTGAACAAACCGACCCTGCTGCTCTCCGTCCCCGGCCGGGCTGATGACAACAAGGATTGCCTGATTACCCGCCTGCAAGAAAACGGTTACCCGGAAGCACGAATCGTCCATCGTCTGGACTGGGAAACCTCTGGCATTATTCTGTTGGCCCGTGATCCGGACACCCATCGCGAGCTGTCTCGGCAATTTCACGACCGCGAAACCGAAAAGGCCTACACCGCCCTGTGCTGGGGACAACCGGAACTGGACAGTGGCAGCATCGATCTGCCCTTACGCTACGATCCGCCGACCAAGCCACGCCATGTGGTGGACCATGAATTCGGCAAACATGCCCTGACCTTCTGGCGGGTATTGGAGCGTTGCGGCGACTGGTGTCGTGTCGAATTGACGCCAATCACCGGCCGCTCCCATCAGTTGCGCGTGCACATGCTTTCCATCGGCCACCCACTGCTGGGTGACGGACTGTATGCCCACGAGCAAGCGCTGGCGGCCTGGCCACGACTCTGTTTGCACGCGAGCATGCTGAGCTTCACTCACCCGCAAAGCGGCGAACGCTTGCGCTTCGAGTGCCCAGCTCCTTTTTAAGCAACCGCCGAACCAAAAACCGCCCTTCCATTGAAGGGCGTTTTTATTTCTTGTTACAAATCGCCGTGAAAATGACGTGAAATTATTGTCATGAATTTGTAATGAAACGTAAAATGCCAGCACTTTGATATCAGGCAGGAAGCCCTCGTGCTCAGCAATAAGACATTCCAAGACGACTACCCGTTCACCTTCTGCCTGTTCAACACCACGCTACACCTTAGCGAGCAACCTTCAGCCGAAGCACAACAGGCGCTTGAACAGCTCATACACAAACGACGCACCCACAAACTCGCCCGTGCAAGTGCGCCGCTTGCCTCCGGCGATACGCCACTGTTTGCCAAGGTCCAGCCGCTGGATACCCTGAAGGCAAAAGTGCGCGTGACCTTTGGCAAACCACAGCGCAATGGTCGATTCGACTGGCCGCTGGAAGAATTGATCAATACGCTCGAAGCGCAGCGCCGTGGCGTACAAATGCCGCCTCTGCAAGGGTTCGGTTACACCAAGGACCGACTGGGGCTGACCCAGGAATACTTCATTATCACCCGCCTGCTCGACGACCATATCGACGGCGTGCAATGGCTTAAACGCAACCCGGACAGCGTCGAAACATTCGTTCTCGACGCCTTCGAATTGCTGAGTTCCTTGTCGCGCAAAAACATCACGCACATGGATTTCTGGGCTGGCAACATCATGATCCCGCAAACACCACAGACTCCGCTCAAAGCCATCGACTTTGAAAACTGCTTTGCCGGCCAGACAAACCATCAAAGCGAAACCCTGGGTTTTCAACTGGGCTTCTTCTATCACCGGGATATCTACAAGCTCATCACCGAAGCCGCCTATGACCGACTGGTGGACGAGTACATTCGACAGATCCCGGGGATATCGAAGGAAAAATTCAACGAGGTATACCTCGCGAGCAAACATGAATATGTGGGCCGCAAGCAACGCCGCGAAGTGTTCCTCAATGGCAACCTGATCACCGGTTGACTCGCCCTCTTCGCCAATCGGCAGCTGGCGCACGTTGAACGGCATTGTCGCTGCAATGCCGTGAGCCAATACGTTAAACTCGCGCCATTGCTGTCTGGAGCTACTTATGCGCGAAGAGTTGAACCAAGGCCTGATTGATTTCCTCAAGGCCTCCCCTACCCCATTCCATGCCACCGCCAGCCTTGTTCAGCGCCTGGAAGCGGCGGGCTATCAACGCCTTGACGAGCGCGAGCCATGGGCCACTGAAGCCAACGGTCGTTACTACGTCACCCGTAACGACTCGTCGATCGTCGCGTTCAAGATGGGCCGTCATTCGCCCCTGCACGGCGGCATTCGCTTGGTTGGCGCGCACACCGACAGCCCGTGCCTGCGGGTCAAACCCCAGCCGGAGCTGCAACGTCAGGGTTTCTGGCAACTGGGCGTCGAAGTCTATGGCGGCGCACTGCTGGCGCCATGGTTCGACCGCGACCTGTCCCTGGCCGGCCGCGTGACCTTCCGCCGTGACGGCAAGGTCGAGAGCCAGTTGGTCGACTTCAAGGCGCCGATCGCCATCATCCCGAACCTGGCCATTCACCTGAACCGTGAAGCCAACATGGGCTGGGCGATCAACGCCCAGACCGAACTGCCGCCGATCCTCGCGCAATTTGCCGGTGATGAGCGCGTGGACTTCCGCGCCGTGCTCACCGATCAACTCGCCCGCGAACATGGCTTGAACGCCGACGTGGTGCTGGACTATGAGCTGAGCTTCTACGACACCCAAAGCGCTGCGGTCATCGGCCTGCATGGCGATTTCATTGCCGGGGCGCGCCTGGACAACCTGCTGTCGTGCTACGCCGGCCTGCAAGCCTTGCTGACCACCGAAACCGAAGAAACCTGCGTGCTGGTCTGCAACGATCACGAAGAAGTCGGTTCCTGCTCGGCCTGCGGCGCCGATGGTCCGATGCTGGAGCAGACGCTGCGTCGCCTGCTGCCTGAAGGCGATGAGTTCGTGCGCACCATTCAGAAATCCCTGTTGGTCTCGGCTGACAATGCCCACGGCGTGCACCCCAACTACGCCGACAAGCACGATGCCAATCACGGCCCGAAACTCAACGCCGGCCCGGTGATCAAGGTCAACAGCAACCAGCGCTACGCCACCAACAGCGAAACCGCCGGGTTCTTCCGTCACCTGTGCATGGCCGAAGAAGTGCCGGTACAGAGCTTCGTGGTGCGCAGCGACATGGGTTGCGGCTCGACCATCGGCCCGATCACCGCCAGCCACCTGGGCGTGCGCACCGTCGACATCGGCCTGCCAACCTTCGCCATGCACTCGATCCGTGAACTGTGCGGCAGCCATGACCTGGCACATCTGGTCAAAGTGCTGAGCGCGTTTTACGCCTGCCGCGAACTGCCGTAGCTCGTGCAGGAGCATGGCTTGCCAGCGATGGCGATCTTAAGGAAGCCATCGCTGGCAAGCCATGCTCCTACAGGTGTTCACCACCGATCGCTCAAAAGCCACCTAGACTTTAACTACCCCCTTTCGACAAGGCAGTCGCTCATGATCTCGTTGTCTTCGTTTCACGCCATGCTGGTTCCGATTCTTGCCGGGATGATCATGCTGGCAATCGGTTTCAATTTTCGTGACAAGAACGCTGGCGTTTTCGCGATGTGGATCGGCATGCTGATGATCCTCGCCACCGTGGTTTTCAAGATCCTCGCCAAACTCAACGAATAAATCCTCGCCCCTGGCTCGCATTGATTTTGACGGGCTCGTACACTCGGTCGATCCGCTCATCCCGAGGTTGACCGCCTAGTGTTCGCTCGTCTTTTTGCCCTGCCGTGTTTATTCCTTGTCTGCCTCATGACGCTGCTGCCGACGGCACCCGCCCAGGCGGTCGGCTTGCCCAGCCTGCTCAACAGCTCGGCAAAACAGCCGGAGGCGCAAGAGCCCTTGGGGCAATCCCTGGACGAAGTGATCAAGTCACTGGAGAACGATCAGCAACGCACCAAACTGCTGGCGGATTTGAAGAAGCTGCGCGACGCCACCAAAAAGGCCCAGCCAGTCACCGAAGTAGGCGTCCTGGGACTGATCGGCGGCACCCTGGCCAGTTTCGAAAAACAGTTTTCAGGCGCAGACAGCCCTCTCACTCGCTGGTCCGAAGAGCTCAAACTGGCTCAGGATGAACTGACAGCACTGGCGCTGCCGGCCAATGAATGGCTGCCGATCATCTTTGCCTTTGCCATGATCCTGATGATCTGGAGCTTGCTGGCCGCGGCGCTGATCTGGGTCAGCCACCGAGTACGCATGCGCTTTGGCCTGACCGAAGAACTGCCGCAGCACCCCAAGGCCCTGGACATGTTGCGTTTCGCCCTGCGCAAACTCGGGCCGTGGCTGATTGCGTTGGTCATGACGGTCTACATGAGCTACGCCCTGCCTTCATCATTGGGCAAAAGTCTGGCCATGGTGCTGGCTTATGCGCTGGTGGTTGGCACCTGTTTTTCGGCAATCTGCGTGATCGCCTTTTCGGTGCTCGACGGCCCACACCGCCACCGCGCCCTATACATCCTGCGGCATCAAGCCTTTCGGCCGCTGTGGCTGATTGGCAGTTTTGCCGCCTTCGGTGAAGCACTGAGCGATCCGCGACTGGTCGAAAGCCTTGGCAGTCATCTGGCGCACACCGCCGCGACGGTCGCCAACGTACTGGCGGCATTGTTCACGGGGCTGTTCATCCTGCGGTTCCGTCGTCCCATCGCCCACTTGATCCGCAACCAACCGCTGTCCCGACGCCTGACCCGCCGCGCCCTCAGCGACACGATCGAAATTCTCGGGACCTTCTGGTACATGCCGGCGCTGGTGCTGGTGGGGATTTCGCTGTTCGCCACGTTCGTCTCGGCCGGCGATACCAGCACCGCGCTGCGTCAGTCGCTGATCTGCACCGTGCTGCTGGTGTTGTGCATGGTCATCAACGGCTTGGTGCGCCGACATTCACTCAAACCACAGCGCAGCGTGAAGCGTCATGCACTGTATTCGGATCGTCTGAAAAGCTTCTTCTACACACTCGCCCACCTGGTGGTATGGCTGGCGTTCATCGAACTCGGCCTGCGGGTCTGGGGCATGTCGCTGATCCGCTTCACTGAAGGCGAAGGCCACGAAGTCAGCGTCAAACTGTTCAGCCTCGGCGGCACGCTGATTTTTGCCTGGCTGATCTGGATTCTCAGCGACACCGCCGTGCACCACGCCCTCACCCGTTCGCGCAAAGGTCTGGCGAATGCTCGCGCGCAGACGATGATGCCGCTGATTCGCAACGTCTTGTTCGTGGCGATTTTCATCATTGCGCTGATCGTCGCCCTGGCGAACATGGGCATGAACGTCACGCCATTGCTGGCCGGTGCCGGTGTGATCGGTCTGGCCATCGGTTTCGGTGCACAGTCACTGGTGGCGGACCTGATCACCGGGTTGTTCATCATCATCGAAGACTCGCTGGCCATCGACGACTACGTGGACGTCGGCGGCCACCTGGGCACCGTCGAAGGGCTGACCATTCGCACCGTGCGCCTGCGGGACATTGACGGCATCGTCCACACCATTCCATTCAGCGAAATCAAAAGCATCAAGAACTACTCCCGGGAATTCGGCTACGCGATTTTCCGGGTGGCGATACCTTCCAACATGGACATCGATAACGCGATCAAACTGATGCGCGACGTCGGCCAGAAGATGCGCACCGACCCACTGCAACGGCGCAACATCTGGTCGCCACTGGAGATTCAGGGTGTCGAGAGTTTCGAGTCAGGCAACGCGATTCTCCGCGCCCGGTTCAAGACCGCGCCGATCAAGCAATGGGAAGTGTCCCGAGCGTTCAACCTGTCACTCAAGCGACACCTGGACGAAGCCGGACTCGACCTGGCGACGCCACGCATGAGCGTGCAGGTGATTACCACAGGCGGAGGAACAGTGACGGAGTAACCCTCGCCACAACTACAAACGGCAGGCAAAAAAAATCCCCGAACCAGTCGGGGATTTTTTATGTTCGATCAATCAGCCCGAGAGCGGATCAATCTTCGCGATAGCGACGCAGCTTCAACTGCTTACCAGCAACGCGAGTGTCCTTCAGCTTGGTCAGCAGACGCTCCAGACCATCTTCCGGCAGCTCAACGAGGCTGAAGCTGTCACGCACCTGGATGCGACCGATTGCTTCGCGAGCCAGACCACCCTCATTGAGGATAGCGCCCAGCAGGTTCTTGGCCGCGATACCATCACGCGCACCCAGCGCGGTACGGCAACGAGCACGACCTTCGGCCAATGGAACCGGAGCACGACGCTCACGATCACCACGGTCCGGACGATCACCGGTACGCTCTGGACGATCGCCACGCGGTGCGTTGTTCGGCACCAGTGGACGTTCTTTCTCGATGGCTGCCAGGGTCAACGCCTGAGCGTTGGTTGCCTTGCGCAGCAGAGCAGCGGCCAGTGCACGCGGGGTGCAACCGATGTCGGCAGTCAGGCGATCCAGCAGATCACCGTGGGTCGATTCGGCATCAGCGACCAACGGCGACAGGCTGTTGGTCAGTTTCTTGATGCGGGCATCGAGAACAGCCTGAGCGTCCGGCAGGCGAACTTCGGCAACTTTCTGACCGGTTACACGCTCGATCACTTGCAGCATGCGGCGCTCGCGCGGAGTCACCAGCAGCAGTGCACGACCTTCGCGACCGGCACGGCCGGTACGGCCGATACGGTGAACGTAGGACTCTGGATCGTACGGCATGTCAACGTTGAACACGTGAGTGATGCGCGGAACGTCCAGACCACGAGCAGCAACGTCGGTCGCCACAACGATGTCCAGACGGCCATCCTTGAGGGATTCGATCACGCGCTCACGTTGGTTCTGAGCAATGTCACCGTTCAGCGCAGCGGCTTTGTAGCCTTTGGCTTCCAGGGCACTGGCCAGGTCCAGGGTCGCTTGCTTGGTGCGCACGAACATGATCAGGGCATCGAAGTCTTCAACTTCCAGCAGGCTCAATACAGCCGAGGTCTTCTGGTCAGCGTGAACCAACAGGTGAGCCTGTTCGATCGCGGTAACGGTCTGAGTCTTGGTCTGGATCTTCACGTGTTGCGGATCGCGCAGATGGCGCTCGGCAATGGCACGGATCGACTGCGGCAAGGTAGCCGAGAACAATACGGTCTGACGGGTTGGAGGCAAGGCCTTGAAGATAACTTCGAGGTCGTCCATGAAACCCAGTTTGAGCATTTCGTCCGCTTCGTCGAGAACCAGGTGGTTCACGGTCGACAGAACTTTTTCGTCGCGACGCAGGTGGTCGCACAGACGGCCCGGAGTGGCGACAACGATCTGTGCGCCATTACGGATTGCTTTCAGTTGTGGACCCATAGGGGCGCCGCCGTAAACGGCCACAACGGTAACGCCCGGCATTTGCTTGGCGTAGGTTTCGAAAGCGGTTGCTACTTGCAGCGCCAACTCACGGGTTGGCGCCAGGATCAGGGCTTGCGGCTCGCGCTTAGCAGGATCGATGCGATGCAGGATCGGCAGGGCGAACGCGGCGGTTTTACCCGTACCGGTTTGCGCCTGACCAATCATGTCGTGACCGGCCATGATGATCGGGATCGATTGCTGCTGAATAGCCGAAGGCTCTTCGTAGCCAGTCGCAATGACGGCTGCAAGAATATTCGGATTAAGATTAAAAGCGGCGAAGCCGCCGGTTTCCTGGGTCATGGGTCTGCCTCTAAGTGCATCCGCAAAGACCCATGCTCCAAAGCTGCGCATGCCGTGTAAGACTCAAGAGTCGCCCTGGCTGCTTTGTCGGCGGGGATTTGCGAAAACGAATGAATGAAAAAGATTCGTCAAGGGAGAGTCCGCTGTGCGGACGTGCAGCCGAAGCTGACTTCGGGGAATTGCGCTACCTAAACGCGGCCCGGTTAAAGGCCGGCGCGCACTATACCGGAATTCGCTCAAAAAGGGAGCTTTATTTGTCGGAAAACTGCCGTTTACAGCGTTCTGTCACACGCTTTGCAGACAATCGGGCAACAGTCTATTTTTCAAAGGCCCAGCCCTGCTGACGATCGCGCTAAAACGGTTCACCCTTGTGACGCAGACCTGCCGTCTGACACCTCCTTCCCGCCCGAGGAAATGCACCATGAATCAGCCCTGCTCCAGTCGTGTGAGCCGTGAACGGCACGGTCATGTCCTGATGATCGGCCTGGATCGAGTGGCCAAACGCAACGCCTTCGATCTCGACCTGCTCAATGAACTGAGCCTGGCCTATGGCGAGTTCGAGGCCGACAGCGAAGCACGGGTGGCGGTGGTGTTCGGCCATGGTGAGCATTTCACCGCTGGGCTCGACCTGGTCAGTGCCAGCGCGGCCCTGGCTGACGGCTGGCAGGTACCGCCCGGCGGCTGCGATCCGTGGGGGGTGTTCGCCGGCCCCAGAGTGAGCAAACCGGTGATTGTCGCCGCGCAAGGCTACTGCCTGACCATCGGAATCGAATTGATGCTGGCCGCCGATATCAACCTGTGCGCCAGCAATACCCGCTTCGCCCAGAAAGAAGTGCAACGCGGGCTCTTCCCGTTCGGCGGTGCCACCTTGCGCCTGCATCAGGTCGCTGGCTGGGGCAATGCCATGCGCTGGCTGCTGACCGGCGATGAGTTCGATGCCCATGAGGCGTTGCACCTGGGGTTGGTGCAGGAAGTCATGGCCAGCGAGGACCTGCTGCCACGGGCGATGGCGTTGGCTGAACGGATTGCCCGGCAGGCGCCGCTTGGGGTTCAGGCGACGTTGATGTCAGCAAGGCAGGCGCGTTATGAAGGGGAAACAGCGGCGGCTCAGGCATTGCCACCGATGGTGAAGAAGTTGCTGACCAGCGAGGATGCCAAGGAAGGCGTGCGGTCGATGATCGAGAAGCGACCCGGAGTCTTCAAGGGCTGCTGACTGCCCACCTGTGGTGAGGGGATTTATCCCCTCACCACAGTACCTCGCGAGCCTTCACGTCGCCGGGCGGATTGCCTTGATCAACGACTGCAACGAATACCCCAACCGCGGCGCCAGCCCTTCGGCGCGGGCGATCAAGCCGTCCATGTCCAGTTCCTGATCCAGCTCCGAAGGCACGAGCAGAATCACATTGCCCTCCTTCACCGGCAGTTCCCAGTAATGCCGGTGATAGAGCCCGCGAAACAATGCGGCGCCCAACGGTTTGCCATCATCGGTGGCCCACTGATTGATCACCAGCCAACCACCCGGGTTCAGGCGTTTCTGACAGTTTTCCAGGAAATTCCACGCCAGATGCCCGACACCCGGCCCGACATCGGTATAGAGGTCGACAAAAATCAGATCCGCCGGCTCAGCGGTATCGAGCAGCTCCAGCGCATCGCCCACCCGGATATACAGCCGCGGATCGTCATCCAGCCCAAGGTATTCAATGGCCAGGCGCGGCACGTCAGGGCGCAGCTCGATGGCTTCGACGTCTTCCAGCGGCAAGAACTTGAGGCAGGCCTGGGTCAGTGTGCCGGCACCGAGGCCGAGGAACAGCGCGGTTTCCGGCTGCTCGTGGCACAACGCGCCAATCAGCATCGCCCGGGTGTAATCGTATTCGAGCCAGCTCGGGTCAGCCGTGAACACGCAGCTCTGTTCGATGGCATCACCGAACTCGAGAAAACGGTAATCGGCCACTTCCAGCACGCGAATCACGCCGAACTCATCCTGTACCTCGGCGAGCAGATGCTCGACGCGCTCCTCAGTCATTTCGTCTCCTGATCGTCGCCGTGCCCGGCAACGTACTAAAACCGCGGAGTGGCGCGGCAAAAGCGCGATTGTCCGCGAAGCGACGGGAACAGGTCACGCACTAATTGCTGATAACATGACCGTCCGAGCGTAAAACACTAGAGACCGTGATGAGCCAACCCTGGAGCCCTGACAGCTGGCGCGCCCTGCCGATCCAGCAACAACCCCAATACCCCGACGCGGCGCATTTGCTGCACGTCGAGCAAACGCTGGCCAGTTATCCGCCGCTGGTGTTTGCCGGTGAAGCCCGGGAGTTGCGCCGTCAGTTTGCCGAAGTGACTCAGGGCCGCGCGTTTCTGCTGCAGGGCGGCGATTGTGCCGAAAGCTTCGCCGAGTTCTCCGCCGCGAAAATCCGCGACACCTTTAAAGTCCTGCTGCAAATGGCGATCGTCATGACCTTCGCCGCCGGTTGCCCGGTGGTCAAGGTCGGACGCATGGCCGGGCAGTTCGCCAAGCCGCGTTCGGCCAACGATGAAACCATCGACGGCGTCACCCTGCCGGCCTACCGTGGCGACATCGTCAACGGCATCGGCTTCGACGAAAAAAGCCGAGTGCCGGACCCGGAGCGCTTGCTCCAGTCCTACCACCAGTCCACCGCGACCCTGAACCTGTTGCGCGCCTTCGCCCAAGGCGGTTTTGCCGACCTGCATCAGGTGCACAAGTGGAACCTGGACTTCATCGCCAACTCGGCACTGGCCGAGAAGTACAGCCATCTGGCCGATCGCATCGATGAAACCCTGGCGTTCATGCGCGCCTGCGGCATGGACAGCTCGCCGCAACTGCGCGAAACCAGTTTCTTCACCGCCCACGAAGCGCTGTTGCTGAACTATGAAGAAGCCTTCGTGCGTCGCGACAGCCTGACCAACGATTACTACGATTGCTCGGCGCACATGCTGTGGATCGGCGACCGCACCCGTCAGCTCGACGGCGCTCACGTTGAGTTCCTGCGGGGCGTGAACAATCCAATCGGGGTCAAAGTCGGCCCGAGCATGAACCCCGAAGACCTGATTCGCCTGATCGATGTGCTCAACCCGGACAACGATCCGGGCCGTCTGAACCTGATTGCGCGGATGGGTGCGAACAAGGTCGGCGACCACCTGCCGCAACTGATCCGTGCCGTGCAGCGCGAAGGCAAGCAGGTGCTGTGGAGTTGCGACCCGATGCACGGCAACACCATCAAGGCCAGCAGCGGCTACAAGACCCGCGACTTTGCGCAGATTCTTGGTGAGGTGAAACAGTTCTTCCAGGTTCACGAAGCGGAAGGCACGTATGCCGGCGGCATCCACATTGAGATGACCGGACAGAATGTCACTGAGTGCATTGGTGGCGCGCGGCCGATTACCGAAGACGGCTTGTCGGATCGGTATCACACCCATTGCGACCCGCGGATGAATGCGGATCAGTCGCTGGAGTTGGCGTTTTTGATTGCTGAAACCCTGAAGCAAGTCCGCCGCTAAATCGCAGCGCCTCCTTCGCGAGCAAGCCCGCTCCCACACTGGATTTGTGAACAACACAGAATCAATGTGGGAGCGGGCTTGCTCGCGAAGGGGCCAGCTCAGTCACTATCAATCTGTGTCAATGCCACCCGCAACCGCGCCGCACTCGCCCGCGGGCAATTCAACTGAACCCGCTCAAGCCCCAGCCAATCCGCCATTCGCCGCAGATTGACCGCCAACGCCAGCATCCCCTCGTCATCCAGCCCCGGCTCTTCCTCGTGCACAGCGTGCACCGCCAGCCTGCCCTGCGCCCGCTCGGCGCGTAGATCCACCCGCGCGGCAATCCGTTCATTGTGCAAAAACGGCAATACGTAATAGCCGTAGACCCGCTTGTCCTGCGGCGTATAGATCTCCAACCGATAGCGAAAATCGAACAGACGCTCGGTGCGACTGCGCTCCCAGATCAGTGAGTCGAAGGGTGAAAGCAAGGCGCTGGCCTCGACCTTGCGCGGCACTTTCGGCTCAGGCAGACAATAGGCCGGTTGCCGCCAGCCCTGGACTTCACACGCCAGCAATTCACCCGCCTCCACCAGTTCCGTCAAACGCGGGCGGGCATCACCGGGACTCAGGCGAAAGTAATCGCGCAGGTCTTTTTCTGTTCCGACGCCCAACGCTGTCGCGGCATGCAGCAACAGGCCGCGCTGGGCCTCGGCCTCACTCAGCAGCGGCTGCGCAAGAATCGCCGAAGGAATCACCCGCTCCGGCAGATCATAAAGCCGCTCGAACCCGCGCCGCCCGGCCACGGTCACTTCACCGGCGGCGAACAACCATTCCAGCGCATGCTTTTCCGCGCTCCAGTCCCACCAGGGCCCTGCCCGTTCCTGACGGGTCGACAGGCTGCCGGCACCCAGGGCGCCCAGTTCCTGAACCGAGGCCAGCACCCGGCGAATCGTGTCCTGCTGCTCACGACCGAAACGTGCCAGTTGCTGGTAGATATCCTCGCCACGGGTCGCGCGCAGCATGCGCCAGCGCATCAACGGGTACATCGACAAGGGCAGCAACGAGGCTTCATGCCCCCAATATTCAAAGAGCGTGCGCCGCCGGCCCGAACTCCAGGCAGCCTGGTCGAGCAAGTCGGATGAGTAATTGCCGAGGCGGGAAAACAAGGGAAGGTAGTGCGAACGCACCAATGCATTGACCGAATCGATCTGCAGAATACCCAGCCGCTCGATCAGACGATTGAGCTGAACCGGTTTGATCGCCGCTGGCGGCTGACGCCCGTTGAACCCTTGGGCGGCCAGCGCCAGACGCCGAGCCTGTTTGATGGAAAAGGACAGTGTTGCGCGCATGAGCATCTCCTTGTCTGCTCGCAACCTACCTCACCAGAAGACGGTTTGTGTAGTTGTGTATGACTCATTTGTGCATCGGGTCATTCCAAAACGGTTTGACCGACTCGAACTCCACATCCGCACGACTCATGCCGATGTCCTTCAGTGCTTCATCGCTCAGACTCGCCAACAACTCGCGCTCCCGGTGAAGTTCGTACCAGCGACTGAATTTGTGCAGCAGATCGGATACCAGGTGGATCGAGTGCTTTTCTACTGCGGGATATTCATGTTGACCTTTCATCTTGTTGCCCTCCGTTTGGATGGCTCAAGTGTCGCGCCGGGGCTAAGATCAATCCAACGAATGTTTCTTATGTAATACATCTCGGAGATTGATGAATGTCCGCCTTCCCAAGTATCGACACCGAAGTGTTGCGCACCTTTGTCGCCATCGCCGACCAGGGCGGCTTTACCCGCGCCGGCGAATTGGTCAATCGCACTCAGTCCGCCGTTAGCATGCAGATGAAGCGGCTGGAAGAGGATGTGTTGCAGCGTCAATTGTTCCAGCGCGATGGGCGGCAGGTGCGGCTGACGGCGGAGGGCCAGGTGTTGCTCGGCTATGCCCGGCGCATCCTCAAGCTGCACAGCGAGGTGTTCAACACCTTGCGCGAGCCGCACATGGTCGGCATGGTGCGCATCGGAACGCCGGACGATTACGTGATGCGTTTTTTACCGGGGATTCTGCGGCGATTTGCCCAGACGTATCCGCTGATCCAGATCGAGGTGCACTGCGAATCATCAAAACAATTGCTGCTGCGCCAGGACCTGGACTTGACCATCGTCACCCGCGAGCCGGGCAATGAAATCGGCCAGTTACTGCGCAAAGAGCATTTTGTCTGGGCCGAGGCGCAATGTTTCAGCGCCCACGAGCAAACGCCGTTGCCATTGGCGATGTTCAACAGTGATTGTTTCTGCCGCTTATGGGCCTGTAATGCGCTGGACGCCATGGGGCGCGATTACCGCGTGGCGTACAACAGCGACAGCCTGTCGGCGATCATGGCGGTGGTCAGCGCCGGACTGGCTGTCACCGCCCAACTCGAAAGCCTGATCACCCCCGACATGCGCATTCTCGGTGAAGCCGAAGACCTGCCGATCCTGCCCGAGGCCAGCATCATGCTGGTGCGCAACCTGCACAACCCGTCGCCGATCACTGAGTGCCTGGCCGAGCACATTGTCGAAGGCTTCAAACTTTAAGGGCGAGCATCACCGCGCAGAACACCAGAAAGCCACAGAACAACCCGCGCAGCAGTCGCTCCGGCAGTGCGTGGGCGATCCTCACGCCCCAACTGATGCTCATCAGACCGCCAACCGCCAAGGGCAAGCCGATCATCCAGTCCACCTGATGGTGCACCGCGTAAGTCACAAGCGTGACGCCAGTACTCGGCAATGCCAGCGCCAGCGACAACCCCTGCGCAACCACCTGACTGGTGCCGAACAGACTGGTCAGCACTGGCGTTGCGACCACTGCCCCGCCCACGCCAAACAACCCGCCCATGGTGCCGGAGGCGGCGCCGAGCACGCCCAGCCATGGCCATGAGTAATTCATCTGCGCAGACACTGGTGCGTTGGCGCAGAACATTCGCACCAGGTTGTAGGCCGACAGCGCAATCAGGAACGCGACAAATCCGACACGCATGGTTTGTGCATCGATGCCCACTGCCCAGATCGAACCGATCCAGGCAAAACAAAACCCCATCGAAGCCAATGGCAGCGCGTGGCGCAATTCAATGCGATTACGCTGGTGGTAACGCCACAGCGCCAGCATCACGTTAGGCACCACCATGACCAGCGCCGTACCTTGGGCAATCTGCTGATCGAGGCCGAACAACACGCCCAGCAACGGAATCGCGATCAAACCACCGCCAATGCCGAATAACCCACCGAGGGTTCCCAGGGCAGCGCCAAACACCAGGTACATCAAAAACTCAATCACAGGCGATTTTCCCTTCACGTCAGGCTATTCATCCTACGCAGTCGGCGCTGGCGGGGAAACGCACAGCAACGCACAATGGCTGTGCCAACTTCGCACAAGCTCAGACGACACCATGAACCCCAATCAATTGACCGAACAACTGGGTCTGTTCCTCGACGTGCTGGAAACCGGCAGTTTTTCCGCCGCGTCCCGCCGCCACCCGCTGACCCCTTCGGCAGTGGCCCGGCGCATCGACAGCCTGGAAAACGCCGTCGGCAGCCAGTTGTTCATTCGCAGCACCCACGCCGTGCGCGCTACCCCGGCGGGTTTGGCGTTTGCCGAGCGCGCGCGGCGGATCGTGGCTGAACTGCGGCTGGCTCGGGCTGAGGCGGTATCCTTGAGCAGCGCACCGGAAGGCTTGATTCGGATCGACGCACCGGCAGCCTTCGGACGGCGACATCTGGCGCCGGTGATTGCCGACTTTCTGATGCTCTACCCCGGCCTCGATGTGCAGTTGCACCTGATCGACAGTTTCGTCGACATGCAGGGTTTGAATCTGGGCAAGGTCGATCTGGTGCTGCGCGCCGGGCAAATGGCCGATACCCGGCTGGTGGCCACGCCGCTGGCGAGCATGGTGCGCATCGCCTGTGCCAGCCCCGGGTATTTGCAACGGCGTGGTGTGCCGACCGATCCGGCGCAGCTGATTGAGCATGATGGCCTCGACTGGGATGGCCTGGCTCCGCCGTTCGCCTGGCGTTTCGAGCGGGACGGGCAGTTGCACTTGCACCGCCCTGCGCGCATCCGCATGAGTGCCAACAATGCCGAGGCTTTGGTTTGCGGCGCATTGGCCGGGCTGGGTATCGCGCACTTGCCAACCTGGTTGACCAGCGAATACCTGTTACGCGGTGAACTGCTTCCGCTGTTCTGCGAACACGGCCTGCCACCACCGGAAACGACCGGTATTTATGCCTTGCGTCTTGAACAACAACCCAATCCCCGCAGCCGCTTATTGCTGGAATACCTGAAGACCCGCTTCAGCCCGATCCCGCCGTGGGATCTGGCGCTGCAAAGTACCCTCGACCGGCACTAGGCTAGAATTGTCTGGTGCATTAAAGATTCGCCCGCTAGATTTATGACGATCACTGATCAAGGCTTCGAAATGACCACCGAGCGCAACACCCCGGATAACTGCGACGACCTGCTGCTGGATAATCAGGCCTGCTTCGCCCTGCATTCCACCTCGCTGCTGATGACCAAGGTCTACAAGCCGCTGTTGCAGGCATTGGGCCTGACCTATCCGCAATACCTGGCGATGATGGTGTTGTGGGAACAGGACGGTTTGACTGTAGGCGAAATCAGCACGCGCCTGCTGACCGATCCTGGCTCACTGACGCCCTTGCTCAAACGCCTGGAAGTCGAAGGTTTACTCAGCCGCACCCGCAGTCGTGAAGACGAACGAGTGGTGATTGTCGAACTCACCGAACAGGGTCGCGCCTTGCGGGAGCAGGCCCGCGGTATTCCCCGGTGCATCCTCGGCGCCAGCGGGATGACCCTGGAGAGACTGCAAAAACTGCAAGCAGAGCTGCAAGCGCTGCGCAGTAATCTGCAGAACAGCCTCTAATCTCCAAACCACCAAAAATCCCCCTGTGGGAGCGGGCTTGCTCGCGAATGCGGTGTGTCAGACAACATTGATCTTGACTAACACACCGCATTCGCGAGCAAGCCCGCTCCCACAGGGGGATTTGTGGTGTGCCTTCTGCCTCATTTCCCCGAAAAAAAATCCTCGCTGAAAACCCTGCCGCGACCGCTCTAACTCAACACATCCAATCAGCACCCACTCCTCAACCAAAAACCTTTTCAAAAATTTATCTTGCGCACTAAATATTTGCGCGATACATTCGCCTTGCACTTACTTAGCGCGCAAACATTTAGCGCAAAACATCCAACTCCGAATGAGGCTCACACCATGCAAACTCTCTACACCGCTATCGCAACCTCCACCGGCGGCCGCGACGGTCGTGCGGTTTCCAGCGACAACATCCTCGACGTCAAACTCGCCACACCCAAAGAACTCGGTGGTGCTGGCGGTGCAGCGACCAACCCTGAGCAACTGTTCGCGGCCGGTTACTCTGCCTGCTTCATCGGCGCGCTGAAATTCGTGGCCAGCCAGACCAAGCGCAAAATCCCGGACGACGCTTCGATCACCGCCCATGTCGGCATCGGCCAGATCCCTGGCGGTTTCGGCCTGGACATCGACCTGCACATCAGCTTGCCGGGTCTTGAACAAGCCGACGCACAAAGCCTGGTCGACGCCGCACACCAGGTCTGCCCGTACTCCAACGCCACCCGTGGCAACGTCGATGTGCGCCTGCACGTTACCGTCTAACCGCTGATTCCCAGGCCCGAACCAGGAAATGAACATGCGCACTTTCAGTAAAGCCTTGACCGGTACCCTTCTCGCCTTGTCTATCCACAGCGCGTTCGCGGGCGACGGGGTGGAACACAACACCCAAGCGTTCCTCGATGTTCTGAATGCCGGCACCGGCAAACCGATGGAACAACTCTCCCCTAAAGAAGCCCGCGCCGTGTTGGTCGGCGCGCAGGCCGGGGTGAAACTGACGCTGCCAAAAGCCGATGTCAGCGAGAAGACCATTCAAGTCGACGGCCAACCGCTCAGCCTGACCATCGTCCGGCCGGCCGGGGTCAAAGGTGAGTTGCCCGTGTTCATGTTCTTCCACGGCGGCGGCTGGGTGCTGGGGGATTTCCCGACCCACGAGCGCCTGGTTCGGGATTTGGTAGTGGGTTCGGGGGCGGCAGCTGTCTTCGTCAACTACACGCCTTCGCCGGAAGCGCATTACCCGGTGGCGATCAACCAGGCTTACGCCGCAACCCAATGGGTGGCCGAGCACGGTAAAGAGATCAACGTCGACGGCAAGCGTCTGGCCGTGGCCGGCAACAGCGTCGGCGGCAACATGGCGGCAGTGGTTGCGCTGATGGCCAAAGATAAAGGCACGCCGACGATCAGGTTCCAGGTGCTGCTGTGGCCGGTGACTGACGCCAGCTTCGAGACAGCGTCTTACAACCAGTTTGCCGAGGGGCACTTCCTCACCAAAAACATGATGAAGTGGTTCTGGGACAACTACACCACCGACGCCAAACAGCGTAACGAGATCTACGCCTCGCCGCTGCGAGCGACCACCGCGCAACTCAAGGGTCTGCCACCTGCACTGGTGCAAACGGCCGGCGCCGACGTGTTGCGCGATGAAGGCGAAGCCTACGCCCGCAAACTCGACGAAGCCGGGGTGCCGGTCACCGCCGTGCGCTACAACGGCATGATCCACGACTACGGTTTGCTTAACGTGGTTAGCCACGTGCCAGCGGTGCGTTCGGCGATGCTTCAAGCGTCCGAAGAACTGAAGCAACACCTGAAATAACATCGCCCCCTGTAGGAGCACGGCTTGCCGGCGATGGCGTACTTGAGGCCGCTATCGCCGGCAAGCCGTGCTCCTACAGGGATTGGGTTGTGTATTGGCCCCTGCATTTCCTTCAGGCACAAAAAAGCCCGACTCAATGGTCGGGCTTTTCATTCCTGAAGCAGTGCTTATTTAGCACGGCCTTTGTAGGAACCGCCTTCGCGGGTATCGATCTCGATCATGTCGCCGATTTCGATGAAGTCAGCAACCGACAGCTCGGTACCGTTCTTCAGTTTGGCAGGCTTCATCACCTTGCCGGAAGTGTCGCCGCGAGCAGAACCTTCGGTGTAGTCAACCTGACGCACGATAGTGGTCGGCAGTTCTACGGAAACCAGACGCTCTTCGAAGAAGATCGCTTCGCAAACATCGGTCATGCCTTCTTCAACGAAAGGCAGAACGGCTTCGATGTCTTCAGCGTTCAGCTCGTACATGGTGTAGTCGGTGGTGTCCATGAACGTGTAGGAGTCGCCGCTGATGAAGGACAGGGTCGCTTCTTTACGGTCGAGGATTACGTCGTCCAGTTTGTCGTCGGCGCTGTAAACGATCTCGGTCTTGTAACCGGTCAGCAGGTTTTTCAGCTTGGTCTTCATGATCGCGCTGTTACGACCCGACTTGGTGAATTCAGCTTTCTGAACCAGCCAAGGATCGTTTTCGAGACGGATAACCATCCCGGGTTTCAGTTCTTTACCAGTTTTCATTGCGAGTATCCGAATTTGGATGGGGTTTACAAAAATCTAGGCCGCGTATCATATCCAATTTAGGTAAAACTGTACCAGCGCTGCGGCAAGATCCGCCTGCAAAGCCTGTTCCAGACACCACGCTTCGGCGTGTTTTTGCAGTTCTGGCCAGTGTTTTCGGGTCAATTGCCAGTGCCCGGTCATATTGTCACCCGCATTCCACGCCCGCCAAAGACCGCTGATCGCCTCGCGGGCAGGCTCGGACAAGCCTTTGGTGTACAGCGCGAGGAAGGCGTCGAGCTTGTCCAGATGGATGTCTTCGTCCTGCTGATAGATGTGCCAGAGCAGCGGCCGGCCCGCCCATTGAGCGCGGACAAAGGAGTCTTCACCGCGCACGGCATTGAAATCGCAGCACCAGAGCAGGTGATCGTATTGATCCTGTCGGACGAACGGCAGCACTTGCACGGTCAATTCGCCGCGCACATGCACCGCGCCGGCCACCAGACCGTCCACACCGAGCCAACGTTCGACATCCCCAAGAATCCTGCCTTCCGGCACCAGCAGATGCGTGGGCGTCGAGTCGGCAGCCATTGCCTCGAGCCAGCTGGCCAGCCCGTTATTTTCGTAGGCAAACAGCGAGATCAACTGCGCACCTTGCGCACGATCAATCCCTAAGCCTTGCAGGAATTCTCGCTGAGCCTCGGGATTTTGCTGAAACTGCTTACGACGCTCAAGCAATCCGCTTTCACGCAGCAAGCCCCCGGTGCCCTTTTGAAACCCCGGGAAGAAGAAGAATTTTTGTACGTTCTTGTATTTCACCGACGGCAAGCCGTGACAGCCGACGACCCAGTCCTCGGCACTCAGATAGTCGAGATTCATCCACAGCGGCGGCTTTTCCCGCTCGGCCATGGCGTCCATGTAAGCACTCGGCAATTGGCAGGCGAACGCGGCAATCACCACATCAGCAGCTTCAGTGGGCTGCCAGTCGGACGTCCACTGCCGCACCTCAACGCCCTGCTGCCATTGCTGTGAGGCGTTGATATCAATTTGCGGACACAAGCGCTCGAAGGCCCGCAGATCATCGACCCACAAACGCACCGCCACCGAATGTTCGGCCACCAGTTGTCGGGCCAGACGCCAGGTCACGCCGATGTCACCAAAGTTGTCGACCACCGCGCAGAAAATATCCCAGCGCCAGCAGTTTTTTACTTGAGGCATTTCAGGCATTCCAGGCTCCCGTTGGCAAAGGCGCCGATTGTCCTCATAAATTACCCCGTGCAGAAGAGCCGACGGCGATTAATCTTCATGCGACAATCGCCACTTGCCCGCGACCACCCGCCAGGAGGCAGCCATGCCCTACCGTCCCAACCCGCGCCGCCCGTTGCCGATCCAGCTCAGCGCCTTGCAATTGACCGGCAGCATTGCGCTGGGTGTCTGGCTGGGGTTTATCGCTATCGCGCTGACGTGCTGGCTCGCCTCTCGACTGTTGTTCAGCGAACAGCTGGCGCCCGTGGCCGAGGCAGTGCAGCAACTGGCCAAACCACCGGTGGTGGTGCAACCGGTGCCGGCCATTGCGCCGCAGAGCCCGTTGTTTGAACAGTATGAAGAGAACCTGCGCAAGAACGAACAGCAGCAAAGGCTTGATCAGGCGCGCAGCAGCAACCGCAATCTATCGAACCCCAAATGCCAGTTCTGGTTGCAACAGGACCAGACTGCACCGAGCGAAAAAAGCCGCGCCAACGTCCAGCAATTCTGCGATTGATCAAGAAGCTCTCTATGCACAAGCCGACCGTCCACCAACTGATTCTCGACAAGCTGCGGATCGACCTCGACATCGCCGAGCGTGCCGCACAAACCGCTTACGAAACCGCGACCCACGAAGAAAACATCGCCGAGAACAAGTACGACACGCTGGGTCTGGAGGCGTCTTATCTGGCAGCCGGGCAGGCCAAACGGGTGGAAGAAATCCGGCAGTCACTGACGCTTTGCCAAAACCTGACGCTGCGACCTTACGACGATCAGCGTGGTATCGAAGTCGGCGCCCTGCTCGGCCTGGAAGATGAAAAGGGTCGTGAGCAATGGTTGTTTCTGGCCCCCGACGCGGCGGGTTTGAAGGTCGATCTGGTGGGGCAATGGATTACCGTCATCACCCCCCGCTCACCGCTGGGTAAAAGCCTGCTGGGCAAGTTCGAAGGGGACGAGGTGGAGATTCTGGTGGCGGGTGCTCGGCAACAGTTTTCTGTTACCGAGGTGGTCTGACGCGGGAGATTAATGCACCGGCAGTTCGACGCCGTCGAACAGCTCTTCCAGTTCCTGCTTGTTGTGGCACTGGATGGCCTTGGCCATGACTTCGCGGGTCAGGTGCGGGGCGAACTTCTCGATGAAGTCGCACATGAAGCCACGCAGGAACGTGCCGCGACGGAAACCGATTTTAGTAATGCTGGACTCGAACAAGTCGCTGGCATCAAGCATGACCAGGTCGCTATCGAGTTTGGCATCGACCGCCATTTTCGCCACGATCCCCACGCCCAGGCCCAGACGAACGTACGTCTTGATCACGTCGGCGTCGGCGGCGGTGAACACCACTTTCGGCGTCAGGCCGCGATGGCTGAACGCTTCGTCGAGCTTCGAACGGCCGGTGAAACCGAACACGTACGTCACGATTGGGTATTCAGCCAGGGCTTCCAGGGTCAGCTTCGACAGTTTGGTCAGTGGGTGGCCCTGAGGCACGACCACGCAGCGGTTCCAGCGATAGCACGGCATCATCACCAGATCACCGAACAGCTCCAGCGCTTCGGTGGCGATGGCGAAATCCACGGTGCCGTCAGCGGCCATTTCAGCGATCTGCATCGGCGAACCCTGGTGCATGTGCAGGGCAACGTCCGGGTATTGCTTGATGAAATTGCTAATCACCGGTGGCAACGCATAACGCGCCTGGGTGTGCGTGGTGGCGATCGACAGGGTGCCTTTCTTCTCGTTGGAGAATTCCTGGGCAATCTGCTTGATGCTTTCAACCTTGCGCAGGATCTCGCCGGCGGTGGTGATAATGCGCTCGCCGGCCGGAGTGACGCGGGTCAGATGCTTGCCGCTGCGGGCGAAAACCTCAACCCCCAATTCGTCTTCCAGCAGACGGATCTGCTTACTGATGCCCGGTTGCGACGTGTAAAGGCTTTGGGCTGTAGCGGAAACGTTGAGGTCGTGGTGCGCCACTTCCCAGATGTAGCGCAGTTGTTGAAGCTTCATATGAATCCCTCAAAGCAGGTAGACGCCACGGGCATCAGCGACGGTATATAACTATATTAATGGTTTGAAGAATAAATCTAGAACTTTTTTGTCAAACTGCCACTATTCGTGTTCTGGTGTCCTGCCTCATGAATGCGAGGCAGGAACACTAACGATCCCCTTGGCGACGACGTTCCACCAGCGGCACCAGATAGACCGGCACCCGAGACAGTTGCAGCACCCGCGCTGCGGTCCGGCCCAAAGGCGTTTCGGCGCCAGCACCATGGCTATGACTACCTACGATCAACAAATCCACGGAGAGTTTCTGCGCCTGATCGAGAATCACCTGTGATGGATCGCCCTGAAGCACCCGTACTGCTTTGATCCGCTCCAGGTCCTGCTCCCCTTCATCCCCCAATTCTTCACGAAAGCTGTCGAGCACCCGCTGCTCGATATTGGCAATCACCGTATTCAGGCCCTGACTGTGAAACTCGTTCAACGACTGCTCATCGAGGTAACTCTGAAGCACCGACTCGGCGAACAGCCCCATCGGTTCAACGGCGTGCACCACGTAGAGATCGGCATTGAATGTGCGCGCCAGCGCCAAGGCATGCTGCATCACCAAAGGTGCATACAGGCCGAGGTCAGTGGCATACAGCATCGAATGAATCATATGACCTCCTCGAGTGCCGACATGGCGGAGATTGATTCAGCTTAGCAGTGCCTTGGCGAGTACGACGTTTCGCGTAACGCATTGAACCGTGGGCTTAAACCTTTTGCTCGTTGCTTATGCCATGGGGCACGTGACCGGTGGCGACCACCTCGCGGGCCAACTCGCAATGACCGGCCTGATCGTCGAAAAACACGTCGGCGGCAAAGGCTTCAAGAAACGCCGACTTGGTCAGGCCGCCGAGAAACAACGACTCGTCCAGTCGAATGTCCCATTCGCGCAAGGTACGGATCACTCGTTCATGGGCCGGCGCCGATCGCGCGGTTACCAGCGCGGTGCGGATCGGACAGGCGTCTTCCGGGAACTCGCGCTGCAACAGATTGAGGGCGGCGAGGAAGCCTTTGAAAGGCCCACCGCGCAGGGGTTCGCGGGCAGCTTCACGCTCGCTGGCCTGAAACGCTTCCAGACCACCGGACTGATAGACGCGCTCCGATTCGTCGGAAAACAGCACCGCGTCACCATCAAAAGCAATGCGCAATTCATCACTGGCCGCACGGCTGGCACCACCCGACAGAATGGTCGCGGCGGCGAACCCGGCATCCAGTGCACTGCGCACGTCTTCGGCATGCGTCGAAAGAAACAGGTCGCAGCCGAACGCCTTCAGGTACGGGTAAGGACTGCGCCCGCCGACAAACGCCGCGCGGGAAATCGCCAGGCCATAGTGGTGGATCGAATTGAAAACACGCAGGCCGGTGTCGGCACTGTTGCGCGACACCAGGATCACCTCGACCCGGGCGCGACCAAGTCTGGTGTTCAGGTTGAGGAGTTTTTGTACCAATGGAAATGCATCGCCGGGCTCGAGGATTTCGTCTTCGTGTTCGATCTGATATTGCCGATAGGCTTCGACGCCGCTCGACAGATAGACCTTGTGGCTTTCGCTCAGGTCGAACAGCGCACGCGAAGAAATCGCCAGCACCAGTTTGTCGTCGATAGTCTTTGCCATGCCCTTCCCCCTCAGGTTGATCGACTCAGGTATTACGTCGATCGATAAAACTCAAACTGCGATACAAGGCTTCGATTCGCGGCAACTCGCACCCTGCGGCCTTGGCTGCCGCCAGTGGCCGGGCGTAAATCGCCTCCAGCTCAAGCGGTCGTTTGTGCAGAAAATCGTGGTACATGCTCGGCCAATAGTCCGGCATTTTCTCGGTCACCATGAACAGATGATCGGCATAACCGGCCGGTACGTCGTGACCGCAGGCGATTGCTCCCTGAACCACTTCAGCCATCAGCGCCTTGATCAGTTCCCGACTGTCGGCATCGGCCATCAACGGCGTGGTGCTGGCCCCGAGCAGAACCGACAGACCGTTGTAAGGGATATTCCAGACCAGTTTTTGCCAGCGCGCCTGATGCAGGTTCGCCATGGCCTGGGAGTCGATGCCGACGGCGCGGAACAACCCCGCGCCCTCCTCGACAATCACCATGCGCGCCTGCTGATCGGCTGCAGGGCCACTGTGATAGCCAACATTCACCGCGCCGAGCGCCTGATGGGTGATGACGCCAGGTCCATCGCGATGAACGCAGATATAGCAGAGCCCACCGAGTACGTGCAGCGAGTCGGGGAGCAACGCTCGCAGACTGTCTTCAACGTCCAGGCCGTTTTGCATCAGCAGCACTTTCGCATCGGGGGCGGCGGCTTGAATGATCGTCGGTGCCAACTGCGCGTTACTGGTGGTTTTCGCGCCCACCAGCAACCAGTCACAGGGCGGCATGTCTTCGGCATTCGAATAGGCCTGAACCGGATTCAATGTCAGCGCACCGTGCACCGCACTGTCGAGCTGCAACCCGCGCTCGGCCACCGCTGAAAACTCGCTGCGCAACAGAAAATGCACATCGAAACCGGCACGCGCCAGCATCAACCCGTAGAAACCGCCGATCGCGCCGGTTCCGATAATACCGATTGTCGGTTTGGTCACTTCCCCCATCATGGCAACTCCTCTGCAATTCGACTCAGCGCCTGAGCCACGGCTGCATTGAGCTCGGTGCGGGTCAGGCGCGATTTTAGTGCCCCGAAAAATTCACCGTCGCGCACCACAAACAGCGCCGGCAAATAAAAAACCTGATAACGCTCGACCACCCCGCCATTGTTCCCGGCATCGATCCAGCACAGCCGATCGACATCCAGATCGAGTCGTGGCAATTGCTCACGGGCAAAACGGCAACTGGCGCAGCCGAGGCTGGTGAAAATGACCAGCGACACACCGCTCATCGCCAGCAGCCGTTGGTCGGCGTCGAAATCAGTCAGTTCCAATTCGACCACTATACTGGGTGGAACAATGTCAGATGGCCGACACATGGAGTCCGTGTTCATGGGACGTTTTATTCCTCACCCTGACGATGTGCCCGTCGAATTAACGTTGCTCAAACCCGAGTGTATTTCACGGCAACAGCTGCACACTATCAGCCTCGGGGGCATGGCTTGCAATTATCACCGGGCGTGGCGCCACGGTACGGCGCTGGAAGTGCGAATGCCGACCTTGAACCCCGACATGCGCTTCCTGGGCTATGTAGCCTGGTGCCTGCGACGCAAACGCGGTTATCTGGTAGGCATTGCCTTTGTTGACGAACAGATGATGTTCAGTGCCCGGATGGGCGAGCAGGTGTGCCAGATCGAACATTACTGCCGCCAGCATGACGCGCATGACGATCTGCAGGAAACTCAGGCCCTGGCCCTCGAATGGGTTCAGGAACATGCCGACGAGTTCTCTCACGAGACGGTTCGCAGGGCATTTACGCGGGTTGTGCTGGATTAGCAGGAGCATCCTCAATGGCTTTCCCCGCGCAAACTAATTGAGAATGCCCCTTAAACCGGTGTCTGCCCATTGTCGAGCCACGGTGTAACGCGCTAAGGTTCTGCTCCCCGACGCGCTTAATTTGCTGTGCTCCGCCGCGCGGGTTCGCTGGCGGCCGGCACCCGTGACCTGACGAGTAAACGATGGCTGATTTACCGATCAACGACCTAAACGTCGCTTCCAACGAGACGCTGATCACTCCCGATCAGCTCAAGCGTGATATTCCTCTGAGCGACGCTGCCCTGCGCACCGTCACCAAGGGCCGCGAAGTCATTCGCAACATTCTTGATGGCACTGACCACCGCCTGTTTGTTGTCATCGGGCCTTGCTCGATCCACGACATCAAGGCTGCCCACGAATACGCCGAGCGCCTGAAGGCGCTTGCGGCCGAAGTGTCCGATACCCTGTATCTGGTCATGCGCGTGTATTTCGAGAAGCCACGCACCACCGTCGGCTGGAAAGGTTTGATCAACGATCCGTATCTGGACGACTCCTTCAAGATTCAGGACGGTCTGCACATCGGTCGTCAATTGTTGCTGGACCTGGCCGAGATGGGCCTGCCGACCGCAACTGAAGCCCTCGACCCGATCTCCCCGCAATACTTGCAGGACCTGATCAGCTGGTCGGCCATCGGTGCGCGCACCACCGAATCCCAGACTCACCGTGAAATGGCCTCCGGCCTGTCCTCGGCAGTCGGCTTCAAGAACGGCACCGACGGCGGCTTGACGGTCGCTATCAACGCCCTGCAATCGGTTTCCAGCCCTCACCGCTTCCTGGGTATCAACCAGGAAGGTGGCGTGTCGATCGTCACCACCAAGGGCAATGCCTACGGTCACGTGGTACTGCGCGGTGGCAACGGCAAGCCGAACTACGATTCGGTCAGCGTCGCGCTCTGCGAGCAAGCGCTGAACAAAGCCAAGATCAAGCCGAACATCATGGTCGATTGCAGCCACGCCAACTCCAACAAGGACCCGGCCCTGCAACCGCTGGTGATGGAGAACGTCGCCAACCAGATCCTCGAAGGCAACCAGTCGATCATCGGCCTGATGGTCGAAAGTCACCTGAACTGGGGCTGCCAGGCGATCCCGAAAGACCTCGCCGACCTGCAATACGGCGTGTCGATCACCGATGCCTGCATCGACTGGAGCGCCACCGAAAACACCTTGCGCAGCATGCATGCCAAGCTCAAGGACGTGCTGCCGAAACGCGATCGCAGCTGATCACTTTTCGCCGCACAAAAAAAACGCCGGGTTAACCCGGCGTTTTTTTATGCGTTCGATTCTTTGAAAGGTTACTGGCTCAGCTTGGCTGCATGCCGCTGGTGGCGCTCCATGTAGCGTTCCACGTAGGAACACGATGGAATGACGGTGTAACCCATTTCTTCAGCGTACTCCAACGCCTTCTCGGTCAAGGCTGCCGCAATACCGCGCCCACGCAGCGCGTTGGGCACAAAGGTGCGATAGATATCCAGGGTCTGTTTCCCCAGATCCATATAGGTCAGGTAGGCACGATGACCGTCCACATTGGTCTCGAACTGATGACCAGCCTGGTCATGGTGGATGGACAACGCCTCGCTCATCACTACTCCTCGCGGGTCTGGAATTCTGACCCCTACCTTACCGATGTTTTTCCGGCGAAGGAACATCTACGCCACCCCGTGCCTGAATGGACACCGAGAAGAACTGCACCCATCTCGCGCAACCGAGCACGTATCAAATAGTAGGCACCATTGGCAGAAATGCTCAAGGTACGCTCGTCATCACGCTGGGGCGAGGGGTACTGCTCCGGGTTACGCAGAGACGGCTCGACCAAGATCTCTGAAGGTCGACAGCCTGAACATTGCCGGATATTGAGACTTAAGACGAGCGCCCTTTGTTAAAGTCACCTGAACATGGAGAAAGATATGAGAGGCGCCACGCAAAATCCGAACAAAAGTGTGGACGAATCCATCTAGACAGACTTTAGCCTAGACTCGGAAAAGAGCTGTGAGCGCGCGGAACTTTTCTCGGCGGCTCGCTCAGCTCGGGCCTCCCAGCTGGATATTTTTTAAGCAATGCAGTTAAAAGTTGCTCGAAAAAGAATCAACGCCTACAATTTTTTTGGCTTCTTGCTTTACGTCAGTTTACTTACGACAAGTAATGGGTAGTATGTACGCCGGCTATTTCCTCACTCTGAGGAGACAGCTAACTTAATAGAAAGTCCTTGAAGGGGAACACGATGAACAACGTTCTGAAATTCTCTGCTCTGGCTCTGGCCGCAGTTCTGGCTACCGGTTGCAGCAGCGTATCGAAAGAAACCGAAGCACGTCTGACCGCTACTGAAGACGCAGCAGCTCGCTCCCAGGCTCGTGCAGACGAAGCTTACCGTAAAGCTGATGAAGCTCTGGCTGCTGCTCAAAAAGCACAACAGACTGCTGACGAAGCTAACGAGCGTGCTCTGCGCATGCTGGACAAAGCTAGCCGCAAGTAATAATCCTTCGGGGTTGTTATCAAGCCGACCCATTTTTTGGGTCGGCTTTTTTATTGCCTGCTATTTCGTACCGGCGATAAAAAACCCGCCGATGCAGTCAGCATCGGCGGGTTCCTTTCAAGCATTACTGCAACGGGTCGATCGGCGCACTCGTCACCATCGGCGCCGAGGCGTTCGGCACTCCGATTTCCACCGGCAGACCATCTTCGGCGGCAACCACGTCGCGGACCACATCCCAGTTCATGCGCAAGTTGTTGGTGATGTCCTCACGCTTGAGCATCGCGTTGATCACCGCGGTGTGTTTGTCGACTACAGACGGGTTGCCCTTGTCGTCCAGCGGCGTGTGCGCTTCCAGATACACCTTGCCGCCACTGATACCGAACTTGTACGGATCGCTGATAATGCGCACCGACGTGCCTACCGGCACCATGCTCGCCATTTCCAGCACGTTGTTGTTGAACATGCGGAAGCAACCGTGGCTGGTGCGCATGCCGATGCCGAACTTCTTGTTCGAACCGTGGATCAGGTAGCCCGGCGTGCCCAGCGTGAACTTGAACGGCCCCAGCGGGTTGTCCGGGCCGGCCGGCACCACGTTCGGCAGCGGATCGCCATCGGCGGCGTGCTCGGCCTTGATCGACGCTGGAGGGGTCCAGGTCGGGTTCGGCGTCTTGGCGGTGATGGTGGTATGGGCAATCGGCGAGCCCCAGCCTTCACGGCCGATACCCAGCGGGAAGGTGTACACCACGTTCCGGCCTTTCGGGAAGTAATAGAGGCGGTACTCGGCCAGGTTGATAACGATGCCTTCACGCGGGCCTGGTGGCAGGATGAAACGCGTCGGCAGCACCACTTCGGTGCCAGCGCCCGGCAGCCATGGATCGACGCCAGGGTTGGCCGCGACCATTTCCGAATAGCCCAGATCGTAGGTGGTGCCAAGGTCGGCGAAGGTATCTTCGTACTTGGCCTTGATCACCTGGACCTGACCGACGATGTCTTCACCGGGCGGTGGCAGGGGCAGCTCCAATGCTGCTACGGGACCCGCCACACAGAGGGCGGCGAGAGACAGGTAGCGGGTGACGGCAGGAAAGCGCGGCAACATCCGGAAAATCCTTCGCATGATCGACAAGGGTATAAAAAACGGGATTGTACACCGGCGTCTGCAAAATCGGGGAGTTGACCGATAGCAAGCAATCTATCGGCTTCTAAAGCTCGAAACGCAGTTCCGGCCAGATCGGCGATGTGCCGCGTTTTTGCGATTCCAGAATGGCCCGGCACAGCGAGCACAGGCGCTGATCCTGGAACACACGGCGATCGACGCTCGACCAGCGCGGTTGTGCTGGCAACAGGCTGCCGCACAAGGTCCGGTCCGCCGAGCCGCCCAACTCCAGTTGACGGGTCACCAGGTGTACCCGCACTTCCTGGCAGGCGAACAGATCCAGCTGTTCGTCAGGCTCGATCAGTTGATAGGCAAAAAGTGACCAGGCAGGACGCGGCATCGGGGGCTCCAAATCGGGGGCGCCACCTTAGCCGAAACACCGCCGCTAGAAAAGCGTCAAAGCAGCGGTTTCAGTGTAGGCCAGACATTTTCCAGCAACTTGCCCTGAGCCCCGGCAGCCGGGTGCAAGCCGTCGGACTGCATCAAGTCCGGATGACCACCTACGCCGTCGAGAAAAAATGGCACCAGCGGGATCTTTTTCTCCTCGGCCAATGCGTTATAGACCTCTAACTTGGGCAGTCATGGCACGTCTGTCGGATTTAAGAGCTGGATAGCACTCCATGGTTAATTCCACATTGACATCATGGCCAACCGCCAGCGAGACTCGCTGTATAACCTCACCAATGATAAGGAAATCCAATAATGAAAAAGCGCTCCTTTTTGGTACCAATGGCTACTCTGGCAGCAGCCGTAGCTACCGAGCACGCTTCAGCCTTAGCCACCCACGAGGTTGTCGAGCCCAACACCGATACCACCATCTCACTTCAATCGGCTGCTCAGAGCGAAAACATTTCGGCTCGCGGTGGTAATGATCTATTTGCGTTTGTCCTAAAACGTGGTGATCAAGGTCAATTCATGGCTTACCACAGCTCTCATAGCTCCCACGCGTCGCACAGCTCACATAGTTCCCACCACTCGGGCTCCTGAAATGGAACTTGCGACTACGCTCGCCTTTGATGAGCGGCTTTATGACGTACAGGTTCTGCAAAAAGCCGCTTACCGCTCGATGAACTCACTGACAGCTGATATCACATGCGCTGATGGAAAATTTATCTGCGCCTTATCCCCGAATATCGGCATAGACGAACCTTCGTTTTTGTCTGCGGTTCAAGAATTCAAAAAGGACGTACTCGACTACCAGCTACGCCACCAGCTGAACGCTGAAACCCTACCGATCAAGAATCTGATCCTTGGGCTGGCCTTCTCAAAAACCGGACTGATCAGTGAGTAAATTCCAAAAGCTGGAATTTTATGTACAGCAACGCCCCTACGAGTTGCTGCCATTCAAATTTGATCGCCTGAATGACGACGAGTACGTCATCACCAATATGGCAGGCGAGTATCACGTCATACCGATACCGATGCTCGAACCGCTGATCAGCAAGACGCTCCCGATCACATCAGAGCTGATCCCTACGCTCCGGTCGAAGCAGTTCATCCGATTCACCAATGAGCAGGCACCGCTTCAGCTTCTGGCACTCAAGATACGTACACGCTTGTCCAGACTGGCCCAGTTCACCAACCTACATATCTTTGTCGTAACCCTTCGCTGCGACCACAGCTGCCCGTATTGCCAGGTATCAAGGCAATCGGAGAGCAAAGGCGAATTCGACATGACGACGAAGATGGCTGAAAAGTCGTTGGATTTTGTTTTCAGGTCACCCAATCCAGCCATCAAAATAGAATTTCAGGGTGGCGAGCCACTGCTGAACTTCGAGATGGTGAAGTACGTCGTTCTTGAAGCAAAAAAACGCAACCTCAAGGAAGGTCGTGACCTTCAGTTCGTCATTGCAACCACGCTTTCGCTACTGACCGATGAGGTGCTGGTTTTCTGCAAGCAGCACAATATCGTGCTTTCATCCTCTCTCGATGGACCAATGGATCTCCATAATGCGAATCGCCCGCGCCCCGGAAGAGACAGCCATCAGCGCTTCGAAGAAGGCCTGAATAAAGCCCGCGCCGCCCTTGGTTACGATCAGGTTTCAGCTCTGATGACGACTACAGATAAAAGTCTGCCGCGAGCACGTGACATCATCGATGAATACTTGCGCCTGGGTTTTGACGGAATCTTTCTCCGTACACTCTCCCCATACGGCTTCGCAATCAAGACCAAGAAATTCATGTCGTATGACACCGAGCGCTGGCTGGAATTTTACAAGGAAGGTCTTGAGTACATCATTGAGCTGAACAAGTCCGGCGTACGATTTGTGGAGCAGTATTCCGCACTCGTGCTGACGAAAATGCTGACATCAGGGGATCCTGGATTTGTTGATTTGATGAATCCTGCTGGCGCTGGTATCGCCGCCATCGTGTTCAACTACGACGGATCGGTCTATGCCTCAGACGAAAGCCGAATGCTTGCCGAGATGGGCGATCATACGTTCAGGCTGGGCAATATTCTTGAACATTCCTATGAGGAGATCATCCTCTCGGACCAGCTGCTGGATGCACTGGAGAACTCCTTCACCTTAAGCGCCCCTATGTGCTCTGACTGTGCATTTGAACCCTACTGTGGTGCCGAGCCCGTCTACCATCACGCCATGCACAAAGACCTAGTAGCGAGAAAACCTGAATCCTCGTTCTGCAAGCGCAACATGGGGATTTTCAAGCATCTCATTGGACTGATGGGAAGTGACGAACCTACAAAACGGATTTTTATGGGGTGGGCCAATCGATGCTGAAGCTCAGCGGCAAGGTTATCCGTATCCACGCGGTTAATGTTTACAAGGATCTCACCCTGATCAAGGTTTCCACCAACCGGAACCTGCCAGAAGTCTTGCGCCGGGAAAGGGCCTATCTGATTTCCGATCATCAGATTCCCAGCGGATTTGCACACTATCTACTGACGGAGCCATATCAGAAGCTGGCGGAGAAGCTGCCTACCGGATCTGACTACTCAATCCTGCCAAATGACTACAGCTACATCGGTGACAATGACGTTATCCGGCTTTCAGCGGATCGTCAGAGCATCCGAGTGCTGTTTCGGGCTACGTCACCGAACAACAGCATCCTGCTGACCGAGCAGTGCAATAATTACTGCCTTATGTGCTCCCAGCCACCTAAAGCAAGTGATGATTCATGGATACTCGATGAGGTCGAAAGCTTGATTCCGTTGATCTCAAAAGAGACCCGGGAGCTGGGCTTTACAGGGGGCGAGCCAACGACCAACAAAGAGCGTTTTCTTAAGATCATCCGCCTAACCAAAAGCTATCTGCCAAGAACCGCAATCCACATCCTCTCGAACGGTCGAAGCTTCAAAGACCCAACGTTCGCAGAAAAATATGCAGAAATTGAATTGTCCGATGCGATGATCGGAATCCCAGTCTACTCAGACGATCCCACACTGCATGATTACATCGTCCAGGCTCGAGGGGCATTTGATGAAACCATCCAAGGTATTCTCAACCTGAAGCGCTTGGGCCAGAAGGTTGAGATCCGCGTGGTCATTCACAAACTCTCAGTACAGCGCCTTCCTGAACTGTGTGAGTTCATCGCCCGCAATCTTCTGTTTGTTGATCAGGTAGCGCTGATGGGCCTTGAAATGATGGGTTTCACCAGAGCAAATCTAGACGAGCTATGGATTGACCCATTCGAGTACAAAGACACGCTCAGCAGGTCGGTTAACATTCTGGCCAGATATGGCATGAACATTTCTGTCTACAACCACCAGCTTTGCTTAGTGCATCCGGACATTCTGCCCTACTACCGCAAATCGATCAGTGATTGGAAAAACGAGTTCGCACCCGAATGCCAGAGCTGCAAAAAACAGAATGAGTGCGGGGGATTTTTCGCCTCGGGGGTCAAGTTCGGATACAGCAAACAGCTATCTCCATTCTGATCTCGTTGTCTCGCCTCGGGATTCCGTATTTTTTCAGTCGCCAGAGATGAAAAATCTGTTTTCGAGGATCAGCGTCTGTTCTGATCCTCCTGTGAGATTATTTCAAAGCAGCGGTTTCAGTGTAGGCCAGACATTTTCCAGCAACTTGCCCTGAGCCCCGGCAGCCGGGTGCAAGCCGTCGGACTGCATCAAGTCCGGATGACCACCTACGCCGTCGAGAAAAAACGGCACCAATGGGATCTTTTTCTCCTCGGCCAGCGTGCTGTAGACCTTCGCGAAGGCCTCGGTATAACGAACGCCGTAGTTGGGTGGCAATTGCATGCCGAGCAGCAGCACCTTGGCGCCACTGGCGCGGGAGCTGTCGATCATTGCTGCAAGGTTTTGTTGCAATTGCGTTGGCAGCAATCCGCGCAGGCCATCGTTGCCGCCCAACTCGAGGATTACCAGCTCCGGCTTATGCTCTGCAAGCAGCGCGGGCAGGCGCGCCTGGCCTCCGGCGCTGGTGTCGCCGCTGATGGACGCATTGACCACCTTATCGTCGAAACCTTCGCGCTTGAGCCGTTGCTCAAGCAGCGACACCCACCCCAAGCGGGTATCCAGTCCGAAACCGGCGCTGATACTATCGCCAACGATGAGGACAGTACCCGCCGCTGCGTTCTGGGCCATGCACATCAAGGCCAGGCCAGCACTCAAAAACCACACACGCATCGGATTCTCCATGGGCGCAAGCATTCTCACCGCGAAGAACCTCAGCAAAGTGGTTCCCAGCGCGGAAGGTGAACTGACCATCCTGCACGAACTGAGCCTGAAATTGAACAAGGGCGACAGTCTGGCCATCGTCGGTGCCTCCGGTTCCGGCAAATCCACCCTTCTGGGCCTGCTCGCCGGTCTCGATCTGCCAAGCAGCGGTGAAGTCACGCTCGCGGGTCAAGCCCTGAGCAACCTCGATGAAGACCAACGGGCGCGCATCCGCGCCGAGCATGTGGGTTTTGTCTTTCAATCATTCCAGCTGCTGGACAGCCTCAACGCCCTGGAAAACGTCATGCTGCCGCTGGAACTCGATGGCCGCAAAGACGCCCGTGAGCGTGCCACCGAACTGTTGCAACGCGTCGGGCTGGGCCAACGGCTGACCCATTCGCCCCGCCAGCTCTCCGGCGGTGAACAGCAGCGCGTAGCGATTGCCCGTGCGTTTGCGGCAGAACCCGATGTGCTGTTCGCCGACGAACCCACCGGCAACCTCGACAGCCACACCGGCGAGCGCATCAGCGATCTGCTGTTTGAACTCAATCAGGAACGCGGCACGACCCTGGTGCTGGTGACCCACGATGAACGCCTGGCACATCGCTGCCGACGCCTGATCCGCCTCGACGCCGGCCTGCTCGTCCCGCCTCTGGAGGTTTAATGGCACGCCTGCCGCTGTTGCGCCTGTTCAGTCTTGCCATCCGCCAACTGCTGCGCGACGCCCGCGCCGGTGAGTTGCGCGTGCTGTTTTTTGCCTTGCTGGTGGCCGTTGCGGCAAGTACCGCCATCGGCTACTTCGGCGCCCGCCTGAACGGCGCCATGATGCTGCGCGCCACCGAGTTTCTCGGTGCCGACTTGCTGCTTGAAGGCAGCTCTCCGGCACGGCCCGAACAGATTAAAAGCGGCACGGAGCTGGGCCTCGAACACGCTCAAGTGGTGGAGTTTTCCAGCGTCATCGCCACTGACAATGGCATTCAATTGTCCAGCATCAAGGCTGCCGATGACGTCTACCCACTGCGCGGCGAACTGAAAAGCGCCCCGGCGCCCTTCGCCCCGGAAGAACCCGGTGGCGGACCGAAACCCGGTGAAGCCTGGGTCGAAGCGCGACTGTTGACGGCGCTGGACCTGAAGATCGGCGACAGCATCGACGTCGGTATGCGAACCCTCAAACTGGCGCGAGTGCTGACCTACGAACCGGATCGCGCCGGCAATTTCTACAGCCTGACACCGAGGGTGCTGATCAACCTCAGCGATCTCGCCGCGACCGGCGTGGTGCAACCCGGCAGCCGGGTCAGTTACCGCGAACTCTGGCGCGGTAAAGCCGAGGCGCTGGAAGCCTATCGTCAATTGATCAAACCCGGCCTGGCCGCCAACCAGCGTTTGCAGGATGCCCGTGATGGCAACCAACAGATCGGCGGCGCCTTGGGCAAGGCCGAGCGTTATTTGAACATGGCCAGCCTGGTGGCAGTTCTGCTGTCGGGTGTGGCGGTGGCGCTGTCGGCTACGCGCTTCGCCACCCGCCGATTCGATGCCAGTGCATTGCTGCGTTGCCTGGGGCTGTCCCGACGGGAAACCATGGTGCTGTTCAGTTTGCAGCTGATGGTGCTCGGGCTGCTCGCCAGCATCAGCGGTGCCCTCATCGGCTGGTTCGCGCAGCTGGGTCTGTTTGCGCTGCTGCATGATTTATTACCCACCTACGTTCCACCGGGCGGTCTGTTTCCTGCCATTGCCGGGATTGGCACCGGACTGGTGGCGCTGGCCGGTTTTGCCTTGCCGCCCCTGGCGGCACTGGGCCGGGTTCCGCCATTGCGGGTATTGCGTCGAGACATGCTGCCGATTCCTTCCAGCACCTGGATGGTTTACGGCGCGGCATTGGGCGCCCTCGGGCTGATCATGTGGCGCCTGAGCCTGGACCTGCTGCTGACGTTCGCCCTGCTCGGCGGTGGCGTGATCGCAGCGCTGATCCTTGGCGGCTTGCTGTTGCTGCTTCTGAAGAGTCTGCGCCGAATGCTGGCGCGCGCCGCTTTGCCGTGGCGCCTCGGGCTGGGCCAATTGCTGCGTCATCCACTGGCGGCCGCTGGGCAATCCCTGGCCTTTGGCTTGATTCTGCTGTCCATGGCGCTGATCGCATTGTTGCGCGGCGAGTTGCTGGACACCTGGCAGAACCAGCTACCGAAAAACGCGCCCAACTATTTCGCGCTGAACATTTTGCCGGCGGACAAACAGGCGTTCACCGATCGCCTGATCGAATTGTCGGCGCAATCGGCGCCGCTATACCCGGTGGTACCTGGACGGCTGATCAGCATCAACGGCGAGCCGGTACAGGAAATCGTCAGCAAGGATTCGGCCGGTGACCGAGCGATCCAGCGCGACCTGAGCCTGACCTGGGCGGCGGATTTGCCGGCGGGAAACAAACTCACGGCGGGTAACTGGTGGGCCGAACAGACGCCGGACGATATCCCCGGCGTATCGGTGGAAGGCAAAGTCGCCGAAAGCCTGAAACTCAAGCTCGGCGATCACATGGTGTTTACCGTGGGCGGCGTCAATCGCGAAGCGAAAGTCACCAGCCTGCGGGACATCAACTGGGACAACTTCCAGCCCAACTTCTTCATGATCTTCCAGCCCGGCACACTGAAGGATCTGCCGGCGACCTACCTGACCAGTTTTTATCTGGCGGCCGGTCATGATCAGCAGATCGTGGATCTGTCCCGGGCGTTTCCGGCGGTGACCATCTTGCAAGTCGAAGCCTTGCTTGAACAGCTGCGCAGCATTCTCGCCCAAGTCACCCTGGCGGTGGAATATGTGCTGTTGTTCGTGTTGGCGGCGGGGATGGCGGTGTTGTTTTCAGGGCTGCAAGCGACGCTCGATGAACGCATTCGACAAGGCGCCTTGTTGCGAGCGCTAGGGGCCGAGCGGCAACTGTTGGTCAAGGCCCGGCGGATCGAGTTCGGTTTGCTGGGGGCGGTCAGCGGATTGTTGGCGGCGCTGGGTTCGGAACTGGTAAGTATGGTGCTCTACCGCTACGCCTTCGACCTGCCGTGGCACCCACATCCGTGGTTGTTGGTGCTGCCACTGATCGGTGCGGTGCTGATCGGGGGAGCCGGTGTGTTTGGTACGCGCCGCGCGCTGAACGCCAGCCCCCTGACAGTCTTGCGCGAGGGTTGATAGACTCAAGCTCTCTCTATCACAAGAAGTTGCCATGAGCCGTTATCGCCCTCCCCGCCCCGCTGGCACCGCGCTGATCACCCCCGAAGGTGAAGCGCGGATGCGGGCCGAGTTTCATGAGCTCTGGCATGTTCGGCGGCCGCAGGTGACACAGTCAGTCAGCGAGGCCGCGGCACAGGGCGATCGCTCGGAAAACGCCGAATACACCTACGGCAAAAAGATGCTGCGCGAGATCGACAGTCGCGTACGTTTTCTCACCAAGCGGCTGGAAGCGCTCAAAGTCGTCAGCGAAAAACCGAGCGATCCGAACAAGGTTTATTTTGGCGCTTGGGTCACGATTGAAGACGAGGACGGCAAAGAGTCGCGCTATCGCATCGTCGGGCCAGATGAGCTGGACTTGAAACAGGGCCTGATCAGCATCGACTCGCCGCTGGCCCGTGCCCTGATCGGCAAGGCGCTGGACGCCGAAGTTCGGGTTCAGACACCGACCGGAGAGCAGTGCGTGTACATCGTGGCGATCGACTATCTTTGAGCCGCTGCGCTCTAAACCTCAACGACGGGTAATCAGCCCCTGTCGGGCAACGCGAATCAATTGCTTGATCACTTCGGGGGCGTCCTGGAGGCTGGGCGATTGAATCACCGCCAGATCGAAACTGTCGCTGGCAAATCGAGCCAGCGACTCACCCTCTTCGACAAACTGGATCAGGAAGGCCGCAGGCCCACCAGTGCGACGTGGCCAGCCATCGAGATAACGCAAAAGTGTCGGCTGATGTTTGCCGCCAAGCAGGATTTTTGGATTGCGCTGGGTGAGGTGTGCCGTGATCGGCGCGGGGCGTATAACTGGGCTTAGTGCATTCATTGTGTCGTGTCTCTGCCTCAAAAGTCTGCATGGCAGGTGAGAGGCAACACCGAACCAGCGCTTTAGCGGTATTTCGAAGCCTGTTTCAAGCTTCTATCGGCAACTGAATGAGTCACCTGGCGCCCCGCAAGTAGCTGTTTAAATCGGCGCATGAGCAGCATCCTAGAGAAGCTGACCGGACAGTGTCAAGAATGACGAGCAACAAAAAGGCCCGCAATGCGGGCCTTTTCATTGAGCCAGAGCGGTCAGCCAGCGATAGCGCGGTCAGCCGAGAGCTTGCCGGCGCCTTCGATCAACACCGCGATAGTGCCACCGAGCAGGGCCAGGGCGAATTCATAACCGTTGTTGACCATGAACAGACCGTGAGGGAGGTGTACCGAGAAGATCGCCACCAGTGAGAGGATGGTCAGGCCGAGGGCTGCCGGGCGAACCAGCAAGCCAATGATCAAGGCCAGACCGGCGAAGAACTCGGTACCGCCCGCCAGCGTCGCCATCAGGTAACCCGGCGTCAGGCCGATGCTTTCCATGTACTGCGCGGTGCCCGCCAGGCCGTAACCACCAAACGCCCCAAAGAGTTTCTGCGAGCCGTGGGCAGCGAAAATGATGCCGACGAAAATCCTCAAGACAGTCAGGCCGTAGCCAGCGCGGGTAAACAGTACCTTGTTGATCAGTGTGCTCATGCTGTGTCATCCGTTGTCAGTGTGTGTTGGTTGGCCGCTATATTAATCAGTAAATCTCATGTTAAAAGCGCAATTAATGCGCCATAACAATCAGTTTATTCGATTATTTGCGTGAGGCAACTTTCTGCCCCTGGGGCTCCAACGACTCCCGCTCCCGATCGAACGCCAGGTAATACTTGTTCACGCTATTAACATAGCTGACGGCGCCCATTCCCACCTGCTCCATGGCGATGCGTTCGACCTGGAAGAACCACTGATTGGGATTCAAACCGCGCCGACGAGCCTCGGCACGCATGCCCTGAACCCGCTCCGGCCCCATGTTGTAGGCCGCCAGCACGAACGCCATGCGCTCGCGCTCGTTGAGTTTGGGGCTGGCAAAAAACTTGCGACGAATCATCGCCAGGTACTTGGCCCCGGCCTGCACATTGGCGTCGAGATTCTGAATGTTGTCGACCCCCACCCGCTGGGCGGCGGACGGGGTGATCTGCATCAGGCCGGTAGGGCCGCTGCCACTGCGGGCATTGGGTTGCAGGGCCGATTCCTTGAACGCCAGGGCCGCCAGATTCAACCAGTCCATGCCTTGGGCTTCGGCGTGTTTCTGCAGCACCGGTCGAAGTTTTTCGAGGCGCTGCCGATCAGCCTTGGCCAATGGATAGTGCACTTGATACAGACGTCGATAGATCCGCAGGAACGCGGCATCCTGATCCGATGGGTTTTTGTAACCGGTCAGAAAGCGATCAATGCTCGCGCGCAACATAGAGGCGTCGCGGCGCACGAACCAGAACTCTTCGCCCGGTTCACTGATGAGTACCTGCCGATCGAAACGCAATTTGGGCAGGATCTTGCCCCAGCGCTCGGCAATGGGTTGCTCGACGATCGTCAGGTGAAAGATTCCGCCCTGGACCATCTCCAGCACATCCTCGACCGCCAGACTGGGATCGACCCACTCGATGGTCACCGGTGGCAGTTTGAGCAAGGCGAGCTTTTGATTGATCTGGCTGACCGCGTCCCCGGCGGCACTGCCGGTGGGCAACGCCAGGGTTTTGCCGGAGAGTTGTTCGAGACGGGTATAACGTCGCTCGCCTTTGATCCCGACCAATATCAACGGGATGTTGCTGGCAATCGGTTCACTGGTACTGACCGCGTGGCCCGGTTGCAGGTCCAGCAATTCCCCCGGTGCGACCAGATCCCCCTCGCCGCGCTGCAAAGCGCCGATCAGTTGATCCTTGCCCTTGGGAATGATCTTTAGGGTAATTTCCTGACCGTCACGGGCGTGACCGTTGAGGTACTGCTCGAAGGCACGCAAGCGGTGGTATTCAACACCGATGGCCTGACCCTGGACTTCGCCGGAGCTGTTGCGGCTCTGGTTGACCAGCACCCGCAACACACGACTGCTGCGGATTTCCGCCAAGTCTCGCACTTTGGTCGAAGGCACGGCTTGCAACGGCCCGGCCAGACGCGCAACCGCCGGCATCGGCAGCAGCAACGAACAACACAGCAGGAGCAAAACCGAGGGACGTATCATCCACTCTCCAGAAAGAATACTGGGCCGACTTCAAGAATTTTCATGAAATCGAACGACAGAAACAGAGCGCCGTCAGCGCTGGCAAAGTGCGAAAGACTGGCACAGTGATGGCACCCTGACCACCCTGACCTGTCTCGCGGCACCAAGAGACAGCTATAACTCGTTGTAGTTCTTGGCTTTTCTTATAAATCTACAGCTCTGATATGCTTTCCGGCCTTTGGTCCGAGGTAGCACCATGCAACTCATCGATATCGGCGTCAACCTGACCAACCCCAGTTTTGCCGACAAACACCAGGCTGTACTCGACCGCGCCTACGCTGCCGGGGTCTGCCAATTGGTGCTCACCGGCACCAGTGTCGAGGGCAGTGAGCAGGCGCTGGAACTGTGCCGACAACTGGACGAAACGGCTCAACGGCTGTTCGCCACGGCCGGCATTCACCCCCACTGCGCCAGCGACTGGAACGCCGACAGCGCCCAACGTCTGCGCAGTTTGCTCAAGGAGCCAAACGTTGTGGCGGTGGGTGAATGCGGGCTGGATTTCAATCGTGATTTCTCCCCGCGCCCGCAGCAGGAAAAAGTCCTGGAAAAGCACTTGGAGTTGGCGGTCGAGCTGCAATTGCCAGTGTTCCTCCACGAGCGCGATGCCAGTCAGCGCTTGCTGGAAATCCTTCGCGATTACCGTGATCAGTTGCCGGCCGCCGTGGTGCATTGCTTCACGGGCGAAAAGAAGGCGCTGTTCAGTTACCTCGATCTGGATTTGCACATCGGTATCACCGGCTGGATCTGCGACGAGCGCCGGGGCACGCACCTGCATCCACTGGTGAAAGAGATCAAGCGGGGACGGTTAATGCTGGAGAGCGATGCGCCGTATCTGTTGCCGCGCAGTCTGCGACCCAAGCCGAAGAATGGTCGCAACGAACCGGCGTATCTGACCGAAGTGTTGCGGGAAGTGGCGCTGCATCGCGGGGAGAGCGAGGAAGATCTGGCGGCTCACAGCACCGCGTGTGCGCGAGCATTCTACGGGTTGCCAATGGTCGACTGACGAACCGAACCTGTGGGAGCGGGCTTGCTCGCGAAAGCGGTTGAACAGTCAAAATTGATTTTGAATGTCCGTCCGCTTTCGCGAGCAAGCCCGCTCCCACATTAATCAGTGGCTGTTGCGCAACATTTCTTTGGGTACGTACTTGCCGATCTCGAACTTGCCGATCGCCGCGCGGTGCACTTCGTCCGGACCGTCGGCCAGGCGCAGAGTGCGCTGCATCGCATACATGTAGGCCAGTGGGAAATCGTTGGACACCCCTGCCCCGCCATGGATCTGGATCGCCCGGTCGATCACCCGCAAGGCCACGTTCGGTGCGACGACCTTGATCTGAGCGATTTCGCTTTTCGCAATCTTGTTGCCGACGGTGTCCATCATGTACGCCGCTTTTAATGTCAGCAGCCGAGCCATGTCGATTTCCATCCGCGAGTCGGCGATTTTGTCGATGTTGCCGCCCAGGCGTGCCAAAGGTTTACCGAACGCAGTACGGGTTACCGCCCGTTTGCACATCAGTTCCAATGCACGTTCAGCCATGCCGATTGAGCGCATGCAGTGGTGAATCCGTCCCGGGCCAAGGCGACCCTGAGCGATTTCGAAGCCGCGTCCTTCGCCCAGCAGGACGTTTTCGTACGGCACTCGGACATTTTCGAACAGCACTTCGGCGTGGCCGTGGGGTGCGTCGTCGTAACCGAACACGGGCAACGGACGAACGATCTTCACGCCCGGGGCATCCACCGGCACCAGAATCATCGAGTGCTGCGCATGACGCGGCGCGTCAGGATCGCTCAGGCCCATGAAGATCAGAATCTTGCAGCGTGGATCGCAGGCGCCTGAAGTCCACCATTTTTTGCCGTTGATCACCCACTCGTCGCCATCACGCACGGCGCGGGCGGCCATGTTGGTGGCGTCAGACGAGGCCACGTCCGGTTCAGTCATGGCGAACGCCGAACGGATCTCGCCGCGCAGCAACGGTTCGAGCCAGCGTTGCTTCTGCTCTTCGTTGGCGTAACGCACCAGCACTTCCATGTTCCCGGTGTCTGGCGCGGAGCAGTTGAACGGCTCGGGGCCCAGCAGCGAACGACCCATGATTTCCGCCAACGGCGCGTATTCGAGGTTGGTCAGGCCGGCGCCGAGTTCGGACTCAGGCAGAAACAAATTCCACAAACCTTCAGCCTTGGCCTTGAGTTTGAGCTCCTCCATGATTGCGGTCGGCTGCCAGCGATCGCCCTCGGCGACCTGGCGCTCGAACACCGCTTCAGCGGGATAAACGTAGGTGTCCATGAACGCGGTCACGCGCTCACGCAGTTCTTGCACCTTGGGCGAATAAGCGAAATCCATGGGCAGCTCTACCTTTTGACTGAGGGTTTTGATGAGTTGTTCAGGTCATGCATTCGATGCTAGAACAGCTACGAAAATTTACCTAGCCTATTCTCGGCGTGTATTAACATTCATCACCGATATATGATCGGGTGATCGCCAAGGCCTCCGGCCACAACAAAAAGCCCCAAACAATAAGAGTGCCGCGCAATGAATCTGAGCAAGGTCGACCTCAACCTTTTCATCGTCTTCGACGCGATCTACACCGAAGCCAACCTGACCCGCGCCGGGCAGATTGTCGGCATTACTCAACCGGCGGTCTCGAACGCCCTGGCCCGTCTGCGCGAGACCTTCAATGACCCATTGTTCGTGCGTACCGCTCAGGGCATGGTCCCGACGCCCATGGCGCAGAACATTATCGGGCCGGTGCGCAACGCCCTCTCCCTGCTGCGGGTATCGGTGCAGGAAAGCCGTATTTTCAACCCGTTGCAGGCGGTCAAGACCTACCGCATCAGCATGACCGACCTCACTGAAGCGGTGATCCTGCCGCCGCTGTTCCAGCGCCTGCGTCGCCTGGCACCGACGGTGATCATCGAAAGTTTCCTGTCCAAGCGCCGCGAAACCACCAAGGAACTGGCGGCCGGGCGTCTTGATTTCGCCGTCGATGCCCCCCTCAACACTGACCCGCAAGTGCGCCACGTCAAGTTGATGGAGGACCGTTACGTGTGCGCCATGCGCAAGGGCCATCCGCTGGCGGGCAAAGAAAAGTTCACCCTCGACGATTACCTGTCGCTGACCCATATCCATATCTCCAGCCGCCGCAGCGGTCTGGGTCATGTCGACCTGGCCTTGGGAAAAATGGGCATCCAGCGCAAGATCGCCCTGCGGTCCCAGCATTACTTAATGGCATCCCAAGTGTTGCAGCAGACCGACATGGTGATGACCGTGCCGGAACGTTTTGCCCGTCGCCATGATTTGTACTCGGTGAACCTGCCGGTCAACGATGTGCCGCCGGTGGAAACCCACCTTTATTGGCACGAAAGCACCGACCAGGACCCGGCCAACCGCTGGATGCGCGAGCAGATGATCGAGTTGTGCCAGCAGGTGACGGCACATGAGAAGAAGCTCGATAAAGTGTAGGGCTTGGCACCGCGTCATCGTTCTTCGCGAGCAAGCCCGCTCCCACATTCGATCGCATTCTTTCTGAAAGAACTGGGTTAAATGTGGGAGCGGGCTTGCTCGCGAAGAGGCCCGTAAGAACACCGAAGATCAGCGATGCTTGACGTAAACGTCAACCTGCCATTAGCTTAGCGCCATGACCTTTTTCGAGCGCTTCCATGAGCAGCCAGACCTATAGCATTTCCGACCTCGCCCGCGAGCTCGACATCACCACCCGGGCCATTCGCTTTTATGAAGAGCAAGGCCTGCTCAGCCCCGAGCGACGCGGGCAGGAACGCATTTACTCGCCCCGTGACAAGGTCAGCCTGAAGCTGATCCTGCGGGGCAAGCGCATTGGTTTCTCCCTGGCCGAATGCCGCGAGTTGATCGAACTCTATGACCCCACCGGCGGCAATCAGAAACAGCTGCAAACCATGCTGACCAAAATCGCCGAACGCCGCGAACAGCTGGAGCAGCAGATGCTAGACATCGAACAGATGAAGCTGGAACTGGACACCGCACAGGAGCGTTGCACCCAGGCGCTGGAACAGACCATCAAAAACCAGGAAGTCATTCAATAGGTCTACACAAATCTAATGTGGGAGCGGGCTTGCTCGCGAAGGCGATCAGTCAGCCAACATCAATGTTGAATGTAAGTCCGCTTTCGCGAGCAAGCCCGCTCCCACATTTGAACAGTGTTCGTCCATAACAATAGGTCAATCCCATGTCCCTACCCACTCACGTACGCCTGGTCGAAGTCGGTCCACGCGACGGTCTGCAAAACGAAGCCCACCCCATCAGCGTTGCGGACAAGGTGCAACTGGTCGACGCGCTGACTGCCGCCGGTCTCGGCTATATAGAAGTCGGCAGTTTCGTGTCGCCCAAATGGGTACCGCAAATGGCCGGTTCCGCCGACGTCTTCGCGCAAATCCAGCGCAAGCCTGGCGTGACGTATGGTGCACTCGCCCCGAACCTGCGCGGGTTTGAAGACGCCATTGCAGCCGGGGTCAAGGAAGTCGCGGTCTTCGCTGCCGCGTCAGAATCGTTTTCCCAGCGCAACATCAATTGCTCGATCAGCGAAAGCCTGGAGCGCTTCGTGCCGATCATGGACGCCGCCAGGCAACACGGTATCAGCGTGCGCGGTTACGTGTCCTGTGTGCTGGGCTGCCCTTACGAAGGTGACGTCGCGCCTGCACAAGTCGCTCGGGTCGCTCGCGAGCTCTACGCGATGGGCTGCTATGAAGTTTCCCTGGGCGACACCATCGGCACCGGCACCGCTGGCGCGACCCGCAAGATGATCGACGTGGTGTCGGCCGATGTACCCCGTGAAAAACTGGCCGGGCACTTCCACGACACCTATGGCCAGGCCATGGCCAACATTTACGCCAGCCTGCTGGAAGGCATCTCGGTGTTCGACAGCTCCATCGCCGGCCTCGGCGGCTGCCCATACGCCAAGGGCGCCAGCGGTAACGTCGCGACCGAAGACGTGGTTTACCTGCTCAATGGCCTGGGTATCGAGACCGGTATCGACCTGGACGCCTTGATTCTGGCCGGTCAGCAGATTTGCGCAGTGCTGGGGCGACCGACCGGTTCGCGCGTGGCCAACGCTCGTAGCGCACAGTGAGTGCGCGGATGTGCCGGGGTGTTACCGCCGCGTCTGAAACGTGGGGCGCAAGCGAGTAACACGGAAACAAATTGTCGGGTTTTGACGGAACGAAAAATCCGACAAAATCATAAACTATTGATTTAAAAGGATTTTTAAAAGTTGGCACGGCTTCTGCTATCTCTATGGCATAACAAGAACAAAAAAAGCGGCAAACCTAATAAAAATAAGACGTAACGACTCTGACATAACAAAAACAACACGGCAGAGACGCAGCTAACAGATTTTTTTGGAGAGGATATGCTTTTCAGGGTGCTTTTCGGAGTAACCCGCAACCGGGCAGAGAACAATAAAACTACCTTCAGGTAGCTCCCGAACTGGTTGGATCGCTTAGCGAAAAAGTAGATCAGCGCTCAAAAAAATACGTTTGCTCTTGATCCCGGATGGGGATCGACAAAAACAGCGGTAAAGGGTCACGGTTTCCAAAAACAACAACAGACCGCCCCTCAATAATAAAAAAAGAGCACGCGCAACGACAAAATTAAAGGGGAGCTTCGGCTCCCCTTTGTGCTTTCCGGCATTCGTGTTTTCCTCGATCAAATTGTGGGAGCGGGCTTGCTCGCGAACGCGGCGTGTCAGTCACTGCATGTGTCGACTGATCCACCGCGTTCGCGAGCAAGCCCGCTCCCACAAGGGGAATGTTGTCAGTCTTGGTTACCGCGCAATTCCTCGATACTGATCTCACGCATCCGAAACTTCTGGATCTTCCCGGTCACGGTCATCGGAAACTCATCGACGAATTTAAAGTAACGCGGTGTCTTGAAGTGCGCGATGCGCTCCTTGCACCACGCTTGCAGCTCCTGCTCGGTAGCACTGTGGCCAGGATGGAATTTGATCCAGGCGACAATCTCTTCACCATACCGCGAGCACGGAATCCCGATCACTTGCACATCCGCCACCGCTGGATGGGTAAAGAAGAACTCTTCCAGCTCCCGCGGGTAAACATTCTCACCGCCGCGGATGATCATGTCCTTATTACGTCCGGCAATGCATACGTAGCCTTCGTCGTTCATGCTCGCCAGATCACCGGTGTGCATCCAGCCGGCCTGGTCGATGGCTTCCGCGGTGCCTTGCGGGTTGTTCCAGTAACCGAGCATCACGCTGTAGCCGCGGGTGCACAGCTCACCGATAGTGCCGCGCGGCACGAGATTGCCCGCCTCGTCGATGATCTTGCTTTCCAGTTGTGGCTGGGTGCGACCGACGGTGGTGACGCGCAATTCCAGTTCGTCTGACGGACCGGTCTGCAATGACACCGGACTTGTTTCCGTCATGCCGTAGGCAATCTGCACTTCGCTCATGTGCATCTCACTGATGACCCGACGCATCACTTCGATCGGACAGGTCGCCCCCGCCATGATCCCGGTGCGCAGGCTCAACAGATCGAATTCAGAGCGCTTTGGCTGATCGAGCATGGCGATGAACATGGTCGGTACGCCGTAAAGCGCGGTGGCCTTTTCTTCGGCGACGGTAGTCAGGGTCAGCAGTGGATCGAACGCATCGTTGGGATAAATCATGGTGCTGCCGTGGGTCATGCAACCGAGGTTGCCCATGACCATGCCGAAGCAGTGATACAGCGGCACCGGAATGACCAGGCGATCACTCGCGGTCAAGCCGAGGCTTTCGCCGACCATGTAACCGTTGTTGAGAATGTTGTAGTGACTGAGGGTCGCGCCCTTAGGGAAACCGGTGGTACCGGAGGTGTACTGGATGTTTACCGCTTGGTCGAAATGCAGGCTGTTTTGACGTTCGCTCAACTGCTGCGCCGACACGCTCCCCGCAAGATCGGTCAATTGCGACCACGGCAGGAAACCCGATGGCGGCTGGGCATCAAGGCTGATGACACCGCGCAGCTCCGGCAGTCGTTCACTTTGTAACTTTCCGATGGATTGCTCAGCCAGCTCGGGAACGAGGCCTTGCAGCATCCCGTGATAGTCGGAGGTCTTGAAGGCACCGGCGCAGACTAGCCATTGGCAACCGGATTGCTTCAACACGTATTCGAGTTCGGAGCTGCGGTAGGCCGGGTTGATGTTGACCAGAATCACGCCGATTTTCGCGCTGGCGAACTGGCTGATACACCATTGGGCGCAGTTCGGTGCCCAGATACCCAGACGGTCACCGGTCTGCAAGCCCAGCGCCAACAAAGCTTTGGCATGCAGATCCACGGCTTCTGCCAGTTGCTGCCAGGTGTAGCGCAACTGTTGATGGCGCACGACCAGCGCCTCTCCGGTCGGGTACTGCGCGACGGTGTTATCGAACGCCTCGCCAATGGTCATCGCCAGCAAGGCTTTGTCCTGGGAACCACGGGTGTAACTGCGCTGCGGGCTTGCACTGGGTTGATCCATGACGACCCCTATTGTCTTTATTAGTGGGTTGCCGAACGTCACCTGTGGGAGCGGGCTTGCTCGCGAAAGCGGCGGGTCAATCGACATGAATGTTGAATGACAAACCGCATTCGCGAGCAAGCCCGCTCCCACAGAGTCGGTCCGCTTTACCGTGTCGAAACTGGCTCTACTCTCGCTCAAGTTGACGTTAACGTAAAGGGCGATTGACAGCCATTCGTCACAGGCTTACGTTAACGTAAAGGTGAGAACCAAATCACGGCCCTCCCTACCCTACAAAAATGCCAAAAGGTGACCCATGAGCTACCCATCCCTGAACTTTGCCCTCGGTGAAACCATCGACATGCTGCGCGATCAGGTTCAGTCCTTCGTCGCCAAAGAGATCGCACCACGCGCCGCTCAAATCGACATCGACAACCTGTTCCCCGCCGACCTGTGGCGTAAATTCGGCGACATGGGCCTGCTGGGCGTAACCGTCCCGGAAGAATACGGCGGTGCTGGCCTGGGTTACCTGGCGCACGTGGTGATCATGGAAGAAATCAGCCGCGGTTCGGCCTCGGTCGCCCTGTCCTACGGCGCGCACTCCAACCTCTGCGTCAACCAGATCAACCGCAACGGCAATCACGAACAGAAAACCAAATACCTGCCGAAGCTGATCAGCGGCGAACACATCGGCGCCCTGGCCATGAGCGAACCGAATGCCGGTTCCGACGTGGTGTCGATGAAACTGCGCGCCGATAAACGCGGCGATCACTACGTCCTCAACGGCAGCAAGACCTGGATCACCAACGGCCCGGATGCCAACACCTACGTGATCTACGCCAAGACCGACCTGGAAAAAGGCCCCCACGGCATCACCGCGTTCATCGTAGAACGTGATTCCAAAGGCTTCAGCCGCAGCAACAAATTCGACAAGCTCGGCATGCGCGGTTCCAACACCTGCGAGCTGTTCTTCGACGACGTCGAAGTACCGGAAGAAAACATCCTCGGCGTGCTCAATGGCGGCGTGAAGGTGCTGATGAGCGGTCTCGATTATGAACGCGTTGTCCTGTCCGGCGGCCCGACCGGGATCATGCAGGCCTGCATGGACTTGATCGTGCCGTACATCCACGACCGCAAGCAGTTCGGCCAAAGCATCGGCGAATTCCAGCTGATCCAGGGCAAGGTCGCCGACATGTACACCCAACTCAACGCCAGCCGCGCCTATCTCTATGCGGTAGCACAAGCGTGCGAACGCGGCGAAACCGCCCGCAAGGACGCCGCCGGCGTCATCCTCTACAGCGCCGAATGCGCGACCCGAATGGCCCTCGACGCGATCCAGATTCTCGGTGGCAATGGCTACATCAACGAATTCCCGGCCGGTCGCCTGCTGCGTGACGCCAAGCTGTACGAAATCGGTGCCGGTACCAGTGAGATCCGTCGCATGCTGATCGGTCGCGAACTGTTCAACGAAACCCGCTAAACGGAGCTGTCCATGGCTATCCTGCATACCCAGCTCAACCCCCGTTCGGCGGAGTTCGCGGCCAACAGCGCGGCGATGCTCAAACAGGTCGACGACCTGCACACCCTGCTCACTAAAGTGCAGCAAGGTGGCGGCCCGAAGGCGCAAGAGCGCCACACCTCGCGGGGCAAACTGCTGCCTCGTGAACGGATCAATCGCCTGCTCGATCCGGGTTCACCGTTTCTCGAGATCAGCCAATTGGCGGCCTACGAGGTGTATGGCGAAGACGTTCCGGCTGCTGGCGTGATTGCCGGGATCGGTCGCGTGGAAGGCGTCGAATGCATGATCGTCGCCAACGACGCCACCGTAAAAGGTGGCTCGTATTACCCGCTGACCGTGAAAAAACACCTGCGCGCCCAAACCATCGCCCAGCAGAATCGCTTGCCGTGCATCTATCTGGTGGACTCTGGTGGCGCCAACCTGCCACGTCAGGATGAGGTGTTCCCGGACCGTGAGCACTTCGGACGGATCTTCTTCAACCAGGCCAACATGAGCGCCATGGGCATTCCGCAAATCGCGGTGGTCATGGGTTCCTGCACCGCCGGTGGCGCGTACGTGCCGGCCATGGCCGACGAAGCGATCATGGTGCGCGAGCAAGCGACGATTTTCCTCGCCGGCCCGCCGCTGGTGAAAGCCGCGACCGGTGAAGTGGTCAGCGCCGAAGACCTCGGCGGGGCCGATGTGCACTGCAAGATTTCCGGGGTCGCCGACCACTACGCCGAGAGTGACGAACACGCCTTGGCCATTGCGCGACGCAGCATCGCCAACCTCAACTGGCGCAAACTCGGTGAGCTGCAAAAGCGCACGCCGATCGCCCCGCTTTACGCCAGCGACGAGTTGTACGGCGTGGTGTCGGCGGATGCCAAGCAGCCGTTCGACGTGCGTGAAGTGATTGCGCGGTTGGTGGATGGTTCGGTGTTCGACGAATTCAAAGCACTGTTCGGGACGACCCTGGTGTGCGGCTTCGCCCATTTGCACGGTTACCCGATCGCGATCCTCGCCAACAACGGCATTCTGTTCGCCGAAGCCGCGCAGAAAGGCGCGCACTTCATCGAGCTGGCCTGTCAGCGCGGCATTCCGCTGCTGTTCCTGCAAAACATCACCGGTTTCATGGTCGGCCAGAAATACGAGGCCGGCGGCATCGCCAAGCACGGCGCGAAACTGGTGACCGCCGTGGCATGCGCCAAGGTGCCGAAATTCACCGTGATCATCGGCGGCAGTTTCGGTGCCGGTAATTACGGCATGTGTGGGCGAGCTTACGATCCACGTTTCCTGTGGATGTGGCCGAACGCACGCATCGGCGTGATGGGCGCCGAGCAGGCGGCGGGTGTTTTGGTGCAGGTGAAACGCGAGCAGGCCGAACGCAGTGGCCACGGTTTCAGCGCCGAGCAGGAAGCCGAGATCAAGCAACCGATCCTCGACCAATATGAAGAGCAGGGTCATCCCTACTACTCCAGCGCCCGGTTGTGGGACGACGGCGTCATCGACCCGGCGCAAACCCGCGATGTATTGGCCCTGGCCTTGTCGGCGTCGCTGAACGCGCCAATCGAACCGAGCCGCTTCGGCGTGTTCCGGATGTGATTTTCTGTAGGAGCGGGCTTGCTCGCGAAGGGTTCACCGCGGTTTACCTGATGCACCGCGTTATCGTTCTTCGCGAGCAAGCCCGCTCCCACAAGAGTTGTGGAGACGGATATATATGAGCGACTTCAACACCCTCGAACTGCTGACCGACCCGCGTGGTTTTGCGACCCTGTGGCTCAGCCGTGAAGAAAAGAACAACGCCTTCAACGCCGAAATGATCCGCGAACTGATCCTCGCCCTGGACAAAGTGTCGAGCGACACCAGTCTGCGTTTCCTGCTAGTGCGCGGACGCGGCAAGCATTTCAGTGCCGGCGCAGATCTGGCCTGGATGCAGCAATCGGCCGAACTCGATTACCACACCAATCTCGACGATGCCCGGGAACTGGCGGAGTTGATGTACAACCTCGCCAAGCTGAAAGTCCCGACGCTGGCGGTGGTGCAAGGCGCTGCATTCGGTGGTGCGCTGGGCCTGATCAGTTGCTGCGACATGGCCATCGGCGCCGATGACGCGCAGTTCTGCCTGTCGGAAGTGCGCATCGGCCTGGCCCCGGCGGTGATCAGCCCGTTCGTGGTGCAAGCCATCGGCGAGCGCGCGGCACGTCGCTACGCGCTGACTGCCGAGCGTTTCGGCGGACAACGAGCGCGGGAAATCGGCTTGTTGTCGGAGAGTTATCCGATCGCTGAGCTGGAGCAAAAAGTCGAACAGTGGATCGACAACCTGCTGCTCAACAGCCCGGCCGCCTTGCGCGCCAGCAAGGAATTGCTCCGCGAAGTCGGCCACGGCGCGCTGACCCCGGCACTACGCCGCTACACCGAAAACGCCATCGCCCGCATCCGCGTCAGCCCCGAAGGTCAGGAAGGCCTGCGGGCCTTTCTGCAAAAACGTCCGCCGAGCTGGCAAGCCGAAACCACCACCAAGGAGCCGCGTTGATGAGCGCACCTGTTCTCACCACCCTGCTGGTGGCCAACCGCGGCGAAATCGCTTGCCGGGTGATGCGCACCGCCAAAGCCCTGGGCTTGACTACCGTGGCCGTCCACAGCGCCACTGACCGTGAAGCCCGACACAGCCGCGAAGCGGATATCCGCGTCGACCTCGGTGGCAGCAAAGCCGCTGACAGTTACCTGCAAATCGACAAACTGATCGCCGCCGCCAAGGCCAGCGGCGCTCAGGCGATTCATCCGGGTTATGGCTTTCTTTCCGAGAACGCCGGGTTCGCCCGTGCGATCGAAGAAGCCGGCCTGATTTTCCTCGGCCCGCCCGCCTCAGCCATCGATGCCATGGGCAGCAAATCCGCCGCCAAAGCCTTGATGGAAACCGCCGGCGTACCGCTGGTGCCCGGCTATCACGGTGAGGCTCAGGACCTCGACACCTTCCGCGACGCCTGCGAACGCATCGGTTATCCGGTGCTGCTCAAGGCCACCGCAGGGGGCGGCGGCAAAGGCATGAAAGTGGTCGAGGATATCAGCCAGTTGGCCGAAGCCCTGGCCTCGGCTCAGCGTGAAGCGAAATCCTCGTTCGGTGATTCGCGAATGCTGGTGGAGAAGTACCTGCTCAAACCGCGTCACGTGGAAATCCAGGTGTTCGCCGACCAGCACGGCAATTGCCTGTACCTCAACGAACGTGATTGCTCGATCCAGCGTCGGCACCAAAAAGTCGTTGAAGAAGCACCCGCTCCAGGCTTGAGCCCGGAACTGCGTCGCGCCATGGGTGAGGCCGCCGTGCGATCGGCACAGGCCATCGGTTATGTCGGCGCCGGCACTGTGGAATTCCTGCTGGATTCGCGGGGTGAGTTCTTCTTCATGGAGATGAACACACGCCTGCAAGTCGAACACCCGGTCACCGAAGCCATCACCGGCCTCGACCTGGTGGCCTGGCAGATTCGTGTGGCCCGTGGCGAAGCGCTGCCGATGACTCAGGCCGAGGTTCCGCTGATCGGCCATGCCATCGAAGTGCGGTTGTATGCCGAAGACCCGGGCAATGATTTCCTGCCGGCGACCGGTCGACTGGAGCTGTACCGTGAATCCGCTCAAGGTCCGGGACGGCGGGTGGACAGTGGCGTCGAAGAAGGCGATGAAATTTCACCGTTCTACGACCCGATGCTCGGCAAACTGATTGCCTGGGGCGAGGATCGTGAACAGGCGCGACTGCGGCTGCTGAGCATGCTCGATGAGTTTGCCATTGGCGGGCTCAAGACCAACATCAACTTCCTGCGCCGGATCGTCGGCCATCCGGCGTTTGCGGCGGCCGAACTGGATACCGGATTCATTCCGCGTTATCAGGAAGAACTACTGCCCGTCGCCTCAGACCTCAGTGACGAATTCTGGCAAGCCGCCGCCCAGGCTTTTGCTCAAAGCCAGCCGAGTTCTCCACGAGCCGATGACCCGGTTTCACCTTGGGCCAACAGCAACGGTTTCCGTGCCGGACTGCCGACAGAAATCACCCTGCACTTGAGTTGTGAAAGCCAGGATCGCGCGCTGACATTGGGCGACGCTGATGCCCACACCGCTCAACTCAAGGGCGAGCAACTGCTGACCGAGCACAACGGCCTGCGCCGCCAGCATCGGGCAATCCGCCGGGGCGACGTTCTGTATCTGCAATGGGAAGGTGAATTGCGCCGCATCGAGTCCTACGACCCGATCAGCGCCGTCGAGGCCAGTCACAGCCATCACGGCGGGCTGACCGCGCCCATGAATGGCAGCATCGTGCGGGTATTGGTGCAAGCCGGGCAAACGGTCGAAGCCGGGGCGCAGCTGGTGGTGCTGGAGGCGATGAAGATGGAGCACAGCATTCGGGCGCCACACGCCGGGGTGATCAAGGCGCTGTATTGCCAGGAAGGCGAGATGGTCAGCGAAGGCAGTGCGCTGGTCGAGTTTGAAGAAGCATGAAATGAAGATCGGTCCTACGTCTTGCGAGGACCGATCTGATTAGAATTTGGCGGTTGCCTGGACCACTACGCCGATAATTCGGCACTCGTCGGTGAAGATAGCCTTCGGATAGGTCGGATTGAGCGGGACCAGGTAACGCTGCCCGCCCTCTTCGATCAGCTTGCGAAAGGTCGCCTCGGCGCTGTCCGGCCACTGGGCGATCACCAGTTTTCCGGGTTCCGGCACGATGGCCGGGTCCACCAGGATCATCATGCCCTCGGCAATGCTGATACCCGTGGGCGCGGTCATCGCATCGCCCACCACACTCAGCCAGAAGGCCGGGCCCTGGGCGTGGTAGTCGGTCAGCTCGAAGCGTTCCTCCTTGCGATACACCGTCAGCTCACCATCGCGCAGCTGCGCCGGCTCCTTCCAGTCACTGACCGGGTAGCGGAAGTACGGGTTGTACTTCAGCGCCAGAGGCATCTCCTCCTCTTCCAGGATGAGGGGTTCGCGGATCACCAGCACCACTTCGAGAAAGTCCATGCCCAGCGCCTTCAACACACGGTTCATGTTGACGACGCCGGGGTCGCGGCGTTTGTTCAGCCAGTGGCCGACGCCGCCCTGGGACATCCCGAGGCGATCTGCGAGTTCTTCTTGAGTGACTTTGAGTTCACTCATCTTGGCCTTGACCAATTCAATCCATTTATCCATGTGCGGCACGATACGTGGGCGCCTCCAGCCGTCAAAACACAAATTGTAGTATTTAATCTCTCGTCATAAATACAGTACGTACTAGGATGGGTTCACGGATCTGAATCTATCACGGAGTTTGCCATCGCCATGTCCATCCCCTGCAACGACCTGCCTGACATGCACATCGACACTTCCCTCACCTCGCCCAAAGGCTCTGCCGCCGCGCAACGAGCGCTGGACTATTACTTGAAACCAGCTGTTTCAGAGGACGTGGTCGAAGAACGTTTCTTTGACGTAAACCGCAACATCAGCTGCGAAGAGGCGCTGGTCCATGCCACCGATTTGCTGCGTTGTGCAGCCGCTATCGCGTACGAGTCAGCCAGCAATTTGCAGGGTGCAAGTCGGGACCTGGCGATTTCGACGGTGCACATGATCGACATGGCCAGGGCGATGGTGGATCGATCCCTGGAGGGCGATCAGAACGGGTGAGACACGGGTACTGACAAGGAGGACGGGAAAGAACTTTCCAATCGCGCAGATAAAAACATTTGACTTGCAAACGAGAATGATTATTATTGCACGCAGCTGGTCGCGAGATCAGTCGATTGTCCAAGTGACCTTAGGTCGGTCTCCTGGACTATCTCCTCATCAGGCTAATCACGGTTTTTGACCCGGCTTTTTGCCGGGTCTTTTTTTTTGCCAGTTATTCTGGCTTTACCTTCAGGCTAATGAAGTCTTTAGGTGCTGCAAATTCGAATGGCGCGGATGATATCAAAAGAATATCCATTGGCAAGAGAAGCCCGGCTTCATTGGCCCAAACTAATCATAAATAGCGCTTGAGAATCAATCGCACAGTCTCTAAGCTTCGTCGGCGTCAAGGAGGACGCCCCCCCGCTTCACCCAGAATTTCCCCCCGGTTTTTCCCTTCCCAGCGTGTAAAGTAACAGCCATAAAATCATATTCAGGAATCGACTATGACCGTGGCTAAATCCTCTTTCGACATCAGTGCCAACTTCGACAGTGGCAACATTGAAGTACTGGACATCAGCAATCCGTTGCAAGCCCTGCTGGCCATCAAGCCAGACACCCGCAGCCAGCACTTTCAGTGGTTCCACTTCAAGGCCAGCGGTCTTCACGTCGGTCAGGAACACTGGTTTCGTCTGAACAATGCCAGCAAGTCCTCCTACAACAAAGCCTGGGATGGTTATCAGGCGGTGGCGTCCTACGACCACGTCAACTGGTTCCGGGTGCCGACCATTTTCGAAGGTGACTGCCTGCGCTTCAGCCTTGAAGCCACCGCCACCCACGCCTGGTTTGCTTACTTCGAACCCTACAGCCGTGGCCGTCACGACTGGCTGATCGAGCAAGCGCTGACCAAGGCTGGCACCGAACTGCTGGCCACCGGAAAAAGTGTCGAAGGTCGAGACATCCAGCTGCTGCGTAAAGGCACGGGCGCCGAAGGTCAGCGCAAAGTCTGGATCATCGCCCAGCAACACCCCGGCGAACACATGGCCGAATGGTTCATGGAAGGCGTGATCGAACGCCTGGAAAAACACGACGATCCTGTATTGAACAAACTGCTGACCAGCGCCGATCTGTATTTGGTGCCGAACATGAACCCGGACGGCGCTTTCCACGGTCACCTGCGCACCAACGCGATGGGCCAGGACCTGAACCGCGCCTGGCAGAGCGCCAGCCAGGAAATCAGCCCGGAAGTGTTGTTCGTTCAGCAACAGATGGAAAAGTATGGTGTGGACCTGTTCCTCGACATCCATGGCGATGAAGAAATCCCCTACGTGTTCACCGCCGGTTGCGAAGGCAACCCGGGTTACACGCCACGGATCGAAAAACTCGAAGAGCACTTCCGCAGTCATCTGAAGCACCTGACCAAGGACTTCCAGACCAAGCACGGCTACACCCGTGACGAACCGGGCAAAGCCAACATGACCCTGGCGTGCAACAGCGTCGGTCAGAAATTCGACTGCCTGTCGCTGACCCTCGAAATGCCCTTCAAGGACAACAACGATGCGCCGAATGCGCTGACCGGCTGGTCTGGCAAACGCTCGAAGCAATTGGGCAAGGATGTACTGACAACCGTCGCGGAAATGGTCAACACCTTGCGCTGATTGCCCGATCCATGTAGCAGCAGCCTCGCAGGCTCGGCAGCTGCTACAAGTGAACGTAAGGGATCAGCCGCGATCCTTGCCCCGCAACATGCTGTCCAGCACGTCATCGCGGCGCACCCAGCCATGAAACAACGCCGCCGCCAAATGCAGCAGCACTGTCAGGAACAACAAATACGCCAAATACCCGTGAGCCTTGCGCAGGAACGCAAACACTTGCGCATTCGCCGGTACGATCGACGGCAACTGCAGTGAGCTGCTGAGCATCACCGGATCCCCCGCCGCCGAAATCATCGCCCAACCCAGCAGCGGCAGAATCAGCATCAAGGCGTACAGCAAAACATGCGAAGCCTTGGCCGCCAGCGCTTGCCAACCCGGCAGATCCGCCGGCAGCGGTGGCTGTTGCGTGGAAAAGCGCACGGCCAGGCGCACGACCACCAACAGCAGAATCGCGACGCCCAACGGTTTGTGCAGATGAATCAGCCACTCATGACGCTCGGACACCGAAGCGGCCATACCCGCGCCGATAAACAGCATGGCAATGATCATCAGCGCCATCAGCCAGTGCAGCAATCGCGCTAAAGGCGCGAAGTGGTTCGGTTGAGCGCTCATTGACGAGACTCCTGTTTATTGGCAGAGGGCAACTGGCTGACTTCGCTGGTACGACGCAAGTAGGAAGTGGCGTACCCCGCTGAACGAGCGGCGAGCAAGGGGTCCTCGGAACCTTCTATGCCGGCGGGCAGTACCAGCGGGTCGTAGTTGATGTCACGGCATTCGCCATTGAGTTGCGGCTGGGTGCTTTCGAGTACGAGGGTGCCGGCGTTCAACACTTTGCGACCCTCGGGCCAGGCCTTGCTGGCGTCGTTGACCGGATCGCCGGGGTTGGCCAGCGTGATGTTCAACTGCCAACGCAGCGGCCCTGCGGAAATACGCTGAACCAGGTCTTTCTCGAGGAATTCACCACCCTCAGGCGCCGTAGCACCCGCGGCATCCTGAGCGACGGGCACCATGCTCCAGCGCACCGCTTGCCGTTGCCCGGCCGCGTTCACCAGGTAAAACGCATTGACGCTGTTGTAGGTTTCCGTCACGTAACTGGCCGACGGCTTGGCGGTTTTGATCCAGGCCAGGAACGGTGCAGCTTCCGGATGCGAACCGAAGAACGCTGGCACCGCAGCCGGGTTCGGCTTGCCGGTGGCCGGGTCCGGCGACTGGGCCTGCTGCAATTGATAGAACGCTTCGGGCGTACCCACCGGGAACACCGGCATGCTGTTCATCCCGGTGCGCCACTGCTGGCCGTTGGCCTGGGTGAAGCGCAACGCCAGGCTGCGGATCGGCACGCTGTTGTCTGGCGCATAAGGATTACCGGCCGGCAAGGCGAAACGCCCGACCACCGGGGTCCGCGCAACATTGAACACCTGAGCGCTGGAATAGCTGCGCGCCTCGCCACTGCTCTCGAAATGCCCGATCACGCACACGCCTTTGGAGTGGTTACGCCGGAAGCCCGGGTGCACGCCGTTGTTGGTCTCCAGCACATTGATCAGCTTTTTCGGGGTCAGGCGCTGTGGGTCGAAGGTGCCGTTGACGTAGGCAAAAGCCCCGGCCAGGGCGGCAACCACCACAGCGATACCGGCCAGACGCAATGTCAGGCTCGCGGCACTCAAGGGTGGCCGGGTTGGCGGTGATGAGCGATCTACCATGAAAGACTCCAGGGCCATCGGCCACAAGTGAGAAGGATCAAGCAGACGAACCCCACGGCGGTTTATTCCATCGCCCGGTATTTATTTTTTCAGGCGTGGAATAACCTCCAATGCCGGGCGTCTCCCTAGTCCACAGCGTAGTGACTAGCCAGAACTTCATGAACGATATCGACGAACAACTGCGAGAAATTATTCCCAGATTGCGCCGGTTTGCCGTGTCGTTGACGCGCAATCCCAGCAGCGCCGACGACCTGGTGCAATCTTGCCTTGAGCGCGCGCTGTCGAGTTGGGGCAACAAACGTCCCGACGGCGATTTGCGCGCCTGGTTGTTTTCGATTCTGTATCGACAGTTTCTCGATGCTCACCGACGCTCCCGGCGTTATGCGCGAATGCTCGAATTCTTTACCGGGCGTGACGATTCACAGCCGTCGGTGGAGCGCACCGTGATCGCCCAATCGACCCTGCAAGCTTTCGATCAACTCACCACCGAACAGCGCGCCCTGCTGCTCTGGGTCTCGGTCGAAGGCTTGAGTTATAAAGAGGTCGCCGAGATTCTCGACGTCCCCACCGGCACCGTGATGTCCCGCCTGTCCCGTGCCCGCCAGGCCTTGCGCCAACTCAGCGACGGCGAAATCACCCGCCCTTCTCTGCGGAGACTCAAATGATCAGCCTGCCCCCAAGCGAGCGTGACCTGCACGCCTATGTCGACCAGCAACTCAGCGATGCCGACCGACGTCTGGTGGACACTTTTCTGGCCAGCAACGCTGAAGTGGCTGCCAAAGTGCGGGCCTGGCAGCAGGACGCCCAGCAATTGCGCGCGGCATTGAGCGGCGCCCTGCAGCAACCGGCCAATCCGGAGCTCGACCCGGCGCTGATTCGCCAACGCCTCAAACGACAATCTCGCCGTCACCTGGCCAACGCCGCCGTGTTGCTGATCGCGGTCAGCGTCGGCGGATTCAGCGGTTGGCAAGCCCGGGAGATGATGCTCATCAGTGCCATGCCGCCGATGACCGATGCCCTGCAGGCCTATCGCCTGATTGCCCAGCAAGGCATTTTGCCGGCCGATTACAAAGTCAGCGATGACGGTGACATGCAGGGTTGGCTCGACCGCTACTTCACTCAGGCCAATCGCTTGCCTGACCTCTCGGGCGCCGGTTTCAAACCGGTCAGCGGACGCTTGCTGAGTACCGAGCAAGGGCCCGCGGCGATGGTGGTCTACGAGGATCAGGGCGGCCATAAAATCAGTTTCTACGTCCGCCCACCGGGTCCGAAAAACTACCTGTTGCCGAGGGGCAGTCGCAGTGATGGCGAGTTGCAGGCCGAGTACTGGTCGGGGGGCGGGTATAACTACGCGATGGTCAGCCCCACTGATACGCCAGCAGCGCAGATACTCAAGCAAACCGCGCAGTTCTGACTTCCGATACTGATCGTTCCCTGTGGGAGCGGGCTTGCTCGCGAATGCGGTGTGTCAGATAAATCAATGTCGCCTGACACTCCGCTTTCGCGAGCAAGCCCGCTCCCACAGGGGATTTGTGGCGGTTTCAGCCCTGCCCGAACACTTGCGAAGGCCTACGCAGCAACGGGTCGAACGGATTGATCCGCGGTCCGATCAGCGCCGCTTCGCGCTTGAGCATTTCCACCACTGTCGGCAAGCGATCCGGCCCCAGCCGATCGCTCACGGTCGCCACACTCAGTGCTGCGACCGCCCGCCCTTCACGATCCAGAATCGGCACCGCCACCCCGGCCATGCCCTGCAACACGCCGGTGTTGCGCCCGGCATAACCGAGCTTGCGCACGTTCTCGACTTCCGAGCGCAGGAACACCTCGTCGTACAGGTGGAAATCCTTGAGCCTCGGCAAGTTGTAGTGAATCACCGTGTCGCGCTCTTCTTCCGGCAGGAACGCCAGAATCGCCAGGCTGCCCTGCCCCACGCCCAGCGCCACCCGCCCGCCGATGTCACCGGTAAAGGTGCGGATCGGAAACGGCCCTTCACTGCGGTCCAGGCAGATCGCATCAAAACCGCTGCGCGCCAGCAAGAACAACGAATCCCCCAACGACGCCGACAGCCGCAGCAGCGCCGGACGCACCAGTTCGCGCAGGTTTCCGGTGTTTCCGGCGCGGGCCGCCAGTGCAAAGAACTCCAGGCTCAAGCGATAGCGTTTGCTGCGCGCATCCTGCTCGACCATGCCCTCATCCATCAGGCTGCGCAGCAATCGGTGCGTGGTCGGTTGCGACAACCCGATGCGCTGGGCCAATTGCGTCACCCGCTCCCCGCCCTCGACGGTGTCACCCAGACTGCGCAGCACGGCAAACAGTCTGGAGACCGCGCCGACACCGACATCACTTTTGCTTTCATTCCGCTCAATGGAATCTGTCATGGGTTTTCTCGAGTATTAATTTACTCACCGAATGAAACTGAAAATAGTCATCGCTTCAGTGAAATAGGCCATTGAGCCCATCCTATTCTTCGTCCTACTCTGCGTCCAGACAGGGGCGATTCGAACAACAGCGGCAGCCGACAGAAGTCGAGCGCCAACGCACCCAGCAAGACCTTTTCGTATCTGCCCATACAAAAAAGCGCGCCTTCGGGCGACGCATAACAATCTCAGGTGGAGCGCAGTTATGGCTTTTGTGCAACTTGAAGGACTCGGCAAACGTTACGGCGAGATCGACGCCGTCGTTGCCACCAACCTCTCGGTCGAGAAAGGCGAGTTCGTCTCGCTGCTCGGCCCCTCCGGCTGCGGTAAAACCACCACCCTGCAAATGATCGCCGGCTTCGTCGAAGTCAGCAGCGGCCGCATTGTGCTGGACGGTCGCGACATCACCCACGCCAAACCCGCCAGCCGTGGTCTGGGCGTGGTGTTCCAGAGTTACGCGCTGTTCCCGCACATGACCGTTAAAGACAACGTCGCCTTCGGCCTGCGCATGCGCAAAGTGGCCAGCGGCGAGTTGCAGCAGCGGGTGGACCGGGTGCTGAAACTGGTGCGCCTGAACCAGCACGCCGAGCGTTACCCGCGAGAGCTCTCCGGTGGCCAGCGTCAGCGTGTTGCATTGGCTCGGGCCCTGGTGATCGAGCCGCCGGTGCTGCTGCTCGATGAGCCGCTGTCCAACCTCGACGCCAACCTGCGCGAAGAGATGCAATTCGAGATCCGCCGCATCCAGCGCGAAGTCGGGATCACCACGCTGATGGTCACCCATGACCAGTCCGAAGCACTGTCCATCAGCGACCGGGTGGTGGTGATGCAGGCCGGGCGCATCACCCAGATCGACGCGCCGTACACCCTCTACGAACACCCGCGCACCGAGTTCATTTCCGGTTTCGTCGGCAAGGCCAATCTGCTGCCGGGGGAGCGTGATGGCGCTGGCGTGGTTCAAGTGAACAGCGGCGGCGAATTGACCTTGAGTCTGCGTCCGGAAAAAATCGATCTGCGGGACAAAGGCCAAGGCCGCCTGCAAGGCAACATCGTCAGCCGCTTCTTTCTCGGCAGCCAATGGCTGTACGGCGTCTCGACAACCTTGGGCGAACTCAGCGTGGTGCGCCGCAACGACGGTTCGGCACCGCTGACCGAAGGCACGGCGGTCGGGCTCGATTGGGACGCGACGCTGCTGCGGGTGCTGAGTGTTGACGAGGTGCCGGCATGAGTACGCTTGTCGCCATTCGCCAGGGACGCCAGGGTTACTGGCTGTCGGCACCGGCCCTGGCCTTGTACCTCAGCCTGCTGGTTATCCCATTGCTGCTGACCTTGGTGCTGTCGTTCAACGTCTTCGACTACAGCTCGGGGATCAACGGCGACGCCTACACCCTCGATCACTACAGCAGCCTGCTGGGCGATCCGTACTTCTACGAAATCTTTTTGCGCACGATGTGGATCAGCGCCCTGACCACCCTGCTCTGCGTGGTGATCGGCGTTCCCGAGGCCTACATCCTCAGCCGCATGGGCACGCCGTGGCGCTCGATTTTCCTGATTCTGATCCTCACCCCGCTGTTGATTTCGGTGGTGGTGCGCGCTTTCGGCTGGAGCCTGTTGCTCGGCGCCGACGGCCTGGTCAACCAGACCCTGCAAGCCCTCGGCGGCTCGCCGATGAAGCTGCTCTACACGCCGTTCGCGGTGGTGATTGCGCTGGTCCACGTAATGCTGCCGTTCATGATCATTCCGGTCTGGACCTCGCTGCAAAAACTCGACCCGGCGGCCGAACAGGCCGCGATGTCCCTCGGTGCCAGCCACTTCACCGTGATGCGCCAAGTGGTGCTGCCGCAGATCATGCCGGGCGTGCTCTCCGGCACCTTGATCGTGTTCGGGCTGGCGGCGAGCTCGTTTGCCATCCCCGGCCTGCTCGGCGGACGCCGGATAAAAATGGTCGCCACGCTGATCTACGACCAGTACCTGTCGGAGCTCAACTGGCCGATGGGCGCGGCCATCGCCGTGGCCCTGCTGTTGCTCAACCTGCTGATCATGCTGTCGTGGAACCGGATGATCGAAGGCCGCTACAAGAAGTCATTGGGATAACTCGTCATGTCCAAGAACGGTCCTTTCGCCCTGCTGTTCCATACCCTGGTGGTGCTGTTCATGCTGGCGCCGCTGGTGGTGGTCTGCCTTGTGGCCTTTACCCCGGAAAACACCCTGAGCCTGCCGACCACCGAGTTTTCCCTGCGCTGGTTCCGCGCGGTGTTCGAGCGTGCTGACTTTGTCGATGCGTTCTACAACAGCCTGATCCTGGCGTTTTGCGCGGCCAGTCTGGCGACGCTGATTGCGGTGCCGGCGGCGCTGGCGATCACCCGCTTCGAGTTCCCCGGCCGCGACTTTTTCAACGGTCTGTTCCTGTCGCCGATCATCATTCCGCACCTGGTGCTGGGTGTGGCGTTGCTGCGGTTGTTTGCGCTGATGGGCGTCAACGGCAGCTTCGCCTGGCTGATCTTCTCCCACGTGCTGGTGATCACACCGTACGTGCTGCGGCTGGTGCTGGCGTCGGCCATCGGCCTGGATCGCAGCGCCGAACACGCCGCGCAATCGCTCGGTGCCGGGCGCTTCACGCTGTTCCGGGAAATCACCTTGCCGATGATTCTGCCGGGGGTGGCCGGGGGCTGGCTGCTAGCGTTCATCAACAGTTTTGATGAGGTCACGCTGTCGATTTTCGTCACCTCGCCGGCCACGCAAACTCTGCCAGTGCGGATGTATGTGTACGCCACCGAATCCATCGATCCGATGATGGCGGCGGTGTCGGCACTGGTGATTGGGCTGACTGCATTGACGATGATTCTGCTCGACCGGGTCTACGGCCTCGATCGGGTTCTGGTGGGCAAACAATGAGGGCGCCATGGCTCTGCTGAAACGACTGGCCGAAGGCGACCGCCCGGCCCTGGACTTTACCCTCGACGGCACACCGGCCACCGGCCTGCTCGGCGACACCTTGCTGACGGCGGTGCTGACCTGCAGCGAACACTTGCGCGGCAGCGACTTCAGCGCCGAACCCCGTGCCGGATTCTGCCTGATGGGTGCATGTCAGGACTGCTGGGTAAGGCTGGGCGATGGTCGACGCGTGCGCGCCTGCTCGACGTTGCTCGAAGCCGGACAGCAAATCAGCCGCGAACCGGGGAGGTCCCTATGAACACCTTTTCAATCTGCCGAACCCGGATCCCCTGTGGGAGCGGGCTTGCTCGCGAAAGCGTCGTGTCAGCCACCACACCTATTGAATGTACCGCCCCCTTCGCGAGCAAGCCCGCTCCCACAAGGGGTCGGCAGCGTTCACAACACCCGGGGGCACCCCGCATCAACTGTGGGAGCGGGCTTGCTCGCGAAAGCGTCGTGTCAGCCACCACACCTATTGAATGTGCCGCCCCCTTCGCGAGCAAGCCCGCTCCCACAAGGGGTCGGCGGCGTTCACAACACCCGGGGGCACCCCGCATCAATTGTGGGAGCGGGCTTGCTCGCGAAAGCGTCGTGTCAGCCACCACACCTATTGAATGTGCCGCCCCCTTCGCGAGCAAGCCCGCTCCCACAAGGGGTCGGCGGCGTTCACAACACCCGGGGGCAACCCCCATCAACTGTGGGAGCGGGCTTGCTCGCGAAAGCGTCGTGTCAGCCACCACACCTATTGAATGTGCCGCCCCCTTCGCGAGCAAGCCCGCTCCCACAAGGGGTCGGCGGCGTTCACAACACCCGGGGGCACCCCGCATCAACTGTGGGAGCGGGCTTGCTCGCGAAAGCGTCGTGTCAGCCACCACACCTATTGAATGTACCGCCCCCTTCGCGAGCAAGCCCGCTCCCACAGGGGGTTGGGTATGAATTCGGTGGTCATCATCGGTGCGGGTCCGGCCGGGATTCGGGCAGCGCAAACATTGGTCGCCCACGGCGTTCGCCCGGTGCTGCTGGACGAAGCCGCACGCGGTGGCGGGCAGATTTATCGTCGCCAACCGGCAAACTTCAAGCGCTCGCCAGTCAAGCTGTATGGCTTCGAAGTCGGCAAGGCCAACGCGCTGCATCAGACGATCGACGCGCTACGCGAGCAACTCGATTACCGTCCCGAGACGCTGGTATGGAACGCCGAAGACGGTGCGCTCGACACCTTGCATGAAGGCCGCGCCGCGCGGCTGGCGTTCTCCCGGGTGATCGTCGCCACGGGCGCCACCGACCGGATTCTGCCGGTGCCAGGCTGGACCCTTCCGGGGGTTTACAGCCTCGGCGCTGCGCAGATCGCCCTCAAGTTTCAAGGCTGCGCCATCGGTGAACGCGTGGTGTTCGCCGGCAGCGGGCCGTTGCTGTACCTGGTGGCGTATCAATACGCCAAGGCCGGCGCCAAGGTGGTCGCGGTGCTCGACAGCTCGCCTTTCAGCGCTCAAGCCCGCGCCCTGCCCGGCCTGTTCTCGCAACCGGCCACCCTGGCCAAAGGCATCTATTACCGCAGTTGGTTGACCGCCCACGGCATCCCGGTGCACCAGGGTGCCAGCCTCACAGGCATCAACGGCGAACAGCGGGTGCAATCGCTGACCTGGTGCAACGCCAAGGGCGATCAGTCTCTGGAGTGCGACGCCGTCGCCTTCGCCCACGGCCTGCGCAGTGAAACCCAACTCGCCGACCTGCTCGGCTGTGAATTCGCCTGGAATCCGCTCAACCGCGCCTGGCTGCCGCAACGCGACAGCGCCGGTCGCAGCAGTGTCGCCGAGGTTTACCTGGCCGGTGACGGCGCCGGCATCATGGGCGCCGACGCGGCGGAAATGGCCGGCGAACGCGCGGCTTTGGCGTTGCTCGAAGACATCGGTTACCTGATCCCGCCGCAACGAGGGGCGCAATTGGAGCAGGCGCTGGGACGGATCGATACCTTCCGCCAAGGTCTGGAACGGGCCTTCGTCTTTCCCGAGCATTGGGCCGCCGATGCCCCGAATGACGTGATGATCTGCCGTTGCGAAGAAGTGCGGGCTGGCGACATCCGCCAGGTTGTGCGCGAGGGTCATTGGGAGATCAACCGGGTCAAAGCGCATTGCCGGGTCGGCATGGGCCGCTGTCAGGGACGGATGTGTGGCGCCGCCGCCGCGGAAATCATTGCCTGCGAAAGTCAGCGCTGCGTGTCCGACATCGGCAGGCTTCGGGCTCAGGCCCCCATCAAACCCCTGCCGTTTGGTCTGGAGGTCGAGTCATGATCGAAGTCGATGCCGTCATCATCGGCGGCGGAATTGTCGGCGCCTGCGCCGCGCTGTTTCTAAGCAAGGCCGGGCGTCGCGTGGCGCTGCTGGAGCGGGACTTTTGTGGCTCGCATTCCAGCGGCGTGAACTACGGCGGCGTGCGGCGCCAGGGGCGACCACTCTCGCAACTGCCGCTGTCGCAGCGGGCCCACGACATCTGGGGACAACTGCCGCAGCTGATTGGCATCGACGGTGAGTATCAGCGCAGCGGCCACCTGAAACTGGCCCGCAGCCTCAACGATCTGCACGCCTTGCAAGACTATGCCGCCAGCAGCCGGGGCTTTGGCCTCGACTTGCAGGTACTCGATCGCAGTGAATTACGCGCACGTTTTCCGTGGGTCGGCGAGGTGGCGGTCGGTGCCTCGTTTTGCCCCGATGACGGTCATGCCAACCCGCGACTGGTGTCCCCGGCGTTTGCCCGGGCGGCGCGGCGACATGGCGCCCAGGTCCATGAACAATGCCCGGTGACGGCGGTGGAACACGACGGCCAGCGCTTTCGCGTCAGCACTCAAACCGGTCTGGAACTGCAGGCGCCCTGGCTGCTGAATTGCGCCGGAGCCTGGGCCGGCACCCTGGCAGAACAGTTCGGTGAGAAAGTGCCGATGCACGCCGGGCACCCGGCGATGCTGGTCACCGAGCCCTTGCCGCTGGTGATGAATGCCAGCACCGGGGTCGAGGGCGGCGGTATCTATGCCCGCCAGGTCGCGCGCGGCAATTGTGTATTGGGTGGCGGCCAGGGCTTTGCCCTCGACAGTGCCCGCGCCCGGCCGGGCCAGCACGCGGTAATCGAGATCCTGCGTCAGGCGGTCGAGCTTTATCCGTTTCTTGAAGGCGCCCAGGCGATTCGCACCTGGAGCGGCACCGAAGGTTACCTGCCCGATCGCCAACCGGTGATCGGCCACAGTGGCACTCAACCCGGTCTGTTGCACGCATTCGGCTTTGCCGGTGCGGGCTTTCAGATCGGTCCCGCGGTGGGCCAGGCGCTCACCGAAATCATCTGCAGCGGCGCCTCAAAAACGTCGCTGGATGCGTTTTCCATCACCCGGTTTCACTCCATCTCCGTTGCTTGATAGAGGAAGGTCGCGCTAATGAATAACGTCAAACGCACTGCACTGCTCGGTATCTCCTGCCTGGGCGCCCTGCTCGCCGCCACCCAGGCCCAGGCCGAACCGACGCTTTACCTGGGCATGAACGGCGGGACCATGGAGCGGCTCTACGCCGACAAGGTGCTGCCGGTTTTCGAGAAGGCCAACAACGTCAAAGTGGTGATCGTGCCCGGCACCTCCGCCGATATTCTGGCCAAGGTCCAGGCCAGCAAAGGCAACCCGCAGATGCACGTGATGTTCCTCGACGACGGCATCATGTACCGCGCCATCGCCATGGGGCTGTGCGACAAACTCGAAGACAGCGCACCGCTGGCGCAGATTCCGGCCAAGGGCCGTATCAAGGATCAGGCCGTAGCGGTCAGCCTCGGCGTGACCGGGCTGGCGTACAACACGCGTCTGTTCAAGGAGAAAGGCTGGACCGCGCCGACCTCGTGGATGGACATGGCCGACCCGCGCTTCAAGGACAAACTGGTGTTCCAGTCGATGGCCTCCTCGACCTTTGGCCTGCACGGCTTCCTGATGTTCAACCGGATTCAGGGCGGCAGCGAAACCGACGTCGAGCCAGGCTTCAAGGCGTGGCCGAACACCGTCGGGCGCAACGTGCTGGAGTACATTCCGAGTTCGGCGAAGATTTCCGAAATGCTTCAGACCGACGAAGCCGCGCTGTTCCCGCTGACGCCGACCCAGGTCACCGCCCTGAAACTCAAGGGCATGCCGGTGGAATATGCGCAACCGAAGGAAGGCGCCGTGGTGCTCAACGTGGCCGAATGTGCCATCGCCAACAACACTCAGCCGGAACTGGCGCAAAAACTCGCTGCTTTCTTGCTGACACCTGAAGCGCAGGCCGCCGCGCTTGAAGATGGCGACCAGATCCCGTCCAACCCGAATACCCCGACCACCGACAAGACCCGCGGCCAGGTGGAGGCGATGAAGCAGTACCTGACCACTGCCATTGCGATCGATTGGGATCAGGTCAACGAACAGCGCCCGGCGTGGAATGCGCGGTGGAATCGTAGTATCGAGCGCTAGTCGCCTGAGCGATTCCAGACACCGTAAACCCTGTGGCGAGGGAGCTTGCTCCCGCTCGGCTGCGCAGCAGTCGTAAACCATTCAACGCGGTGTGTCTGGAACACCGCGTTGAATGGTTTTGGGGGCTGCTTCGCAGCCCAGCGGGAGCAAGCTCCCTCGCCACACAGGCTTCGTCGACAGAACTGGAATGAAAATTCCCCGTTTGGTTACACTACGCCGCCGCAGCTCGGGGGAGCCGGCGTGCAAATTACGGGGTGAAATCACAGTGGCCGTTCGACCGCCAAACCGCTCGCGACTCACACCACGCTGGCCTGCGCTTCGCCGCTTGTTCGGCAAATCATCGGCGGCATCCGCCGGTGACACCGCAACCGGTCGAGTCATCCACGACTACTTCCACCGCAAGGCCCACACCCAGGGTTACACCCTCAGCCATAGCCAACTGCGCGTCATCGACTGCATGGCGCAACACGCCGCCGCGCTGTCGGGCACCTCGGCAAAAACGCTTCCCGGCCTTTATCTGCACGGCGCTGTGGGTCGCGGCAAGAGCTGGCTGCTCGACGGTTTTTTCCAGGCCCTTCCCATTGCGGAAAAACAGCGCCTGCATTTTCATGGTTTTTTTGCGGACCTTCACCAGGGAATGTTCACTCATCGCGATCAACCCGATGCACTGGAAACCACCCTCGACGAACAGCTGCGCGATTGCCGGGTGCTGTGTTTCGACGAGTTTCACGTCCATGACATCGGCGATGCGATGCTCATTACCCGGCTGTTCAAGGCATTGTTCCGCCGACGCATCCTGCTGCTGGTCACGTCTAACTACCCACCGGAAGGACTGCTGCCCAACCCGCTGTACCACGCGCGCTTCAAACCGGCGATCGACCTGATCAACGCTCGCATGCAGGTCATGGAGGTCGGCGGCCCCCACGACTACCGCAGTCAGGCGAGAACCCACGCCCAGCAGCTGTTTACCCAAGGCCAGTACGTCTGGCCGGCCACGCTGGCGCAGCGTCAGTCGTTGAACCTGCCCGAACGCGACGCGCCGGCCATTCAACTGCCCGTCGGGACACGCAATCTTCAGGCCCGACACTGCGAAGGGCGAACCATCGGTTTCACCTTCGGCGATCTGTGCGACCACCCCACAGCGGTCATGGATTACCTGGAGCTGTGCCGACGTTTCGATCATTGGTTCATCGATAAACTGCCCAACCTCGCCGAGTGTTCCATCGCCGCCCAGCAGCGCTTCATCAATCTGGTCGACGTCCTGTACGACCAGGACAAGCACCTGATTCTACTCGGCCAGCAGTCTTTGCGCGAAAGCCTGAGCGGCGATGCCATCGATCTGGCGCGCACGCGCAGCCGATTGGGGCAGTTGGTCGAAGTCAGGGGGCCGTAAGTTTTGTGGTGTCTGTCAGGCCGCCTTCGCGAGCAAGCCCGCTCCCACAGTTGATCGCATTCCAATGTGGGAGCGGCGGTGCGACGATTCGACTTGCTCGCGAAGGCGGCCTGACAGACATCACACATTTGCCGGTATCATGTCGCCCGTTTCCAGGCCTCCGCGCCCTCCTCTCGATCAAGAGTGAATCTGTTCATGGATACCCTTGCCCAACTGCGCGCCGGCCAACTGTCGGGCATCACCCGCCTGGACCTCACCGGCGGCCTGACGGAGTTTCCACGAGAAATCTTCAACCTGGCGGACTCGCTGGAAGTCCTCAACCTCAGCGGCAATGCCTTGAGCAGTCTGCCGGACGACTTGCACCGCCTGACCCGTTTGCGCGTGTTGTTCTGCTCGGACAATCTGTTCACCGAACTGCCCGACTGTCTGGGCCACTGCGCCGCGCTGACGATGATCGGCTTCAAGGCCAACCGCATCGAGCACGTGCCAGGCGCCGCCCTGCCACCGTTGCTGCGCTGGTTGATCCTGACCGATAACTGCATCACTGAACTGCCCGCTGAGCTAGGTGAACGCCCGCACCTGCAAAAACTCATGCTGGCTGGCAACCGCTTGCAACGTTTGCCGCAGAGCTTGCGTCATTGCCATCGACTCGAACTGATCCGCATCGCCGCCAATCAGTTGAGCGAGTTGCCCGAGTGGCTGCTGTCCCTGCCCAGCCTGACCTGGCTGGCGTACGCCGGTAACCCGCTGGAGACCGAAGCCGATGCGGCCGCTCTCGAAGCCACGCCCCGCATTCCCTGGTCTGAACTGCGGCTGGAGCAGCAACTGGGCGAAGGCGCCTCAGGAGTGATTCATCGGGCCATGTGGGATCGACCGGACCAGCCGGCCACTCAGGTCGCGGTCAAACTCTACAAAGGCGAAATGACCAGCGATGGCTCGCCGTTGCACGAGATGAACGCCTGCATCACCGCCGGTAGTCACCCCAACCTGATCCGGGTTGAAGGGCGAGTCGTCGAGCATCCAGAAGCTCAGGCCGGGCTGGTAATGCAATTGATCGATCCGAGCTACCGCAATCTGGCCGGGCTGCCGAGCCTGGCGTCATGCACCCGAGACGTTTACGCCAACGACACCCGGTTCAGCGCTGGCGTGGCATTGCGGATCGTCTGTGGCATCGCCTCGGCAGCCGAACATTTGCACCAGCATGGCATCACCCACGGCGACCTCTACGGCCACAATATTCTGTGGAACGAGCACGGTGATTGTCTGCTGGGGGATTTTGGCGCCGCGTCTTTCCATGCCCTCTCGGACAGCCTTGAAAGCCGTGCGCTGCAACGGATAGAAGTGCGGGCGTTTGGTGTTTTGCTGGGGGAATTGTTGGAACGGATCGACTCAGGGTTGAGCGATGAAGGTCGTGTGCAGCTGGAGCAGTTGCAGCAGCGCTGCTGTCAGCCGCAGGTGCTGGAGCGACCGGGGTTCGCGGAGATTGTGCGAATACTGGAAAATCGGTGACCGCTACGCGGTCATTCGCGAGCAAGCCCGCTCCCACATTTAATCTCTGTTAATAGCAAAATATGTGTTTAACACAGATAAATGTGGGAGCGGGCTTGCTCGCGAAAGCGGTGTCACTGAAAAATCAAATTACCCCGCCAACCCGACAAACATGTCCTGCACGTCATCGTGGTTATCGAGGCCTTCGAGGAAGGCTTCGACTTCAGCCATCTGCTCATCGCTCAGACCGCTGACCGGGTTTTTCGGCTGGTAACCCAACTTGGCCGACAACACGGTGAACCCTTGCTCGGGCAGAGCTTTCTGCACAGCGTCCAGGTCCGCAGGCTCGGTCAGGAACAGAGTCGTGCCCTCTTCGTCACCTGGTTCGAAATCCTGGGCGCCGGCTTCGATGGCGGCCATTTCCGGATCGGCGTCAGGGCTGTCCGGGGACGCCTCGATCATGCCGACATGGTTGAAGTCCCACGCTACCGAACCGGAAGCGCCCAATTGGCCCTTGCGGAACGCAACGCGGATTTCAGCAACGGTGCGGTTGATGTTGTCGGTCACGCATTCAACGATCAGCGGCACCTGATGCGGTGCGAAACCTTCATAGGTCACGCGATGGTATTGCACGGTTTCACCCAACAGGCCCGCGCCTTTCTTGATCGCGCGATCCAGGGTTTCCTTGGGCATCGAGGCTTTCTTGGCCTGCTCGACCACCAGACGCAGGTGTGCGTTGGTGGCAGTATCGGCACCGTTTCGGGCCGCGATGGTGATTTCTTTTACCAGTTTGCCGAAGATCTTGCCCTTGGCGTTAGATGCCGCTTCTTTGTGTTTAACCTTCCACTGTGCGCCCATTACTCACTCTCTTGATCTATGGCGCCGAGACATCTATTGGCCGACGCATGGCGCAAGTTTATACGCCCTAAAGTTGGCAATCGACCAAAAAATCCACCCTGTTCACCCGCATGACCAATCGACATCTTCACCGGCAGTTGTAGGGCGTTTCTGAAACTTCGATTTGCGGTGACCATAAAGGGCTGTGGTTTCGTACCCTCTGCGCCCGAATTCCATGGCAGAAGCGCGCTCGATGCACAACGACAAGGAAAGTCCCTTCACCCTGACACTTCTCGACGGCGATTTGAGTTTGCAGGTGTTGCAGTTCAGTGGCCGAGAAGCCCTCAACCAGCCCTATCGATTCGACATCGAAGTGATCGGCCTCGCACCGGCCATGAACCTCGACCGATTGCTGCAGCAGCCGGTGTTCCTCAGCCTGATGGAGGGCCAGGGTATTCATGGCGTACTTCACAGAGCCAGTCGCGAGCATCGCGGCCCACACCGGATCGGCTACAAACTGGTGCTGGTGCCCTACCTTCAATGGCTCGACCGGCAGCGTTCACGCCGCGTCTTTCATCACCTCAGCGTACCGATGATCCTGCGCCAACTGCTGGAGGAACATGATGTGCCCGCAGGGAGCTATCGCTTTGAATTGTCGAACGAACACTATCCCGTCCGGCCTTTTTGCATTCAGTACGAGGAGAGCGATCTGGCATTGCTGCAAAGGCTGTGCGAAGAAGAAGGCATTCACTATCACTTCGAACATCAGCGCGACGGGCATGTGCTGGTCCTGGCCGATGACAGCCTGAGTTTCCCCCAGGACCCCGTCCTTACGCCTTTCCAGGGCAACGCGCCCGACGACACTGACGTGCCGGTGATCAGTGAGTTGTTCCAGCGCCATGACTCGCCGCCCTTTCCCTCACGACTGGAAGCCAGGAACCGTGGCTCGCAAAAACCCGACGAGGGAGCGGCCAACCACGCTTTCAGCAAACCATTGCCAGTGATAGTCCGGCCCGCGGCCGAGCACATCCATCGCGATCAGTTGAGCCGACGACAACTGGAACGTCTGCGTTGCCAGCACCTGCAGATCCACGGTCAAAGCAACCAGAGCGCACTGCGCAGCGCACGGATAGTGCAAGTGTCAGAACATCCACTGGCGAATTTCAACGATCAGTGGCTGCTCACCGAAATCCGCCATCAGGGCCAACAACCTTCGATTCTTGCCACCGACAACCCCGTCACTGTCCGCCATTACCGCAATCAGTTCGCCGCCATTCCCTGGTCAACCGTATTCAGGCCGGCGCTCAAACAGACCAGGCCGAGCATCCCGGGCTATCAGCCCGCCCGGGTGCTGGGCCCTGCCGGGCAGCCGGCGGCGCTGGATGATCGAGGTCGAATACAGGTCGGGCTGTGGCCAACAGCGCAAGCGGATCCGCTTGAATCTGCCGGACTCTGGCTACCGGTGGCCCTTGCAGCGCCGGACGCTCGGATTAACCCGTGCAACCTGCCAACGGGCGGCAGCGACGTCCTGATCAGTTTTCTCGACAGTGATCCGGACCGGCCGGTGCTGTGCGTCGGCATGGGCCATCACCCACGCACCCGGCCTGTTCCCGAGCCACGCCGCGATAGCCACTTGCTGCTCGATTGGCTGGTCAATCGCTCGGACCTCACGCCCTGACACTCAGCCCTTGTCAGCCTTGCCGGCCGCCGCCGCGAACTTCGCCAGACGCACATCCAGATGCCGTGGCCGGCGCCCGTGATCCTCGGCGCGTTCCTTGCGGCGAATGGCGTTGCGCACCATCAGGGAGCCGAGGTAACGAATCGGTTCTGGCGGAAACAAGCCCAACGGTCCGTTGACCAGAGGCGAACGGGTCCAGGCGTTGTCCAGCCCCTGAACCATCGAGGCGAGAATCTGCCCGCCCATATGACACGGGCCAACCCCGCTGCCGGAGTATCCGAAACCATAAAACACGTTGCCGCTGGCACTCATCTGACCGAAAAACGGCAAACCGGTGACCGAGCGATCAGACGGACCGTTCCAGGTCGCCTCGACCTTGACCTGGGCAAACGCCGGGAAGAACTCGCTCAGGCTGTGCTGCAACAAACCGGCATAGGGCGATGGCTGATCGAACACCGGCAACATTCGCCCGCCGTAAGCAAAGGTGTTGCCGCCCTTGCCGAGCATGATTCGGCCGTCCGGAGTGTTGTGGTAGTAGTGCACGAAAATCCGCGAATCGAGCACGGTGACGCCGCTGGTCAAGCCGATCTCGTTGAGCAGATCAGGTCGCGGTTCGGTGATCAGCATGTCGCTGGAAACAATCGCCACACTGCGCTCGAACTGTGGAAACGCCCGGGCCATCCAGGCGTTCATCGCCAGCACCACGCGATCCGCGCGAACGGTGCCGTTGAGGGTTTGTATCCCCGCAGGCTTGCCCTCCTGCAACCCAGTCATGGCGGTGTGCTCGTGAATCCTCACCCCGAGTTGTAAGGCGACCCGGCGCAAGCCGCGCACCAGTTTGCCCGGTTGCACGCTGGCCGCCGCCGGGGAAAACCAGCCTTCCAGATGTTTGCTGGAACCGGCCATGCGTTGCACATCGGCCACCGGCCGTTGGGTGAAAGAGTTGATGCCATTGCGCTCCAACGCCGCGATCACGGCATCGGTCGAGCCGCATTGGGCACGGTTGGTGGCGGTGTAGAGCGTACCGTCGAGGCGGTAATCGGCGTCCACCGCGTACTGCTCGCAAAAGGCGCCGATGGCATGGATGCTGCGCTCCGACTCCTTGACCAGTCGCACCGCTTCTTCGACGCCGAACAGCCGTTCAAGGGTGAAGTACTTGGCCGACCACGACAGCGCACAACCACCGTTGCGCCCACTGGCGCCGGCGCCGCAGATATCGGCCTCGATCAGCAGCACATCCAGCTCGGGGTTCTGTTCCTTGAGCATGATCGCTGTCCACAGCCCGGTGTAGCCGCCGCCGACGATGCAGACTTCGGCCCGGGTGTCGCCTTCCAGTGCCGGACAGGTGTCGGACACATCGGCCTTCAGGGCCTGGTCCAGCCAAAAGGGTCTCATTGGAAATCTCCAGTCAGATGTCCACCCGCTAGCCTGCCGCAGGCGCAGCAAGCCGCGAGGGAAAGGGGTTCAGCTACGCAGAGGTTTTACAGTCATCCGTTGGTTAGGCACGAAAGCGCTTTCGGCACGCAGGCCAGCCGGGCGGCTGTTCCAGTGCGGGATCAGCACCAGGGCCGAGAACAGCGCGCAGCCGGCGAAGACGATGAACACGGTGACCGAGTCGAAGTAGCCCGGCAGCAATCCGCCGAGAATCGCCCCGACCGAACCACAACCGTTGACGAAACCGGCCGCTGTGGCGCCCGCCTTGGCGGTGCCGAAATCGATCGCGGCCGCGCCGCTGATCATCGAGTCCGGTCCGTACAGGGTCAGGCCCATGACGAACAGCAGCGCCACCACCAGCATCACGCTGCCGGTATGCAGGGCGCCCATGAACAACGCCAGGGTCACCGTCAGCGCCAACAGGCTGAGCACACACGCCGGCATGCGTCGGGCGCCGAACAGTTTGTCCGAAGCCAGCCCCAGCAGGATCGGCCCAAGCAACCCGGCCAGTTCAAACGCGGTCGGAATGATTGCCGCGCCGACCTTGCCCACCGAGGGCATCTGCTCGAAGACGATCACCGGCCCCCAGAGCAGAATCGCGTAGCGCGCCGGTTTCAGCAGAAAGTATGCGAGGCCCAGAACCAGCACGGTGCGGTTGCGCAGAATTTCCTTTAACGGTTCCAGAATGCTGATCTTGCTTTGCGCGTCGGCCTCTTGCGCCGTCAGTTCCGGCTCCGGCTCCACCGCCGGCAAGCCAACGTCTTCGGGTTTGTTGCGCTGAAAAATAAAAAACAGCACGGCGACCAGCCCAACCACCGCCGCACTGGAAAAGAACGCCGCATGCCAGGTGCCGATCAGCGTATACGCCCACCAGCCAGCGAACGGCGAAGCCACCAACCCACCAAAGGCGTAGCAGGAACTCCACAACCCCAGCACCCGCCCGCGCTGTTCGGCGGGAAAGAAGCTACCGAGGTTCTTGCACAGCCCGGACCAGCCGGTGGACTGGGCAAACCCTTGAATCAACATGCAGGTAGCGAAGATTGGCAACGTCGCAAAACTGCCCATCACCAAGGCTGCTGCCGCTGAAATCAACAACCCGCCAAACACTACGACCCTTGGGCCAAAGCGGTCGGCCAGGATGCCCCAGGTGAATTGCCCGATGGCATAAGCCGTGAGGTAGATGGCGTCGAGGTTGGCCATGGCCATTTTGTCGAGCATGAAGGTGGGGTCTTCGGCGATCCCCAGTTTTGCCACGGAAAAAGCTTTGCGGGTGAAGTAGAACGCGGCGTAAGCGAGCCAGGTGATCGCGAAGATCTGCACGCGCCAACGCTTGATGGTGCCGATGTGCTTGTTCATGGTGGTTCTGACCTCAGGGTGTGAGTGTGCCGGCAGAAATTGAGAAATAACGCCTGTTTTTTTATTGTTGAGCACTTCGATATCGCGGCTTCCCTTTGGCGATATCGGTCAGATGAGTCCTGCTGTTGCACGCACAGGCTCATGGCCGCCGACGCTGTTCGACTGACCAGTCACCGGGGCTGAGGTGGATAAAAACAATTACTGATTAATAAGTGAAATCGATTTATCGTATTTCCAATATAAGCTCAGCTTGTTACTGGAGGTTTCGATGTCGGTTTCCCACGCCCAGCTCAAAGCCTTCCACGCCGTGGCCGTCCATGGAAGCTTCACCAAAGCCGCCGAGCGGCTATTCCTCACGCAACCGGCGATTTCCGACCAAGTGCGCAAGCTCGAAGAGCGCTTCGGTGTGCTGTTGTTCCACCGCAACAAACGTTCGGTCCGGCTGACGGATTTGGGCGAGCGGTTGCTGAGCATTACTCAACGATTGTTCGTTATCGAGGCCGAGGCGCAGGAGCTCTTGCATGACTCCAGGGCCTTGCAAACCGGCAGCCTGATTCTCGCGGTGGATGCGCCAGTGCATGTGTTGCCGCAGATTGCTCGCTTTTGTGAGCGCTACCCCGGCATCAGCGTGAAGATCGAAACTGGCAACACCGACGAATCGCTGTTCCGGTTGTTCAACTATCAGGCCGATCTGGCGCTGCTGGGCCGGGAGGTGAGTGACGAGCGTCTGATCTCGTTGCCGCTGCGCAACGACCCGATGGTGGCGTTCGTTTCGCGCCATCATCCGTGGGCCGACCGCGAGTCGATTTGCCTCGCGGATCTGGATGACACGCCGTTGGTGCTGCGGGAAATCGGCTCGGTGACGCGGCAGACGCTGGAAGAAGAAATGGCTCAGGCAGGCTTACGTATCCGCCCGGCGATTCAGGTTGAAGGCCGGGAAGCAGCGCGTGAGGCGGTGGTGGTGGGGATTGGTGTAGGTGTGGTGTCGGCCGCCGAGTTCGGTGCAGATTCCAGGGTTTGCGCGTTGCCGATTACCGACTGCAAGCGGCGATTGACCGAGACACTGGTGTGCTTGCGCGAGCAGAGTTCGCGGCGGGTGGTGGCGACGTTTCTGGAGATGGTACGCGAAAGCCTTGTGTAGGCAGGCCCGGCCCCTTCGCGAGCAAGCCCGCTCCCACATTTGACCGAGTTCTTCCTGGAGAAATGCGATCAAATGTGGGAGCGGGCTTGCTCGCGAAGGCCGCGCCTCGGTTTATCGGGCGGGTGCCAACTCGAAAAACGCCTGTATCAAGCGCAAATCTCGCCGCCGCTCCATGCAGCCAATCATGTGTCGGTTAACCAACCCTTCACCCAGAATCGGCACCGCCGCCACCCGCGGGTCATGACTGACCTCCACCGACGACACCACGCCGACCCCCAACTCTGCGGCGACGGCTTCAGTCACCGCCTCGCGACTGTCCAGCTCCAGCAACACCCGTGGACTGACCGACGCCGCTACGCACGCCTCGTCAAAAGTGCGCCGGGTGATCGAACTCGGCTCACGCAACACCATGATCACCTGATCCAGCGCCTTGAGCGGTACCCCCTTGGACATCTGCGCCCAGGGATGACCGTCGGGCACCAGCGCACAAATCCGTGATTCGCTCAAGTCTTGCAAATGCAGCCCCTTGCGCGGTTCGACCTCGGTCAGCACCGCCACGTCGGCATGCTCCGACAACAACGCCGCCAAGGTTTCCTGAGCATTGCCCAGCCGCAGGTTCACGGTAATGCCGGGATACCGCGCGCGCAAACTGGCGAGCATCGGCATGACCATGTGCGGCCCGTCCGCCGCCACCTCCAGACGCCCGGTCAGCAACTGCCGGTTCGCTTCCAGCATCACCTGCGCTTCTTCGGCCAGACCGAACATCGCCCGGGTGATCGCGGCCAGTTTGGTGCCCTCCTCCGTCAGCTCCACCCGTCGTGCGGTGCGCCGCAACAAGGTGATCTGGTAATGCTCCTCCAGCGCCTTGATGTGCCCGGTGACCGCCGGTTGGCTGATGAACAGTCGCGCGGCGGCCCGGGTGAAACTGCCCTCGCGGGCCACCGCATCGAATGCGCGGAGCTGGAACAGGTTCATGAATAACCCTCACTGATGACTGGCATAACAACAAACAATTTGATTGATAGCACGGCAAATTGCAATTTAAGCCCCGTAGCTTCATCCCATCGATTGCGAGGACACGAGAATGAGTACTGTCGAACCCATCCTGCTCACCCCCGGCCCACTGACCACATCGGCCCGCACCCGTCAGGCGATGATGGTCGACTGGGGTTCATGGGATGACCGTTTCAATCAACTGACCGCCAGCCTGTGCGAACAACTGCTGGCGATCATCAACGGCGGCGACAGCCACCACTGCGTGCCCCTGCAAGGCAGCGGCACGTTCGCGGTCGAAGCGGCGATCGGCACGCTGGTGCCTCGCGACGGCAAAGTCCTGGTGCTGATCAACGGCGCCTACGGCAAACGCCTGGCGAAAATCTGCGAAGTACTCGGCCGCTCCTTCAGCACCTTCGAAACCGCCGAAGACGAGCCGACCACCGCCGCCGACGTCGACCGCCTGCTGCGTGCCGACGCCAGCATCACCCACGTCGCGCTGATTCACTGCGAAACCAGCACCGGCATCCTCAACCCGCTACCGGAAATCGCCCACGTCATTGCGCAACACGGCAAACGCCTGATCATCGACGCCATGAGTTCTTTTGGCGCGTTGCCGATCGATGCGCAACAGGTGCCGTTCGACGCGCTGATCGCCGCTTCGGGCAAATGCCTGGAAGGCGTGCCGGGAATGGGCTTTGTCTTCGCTCGCAAAGAAGCGCTGGCTAATGCCGCTGGCAACTCGCACTCGCTGGCGATGGACCTTTTCGATCAGCACATCTACATGGCCAAGACCGGCCAATGGCGCTTCACCCCGCCGACCCACGTGGTCGCGGCGTTGCACGAAGCCCTGCTGCAATACAACGAAGAAGGTGGTTTGCCCGCACGGCATCAGCGCTATGCCAACAACTGCCAGGTGCTGCTCGATGACATGGCCAAACTGGGGCTGCGCAGCTTCCTGCCCGCCGCGATTCAGGCGCCGATCATCGTCACCTTCCACGCGCCGAAAGATCCGCGTTACCAGTTCAAGGAATTCTACGAACGCGTCAAGGCCAAGGGTTTCATCCTTTACCCCGGCAAATTGACCCAGGTCGAAACCTTCCGCGTCGGCTGCATCGGACACGTCAACCAGGACGAGATGCACGCGGCGGTGGCGGCAATCGCCGAAGTACTGCGCGAGATGGAAGTCCTCGAAATCTGATTCACACCGCAATCCCCTGTGGGAGCGGGCTTGCTCGCGAAGGCGGAGTGTCAGGCAACAATTATGTCGACTGCCTTCGCGAGCAAGCCCGCTCCCACCAAACGCAGCTCTCCTTTAGCCAGTTGCCACAGGATTTGATCACCATGAACTATACAAACCCAACCAAACTGCAAGCCGCCATCCTCGACTGGGCTGGCACCGTGGTCGATTTCGGCTCCTTCGCCCCAACGCAGATTTTTGTCGAAGCTTTCGCTGAATTCGACGTCCAGGTTTCCATTGAAGAAGCCCGCGGCCCGATGGGCATGGGCAAGTGGGACCACATCCGCACCCTGTGCGATCAGCCGCAAGTGGCCGAACGTTATCGCGCCGTGTTCGGCCGCACGCCGACCGACGATGACGTCACCGCCATCTACAAACGCTTCATGCCCCTGCAAATCGAGAAAATCGCCGAGCACTCGGCGCTGATTCCGGGCGCGCTGGACACCATCGCCAACCTGCGCCAGCAAGGAATCAAGATCGGTTCCTGCTCCGGCTACCCGAAACAGGTCATGGACAAGGTGGTCGAACTGGCCGCCACCAACGGCTACATCGCCGATCACGTGGTCGCCACCGACGAAGTGCCCAACGGTCGTCCATGGCCGGCCCAGGCGCTGGCCAACGTGATCGCCCTCGGGATCGATGATGTCGCGGCCTGCGTGAAGATTGACGACACCGTGCCGGGCATTCTTGAAGGTCGTCGCGCCGGCATGTGGACCGTGGCGCTGATTTGTTCCGGTAATGCGCTGGGCCTGGACTACGAAGGTTACCGCGCCCTCGGCAGCGACCAACTGGACAGCGAACGCAAGCGCATCCACGGGATGTTCGAAGGCTCGCGCCCGCACTACATGATCGACACCATCACCGATTTGCCGGAGGTGATCGCCGATATCAACAAGCGTCTGGCCAAGGGCGAGATGCCACAAACCAGCTGATTGCGCCTGCCGCAGCATAAAAAAGCGCCAATTCCTTAACGGAACTGGCGCTTTTTTGTGTCCAACCACTTGATCCAGAGCATTGCACGCCCAAATAGCCACAGGCAAATCCACCAAAGCGGATTACAGTTAAAGCACACCGTCGAACAAGAGCGGTGGCTCGACCTGACCTGTGAGGAACACCGTATGCCCTGGAAGAATTCCGACTCACGCTACAGCACCGTATCGATCGCGATGCATTGGTTGATGCTGGTCCTGCTGGCGCTGGTTTATGCCTGTATCGAATTTCGCGGGATCTTTCCAAAAGGCAGTGGCGGCCGGACGCTGATCACCGAATCGCACTTCATGCTGGGTTTATTGGTGTTCGTCCTGGTTTGGCTGCGGCTATTCGCTCGAAGCCTGGGCCCGGCACCGAAAATCTTCCCGGCCTCGCCTCACTGGCAGACCGTGCTGGCCAAACTGATGCACTGGGCGCTGTATATTTTCATGATCACCATGCCGATTCTGGGCTGGCTGGTCACCAGCGCCAAGGGTCACCAAGTGATGTTCTTCGGCTTCGACTTGCCATTGCTGGTCGCGGAGGACAAGGCGTTGGCCAAGCAGATACAGGGTTGGCATGAACTCGGCGGCACCATTGGTTACTGGCTGATCGGCCTGCACGCCGTAGCGGGGATTTATCACCACTATGTCGTGGGTGATAACACCTTGCTGCGGATGATGCCCAAGCGCGGGTGAGTCCCGCCGCTCACTGGAAGCCCCGGCGGCCCTGCAAACCGCCGGTATGGATGAAGATCAGGCGCGTGCCGCTTTCAAATCTTCCCGCGTCTACTTGCTGCTTGAGCGCCAACAGGGCTTTACCGGTGTACAGCGGTTCGAGGGGAATGCCGCTGGCCTGTTCGGTCTGATCGATGAATTCGAGCAACAGCGGATCAACTTTGGCAAAGCCGCCACGGCTGGCGTCGAACCATTCATAAGCGCGATCCGGTAAACCCGCTTCTTGCACAATTGATTCGACTTGCTGCGCCACCCCATGATCGTCGGGCACCGCCAGCGCGCCATACACCGGGTGTTCACCCGCCTCGGCCAGCACCAGACCAGCCAGGGTGGTGCCCGTTCCGCAGGCCAGCCACCAGCCGTCGTAGTCGCTCCAGCCCAGACCGTTCAGTTGCTCGCTGACCATTGTCCTCAGCGGCATGCAACCCTTTGCTCCCTGCAAGCCGCCACCACCTTCCGGTACAGGATGCAGGTCGGGATACTGCGCCTGCCATGGCAACCAGAAACCCGGCTCGTTCCGCGCGCGATAACCGCCATAACCCAGCCAATGCAACTGCATGCCGAACGCCTGCAAGTCTTTCACCGTCGGCGTTTCTTGCGGATGACCGCGCAGCAGGCCAACGGTGCGAAAACCAAAACGCTTACCCGCCGCCGCCAATGCATACAGATGATTGGAGTGGGCACCGCCCAGACTGATGATGCCTTCGGCACTGATCCGGTCAGCGGCCTTCAGGTGCTCGATGAGTTTGAACCACTTGTTGCCGCTGATCAGCGGGTCGATCTGGTCGAGGCGCAGGATCGCGACTTCGATGCCAGCGTTGGTCAGCCAGCCGAGATGAAGGAATTCGAGGGGGGCCTGGGGTAGCCAATCGGTTGGAGGGGAAAGCATTGGCGCCTGATTGTGCTCGGATAGATCCAACAGTCTAGCCGCTCAATGGACGCCTTCGCGAGCAAGCCCGCTCCCACAGGGGTTTTGTATCGGTCACAAAATTTGTGAACAACACAGAACCTGTGGGAGCGGGCTTGCTCGCGAAGGCCGTTGGCACGCTAAACCTGCGGGTTACAACTCCGCAGCCAACCGCGAACCCTGGTTGATCGCACGCTTGGCATCCAACTCTGCCGCCACATCCGCGCCGCCAATCAAATGCACGTTCTGCCCGGCCGCCACCAGCCCCTCGTGCAATTCACGCAGCGGATCCTGCCCGGCGCAGATCACGATGTTGTCCACCGGCAGCAACTGCGGCTCGCCGGTTTCGCCGATGCGGATGTGCAAACCCTCGTCGTCGATCTTCAGGTACTCGACGCTGTTGAGCATCTGTACCTGCTTGTTTTTCAGACCGGTGCGGTGAATCCAGCCAGTGGTTTTACCCAGACCATCGCCGACCTTGGATTTTTTGCGTTGCAGCAGGAACACTTCACGCGCCGGTGCGTGAGGTTCAGCCTTGATGCCGGCGACACCGCCGCGCGCTTGCAGATGCGTATCGATGCCCCACTCCTTCCAGAACGCCTCGCGATCCTGGCTGGTGGCCACGCCTTGTTGAACCAGGAACTCCGAGACATCGAATCCGATACCGCCGGCACCGATCACCGCGACGCGCTTGCCCACCGGTTTGCGTTCAAGGATCACGTCCAGGTAGCTCAACACCTTGGCGTTCTCGACACCCGGAATCGCCGGGGTTCTTGGCGCGATGCCGGTGGCGAGAATGATTTCGTCGTAACCGCCCTCGACCAGTTTCGCCACGTCGACGCGGGTGTTCAGGCACACCTCAACGTGGGTGGTCTGCAGTTTGCGGTTGAAGTAGCGCAGGGTTTCGAAGAACTCTTCCTTGCCCGGCACACGCTTGGCGATATTGAACTGGCCGCCAATTTCACTGGCCGAATCAAACAGGGTCACCTGATGACCACGCTCAGCCGCCACGGTCGCGGCGGACAAACCCGCAGGGCCGGCACCGACCACCGCGATTTTCTTGATCTGCTGCACCGGTAGGTAATTGAGTTCGGTTTCATGGCAGGCGCGCGGGTTCACCAGGCAACTGGTCAACTTGCCGCCGAAGGTGTGATCGAGGCAAGCCTGGTTGCAACCGATGCAGGTGTTTATTTCATCGCCACGGCCGGCCGCGGCCTTGTTGACGAAGTCCGGGTCGGCGAGGAACGGCCGCGCCATGGAGACCATGTCGGCATCGCCTTCGGCCAGAATCTGCTCGGCCACTTCCGGGGTATTGATCCGGTTGGTGGTGATCAGCGGAATGCTCACCGAGCCACGCAGCTTGGCCGTGACTTTGCTGAACGCGCCGCGCGGCACTTTGGTGGCGATGGTTGGGATCCGCGCTTCGTGCCAGCCGATGCCAGTGTTGATGATGGTCGCGCCGGCCTGCTCGATGGCCTTGGCCAGCGTGACGATTTCTTCCCAGCTGCTACCGCCTTCCACCAGATCGAGCATCGACAGGCGGAAGATTATGATGAAGTTCGGGCCTACCGCTTCGCGCACCCGACGGACGATTTCCACCGGCAGGCGCATGCGGTTTTCATAGCTGCCACCCCAGCGGTCAGTACGGTGGTTGGTGTGGGCGGCGAGGAACTGGTTAATGAAATAACCTTCGGAGCCCATGATCTCGACGCCGTCGTACTCGGCCTGTTGCGCCAGGGTCGAACAGGTGACGAAATCGCTGATCTGCTTCTCGATGCCTTCCTCGTCCAGTTCTTTTGGCTTGAACGGGTTGATCGGGGCCTGAATGGCGCTCGGGGCGACCTGTTTCGGGCTGTAGGCATAACGCCCGGCGTGAAGGATCTGCATGCAGATCTTGCCGCCGGCCTCGTGCACCGCGCGGGTGACGATCCGGTGCTTGAGCGCTTCTTCCTCGGTGGTCAGTTTGGCTGCGCCGGAGTACACCCCGCCCTCGTCGTTCGGGCCAATACCGCCAGTGACCATCAGGCCAACGCCGCCGCGGGCACGTTCGGCGAAGTACGCCGCCATGCGCTCGAAACCGCCGGGCTTTTCCTCAAGACCAGTGTGCATCGACCCCATCAGGGTACGATTGCGCAGCGTGGTAAAACCCAGGTCCAGCGGGGCCAACAGGTGCGGATAATGAGCGGCGGCCATCGGTAACTCCACATCGAGCGATCACGGAAAAAGTGCAGGAGCTCTACGGCCCCCGTCAGTCATGTAGGACAGACTAAGAGTCACACCGCCATCACTCAATGACCGTAACTGACAACTTATTGATCCAAATGTGCAGCGCCCCTTGGCAAGTGCCGGTATGCGCCCTACCCTAGTCGCGAATCCTGCACACGGCCGTTGACTGTTTCCCCATGCGCAAACTTCTGTACCTGACCTTCTCCATGGCATTGATTGCCGCCCTTACGACCTACGCCATGTGGGCCGCGGACCGTCCGGTGGGTCATTACCTGTCGGACCTGCGCATCAACCTCGCGGTCGACCAAGGCACCCCCGCTGATCGCGGCAATTTGCTGGGCATCCAGCCCGAGCTGTTTCCCACCGACTATCAAAGCCCCGAGCGCCTGCACCGCAAGCTGGCGGCTTATTTGCAGAAGGCCCGGGACCAGGGCCTGCTGAATGAAAAAACCATCGTCGTCCTGCCCGAACATGTCGGCACCTGGTTGATGGTCAGCGGCGAGAAAGATGAGCTGTACCAGGCCACCACGCTCAAGGAGGCCATGAACTGGCTGGCGGTCAGCAACCCACTGAAGTTCGTCCGCGCACTGATCAGCGCCAAGGGCGAAAAACGTCTGGACGACGCGCACCTGCGCATGAAGGCCAAAGGCATGGCCAAGGACTACCAGGCGCTGTTTGGTGGTCTGGCGAAAGAATTCCACGTGACGTTGGTGGCGGGCTCCATCGTGCTACCCGAGCCCAGCATCATCGACGGCACCCTGAAAATCGGCCGCGGCGCGTTGTACAACAGCAGCGTGGTGTTCGGTCGCGATGGCCTGCCAATCGGCCAACCCCAGCGCCAGATGCATCCGATTTTCGATGAACATGAAGTCATTGCCGCCAACGGCGAGCATACGCTCAACGTCGTCGATACCCCGGCCGGACGCCTGGGCGTGCTGATCGGCAGCGACAGCTGGTACCCGGACAATTACCGCAAGCTCGACGACCAGGGTGCGCAGTTCGTCGCGGTCCCGGCGTTTGTGGTCGGGCGCGGCACCTGGGACAAACCGTGGCGCGGTTACAAGGGGCTGTCGACGCCCGGCTCGGTCAGTCTCAAGGCCGGGGAGCTCAGCGAGGGCCAGGCCTGGCATCGTCTGACACTCACTGCTCAACCGCCCAGCAGCCAGGCAATCGCTGGCATGAGCGTATTTCTGCGTGGTCAGTTCTGGGATAAGGGCAGCGCCGGTCAAAGTTTTCTCAGCAGCAACGGGCAGCAGTTCGCCGACGGCAATGCCCGTGGCGCGCGCTTGCTGAACCTCTGGTTGTAACCGATGAAACCGTTGCCGATGCGCCTCGGCGATTTGTCGGTGGGCTTTGTTCATAGCCTGGCCGACGCCGTGCGCAGCCACGGTGTAGACCCTCAGCCGCTGCTCGAACAATACGGCCTCGACGCGGCTCGCCTCAGCGAAGCGGGCGCCCGGCTCTCGATCCCGCGCTACATGCGCCTGGGCCACAGCGCCATTCAACTGACCGACAACCCGGCACTTGGCTTACGCATGGGTCAGCTCAGTCGCCTGAGCCAGGTCGGCCTGGCCGGGGTCACGGCCGCTCAAGCGCCAACGGTGCGAGAAGCCGCGCGCTGCCTGATTCGCTTCGAAGCCTTGTATGGCTCCAACTATCGCGGTCAATCGAGTTTTCACGAAGACGCCCAAGGCGCCTGGCTGCGGTTTTATTCCATCAGCCCTTACAACGCCTACAACCGCTTCGTGGTGGATTCGATCATTGCTGGCTGGTTACAGCAGTTGTCCAGCATCAGCCCTGCCCCGTTGCGGGCCGAACGTATCGAGATCGAGTTCGAAGAGCCGGATTACCGAACGGCTTATGAAGTGCTGGGTGACAGTCCGATCCAGTTTGGCTGCGAGCACAATCAATTGCGCTTGAGCCTTGCCAGCCTCGCCCAGCGCAACCCGGAACACTGCCCGAGCACCTGGCGACACTTGCTGCAACTGTGTGAGCGGGAACTGGAGCAACTGACACGCACCCGCAGCCTGCGTGAACGCATCACTCAGCTACTGGGGCCATTGCTCAATGGAGGCCGGGAACCCGACCTGGAAGAAGTGGCGGCACGCCTGAAGCTGCCGACCTGGACCTTGCGCCGCAAACTCGCCGAGGAAGGCACGCAATTTCGCGCAATCCTCAATGACACGCGTCGCGACCTGGCCATGACCTACATCCGCGATACCGAACTGGCGTTCGGAGAAATCGCCTACCTGCTGGGTTTTGCCTCAGCCGAAGCCTTTCAACGGGCCTTCAAACGCTGGAGCGGCCAGACTCCCGGCGAGTTTCGCCGCAGTCATCGCCAATCCGCTTGACGCTTACAGCTCGGTAGCGTCTTCGGCCGGTTCCAGCGGGTCCAGTTCAAACGCCTGATACTCGAGCAGCTCTTCTTGATATTCGTCCATTTTGAATCCCCCACAGCTCGTTGAAAAAAACGCCTGAATAAATGACCAGCGCCCCGAGCATAAAGTGCCCACGTGAAAGAAAAATGACGCAGGCACGCCGCTCAGCAGCTACTTAATAAAACGTAGCAGGCGGTCAGGAATTTATCACAGGATTTTTTCGATACGGGCCGTAGGACAACGGCCTGGGTTGACGCGGGTCAATTTAAAAGCGCCGCTGCGGGATCGGTGTCGTCCGACCTGATCCCGCAGCGTCAGAGCACGATTACTCGCCTGATACAGGAATGGCCGAAATAGGCTCGGTGGGTGGAGGCAGGCTTGATTGGGGCGGCGGAGTGACCGTTTCCGTGGTCGATGCCGGCTCGGCGTTCCCGGCCGGAGCAATCGGAGCGGCTTCAGGCGGCGGTGCTATAGGCTCAGAGGCTGCTGGAGCAGCTTCGGCAGGCGCCGGTGCAGGTTGTGCCGCAGACGGCGCCAACGGAGCAGGTGCGGCCTTGGCTTCAGGCACGCCGAGATCGGGTTTTGGCTTATCCTTGATGTGCGCGGCCTTTTTCGCTTCCGGTGGCAGGAACAACTCGACCAGGGTGAAGAAACGCTCGTAGAACTTGGGCGACGATACGGTTTCGCTGGCAACCTTGACCATCGAGTCGTCGGACGAACCGATCGGCATCGACACAGAACCCAGCACGCCCACCCCAACGCTGGCGGAGTTGTTGGTCTTCTTCAGCGCATAACGATCCTGCAGGGCGTTGGCGAACATGGTCGCGTGATGCCCCTCACTGCCGTCATCGGCACAGACCACACTGAAGCTGATCTCCATGTGGGTCTCGCCGGTCTGCTGGAAGCTTTTGTGTCCGCTGACCAGTTTCGGGTCGGCGCTGGTGATGATGTAGCCCTGGCTGAGCAACGCCCGACGGGCGGCTTCGCACGTCTGCGCATCAGTCACCGGGTAGCTGCGCGAAAACGTTCCGGAGTCATCGAAGTTCTCATGCTCGTAGATAGGGGCTTTCTTCGACGAGCAACCGGCCGCGGCGGCCAGCACCAACGCCAGCCCTGCAACACGCATGGGAATTGATTTAAACATTGAACATCCTGAGGAAAACGGTCTGGGGCGTATTGTGCAACAGATCGATGCTTAGCGGAGTATCGATTAGTGTCTTAAAACAGTTACAAGTCTACTGACTGTCATTTACAGGAAAAAGTCGCACGGTAAATACTCAGGCGACGGGTAACCCGCGCGGCTTTCGTTTCACCCATAAAAAACCCCAGCCTTTCGGCCGGGGTCTTTGTGCAGCGCGAAGCTCAGTCAGGCATCAGAAGCGTTTGATCTCAGCCTGGCTTTCCAGCAGTTTGCGGTAGGCCGCAAAGTCTTGCTGGCCAATGCGCGAAGCGAGGAAGCGACGGTATTGAGCCTTCTCTTCTTCGGTCGGCGCAGCCGCTTCGTTCACGCCGTTCAGACGCACAATCACCAGGCTACCATCGGCCAGGGTCACGTTACTGAAGGTCGGCTTGTCCTTGGCGGCGGGCTTCGGCATGCGGAACAGCGCCTGCAGCACGGTTGGGTCAACCCCTTCCTGGCCACGAGTAGCTGCCTGGGTCACTTTCCAGCTCTGACCGTCGATCGGTTTGTCCAGCGCAGTCTTGCCATCGCGCAGGCTGGCAATCAGCTCTTCAGCCTTGGTCTTGGCGGCAGCACTGGCGTGCTCCTTGGTCAATTGCGCGCGAATACTTGCAGCGACGCTTTCCAGCGGCAGTTGCGCAGGCTTCAGGTGCTCCTTGGCGCGCAGCACGATCACGGTTTCCGGATCGAGCTCGATGGCGGTGCTGTTGGCACCCTCATCCAGCACTTCAGGGCTGAACGCAGCAGTGACCACGGCACGGTTGGCCGCAACACCCTCGCCACCTTCGCGGCCGAACGGTTTGGACGTATGAACAGTGAGCTTCAGGTCCTGCGCCGGCTGAACCAGATCGGAGGCTTCGAACGACGAGTCTTCCAGTTGCTTGGTCGCCTCGACGAAACGCTGCTCGACCTGCTGGGTTTTCAGTTCACGGGTCAGCTTGTCTTTCAGGCTGGCGAACGTCGGCACTTCAGGCGCTTCGACACCCAACAGCTTGATCAGGTGGAAACCGAAGTCAGTGCGGACCGGTGCCGAGACCTGATCCTTGGCCAACGCATACAGCGCTGTTTCGAAGGCTGGATCGTAGACGCCAGGACCGGCATAGCCGAGGTCACCGCCGTTGCTCGCCGAACCAGGATCCTGGGAGAACTCCTTGGCCAGGGCTTCGAACTTCTCGCCTTTTGCCAGACGTGCCTGGATCTCTTCGATCTTGGCCTTGGCTTGCGCCTCGGTCACCTTGTCGTTCACTTCGATCAGAATGTGCGCGGCCCGGCGTTGTTCCGACAGGTTCGCGGTTTCTTTCTGATACGCCGCTTGCAGGTCTTCGTCCTTGACGCTGACCTGATCAAAGAAGGAAGCCTTCTTCAACTCCAGGTAATCGATGACCACCTGATCCGGCGTCATGAATTCCTTGGCGTGTTCGTCGTAGTAGGCTTTGACTTCATCGTCGGTCAGCTTCACAGCCGCCGGGTCAACCTTGACGTTCAGGGAGGCGAAATCGCGGGTCTGTTTTTCCAGACGGGCGAATGCCAGAACCTGTGCGTCGGTGACAAAACCACTACCTGCCAGACCCGCGCGCAGCTGACCGATCAGCATTTCCTGAGCCAGCATCTGGCGGAATTGCATGCGGCTGTAGCCGAGTTGGCGAATAACCTGGTCGAAACGCTCAGGGCTGAACTTGCCATCAACCTGGAATTCAGGCGTTTGCAGGATCACCTGGTCTAAAGCAGCTTCGGAGAAAGCGAATTTCGAGTTTTCTGCGCCTTGCAGCAGCAGCTTGCGATCGATCAGGCCTTTGAGGGCCGATTCGCGCAGCATTTTTTCGTCGAGCAAGGAAGCATCGAAATCCTTGCCCAGCTGTTGCATGAGCTGACGGCGTTGCATATCGACCGCCTGGCTCAGCTCGTTCTGGCTGATTTCTTCGCCATTGACCTTAGCCGCATCATTTTGGTGCGTCGTGGCCTTGAAGATGGCGTCGAAACCGGTCAAAGCCATCAGTGCAACGATGACCCCGATAATGGTCTTGGCAATCCAGCCTTGTGAATTGTCCCTGATATTCTGCAGCATGCGTCCCCCAGAAACGGTTGAACTTCAAAATTAGGCAACCGTGGAGCGTGGGTAGAATCCGGATAGAAGAAAGGCGCATCCGAGGATGCGCCTTCTCGTAACTGGCGGAGCGGACCGATGACTCGAACTTGCGAGCCTCGGCGTCTCGGATCGACGACTTGCCGACTGGACTACCGCTCCGCTGCCAGGTCAGGCATGACCCCGACCCGGATAGGCAAAAACCTGAATCGAACTTAGTTGACAGCTTCTTTCAGTGCTTTACCGGCTTTGAAACCTGGTTTTTTGGCTGCTGCGATTTCCAGCGTCTTACCGGTCTGTGGGTTACGACCAATGCGAGCTGGACGATCAGTGACGGAGAAGGTACCGAAACCAACCAGAACAACAGAGTCGCCAGCCTTGAGAGCGCCAGTGACGGATTCGATTACAGCGTCCAGCGCACGGCCAGCAGCAGCTTTCGGGATATCAGCGGATGCAGCGATAGCATCAATCAGTTCCGACTTGTTCACTCTAAGTCCCCTTATATCTATTTGAGTATGATTCTAAGTTTTTTGGTGAAAGCAAAAACGAGTGCTGAATGGCCTACAGACACTTAAGAGCCGCTTTATAACAAGGGCTCTAAAAAGCTGTCAACAAGCCACCCAGGCAAATGCGTACTAATGCGTGCTAATTCTTTCCTTAGAGTCAGACTCGCGTTTTTCATCCTTGGCGACTATCTCTGGAGCTACATCTGGCAAGGGCTCCGGCGCGTATTGCAGCGCAATTTGCAGGACCTCGTCAATCCATTTAACCGGTTTAATCTGCAGATCTTGCTTGATATTGTCAGGAATTTCCTTCAGATCGCGTACGTTCTCTTCAGGAATGATCACCGTCTTGATTCCGCCACGGTGAGCAGCGAGCAGTTTTTCTTTCAAACCGCCAATCGCCAGCACCTGACCACGCAGCGTAATTTCGCCAGTCATGGCGACGTCCGCGCGCACAGGGATCCCGGTCAATGCCGACACCAGAGCCGTGCACATGCCCACACCGGCGCTAGGGCCGTCCTTCGGGGTCGCCCCTTCCGGCATGTGGATGTGCGTGTCGCGCTTCTCGTGGAAGTCCAGGGGAATCCCCAGGCTCTTCGCACGACTGCGAACAACGGTCAGGGCCGCAGTGATCGATTCGACCATGACGTCACCCAGGGAACCGGTCTTGATCAACTGGCCTTTACCCGGTACGACGGCGGCTTCGATGGTCAGCAATTCACCGCCCACTTGAGTCCACGCCAGCCCGGTAACCTGACCGATCTGATCCTGCGATTCAGCCAGTCCGTAGCGGAATTTGCGTACACCCAGGAAGTGTTCCAGCATCTCGGCAGTGACCTTCACCGAGAAGCGTTTTTCCATCGCGTGCTCTTTGACCGCCTTGCGGCAAACCTTGGCAATCTGGCGCTCCAGCCCACGTACACCGGCTTCGCGGGTGTAGTAGCGGATGATGTCGCGGATCGCTTCGGCGTCGAATTCCAGCTCGCCTTTTTTCAAACCGTTGGCAGTAATCTGCTTTGGCGAAAGGTATTTGACGGCGATGTTGATCTTTTCGTCTTCGGTGTAACCCGGCAGACGAATCACTTCCATCCGGTCCAGCAAGGCGGGTGGAATGTTCATGGAGTTCGAGGTGCAAAGGAACATCACATCGGACAGGTCGTAGTCGACTTCCAGATAGTGATCGTTGAAGTTGTGGTTCTGCTCAGGGTCGAGCACTTCCAGCAACGCCGACGCCGGATCGCCACGCATGTCGCTGCCCATTTTGTCGATTTCATCGAGCAGGAACAGCGGGTTGCGGACGCCCACTTTTGTCATCTTTTGAATCAATCTTCCTGGCATCGAACCGATATAAGTACGGCGATGACCACGAATTTCCGCTTCATCACGCACGCCACCGAGGGCCATGCGCACGAATTTGCGGTTGGTGGCGTGAGCAATCGACTCCGCCAGAGAGGTTTTACCCACCCCAGGAGGACCGACCAGGCACAACACCGGACCACGAATTTTCTTCACACGTTTTTGCACGGCGAGGTATTCGAGGATCCGCTCTTTGACTTCTTCCAGACCATAGTGGTCTGCATCGAGAATATCTTCTGCGCGCGCCAGATCCAGGCGCACTTTGCTCTGCGCCTTCCACGGCACCTGAACCAGCCAGTCAATATACGAGCGCACCACGGTCGCTTCGGCAGACATTGGCGACATTTGCTTTAACTTGTTCAGTTCACCCTGGGCTTTGGCCAAGGCGTCTTTCGGCAGACCGGCGGCATCGATGCGCTTTTTCAGCTCTTCAATTTCGTTGTGGCCTTCGTCGCTATCGCCGAGCTCTTTCTGAATGGCCTTCATCTGCTCATTCAGGTAGTACTCGCGCTGGCTGCGCTCCATTTGTTTTTTGACGCGACCGCGAATGCGTTTTTCGACTTGCAGCAGGTCGATCTCGGCATCCAGCAACGCCAGAACGTGCTCGACCCGGGCCGACAAATCGATGATTTCGAGGATTTCCTGCTTCTGCTCGATCTTCAGGGCCATGTGTGCGGCCATGGTGTCGACCAGGCGACCTGGTTCGTCGATGCTGTTGAGCGACGACAGGACTTCAGCCGGGACTTTCTTGCCCAACTGCACATATTGTTCGAACTGAGCCAGCAGGCTGCGTACGAACACTTCCGACTCGCGCTCTGGCGCGTCGACTTCGTCGATCAATGAGACTTCGGCACGGCAGTGGCCGTCCACTTCGCTGAAACGCTCAACGGCGCCCCGCTGCTCACCTTCAACCAAAACCTTGACCGTGCCGTCAGGCAGCTTGAGCAGCTGTAGAACGGTCGCAATGGTACCTACGCGATAAAGTGCTTCTTCACCGGGATCGTCGTCAGCAGGGTTTCTCTGAGCCAGCAGAAGGATCTGCTTGTCGCCCGTCATCGCTGCCTCGAGGGCTTCGATGGATTTCTCGCGCCCCACGAACAGCGGGATAACCATGTGCGGATAAACCACAACATCACGCAATGGCAGGAGAGGCAATTCGATGGTTGTCTTCATGATTTCGCCTCTACGGCGGCCATAAGGCCGTAAACAGATGGAAGTGAGCTTGAAACCAAGATGGGGGCTACCTTCAAAAAAAACAAGCTTAAAGAAGGTGTTAAAACGCGCAAAAAGCAAAGGGGCCCGAAGGCCCCTTCTTTATTCCAGCAGCGTGACGCTTAGGCGTCTGGCGCTGCCTTGGCAGCCGGCTCACTGTTTTCGTAGATATACAGTGGCTTGGACTTGCCTTCTATAACGCTTTCGTCGATCACTACTTTACTCACCTCGGACTGCGAGGGAATTTCATACATAGTGTCGAGCAGTACACCCTCGAGAATCGAACGCAATCCACGGGCACCGGTTTTGCGTTCCAGGGCACGTTTAGCGACCGATTTCAGAGCGTCGGCCCGGAATTCCAGGTCCACACCTTCCATCTCGAACAGCTTGGCATACTGTTTGGTCAGGGCATTTTTCGGCTCGGTGAGAATCTGCATCAACGCAGCCTCATCAAGCTCGTCCAGCGTGGCAAGTACCGGCAGACGACCGACGAACTCCGGGATCAGACCGAACTTGACCAGATCGTCAGGCTCGACTTCACGCAGGGACTCACCGACTTTCTTGCCTTCTTCCTTGCTGCGCACTTCCGCGTTGAAACCGATGCCGCCCTTGGTGGAACGGTTTTGAATAACCTTTTCCAGACCGGAGAACGCACCACCGCAGATGAACAGGATGTTACGGGTGTCGACCTGAAGGAATTCCTGCTGCGGATGCTTGCGACCACCTTGAGGCGGAACGGAAGCGACCGTGCCTTCGATCAACTTGAGCAGGGCCTGCTGCACGCCTTCACCGGAAACATCCCGGGTGATCGACGGGTTGTCAGATTTGCGCGAGATCTTGTCGATCTCATCGATGTAGACAATGCCCATCTGGGCCTTTTCTACGTCGTAATCGCACTTCTGCAGCAGCTTCTGAATGATGTTTTCGACATCCTCACCCACGTAACCTGCCTCGGTGAGGGTGGTTGCGTCGGCGATGGTGAACGGAACGTTCAGCAAGCGGGCCAGTGTTTCGGCAAGCAGGGTTTTACCCGAGCCTGTCGGGCCGATCAGCAAGATGTTGCTCTTGCCGAGTTCGACATCGTCATTCTTTTTGTCACGCTGGTTCAGGCGCTTGTAGTGGTTGTACACCGCTACGGCCAGTACCTTTTTCGCACGCTCCTGACCAATCACGTACTGATCAAGGATGCCGCTGATTTCTTTAGGCGAAGGCAATTTATGCGCGCTGCTTTCGGCCTGGGCTTCCTGCACCTCCTCACGGATGATGTCATTGCACAGGTCGACGCACTCGTCGCAGATAAAGACCGAGGGGCCGGCAATCAATTTGCGCACTTCATGCTGGCTTTTGCCACAGAAGGAGCAATAGAGCAGCTTGCCGTTGTCCTCGCCGTTGCGGGTGTCAGTCATTCGTTCGATCCAAATCCGATAGGCTTGCAACACAAGATGAAGGCTATTGCGGGCTTTTTCAAGCCCGCTGGTGTCGGACGCGCCGACCAAGCCTATTTTGAGCTGCTTATTTTAAGCGGGGCGCTGACTGATCACTTCATCGATCAACCCGTACTCACGCGCTGCTTCTGCACTCATGAAATTATCGCGGTTGGTATCGCGCTCGATTTCTTCAAGAGTGTGCCCGCTATGCTTGGCCATCAGCGTGTTGAGACGCTCACGAATGAAGAGGATTTCCTTGGCATGGATTTCGATGTCCGAAGCCTGGCCCTGGAAACCGCCCAGTGGCTGGTGAATCATCACACGCGAGTTCGGCAGGCAGTAACGCTTGCCAGCAGCACCGGCCGTCAACAGGAACGCACCCATGCTGCACGCTTGACCGATACAGGTAGTCGACACGTTTGGCTTGATGAACTGCATGGTGTCATAGATCGACATGCCCGCCGTCACCGAACCGCCCGGGGAGTTGATATAGAGATGGATGTCCTTGTCCGGGTTTTCCGCTTCAAGGAACAGCAGTTGCGCACAGATCAGGTTGGCCATGTAGTCCTCTACCGGACCAACCAGAAAGATCACTCGTTCCTTGAGAAGGCGCGAGTAGATGTCATAGGCGCGCTCGCCACGAGCAGATTGCTCGACAACCATCGGGACCAGGCCGCCTGCGGCCTGGATATCAGAGTTCTGCTGAATATACGAATTACGGAACATGCTCTGCAGTCACTCCCAAATAGTTATGTCTTGAATACGCATAAGCCAGCACGAAGGCTGGCTTATGGTGTGTACTTCTTACCGCAAAAACGATCAGTCGGCTTGTGGAGCTTCTACCGGCTTGACTGCTTCTTCGTAAGAGACCGATTTGTCGGTCACGCTAGCTTTCTGCAGAACAGTATCCACAACTTGTTCTTCCAGCACAACCGAACGAACTTCGTTCAGTTGCTGGTCGTTCTTGTAGTACCAAGACACAACCTGCTCAGGCTCCTGGTAAGCCGAAGCCATTTCCTGAATCATTTCACGAACGCGGGCTTCGTCAGGCTTGAGGTCGAATTGCTTGACCACTTCAGCCACGATCAGACCCAGCACAACACGGCGCTTGGCTTGCTCTTCGAACAGCTCGGCCGGCAGTTGCTCAGGCTTGATGTTGCCACCGAACTGCTGAACAGCCTGCACGCGCAGACGGTCAACTTCGTTGGACAGCAGAGCCTTAGGCACTTCGATCGGGTTGGTGGCCAGCAGACCGTCCATTACCTGATTCTTGACCTTGGATTTGATCGCCTGACGCAGTTCACGCTCCATGTTCTTGCGAACTTCGGTGCGGAAGCCTTCCAGGCCCGTTTCCTTGATGCCGAATTGAGCGAAGAATTCTTCGGTCAGTTCTGGCAGTTTTGGCTCGGAAACAGTGTTCACGGTTACGGTGAACTCAGCGGCTTTGCCTGCCAGGTCGAGGTTCTGATAGTCCTCTGGGAAGGTCAGGTTCAGAACGCGCTCTTCGCCGGCTTTAGCGCCAACCAGACCGTCTTCAAAACCAGGGATCATGCGGCCGGAACCCAGAACCAGCTGAGTACCTTTGGCGGAACCGCCAGCGAACACTTCACCGTCGACCTTGCCAACGAAATCGATGTTCAGCTGGTCTTCGTTCTGAGCAGCGCGATCGGCCACTTCGAAACGGGTGTTCTGCTTGCGCAGCACTTCCAGCATTTTGTCCAGATCGGCATCAGCCACGTCAGCGCTCAGGCGCTCAACCGCGATACCTTCGAAACCGGCAACGGTGAACTCAGGGAACACTTCGAAAATCGCGACGTATTCCAGATCTTTGCCGGCTTCCAGCGATTTCGGCTCGATCGAAGGAGCGCCAGCCGGGTTCAGCTTCTGCTCAACGACAGCTTCGTAGAAAGAGGACTGGATCACGTCGCCGACCGCTTCCTGACGTGCATCAGCACCAAAACGGCGCTTGATTTCACTCATTGGCACTTTGCCTGGACGGAAGCCAGCAATCTTGGCCTTTTGGGCAGTCTGCTGCAGACGCTTGTTGACCTGAGTCTCGATGCGCTCAGCCGGCACGGTGATGCTCATGCGGCGCTCAAGAGCAGAAGTATTTTCAACAGAAACTTGCATGGATATTCCTCGTTGCACAGACGTTAGCCGGCCGTTTCCGACCCCAGAATCAAGGGCATGCATTCTAGTGGGTCAAACTCAAGAAGTCACCCTACTGAAAACGGGTAAAAAAGCAGCAGGCAATTTATAGGCGGGGACAAACGGTTGTGCCTCGCCCTGTTAGCAAATACAGCCAATCATGCCAGGGCTCTGCACCAATCCTTCTATATATAGAAGGCATCGGCAATCCATCCCTGACAGTCGACCCCACAAGGGGACCAACGGGCGAATCAGCATCATCGAGAAACATAAATCCGACGATCCGAGCCACCCTCTCGACCCAGAACCTGCGGCCGCTTTGAAAATTCAGACTTCTAAAACAAAAACGGCGCAGCCCTTTTCAGGTGCTGCGCCGTTTTCTGCTATTAAATAGCTGTTTGTAATGGTGCGGACGGAGAGACTCGAACTCTCACACCTTGCGGCGCTGGAACCTAAATCCAGTGTGTCTACCAATTCCACCACATCCGCATCAAGCTTTTAAAGCAAAGGCGCCAGACTGTTAATCTGGCGCCTTTCTAAATATGGGGTGGACGAAGGGGATCGAACCCTCGACAACGGGAGTCACAATCCCGTGCTCTACCAACTGAGCTACGCCCACCATATTGCCATGTTGCGTTACTTGTGCCAAAGCTGCCTAATGGCGCACCCGGCAGGACTCGAACCTGCGACCATCCGCTTAGAAGGCGGATGCTCTATCCAGCTGAGCTACGGGCGCCTTGTTAATCTGTATTCTTGGACGATTACAAACTAAGTGCTTTCAGTCTCACCGAATTAAACATCAACTCTGCTCGACCTTCTTAACCAGTGCTAGGCTGTGCCCGACAAGTGCGACGAATGTTATAGGTGACCCTGAAGGTCGTCAACTCTTTTTTAAAAAAAATTCATTTAATTAAAGGGGTTAGGGGAATTTGCAGACCAAGCGCCTTTGCCCTCACCTCATGACATGCGAGAATGCGTTCTCTTTTTTTCCCCTCTCGATGGTTAATCACGCGCAATGACTGCACAACTAATCGACGGCAAATCGATCGCCGCCAGCCTGCGCCAGCAGATCGCCAAACGCGTCAACGAGCGTCGCCAGCAAGGTCTGCGCACGCCCGGCCTCGCGGTGATCCTGGTCGGCAGCGATCCCGCCTCTCAGGTTTATGTCTCGCACAAGCGTAAAGACTGTGAAGAGGTCGGCTTCATTTCCCAAGCCTACGACCTGCCTTCCGAAACCACTCAAGAAGCACTGACCGATCTGATCGATCGCCTGAACGACGACCCGGCAATTGATGGCGTTCTGCTTCAGCTTCCTTTACCTGAACACCTGGACGCTTCCAAATTGCTGGAGCGCATTCGTCCAGACAAGGACGTCGACGGTTTCCACCCTTATAACGTCGGTCGCCTCGCCCAGCGTATTCCGCTGCTGCGCCCGTGCACCCCTAAAGGCATCATGACGTTGCTGGAAAGCACCGGTGTCGATCTCTACGGGATGGACGCAGTGGTTGTCGGGGCCTCCAACATTGTTGGCCGCCCGATGGCAATGGAATTGCTGCTGGCCGGCTGCACCGTGACCGTCACCCACCGCTTCACCAAGGATCTGGCAGGCCACGTCGGTCGCGCCGATCTGGTTGTCGTCGCTGCCGGCAAGCCGGGCCTCGTCAAAGGCGAGTGGATCAAGGAAGGCGCGATCGTGATCGACGTTGGCATCAATCGCCAGGAAGACGGCAAACTGGTCGGTGACGTGATCTACGACACCGCCCTGCCCCGCGCCGGCTGGATCACTCCAGTCCCGGGTGGCGTTGGCCCGATGACTCGCGCTTGCCTGCTGGAAAATACATTGTACGCAGCAGAGACACTGCACAGCTGATTCCGCCGGCGACGTCGAACACACCAGAAACCCCGCCATTGGCGGGGTTTCCTGTTTTCAGACGCAGCTCAAGTAATGCCCCTTAAAGACTGCAGGTCAGAGAAGCAGCGAAAACCCCATACCGTCCTAGACTGATACTCGAATCATCCTCATAAACCGTAGACGCGAATCGGGAAGTACGCGCAAAGCCTGGAAGGCATCACGCATGAAACCTCCTAACCTGACTGGACATCGTTTTTTCGTTTTCTCTGGAAAACTGGCCGGCTTGCTTTACAGCCTCTGCTGCTACCTGTTTTTCCTGCTGACCATTCTCTATCTGATCGGATTTCTCGCAGGTATCGGAGTCCCCAAAGATATCAATTCAGGACCCGGCATCACATGGCCTCTGGCGATGCTGGTTGATGCCATTCTGATCACATTGTTCGCCGTACAACACAGTGGCATGGCGCGAAAAAACTTCAAGCGATGGTGGATGAGGTTCATTCCCGCCACGCTCGAGCGCGCTACCTACGTACTCTCCAGTTGCCTGGTGCTCACCTTGTTGTTTGTGGTTTGGCAGCCTATCGCAACGCCCATCTGGAACGTCGAATCGCCCTGGGGCAAAGGGCTGCTCATCTCACTGTTCTGGCTAGGCTGGGGCATCGCGCTATTGGCAACCTTCCTGATCAGCCACTTCGAGCTATTCGGTGTGAAGCAAGCGCTTGATGCCTGGCGCAAGCGGATCCCCGAAAAGCCCATCTTCAAATCGCCATGGCTCTACAAACTTGTCCGCCACCCCTTATACGCAGGCTTCCTGATTGCATTCTGGGCGACGCCCGAAATGACCGCCGGGCATCTTCTGTTTGCGATACTCAGTACCAGTTACATCCTGATCGGCGCGCATCTGGAAGAAAAAGACCTGGTCGATTCACTTGGAGAGGTATACCAGCGCTATCAGCAGGAGGTCGGAATGCTTGTGCCCAAGCGGAATCAGACCAAAGGGCGCTGAACACAAAACCCACCCACAATCTCTCAGGCACCCACATTGCCTGAGACTAAACCTGGCATAAGTATCTCCCTCCCACACCTTCGCCTCATTTTTTTCATATAAAGCACTCGCCATACAGGCAGCTAGCGCTTTCGTAGCTCATACTCCTAAAATGCGTCGTTTTTAAAGAAACAACCCGTTACAAAACGGCTTATCCACACCTAACGAGTCTGCCAGCGTGAAAATCCGTCTTTCCATCCTGAGCCTATTTTTTGCATTTACAGGGACTTTCACCACGCCAATAGCCAACGCTGCCGACACCACTTCGGCACCGCGAGATACGTCATCACTGAAGATCGCCTCCGGCAGCGCATTGCTGATGGATCTGCAGACCAATAAAGTCATCTATGCCAGCAATCCTGACGTGGTGGTGCCAATCGCGTCCGTCAGCAAACTGATGACCGGCCTGGTCGTGGTTGAAGCCAGACAGAACATGGACGAAATCATCAACATCAACATCAGTGACACCCCGGAAATGAAAGGTGTGTTTTCCCGGGTGAAACTCAACAGCGAAATGCCGCGCAGGGAAATGCTGCTGATTGCCCTGATGTCCTCGGAAAACCGCGCTGCCGCGAGCCTGGCCCATCATTATCCGGGTGGCTACGTCGCGTTCATTGCCGCAATGAATGCCAAAGCGAAAGCACTGGGCATGACCAGCACGCACTTCGTCGAACCCACCGGCCTCTCCCCTCGCAACGTGTCCACGGCCCGCGACCTGAGCAAACTGCTGATCGCTGCGCACAAGTACCCACTGTTGACTGAGCTGAGTACGACCAAGGAAAAAACCGTCTCATTCCGTAAACCCAACTACAGCCTGGGTTTCCGTAACACCGACCATTTGGTCAACAAGCCGAACTGGGACATCAAGCTGACGAAAACCGGCTTCACCAACGAGGCAGGTCACTGCCTGGTCCTGGTCACCAGCATGGGCAATCGCCCGGTTGCGTTGGTGATCCTCGATGCCTTTGGCAAGTACACGCATTTTGCCGATGCCAGCCGTATTCGCAGCTGGGTTGAAACCGGCAGGGGCACGAACGTGCCGTCTGTAGCCTTGCAGTACAAGTCCGACAAGAATCTCAAGCATCGTCAGAGTGGCGTGGTTGAAGCGTCAAAATAAGTAAACGACAAGCAAAAGAAAGCCCCGATTATTCGGGGCTTTTTTCGTCCGGCGTCAGTCATTGGGCAGCGGCATCTGGTCGTCATCCGGAATGCCGTCCCCGGCACTCGGATCTCTCGTGCGGTGGGGATGCTCCGTTGGCACTACCATCGGACGCGCCAAGGGATCCCTTAACGGATCGTTCGGGTCCATCACAGGGTCAACGCTCTCTTGTGGCGTGGTTGGAACGCTGTCCGGACGTTTGTCGTCAAAACTCGAATCGGTAGACATACGCACCTCACTCAGGCTCAGGGTTTCAGATTGGCAAGTGGATCGTAAGGCTTCGCGGGAGCCTTGGTATTGTCGCCCGGCTTCACATCCCTGGGCGCCTTGGCAGGTCCGATGGGGTCGACCTGAGGATCGGCGAGGTCTGGCGAATCGGGATCGAAGCCCAATTCATCACCCGAAGAATGCTCAGACGAATGTGGGCCGACAGGGGTAGTGGAATGTGCCATGGGCGCCTCCTTTGAGTCCGGCCCGGAAAAACCAGGCCCTTCTCCATTAGAGGTCGGCAAAGTGCAAGGGTGCCCGATAAATGACGAACGGACTTATTGCGCGTTCAGCGCTTTCTTCGCCGTGGCGGCTGCCTGCTCCTGACCTGCCTGGGCAAGGTCGCTCGCGGCCTTGAGCCATCGCTGTTGATCGACATTGGCCGGCAGTTGATTCGGCTTCTGAATCAGCACGGCCCAGCCACCGGCATCCTTGAGCGCCGATTCAAACGAACCGAAGCCCATCAATTCCCGATGATTCATGCCCGAGCGCAGCAGCACGGTCTGCTTCTGGCGGTTGTACCCGGCAAGAATGGCGTAACGCGGTTCAGCCCAGAACGCCGAGCCTTCCGTGAAACGCACCATCACCGGGTAACCGGCCGCAACCTGGGTCAACAGGGCAGGCAGATTGCTGTCGAGGGGATAGACGACCATGCCGTACTCGCGAGCGAGGTTTTGCATGTTCTGCTGCAACTGGGCTTCGGCACCCGGCAAATGCAACGGTTTTTCGAGCAAGCCTGGCGTAATCACAATACCTTGTTGGGACAACATGCTGGCCAGCACTTGCGGCCCACTCTGATTCGCCACGCCACGGTAGAACGTACCACTGAGCTCGACTCGCTCCGGCAGGCGCTTGATTTCAGGTGCCACACTCCCCGCGCAGCCAGCCAGACCTGCTACGCAGCCAACGACCAGCGCTAAAGATCGAACTCGAGAAAATACCCGCACCATCATCACTCTCTTGATTTGGACGCCAGGTATTCGCGCTCCCGGCTTGGCCGTCGATCATAGGACGCCGCGCGGCAACGGTATAGCCTTAACCGGCAGATGATGGGATTCGATAGAGCGAACTGATTGGTGACAGCCCACCTTTGGTCAATAGCCTGAAACACAGCAGCGACTAGACTGTCATGTGCAAAGAGTGTGTGCCCGCAGCAGGGCGAAGAGGAGGCACTGATGAGCCTGACAATGACCATAGTGATGTTGATTTCTGGCTGGCTGGCCGTTGCCGCCGCCATGTTATGGGGGGTCCTGCGCATTACCCGCCGGCACCATCATCCGGCTCAGTCGACGCCAGTGGCGAAACCCGATAAAACCGCAGAACAGCACGCTACCGCGCACTGACCGGCACCCCTTAGGTCTCCAGACAAAAACGGCCGCCTGGGCTCTTTCGAGCGCAGGCGGCCGTTTCGTTTAGCGCCAGTTAAGCTTCAGCGGCTATACGCTTCTGCTTCGCCCGTCGCGACATCATGTTCAAACCCTCGATCGTCGCCGAGAACGCCATGGCCGCATACACGTAGCCTTTAGGTACATGGGCGCCGAAGCCTTCGGCGATCAGCGTCATGCCGATCATGATCAGGAAGCCCAGTGCCAGCATCACCACCGTCGGGTTGTCGTTGATGAACTTGGCCAGGGGATCAGCCGCCAGCAACATCACCAGTACCGACACCACCACCGCGATGATCATGATCGGCAAATGCTCGGTCATGCCGACAGCGGTAATGATGCTGTCGATAGAGAACACCATGTCCAGCAGCAGGATCTGACCGATCGCGGCGGCAAAGCCCAGGGTCACGGTCGAGGTGGCCGACGTTGGATCTTCCGGCGCAGGGTCCATGCTGTGATGGATCTCGGTGGTCGCCTTCCACAACAGGAACAGGCCGCCGGCGATCAGGATCATGTCCTTCCAGGAGAACGTCTGGCCGAAGATATCGATTACAGGCTCAGTCAACTGGACGATGAACGCGATGGTGCTCAGCAGCGCCAGTCGCAGGATCAGCGCCATGCCGATACCAATGCGCCGCGCCTTCTGCCGGTGCTGCTCGGGCAGTTTGTTGGTCAGGATCGAAATGAAGATCAAGTTATCGATGCCGAGCACGATTTCCATGACGATCAACGTAGCCAGGGCGACCCAGGCAGTAGGGCTTGCAATAAGTTCTAAAAGGTATTCCATGGGTCAGTCCTGACTCTTTAAGACGGTTTAGATTTCCTGGGACGTAGATTCGGTTTTGTCCGTTTCTTTGGCCGGTTGTTCTTTCTTGCTGATCAGCCCGCCAGTGGCATCACTGATTGCCTGTTCTGCGGCTTTGTGGGTGTCGTCGATCGCTTGTTTGGCGGTTTCGGCAGCCTTGTCCATCAGTTGCTGAGCGCTTTTTTCGGCCTGGTCACAACCGGCCAATACCAGTAAAGACGTGATCAGCAGTGCCGTGGTTTTAAGCTTCATGATGCTTTCCTCGATAGAACAGACAGGGCGAAAAGGCCACCCGTCGATAGCGGGGCATTCTAGGGAGGCAAACACTTCAGGAAAATTCGTATTTTTAGCGGTTATACTTCGGTTTTAACGAACTGTAGGTCGCCATGCTCAACTATCGACAGCTGCATTACTTCTGGGTGGTGGCCAAGACCGGCAGCATTGTGCGCGCCTGCGAGCAGCTGAACCTGACGCCGCAGACCATCAGCGGGCAGATTTCCCTGCTCGAACAAACCTATGGCATCGAGCTGTTTCGCCGAGTTGGCCGGCAGCTGGAACTCACCGAAGCCGGCCGTCAGACCCTGCCCTACGCCGAGCAAATGTTTCAGCTGGGCGGCGAACTGGAGCTGATGCTGCGGGCACAGCCCAACGAACAGCAGATTCTGTTTCGGGTTGGCGTGGCCGATGTGGTGCCCAAATCCATCGTCTATCGCCTGATCGCGCCGACCATGGAATTGAGCGAGCCGCTACGCATCACCTGTCGCGAAGACAAACTCGAACGCCTGCTCGCCGACCTGGCGATCCAGCGGCTCGACCTGGTGATCTCCGACAGCCCGATGCCCTCGCACCTGGACATCAAGGGCTACAGCCAGAAACTCGGGGAATGCGGGATCAGCTTCTTCGCCACGGCTGAACTGGCGGCGCAATACGGTCAGGATTTCCCCCGCAGCCTGCACGGCGCACCGCTGCTGATTCCAGGGCCGGAGACCGTGGTGCGCAGTCGCTTGCAGCGCTGGTTTGCCGAGCAGCAGATACAGCCGCGCATCGTCGGCGAGTTCGACGACAGCGCCTTGATGCAGGCTTTCGGCCAATCCGGCAGTGGGATATTCATCGGCCCGAGCGTGATTGCCGATGAAGTGATACGCCAATACGGCGTGGAATTGATCGGCCAGACCGATGCGGTGACCGAGTCGTTCTACGCCATTTCGGTGGAACGCAAGGTCAAGCACCCCGGCATTGTCGCCATTACCGAAGGTGCCCGACGCGAGCTGTTCACCGAGATGTGAGGTGTCAGGCGCAGACTTCGCGGGGCTTGAAGGTCATCAGCGCGATGGCCAGGAGGATCGAGGCGAGGATAAAAGCGGCCGCCGCGAAACCAAGACCTTGCAGGCCCACACCGTCGATGACCCTGCCGCCGATCATCGCGCCCAGGCCGATCCCCAGGTTAGCCCCGGCAATGTTCAGCGATGCCGCGAACGCCGGCGCTTCGGGTGCAGCCTTCATCAATCGCACGTGGCTGACCAGGAACAACGCTGCCTGAGTCACGCCCCAGATCCCCATCGCCGCTGCCAGACCCAGCGGCGAATGAATGTTCGGCACCAACGCCACCAGGCCGGCGATCATAAACGCGCAGAACATCATCGAAGCCATCAACGGATGACGATCCACGGCGCGGCCGCCCAGTGAGTTGCCGATCAAGCCGACCGCGCCGAAGCCCATCAGGCACCAGCCGACCACCGTGCCGTTGAAACCGGCCAGTCGCTCAAGAATGTCCGCCAGGTAGGTGTAGGCGGTGAACATGCCGCTGAACACCAGGATCGACAGCAGCACATGCCCCACCATTAGCGGGCTGCGCAGGATCCTGAACTGCGAGCGGAAACTGACTTGATGCTGATGCAGATTGGTTTTCGGCAGGTAGATAAACAGCAGCAACGCCTTGGCAAACGCGATCACCGCCAGAAGGCCGAAGGCACTGCGCCAGCCGAACGCATCGGAGATCAATGTGCCCACCGGAATGCCGAACACCGTGGCGCAGACAATCCCGAAACCGATCTTGGCGATGGCGCGACCGGCGTAGTCCGGGCCGACAATGTCCACCGCGGTTTCACTGGCCAGCGCCCAGAACACCGGCAACCCCAACGCGGGGATCAACCGGGCGACGGACATCACCCAGATGTTCGGCGCAAACGCCGCGAGGGTATTGGCTAGGCCGAACATGATCAGCACCGAGATGAACAATTTGCGGCGCTCGAACCTTGCGAAATAGGCGGTCAGGAACGGCCCGAATGCGGCAACCGTGAAGGCGAACAAAGTCACCAGCAACCCCGCCTGGGGGATGCTGACTTCAAGGTCTCGAGCGATCGCCGGCAACAGGCCGACGATGATGAATTCCGTGGTCAGCACCGTGAAACCGGCAGCGGACAACAGAAGGATGGGCAACAGCATGCAGAACTCCAGAAAACGACAACACCAGCGATAGCCCGAAGGCCCACTGGCATGACTTGAAAATGAGGATGGCGAATCTTAACAGAGTGTTTCCGATCAGGGTTGCACGAACCTGCCGATCTCGTTGACCCCGCGGGCGGCAGATCGTCACAGGTCTGAAGGATGAAGACCACGCTGTGATAAAGTCCGCGCCCTGCGATACGTACACCCTGTTCATCGGCCATTGATTGGCATTGATGTCGCGATACCCCCGCACCTAATAAAATCAGAGATGCCGTTTTATGACCGCTTCATCCCCTTCGCTATGGTTACGCCTGAAACGCTTGAGCCTGGTTACACAAATCATCATCGGCCTGATCGCCGGGACTGCCCTGGCCCTGTTCGCGCCGGAGGTGGCGAAGTCCACCGCATTCATCGGCAAAGTCTTCGTATCGGCGCTTAAAGCTGTCGCGCCGATTCTGGTGTTCGTGCTGGTCATGGCCTCGATTGCCAACCACAAGCACGGCCAGGAAACCCACATCCGGCCGATTCTGTTTCTGTATCTGCTGGGAACGTTTGCGGCGGCGGTGGTGGCCGTTGTCGCCAGTACGCTGTTCCCGTCGAGCCTGGTGTTGGCCACTCACGACGTTGCTGTCACCGCGCCAGGCGGTATCAGTGAAGTGCTGCAAAGTCTGCTGTTGAGCGTGGTCGACAACCCGGTCAGCGCATTGATGAATGCCAACTTCATCGGCATTCTGGCGTGGGCGATTGGCATGGGCGTTGCCATTCGCCATGCCGGTGACACCACTCGCGAAGTGCTCGGCGACTTGTCTAACGGCGTGACCCTGATCGTGCGCTTGGTGATTCGTTTTGCGCCGCTGGGCATTTTTGGCCTGGTGGCTTCGACCCTCGCCACTTCCGGTTTCGGTGCCTTGATCGGCTATGTACATCTGCTGGCGGTGCTGCTGGGCTGCATGCTGTTTGTGGCGCTGGTGATGAACCCGGTCATCGTGTTCTGGAAGCTGCGTCGCAACCCGTATCCACTGGTGCTGATGTGCCTGCGCGAAAGCGGCATCACTGCGTTTTTTACGCGCAGCTCGGCGGCGAACATTCCGGTCAATCTCGAATTGAGCAAGCGCCTGGGCCTGCACGAAGACACCTACTCGGTCTCGATCCCGCTGGGCGCGACCATCAACATGGCGGGCGCGGCGATCACCATTACCGTGCTGACCCTGGCGGCCGTGCATACGCTGGGCATCGCCGTGGACATTCCGACCGCCATCCTGCTGAGCATCGTCGCGGCGATCTGTGCCTGTGGCGCTTCGGGCGTGGCGGGCGGCTCGTTGTTGTTGATTCCACTGGCGTGCAGCCTGTTTGGCATCCCCAGTGAAATCGCCATGCAGGTGGTGGCCGTCGGGTTCATCATCGGTGTGCTGCAGGACTCGGCGGAAACCGCGCTGAACTCCTCCACAGACGTGCTGTTCACCGCGGCGGCGTGCCTGGGCGAAGACGAGAAAGCACAACGGTTGGCATAACAATGTACTTGTAGGAGCACGGCTTGCCGGCGATGGCGTACTTGAGATCGCCATCGCCGGCAAGGGCTAGGCGCCCCCCCCAGCTCCTCCAGAGAGCCAACAAAAAGCCCGCCAAGGTTCACACCTTGGCGGGCTTTTTTACGTCGGGAGGTTTAGAACGCGCCCATGTAATCGCGCTTACCGACTTCCACACCGTTGTGACGCAGCAGTGCGTAGGTGGTAGTGACGTGGAAGAAGAATTGCGGCAGACCGTAGCTCAACAGGTAAGCCTGGCCGGTAAAGCGCTTCTCTTTCGGCGTGCCCTGACGGGTGATGATTTCGATGCCTTCCTTGCCGTCGATCTGTTCCGGTTTGATCTCGCCGATGAAGGCCAGCACTTTGGCGATCAGCGCTTGCAGCTCGGCGAAGGTGGTTTCGGTGTCGTCGTACTTTGGCAGTTCAACTTCGGCCAGACGCGCGGAAACGCCCTTGGCGAAATCAACGGCGATCTGCACCTGACGGACCAGCGGGAACATGTCCGGGTACAAACGGGCTTGCAGGAAAGCATTCGGGTCGATGTTCTTGGCAGTGGCGTGGGCTTCGGCCTTGTTCAAAACGTCGCTCAGGGCGTTGAGCATTTGCTTGAAAACCGGAACGGAAGCGGCGTACAGAGAAATAGTCATGGCAGTCTCGTGTTGTGACAGGAGGGAAACGTGGGGCGATTATAGCCATGCACGGTCCCCTGCGGCGGGTCTTTTATCCGCAAGGGGAAACGCAGCGCAAGCTCTGAACGAGCTGCGAAAGTTAGCCCCCTGCCGGCATGAAAACCTCAAATTGATCAGTGTTTTTCTGCACTCGCTGACAGACCGGCCTTCGTTTGGGTGAACCGGTAAAACAGGTTGGGCTCGCTCACAATGTAAAGTTCGCCTTTATTGTCCATGGTCATGCCTTCGGCTTGCGGCAGCGTACGCTTGAGGTCACCCGCCAAGGCGCGCAGAGAGAGAATACTGACGAAGTTACCCTGCTGGTCCAGTTCGGTCAGGTTGCTGGACTCTTCGCTTAGCAACAGTAAGTGGCCGGTCCGAGGATCGTAGTAACCCTCGGAAAGGTCTTTGCTGAAAACGCCGCGGTCGACCCAGGACGTCAAGTCCTTGATACGGATCTGCATTCGGTTGCCAATGGAGCCGAGCATGCCGGTGATTGAGTACAGTTGCCGCGGATCACGCTCCTTGATGGCGAAGATGCGGTCATTGGCCGGGTCATAGGTCACACCTTCAAACCCCTTGTTATGCGCGCTGAGGTTGATCTCAATAGCGAGTGATTCGGTTTGATCCGCACGGATGGGGCCAGCGGTCTCCGGCAGGGTAAAAATGTGCAACCGCTGCTGCCGTTCATCAACGATGACCACCCGCCCTTTGCCCATGTAAGCGATGCCTTCGGTGTCCTCGAAACCGATCAATGGGTAGCGTTCGATCAAATCGCCATCACGGGTCAGCGCCAGAATTTCCATAGGCACACCATTGGTGATACCCAGAATGCGGTCGTGATCAGGGTCATAGGCGAGACCGGACATATCAGTGATGCCCGGAATCGGTTTGCCTTCGACCGCGACCTTGTAGTCTGGCAGCCAGATATTTTTGTCTGGCGCCTGATTGCCATACCAGCTGTTATGCCAGTGCGCGTACAACTGCCCGGGCCAGCCAAAATGAACGAAAACCCCACCAACGCCGACCAGCGCGGCGATCAGAACAATTCCAGCCTTCCTTGCCTTGCTCATACTTTTTCTCGATCCCAGGTAAATCGATAGACATTGACGGGTTGTCGCGGATGGCATTGGCCGTTATCGGCATCGGCGCCGACGATCGACCATTGCGCTCGGGAGGTTTCGCCCAACTCACGCGCGGCCTGAGGATTGAAACACTGGCTCAACAGTTCGTCGGGGACCAAGGCATACGCCTTAGGGTGTTCGCGCAACCACAGTGCCGCCTGCTCGACTGTGGAGCCGACCATCCCGAAGTGCACGATCGGTTGTCGCGCGAACAGCCAATGGCCCTCGCGCCAATTGACCAACACCAGGTCGGCGCCTTGGGTCATGGTCGCCGCTTGCGCCATGATCGCTTCGTGAGGGTTGGGACCGTCCTTGATCGGTTCGATGAAACCGCGGGCAATCCAAAGCGCAAACCAGGTCACGACCAGCGCCTGGAATACCCGCCGACCGCGCGGACGCTGACTGAACCAGCGTTTGAGTAACCAGGGAATCAGCGGTGCAGCCACCAGCACCAGCCCGGGCAGCGCCGGGTAGATGTACAACTTGCGCTTGCCGCTGCTGATACAGAAAAACAGCACCACCAGCACGACCCAGCCCAGCAGCACCAGCACTCGGCCGTCGTGCTTGCGCAGTTGCCGGCGCCAGGCGGGCACCAGCCACGGCAATGCCAGCACCAGCGGCAGCCAATATTGCGGGATCACGTGAACGAAGAAATACCAGAACGGCTCGCGATGGTCCCAGGCGGCGGCATAGCGTCCCGCAGTCTGGCGCAGCAGAATTTCTCGCGCATAGGCGATCTCTTCAGCAGTGCCATTGAGCGCGATGGACAAGGCCAAAGGCAGTAACCAGATCGCGATGGCGCCCAGCATGACCAGCAGTCCCAGCAGCCACTTGCGCGCCTCGCCGGGCATGGCCACCACACCGGGCCAGCCTTTGCGCACCGCATAGGCATACGGAATCAGCATCAGGGCCGGGACGAAGCCAACTCCTTTGGTGATCACACCAATGCCCATGGCGGCGCAGCCCAGGTAGAACCAGCGCCAGGCGGGCCCGAGCAACAGGTGCCGCGCCAGACCGTACATACCCACGGAGGTGAACAGAATCAAAAAGCTGTCGATCTGACCGGTCTGCAGGATGCTGTAGGTCTGATAGGTCGCCAGGTACAAAAGCGCCGCCATCCGGCCGGCACGTTGATGCCATAACCGGCGGCCAAGGTCATAAACCACGGCGGTGACCGTCACGGCCGATAGAAGACCCGGCAGATACAGGGCGATGGAGGGTTTCCCGGTGAGCCAGGCGAAGAACGCCACCGTCCACATGAAAATCGGCGGTTTGTCGCCATAGATCTCTGCCGCACGGTGCGGAATCAGCCACGAGCCGTGCTGCAGCATCTCGAGCGCAACACCAAGGAATCGCTCCTCGTCGACATTCTGCGGCTGACGCAGTCCTAGTCCGGCACCGATCAAAACCAGGGCGAGTACCATCAAACCCAGGCATTCGACCCGGGGTGATAACGTTCTGCGCATGACTCAGTCCTTTAAGTGTTTGCTGCGAGCAATCAACTGCAAATTGCGCAGATAAACGATCGAGCCAAAGGCTTGACCGGCAATGAATACCGGGTCCTCCCGGTAAATGGCATAAGCGAGCAGCAGGGCGCTACCGACGATGCTCAGGTACCAGAAACTCACTGGAATCACGCTGCGTTTCTTGTATTCGCTGTAAAGCCACTGCAAGACGAAGCGACCGGTAAAGGCTATCTGGCCGGCGAAGCCGACCACCAGCCACAGGGTTTCACGGGAGAGATTCATCCTTCGATTTCCTGCGCAGTGGCGTTCAGGCGCGTGCGCCGGATCAGCCACCAGACGCCGATCAGGTCGAGAATGCCCACCAGGGCACGGTCCAGGTTGCCGTATTTGGAGACCCCGGCTGTGCGGTGACGGTGGTTGACCGGGTGAGTGATCATTCGGCCGTTATGGCGCTGGATCAGTGCAGGAATGTACCGATGCATATGATCGAAGTACGGCAGGCGCAAAAACGCCGCCCGCTCGATCAACTTCAATCCACACCCGGTGTCCGGTGTCTGGTCCTTGAGCATGCGGCTGCGCAATCCATTGGCAAACCGTGAGGCCCAGCGCTTGCTCGCGTTGTCGCGGCGGTTGACCCGGTGCCCGGCCACCAACTGAAGGCCGGCCAGCCCTTGTTCACCGCGCACCAGCGCCAACATCCCGGGGATGTCCGCAGGATCATTCTGGCCATCGCCATCGAGCGTGGCCAGCCACTGCCCCTTGGCAGCCAGCGCTGCATGGTAAAGCGAGGTGCTTTGCCCAAGCGAACGCTCATGACGCAGGATCCGCAGCGTGCTCAGGCCATTGTTTTTGATCTGCCGCAGTTCGTGCAAGGTGGTATCGGTACTGCCATCGTCCACGACGATGATTTCGTACGCCTCGTCGGCCAAGGCTGTGCGCACTTCTTCAATCAATGGCTTCAGGTTGTTTGCTTCATTTTTTGCAGGAATCAGTACAGATACAAAAATTTCATGACTCATAGGGTCCCCCCTTTAATCCTTGGTTTCTTATTATCAAGGGCGAACATTTCATCTCTGATAAAAGTGGCGATACCACTTTACAAATTCCGCTACACCCGCCTCCACCGTCACCTGAGGGTGGAAGTCGACCCATTGGGTCAATGCCGATACGTCAGCCCAAGTCTTGACCACATCGCCAGGCTGCAGTGGTAGAAAGTTGCGTTGCGCTTTGATCCCCAGCGTCGACTCCAGACAATCGACGAACTCCAGCAGTGCTACCGGCATGCCACGCCCGATATTGAAAATCCGGTTAACGCCGTCGCCCTCCCCGTCCGGGATCGGCGGCCGAAGGCGCAAACGGGCGACACTTTCGACAATGTCGTCGATGTAAGTGAAGTCGCGCGCCATCTGGCCGTGATTATAGATATCAATCGGCAAACCGTTGAGGATCGCTTCGGTGAACTTGAACAGCGCCATGTCGGGGCGCCCCCAAGGTCCGTAAACGGTAAAAAAGCGTAGGCCGCTGGCCCTCAGGCCATACAAATGACAGTAGCTGTGAGCCATCAACTCATTAGCACGTTTGCTGGCCGCGTACAGTGAAATGGGATGATCGACAGCGTCTTCAATACTGAATGGCATTTTGCTGTTGGTACCGTACACCGAGCTGCTTGATGCATAGATCAGGTGCTCGGGACGATAGTGACGGCAAGCTTCCAGCACATTCAGAAAACCCACCAGGTTCGATTGCGCGTAGACGTCCGGGTTGTCCAGCGAATAGCGAACACCCGCCTGGGCCGCCAGGTGCACAACCTCGGTAAAACGATGTTCGTTGAACAACGCCATCAGTGCCGGTTTGTCGACGATATCCAGAGTCTGAAAACGAAAGCCAGGCAAGGATGCAAGGTCGTTAAGCCGTGCACGCTTGAGTTCAACACTGTAATAGTCGTTGAGGTTGTCGATGCCGATGACTTCAAGGCCTTCCCGGCACAAACGCTTAACAGTGTGATACCCGATGAAGCCGGCGGCGCCAGTGACCAGAACAGTCATTGGGAGTTCGCGCCGATCAGCGCATTGTTCTTGGCCAATACCCACGTCAGCTTCATGCTTTGCTCCATAGTCCAGTCAATAAGGCTTGTATCGTCGATGGGAGAACTACCAGATGCCCGCAATCAGGCCCGCCAGCTCTCGGCATGCATACGTTGCTCGCTGGATTGTAAAAATAGCGTTAATTATTCATTTAGGTTTTGTGACGATAGCAAGAACGCGTGACGAATTCAGTTGCCATTGACACACGTCAATCTACAGTGCATGCCAGCAGGAGAAAAATTGACCCCGGGAAGGACGCAGAACCATGAGTACTGAGCAAGAGACAACGTTCGACGAGCCGCAGCTTAACAGCACGGAAATCCGGATACTGGGCTCGTTGATCGAGAAACAGGCCACCAGCCCGGAAACCTATCCGCTGACGCTCAATGCGCTGGTGATTGCCTGCAACCAGAAAACCAGCCGCGAGCCGGTGATGAACCTGACCCAGGGTCAGGTCGGCCAAAGTCTGCGCGCCCTCGAAGGTCGCGGCTTTACCAAACTGGTGATGGGCAGTCGTGCGGATCGCTGGGAACACAAAGTCGACAAGGCACTGGAACTGGTGCCCGCTCAAGTGATTTTGACGGGGCTGTTATTCCTTCGCGGCCCACAAACGGTCAATGAACTGCTGACCCGCAGCGGCCGCATGCATGACTTTGAAGATGCCGAACAGGTGGTGCATCAACTGGAACGGCTGATTGCTCGCGATCTGGCACTGCTGATTCCGCGCCAGGCCGGTCAGCGGGAAGACCGCTATATGCACGCCCTGGGCGACCCGGCGGACATCGAAGTGATCCTGGCGGCACGGCAGAACCCGACCGAGCGTGGCGCGGGTGGCGGCGTATCGGTTGAGCGGATCGAAGAGCTTGAGGCGCGAATTGCGGCGCTGGAAGAGCGACTGGCCCGCCTCGAATAAACTAACAACAAAGATCGAATGTGGGAGCGGGCTTGCTCGCGAAGGGGCCATAACATTCACCATCTTGGGTGACTGTCATACCGCTTTCGTCGGAACGCCGCCCGGAGCAAGCCCGCTCCCACATTAGGTTCGCGGTGCTTCTATTCGCCGTCCCAGTAATCCACGCCGTCGGCCGGCCGGGCGATGGCGACGAAGCCCGAGGCATTGCCCTCGGCATCGACCTTGAAGTCGTCCATCACCGCATACTTGCCGGAATCCGGGTACTCGCAAATCTCGGGGGATTGTTGGGTGCTGACCGCCAGGTAGCGCAGCTCAGCGTTGCTGGTGTTGATGATCTGGTGCGCGGCTTCAGGGCCGCCCGGCGGGCAGGCAATGACATCACCGGCGCGAACGGGAAAGCGCTCGGCGCCCAAGCGAATCTCCCCTTCCCCGGCCACGATGTAAAACATTTCCTCATTGACCCGATGACTGTGAAACGGGCTGCCACGCATCCCCGGTTCCAGCGCGTACAGGCGATAACCCAGCTTCTGCGCGCCAAGTTGCTGGCCGATGCGCGCCTGCCGTTGCCGATAGCGGTCGGCGGTGTCTCCCGTCGGGGCAAACGCTTCGGGCAGCGGCTCAAGTTCGGCCTGATCCAGATTAAGAATGGCAGGATGCATGAGTCACCTCAGTCACGGTTTCGCTTATTGGGCAGCAGGATGGCCATGGCCACTGCGGGCAAACTCCACGGCGTTGTGAAACTGCTCATCGGTCGGCCGCACGCCGGTGTACAGCACGAACTGCTCCAGCGCCTGGATCGCGATCACTTCCAGCCCGGTGATCACTCGCTTGCCTTCAGCACGAGCGCGCACAATCAACGGTGTTTCCGAGGGGACTGCCACGACATCGAAGACAGTCTCGGCAGCAGCGATGGTTTCAGCATCGAACGCCAACTGATCGGCCTCAGGGCCGTTCATGCCAATCGGTGTGACGTTGATCAACATCTGCGGCCGCTCCGAGCCCAGCACCGCTTGCCATCGATAGCCCAGCGATTCGGCCAACGCCCGCCCGGTGCGCTCGTTACGGGCAACAATCAGGCCATTTTTGTAGCCGCCATCCCGCAAGGCACTGGCCACAGCCTTGGCCATGCCGCCGCTGCCGCGCAGGGCAAAGGTCAATTCCTTCGGCACCTGGTGGGTGTCAAGCAACTGGGCGATCGCGATGTAGTCGGTGTTGTAAGCCTTGAGATGGCCATTAGTGTTAACGATGGTGTTGATCGATTGAATGGCCGCAGCGGAGGGGTCCAGTTCATCGACCAGCGCAATGCACGCCTCCTTGAACGGCATCGACACGCCGCAACCTCGAATCCCCAAGGCGCGAATGCCGCCAACGGCACCGGGCAAATCCTGACTGCTGAAGGCCTTGTAGTAAAAATTCAGGTTCAGTTGCTCATACAGATGATTGTGAAACCGCAGGCCGAAGTTCCCGGGACGTGCGGAAAGCGACATGCACAGCTGGGTGTCTCTGTCGGGGTTCATCTGCATGAAAAATCTCCTTCAATAGCACTTTCGGATGGACGGGATTAGCCAATCCATCGGGTCTGATCGATCATAACGGTGTGTCTGCACGAAGCCTCACTGAACCGTAAAGAAGCGAGTACAGACCTTACACAAAATTTACCCAACGGCTGTGCTGATTTTGAAAAAAACGCTGTCTTAGAAGTATCCCCGCGACAATCCTTGAGTCTATTGCAGACACAAGCGCTGGGGCGAAGAACCGAGGAACTATCATGATCCGTAAAATCCCCACAGTAGCCTTGCTGATCGGTGCGCTTGCTATCGCAGGGCAGGCAGAAGCTGGCGGCGGTCACGGCGGTCACGGTTGGGAAGGACCGGCGGTATTTGGTGCGATCGTTGGCTCGGCCATCGTCGGTTCAGCCCTCATCAACAGCAATCGCCCGGTCTATGTACAGCAACCGGTTTACGTTCAGCCACAACCGGTTTACTACGGCCCGCCACCGGTTTATTACCAGCCGGCACCGGTCTACGTGCAGCAACCGGTCTATTACGGCCCACCGCCGGTTTATTACGGCCCACCACGTGGTTATTACGGTCCACCGCGCGGTTACTACGGCCCTCCCCACGGTTATGGCCGCTGGTAACGGAATCATCAGGCCTCGCCTCAACAGCGGGGCCTTTTTTGTGACCGTCCGTCGGCAGAGGTCTGGATAAATCTCGCCAAGGTCGCTGTCGGGACAGTCTTTGCGGCGCAAGTTGGCAAGATTGACTCGCCATCCTTCCCCCGCTTTGGGGAAAACGGTCATATTTATGTCATGTCGGGTCCGCACTCTTGGATCTGTCCGTTAACAACAGGTTGATAAAAACAAGGACGACCTTATGCCCACGCAAAACCCGCACCGCGTTGTCGGCTTGTGCACTTCCAGCAAGGTGTACAACGCATTGACCGAACTCAAGCACCTGGAAGGCCATCGCAGCGCCAAGTTTCTTTCGCTGCTGGCAGAAAACCTGGTGCGAAAAGGCCTGCTCAACGAGCAGGAAGTGGTTCATATGCTGGACCTGGTGGTCGACTGAACCGATGACTCATTGACATCAATGACGACTATCGAAAGCGTTGATTGTCCGTTCAAGCGTCCGTTCCGTAAGGTGGCTCCATCGATTGATGGAGGTACTTATGTCCCAGGTTCAGATCATGTCCGTTATCGGCAGTGCCGTTCCCGCACCGCTCAGAGAGCTAGGATTGCTCGCCTGTTGGTATCTGGTGCAGGACGGCGAACCGATCAGCGGTCCGCTCACCTCGCTGCCAGCCGCCCAGGCACTGTCGCAACGCATCGGCCGAGGCCAACTCAGCGCTTAAGGCAGCTGCACCCGCGGCTTGGTTTCGATGAAAATTGCCCAACTCGACATGAACAGCGCAGCGATCAGCGGCCCGATCACAAAACCATTGAGGCCGAAGATCGCCAGACCGCCAAGGGTCGAGATCAGGATCAGGTAGTCCGGCATCTTGGTATCCTTGCCCACCAGGATCGGTCGCAGCACGTTATCCACCAGGCCGATCACAAAAATCCCGAACAGCACCAGCACCACGCCCTGCCAGATCGCTCCGGTGAACAGGAAAAACGCCGCCACCGGCGCCCAGACAATCCCCGCCCCCACCGCTGGCAGCAGCGACAGAAACGCCATCAGCACCGCCCAGAGCAACGCGCTCGGAATATCCAGAAACCAGAAAATCAAACCGCCCAATGCGCCCTGCGTGATCGCCACCAGCAGGTTGCCCTTCACTGTCGCCCGTACCACACGATTGAACTTGAGTTGCAAACGGCGTTTCTGGTTGTCCTGCAGCGGCACAGCGGCGCGCACTTTGCGGGCCAGTTCGGCGCCGTCCCGCAGAAAGAAGAACAACAGGTAGAGCATGATGAAAAAGCTCACCACGAAATCGAACGTACCCTGACCAAAACTGAAGGCTTTGTTGGCAATGAACTCATTGCCTGTCACCGCACTTTTGATGATTTTCTCCCGCAGCCCGTCCAGCTCGCCTACCCCGGCCCGATCGAGCAAGTGCTGGAAGTACGGCGGCAGGCTGTGTTTGAAATGCGTCACGTACCCGGCGATGTCCAGTTCGCCACTTTCGATGCGGTGGTAGACCGAGGCCCCTTCTTGAATCAGCAAGATACTGAGGACAATCACCGGCAGGATCGCGATCAACAGACAGATGCTCAGGGTGAGCAGCGACGTCAGATTGCGTTCCCAGCCGAACTTCAGTTGCAGTCGTCGGTGCAGGGGTGCGAAGAGGATGCCGAGGATCACCGCCCAGAACACCGCGCCGTAAAACGGCAGCAAAATCCAGATGAAGGCGACGGTGACCAGCCCCAGCAAAATCACCAGTGATTTGTTTTGTACTGTCTCTTCGTTCATGTCCGATCCATGTCAGTCCGCAAGGACACAATGTCGCGTCCTGATGCTTAGTCCGCCACGGTTCGCGCGAGTGCCATCCGTTTGTTCATCAAGCATAGATCCAGATCAATGAAACTCGCGGGCAAGCCGCTTACTCTCGGCGGCTTTTGTGACCGACTCTGCCATGACTCTCCTGCCTCCAGAACTGCTCGCCCCCGCCGGCACCCTGAAAAACATGCGATATGCCTTCGCCTACGGCGCCGATGCGGTGTACGCCGGTCAACCGCGCTACAGCCTGCGGGTGCGCAACAACGAATTCGATCACGCCAATCTGGCCCTCGGCATTCACGAGGCCCAGGCCCAAGGCAAGCGTTTCTATGTGGTGGTGAACATCGCCCCGCACAACGCCAAGCTTAAAACCTTCCTCAAAGACCTGGCGCCGGTCATTGCCATGGCGCCGGACGCGCTGATCATGTCCGACCCGGGGTTGATCATGCTGGTCCGCCGGCATTATCCGCAGATGCCGATTCACCTGTCGGTACAGGCCAACACGGTGAACTGGGCCAGTGTCGAGTTCTGGCAGCAACAAGGTTTGAGCCGGATCATCCTGTCGCGGGAGCTGTCCCTGGAAGAAATCGCCGAAATCCGCGAGCAAGTCCCGGCGATGGAGCTGGAGGTGTTCGTCCACGGCGCCTTGTGCATGGCCTATTCTGGTCGCTGCCTGTTGTCGGGTTACATGAACAAGCGCGATGCCAATCAGGGCAGTTGCACCAACGCCTGTCGCTGGAAATATTCGGCGCAAGAGGCCACTGAAAACCAGCTCGGCGAAATCGTGCAGACCTTCCAGCCCGAACCGACCCTGGGCATCGGCGCCCCGACCGATCAGGTGTTCCTGTTGCAGGAAGCCAATCGGCCCGATGAACTGATGCCGGCCTTCGAAGACGAACACGGCACTTACATCATGAACGCCAAGGACCTGCGCGCGGTGCAGCATGTCGAGCGCCTGACGCAGATGGGCGTGCACTCACTGAAAATCGAGGGTCGGACCAAATCCCATTTTTATTGCGCACGCACCACTCAGGTGTACCGCCGGGCGATCGACGACGCGGTGGCCGGTCGCGAGTTCGACCGCAGTCTGATGACGGATCTGGAATCCCTCGCCCAACGCGGCTACACCGAAGGTTTTCTGCGGCGGCATGTGCATGACGAATACCAGAACTACCAGCACGGCAGTTCGGTGTCGGAGCGGCAGCAGTTTGTCGGCGAGCTGACCGGCGAGCGGCGTGACCGGATGGCGGAGGTCAAGGTGAAGAATCGATTTGGTTTGGGCGACCACATGGAACTGATGACGCCCAAGGGCAACTTCCAATTCGACTTGCATCAACTGCAAAACGTTAAAGGTGAACCGATCGAGGTGGCGCCGGGGGATGGGCACACGGTGTATTTGCCGATTCCGGATGCGGTGGATTTGCAGTTTGGGTTGTTGATGCGGGATGTGGGCATAGTTTAGATCCACCCCTCACCCTAACCCTCTCCCAGAGGTAGAGGGGACTGACCGAGTTGTTCTAGAGCTACATCGACCTGAAATTCCGAGTCGAACTCAGGTTTGAAAGGCTTGAAGATCGGCCCCCTTTCCCCCTCTCCCCGTTGGGGAGAGGGCTGGGGTGAGGGGTGGCTTTCAGACCCGACGCCTATTACGCCGTGAACTCTTCGCGCAACATCCCCACAAACGCCTCTCGCGCCGGGTGAACCCCGGCGTTTTCATGCCAGTAAAACAGATTGTCGATCGCCATCAGCTCGGGGAACTCATACCCCGCACAACCCGCCCCCTTGGCGTACTGATCAAACACGCCTTTTGGCACCAGCGCGACACCCGCCCCGGCACTGACACAGCCGACAATCGCCCCGTAACTGGCCAGGCTGACAATCGGCAACGCCTGCCCCTGCCGCAGCAACCAATGTTCCAGCGCCGCCCGATAGGGACAGCCCTGAGGCCACATGAACACGGTCTTGTCCTGCAAATCCGCGATGTCACGCACCGGCCCCAGTGAAGTCGAGGCGATCAATAAAAGCTCCTCGCGGTACATCGGCGTGCGCTTGAGGTGTGAGCGCTCGACATCCACGGCGACGATCGCGCCGTCGAGACGATGATTGAGCGTGTCGTCGAGCAATTGGCTCCAGGTGCCGGTGGTCAGTTCCAGCGCAACGCCGGGGAAACGCTTGTGGAATTTCGCCAGCAACCGCGGCAATCGACCGGTCGCCGACGACTCGATGGCGCCAATGCGCAACGGCCCGGACGGCTCGGCCGAAGGGTCCACCGCGCGCTTGGCTTCTGCCGTCAGGGCGAGAATTTTCGAGGCATAAGCCAGAAAGGTCTGCCCCGCCGGGCTGATTCGCAGCCCTCGGCCCTCGCGTAGAAACAGCGCGACACCCAGCTCCGTTTCCAGGGACTTGATCCGTGCCGTGATGTTCGACGGCACGCAATGCAATAGCTCGGCTGCCCGAGCGATGCTGCCGACCTCGGCGACGGTCTTGAACATACGTATCTGTGCCAGCTCCATACGTCACCAAAAGTGAAGAGTTGACGCACTATAAGTCAGTTGTGGAGAACAGTTAGGCTTCTGATACTGGGTGCATCCGCCTACAGGTGCCCGATCATGAAGCCACTCACGCCCTCCCCCGGCTCCCCCGTCAAAATCTTCCTGGCCATGGCATTTGTGGTCGGCTGCTGGGGTTACTCACCGACCGGCATTCACATCGGTTTGCAGGCCTATGATCCTGGTCATCTAGCCCTGCTGCGGTTTCTGCTGGCATCGGCATTCATGGCGGTGGTCGCAGTGTTCCGAGGCATTAGCCTGCCGAAAACTCGTGACCTGCCGCTGCTGTTCGCGCTCGGATTTTTTGCCGTGAGCCTGCACCATGTCGCGTTGAATTTCGGCCAGCAAAGTATCAGCGCCGGAGCCTCGAGTGTGTTGGCGCAATCAACGCCGTTGTTCAGCACGTTGCTGGCGCGTTTCGTGTTCAAGGACCGGGTGAGCGTGTGGCGCTGGGGCTGCGTTTTTCTGGGATTGATCGGCGTGGTGATGGTGGTGGCCGGTGACCACGGATTGGGGAGCATCGACGCCCATGGATGGCTGATTGTGTTAGCGGCGGTGTCATGGAGTTTTTACTTTGCCTTGCAGAAGCATTACTCGCGGCGCTACGACGGGCTGACATTGGTGTGTTACACGGTTTGGTTCGGGACGCTGCTGCTGTTGGTTTATCTCCCGGGACTGGTGAGCCAGGTCATCACCGCTCCAGTTGAAGTGCAGCTTGCGGTCATCGGGCTGGGCATTTTCCCAAGTGCCCTGGCGTATCTCGCCTGGGCCTATGTGCTGACTCATGTGGATTTGAGCCGCGCGACGATGACGCTGTATCTGATTCCACCGACCGCCATGGCAATTGCCTCTTTTGCAATGGGCGAGCGGCCGACGTTGATGATCGTTGCGGGAGCGCTGGTGGTGCTGGTCAGCGTGTTGGCCTTGAATCTGGAGCGCAGGCCGGTGGTTCAGGTGGCTAGCGTCTGATGATCGATCTGTGTTGAGGCGCAGAACCTGTGGGAGCGAGCCTGCTCGCGATAGCGGTCTTACATTCAACATCAATGTTGGCTGACCAGACGCTATCGCGAGCAGGCTCGCTTGTATGGTAGGACTTGAAGGGAGGAGGAGGGACAAGGCTCGATTCTGACTGTTGACGCAGTACAGACCGTGGGAGATT